>CAYRAV010000005.1:0-87654 GCA_964422365.1 uncultured Lachnospiraceae bacterium | reverse complement strand
CATTCCAATGCAGACCATATCGGCGGGAACCGTTACCTGCAAGGGCAGACGGGATGTAAGATTTATTCTGGCGGCATAGAGGCGGCTTTCACAAAATACCCGGTCTTAGAGCCGTCCTTTCTTTACGGCGGTTATCCGTGTAAGGATTTGCGGCATAAGTTCCTGATGGCGCAGGACAGTAATGTGATGGATTTTTCAGATGCAAGTTTCCCGAAGGAGATTGAGGTGATACCTTTGCCGGGGCATTTCTTTGATATGGTAGGGTTCCGTATGCCGGACGGGGTGGTATTCCTTGCGGACTGTATCAGCAGCAGGGAAACCTTGGAGAAGTATGCAGTATCATTTATTTATGATGTGGGAGCCTATCTGGAAACGCTGAATATGGTGGAAGTAATGGATGCGGCTATGTTCGTTCCCGCCCACGCAGAGGCATCTGCCGATATCAAGGAACTGGTTTGTTACAACAGGGATAAGGTGCATGAGGTGGCAGACAGGATTCTGTCCATCTGTGAGGAGCCTCTGTATTTTGAAAAGATTCTACAGGAAGTGTTCAAAGGTTACGAGCTTTCCATGAATTTTGAGCAGTATGTACTGGTTGGCAGTACAGTGCGTTCCTACCTTTCATGGCTGAAAGACATTGGGAAGCTGGCGGCCACGTTTCAGGATAATATGCTGCTGTGGCAGAGGGTATAGGAGAAAGATATGGCAATAGAAAAGGTAAAGGTGTATTTCAAAAAATATGGGATGGAAGAAAGGGTTCAGGAATTTGACGTGTCCAGCACAACGGTGGAGCTTGCCGCCACAGACCCGCAGTTATTCTGGCGGTCGTAAGGAAAATACAGAATCTAAGCATAAACCGGATTTTGCCCGGACATCATCAGTTGGGTATTCCTGTGGATATAATTGGCAGGATTGAAAATGGATTCAGTAAATTATCAGATGAAGGGAAACTGAAACAGGGAAAGGGTGAACTTATGTCAATACCTTGGACACAAAAAGCCGAACAATTTTTATGCAGCCTGAACAGCTTCGTCCTCAACCTGTTGGGGTGTCTTATATCCAAGTGCACTATGAATCCTTTTTCGGTTGTACCAGGATTTTATATACTCAAAGATGGCTGTTTTTGCCTCTTCAAAGTCTTGGTATTCATGGAGGTATATCTCTTCTTTTTTCATCACGGAATGAAAGGATTCTATACAGGCATTATTATAAGGATTTCTTTTTCTGCTGAAAGAGTGTTTCATTTTATGTTCTGCTATATAATCCTCAAATAACTGGCTTGTATACTGGCTTCCCAGATCACTGTGAAGGAGGATCCCTTCTGTATCTTTTACATTCAGGACTGCGTTTTTTACAGCCTGCAGTGCCAGTTCAGCAGTTATATTTTTACCATATGACCATCCAATAATTTTACGGTCATGAAGATCCATTACTGATGCAGGATATGTCCAGCCTTCGTTTAAAACATGAATATAGGTAATGTCTGTCACCCATTTTTCATTAATGGTTTTGGTTGTAAAATCACGTTTCAGTATATTCTCCTTATCCTCAGGTAACCTGCCCCGGTTTGTCCAGTATTTATATTTCCGAACAACTACAGAATGTATCCTTAAACGTTTCATGTGCCTTTGAACCCGCTTAACACTGCATGGGATTCCATTGTCATTTAGAATCCTGCAGAGCTTAACGGCTCCGTACCTCTTCTGGCTGTCAAGATAATATTCCATCACTTTTTCGCTAAATGCTTCATACTCCTTTTTCTTATTGGAAGGTTCACTTAATAAAGCCCTGTAATAGGTACTTCTTGGGAATTTCAAGGCTTTACACATCTGCCTGACTGTGTATAAATGCAGATGTTTCTAGATAAAAGACATGTATTCCGTTATCGTTCTTTGGCGGATATGGCAGTAGCTTTTTTTAATATTTCATTCTCAATCTCTAATTCCGCATCTTCTTTTGAAGAGCTTTGTACTCTTTTAATGAAATGGTTTCTGTATCAGAAACCTGTATTGGGGTTAGTGTCTTTACCCATCCTGAGATAGTTGATTTTGCTACGCCATATTCGCTTGATAACTGTGGGAAAGAATAATTCCCGGTATGGTACAGATCTACAATCTGTTGTTTAAATTCGGGTGTATACTTCTTCTGGTTTTTTGCCATGTTGAACAGCTCCTTTTCTTTCTGATAATTATTATAAGGTGTTCAACTTTTCGTGTCCACAGTTATATACTAACACCACCAAAGATTATGTATACATTTATTGGACATTATAATCTGTCAGGAAAAACAGTGATACCATTCTGTACTTCCGCAAGCAGTGGGATAGGAACGAGTGCCACAAATTTACAGGCTGCTGATACCAGTCAGGCAGTTTGGCTTTCGGGGAGACGGTTTTCCGGCAGTTCGCCAAAATCAGACGTGGTAAGCTGGCTTGCCGGGCTTGGTATGCAATAACTATGATGTGAAAATAATTTATGAAAGATTAGGAGGAAAAAATCATGAAGAATAAGAAAAGAGTATTTTGGATGAATTTGTTGCTGGTATTTGCTTTAATTGCAGGGCTGATACTTCCAACAGTTAATGTAAATGCTGCCAGTAAGCAGAAAAAGGAATCAAAGAAAGTGTTAGTTGTATATTTTTCAGGCACAGGAACAACGAAAAGTGCGGCAAAGAAGATTAAAAAAGCAACCAAAGGAAAACTCTATCAAATTAAAGCGGCTAAACCTTATACCTCTGCAGATTTGGATTACAGTAATGATAACTGCAGGGCGAATGTGGAGCAGCAGAATGACAGTGTGAGACCGGAAATCAAAGGAAAAGTAAAAAATATACGTAAATATGATGTTATTTTTGTAGGTTATCCGATTTGGTGGAACAAAGAGCCGATGATTATCCGCACATTTTTGGAGTCTTATAATCTGAAAGGAAAAACGATTGTTCCGTTCTGTACCAGTGGCGGGAGTGGAATCTCAGGAAGTATGAAAGGGGTGAAAGCCGCTGCCAAAGGTGCGAAGGTGGTAAAAGGAAAAGATTTGACGGATATGTCTTATAAGAGCGTGAAAAAATGGGCAACGAAGAAAGTAAAATAATGCAGTAATATTAGGTTATGGCAAGAGGATGGGCATGTAAAATACCTGTCCTTTTGTTTTGCCTTTAAATATGAAAGAAAAAATGACAAGGGGATGATTGTATCAGACGTATATTGATAGTTGAGTTTCAAGACGAAGACGCTGTTGCATTTAATGAAGTCATGCCAGTTTTAAAGCATTATCCCAATTTTGAGAACATAAGCCTAAATGAAGAACAGGTAATCTCTTTTCCCAGACTGACGCTCTATCCGGAACAGAGAAAGATTTACCATGACGGGCAGGAGATATATCTGACAACCAAAGAGTATGCTCTTTTCTGTCTGCTCGTATATAACAATGGATGTGTTCTTACCTATGAGCAGATATATCAAAAGGTATGGGGAGAAGAGCCTTTCGGCAGGGAAAATAATGCGGTAGGCTGCCATATACGAAATCTGCGGGAGAAATTTTCACAGACATCCCCCAGCACAACATTTAACATACGCTGTGCAAGGGAAATAGGATACTGTTTGGAAACAGAATATTGTCCGCCCTTTACAAAACAGACAGAGTAATATAGTAGGCAAAATCCATCAAATACTGAGTAAAGAACTATCAATATATTTTAAGTTTGTGTTTTAAAGCGTTGAAGTAATGGGGCAGATATGATAAAATAGCATCACTGTAAAAATCATATCCGACTGTCGAAAAGGAGCTTAATATGAACAGACAGTCAGAAAAAATTACTGCTCTCTATTGCAGACTTGTCGTGATGATATGATGCAAGTAGAAAGCAACAGCATTACTAATCAAAAATCGATTGGATGGATAAATCCGAAAAGTGTATTGCGGAGCTTGATGTATTATTTCAGCGGATGTGTCATCGTCTCCTTCACTTTTTTATGTAAAGGGGACGAATATCGAATTTTTGTATTTTATGGGAGGTGGACAATGGTGGAATTTACTAACGAACAGTTAGAAAGATACTCCAGACATATTATTTTAAAAGAAGTTGGGGCAAAAGGACAGAAAAAATTATTAAATTCTAAAGTCTTAATTATTGGAGCAGGAGGACTTGGTACACCGGCAGTCATGTATCTGACAGCAGCAGGTGTTGGAACCATTGGAATTGCAGATGCAGATGAGGTAGAGTTATCCAATTTGCAAAGGCAGATTATCCATACAACAGAAGATTTGGGAAAAGCAAAAGTGCAGTCTGCAAAAGAAACAATGAATAAAATGAATCCTGATGTAACAGTGAACACATATCATACTTTTGTTACTGCTAAGAATATTATGGATTTGATTGCGGATTATGATTTTATCATTGATGGGACAGACAATTTTCCTACAAAATTTTTAATCAACGATGCCTGTGTTATGGCAAAGAAACCGTTTTCACATGCAGGAATTATCCGTTTCGAAGGACAGCTTATGACTTATGTTCCGGGAGAAGGTCCATGTTACAGATGTGTATTCAAGAATCCACCGCCAAAGGATGCAGTGCCAACCTGTAAGCAGGCAGGGGTAATCGGTGCTATGGGAGGTATTATCGGAAGCCTTCAGGCAATGGAGGCAATAAAATATATTTTAGGAGTTGGAAATTTGCTGACTGGCTATTTATTAACTTATGATGCTGTTACAATGGAGTTTCGTAAAATTAGGCTGCCAGATCATGTAGCAGATTGTAGTGTTTGTGGTGAACATCCAACCATTACAGAGTTAATTGATTATGAACAGGCTGAGTGTGATAGAATCTAGAGTGTGTCCGAAAATTGCTTGTTACAAGCAATTTTTAAACACGCTCTAGTATATCATAAAATAAGAAACTGATACATAGATGCGGCGAGTAGTGTGATAAGGTTTGGGAACAGGTGCTGTTGATAGAAGGGGAAGTATCAAAAGTTTTGTTTTTGGTTTTTAAGCAGCAGATGAAAAAATGTGGATATTCAGAGTAAATTTCCTATACTTTGAAATACTATTATCAGAGTACATGTTGCAATTTGGCATCAATGAATTGTAAAATGATACAACAGAGAGGAAAGGTTTGGTATCACGATATGATAAAACTTTCAAAAGATAATTTTCAAAAAATGATAAAACATGCAAAGTCTGAACTGCCAAATGAGGCATGTGGTTTGATTGCAGGTATAATAAATGGTAAGGAGAAAGAAATCAAAAAGGTGTATTATTTAACCAATATTGACCATTCAAATGAGCATTTTTCCCTGGACCAAAATGAGCAGTTTGCAGCTATTAAAGATATGCGTGTAAATGGATACCAACCATTAGGAAACTGGCATTCCCATCCGGAAACACCATCCAGACCATCAGAAGAAGACAAAAGATTAGCATATGACAGCAGTGCCAGTTACTTGATTTTATCTTTAATGGAAAAGGATAATCCTGTATTACATTCTTTTCATATCGAAGGAAACCAGGCGGAGAAGGAAGAATTAATTATCAATTGATACAGGTTTGTTATTCCCATTCCGCTACCTGCCTTTGGAAATGTACAAATATTTGTATATTCTATTTGAATTTATGGCAGTTTCTAAGTGATACGGACAGAGATAAAGCAGGTATGCCTGTAATGTGAAAAGAAAGGGGATAAGAAAAATATGTTAGATATTTTAATTATAGGAAGCGGACCAGCAGGATTAAGTGCAGCTATCTATGGAAAAAGAGCGAGCCTGAATGTATTAGTTGCAGAGAAACATTATTTAGGAATAGGGCAGATAGCGGAAAGCAATCAGGTGGACAACTATCTTGGCATGATGAGCATTAGTGGATATGACCTAGGAGAATCATTTAGAGAGCATGCAGAAAAACTGGATGTAAACTTCTATGAAGGAGAAGCGAAAAGATTTGAGCAGACAGAAACCAGATGGAAAACTTATTTTTCAAATGGGGAATGTATTGAGTCAAAAACAGTAATTTATGCTGCCGGTGCTGTACACAGAAAGCTTGGTGCAAAAGGCGAAGAAGAACTTTTAGGAAAAGGTGTTTCCTATTGTGCTGTATGTGATGGAGCTTTTTATAAAGGAAAAGTAACAGCAGTTATCGGCGGAGGGGATACTGCACTAGATGATGCACTGTATTTGTCAGAACTGTGCCAGAAAGTATATCTGATACACAGAAGAGAGCAGTTCAGAGGTTCTGTAAAAACACTGGAGAAACTAAGACAATTAAAAAATGTAGAAATTATCACAGAAGCGCAAGTTACAGACATAGAGGGAGATAAGAAAGTAACATCTATTATATTGAACACTGGACGTACAATTTTTTTAGATGGAATATTCTGTGCTGTGGGCATGATACCACAAACAGAAGTGTTAAAAGATGTGGTTGTGGTAGATGCAAATGGTTATGTCAGGGCAGATGAAACAGGAGAAACATCAGCGAAAGGATTTTTTGCAGCTGGTGATGTGAGAACAAAACAGCTGCGCCAGGTTATCACAGCAGTATCAGATGGTGCAAATGCGGCTACAACAGCAGCAGGATATATTGCGGCACTGAAGTAAGAGTGATAGTTTCATAATATAGATTACTTTAAAAAACAATATGATTGATGCAAATCAAATTTCGATAGTATCTGTTCCCAAGCCTCAGCGCAGCAGGCTGCATTGAGGCTTAGAAATAGGTACTATCAGAAATTTAGAGCATGTTGTTTTAATTATAATCATTATCATGATATCAGGTTGAATTGATTTAATTGTTCATAAGTAATTTCTATCGTTTCATCTTCCATGATTATTCCGTCCTTTTTAGATATTTCCTATTGATTCAATATGGTTTATTTCATGGTTATTATACCGTAGAATAAGGGAAAAAGTAAGTGTATCTTCTGCCATTGTTTTCAGGGGTTTAAATAATCCAAACTATAAATGTTCCTTTAAAGAACACAGAGACAAAATCCGGCACATTGCAATAGAGTTAAACTGTGTGCGAAATCAGGCAGCAAGAAATTTAAAATGGAGCGTATCTGCTCAAAACGACAAATCTTATGGTCTGTTGAAGGCCTTATTTTTTTTGACAAAAGCAGGGGTAAGCGAAATAAAAAACAGAAAAAGAGTCAATTAGTATAGGATAAAAATCACCAAAACATTTGTTATATTATACTGACAACGTTTTCTCAAAAAAGGCAGAAAAGAAACAAAAAAGAGATATTTTCCATAAAAAAGATGAAAAAACAGGCCTAAATCCATAAAAACTGAAAACGTTTTCTAAAATCCTCATTGAAAATCCATATGTGAAGAACATATAATCATCACATAGCACAGATGCAAGGAGGATTAGCATGAAAATATGGAAACGAATAGGCATTGGACTGATTGTTCCAATTGTTATTTTGTCAGCTTGGTTTTTGTATACCACTTATTCTGATGTCCCAAACAGCCTGTTGCCAAAAATACAGACAGTAATTGCGACATGTAAGGAAATGATTTTATCAGGACAACTGCAGGGAGATTTGCGGGTTAGTATCCAGAGAGTATTAAAAGGTTTTTTTACTTCCGCCTGTATTGGTGTCATATTAGGAGCCATTATGGGAATGAGCAAAACAGCGGAAGCATTATTGCTGCCCGCCATTACAACAATACGGCAGATACCAGTGATTGCGTGGATTCCATTAATTATTCTTTGGGTAGGTATTGGTGAAAATTCAAAAGTTGTCATTATTGTAATTGCTGCAACTTTCCCTGTACTAGTGAATACCTTAAGTGGTATTTCAAGTACACCGGTAAGTTATATAGAGGTTGCAAAGCTCTATAAGTTAAATAAGTGGAAAACATTTGTAAAGGTCTATCTGCCGCATGCATTGCCACAGATTCTTGTTGGAATAAAATTAGGACTTGGTGTTTCATGGATGGCATTGGTGGCATCTGAATTGATTGCATCCTCGTCAGGAATTGGATATCGCATGAATGATGCCAGAAGTCTGATGCGGTCGGATAAGGTAATTGTATGTATGATTGTCATCGGCTTAATGGGAATTTTGATGGATAAAATAATTTCCCTGATTTTTGCAGCAATGACACCTTGGGAAAAATTAAAAGAGAAAGCAAAATAAGATATTTGATAATAAAGAAATTAGAGGAGGAAATCATTATGAAGTTGAGATTATGGTTAAAGAAAGGAAAATTAGCAGCATTGTTTTTCATATTGGCAATGATAATTACCGGTTGCAGTTCAGGTAATGCAGATTCAATTACAGACACAGGAAATGGTGATAAAAGTACAGATGGGAACTTAAAAACAATTAAGATTGCTTGCCCGGCACAGAGTGGTATGTTAAGTGAGAATGCTTTGCTGGCACAGAGATTAGGATACATAGATGAAGAACTGGAAAAAGCGGGATATCAGGCTGAATTTGTAGGTTTTGCCCAGGCAGGACCTGCAATTAATGAGGCATTTGCAGCTGGTGAGATTGAGTATGCTTTTTACAATGAGCTTCCGGCTATGACAGCTAAGAGTAATGGTGTAGACCTTAAGATTATTGCAGCCACTACACAGCAGAATCATTATGCATTGTTTGTAACCAAAAAAAGCGGAATCAGTTCGATCAAGGATTTAGAGGGTAAAAAGGCAATTGTAATTCCAGGAACAATTCTTTATCGGTATTTTATTGATATATGCAAGAAAAATGATATTGATTCCTCTAAGGTAGAGCAAATTAATGCGCTGGCAGATGCCAATTCCATATTGATTTCCGGTGAAGCAGATGCTTTTTTTGGTGCATATTCACAGGCATTATTGCTGCAGTCACAAGGAATTGGAAGTATTCTTACCAATACGACAGAAGATTTAGAAGAAACAAGCGGTCTTACATTAACAGGGCGTACAGCATTTTTAGAATCAGATCCGGAATCTGCAAAGGCAATTATTCGTGCATTAAAACGTGCCAGTGAATATGCGGCAGAAAATCCAGATGATGTGTATGGGTTGTTAGCAACCGACAGCAGTCCCGAAGAACTATTAAAACAATTGTATTCTTATGATACCTCTTTTTCCTATTTTAACCCTGCACTCTCTGATGAATATAGAAAAAGTGTGCAGTCTCAATACGAATTTGCCAAAGAAAATCAAATGCTTGCTGGAGAAATTAATATAGATGAATTATTAGATTCTGCCTATGTAGATGAAATCTTAGCAGAATAAAAGATGGATAGAATGTTGTTTTTGACTGTCTGGTCATAAAGAGAGAAACATAGAAAAGAAAGTTTTTTCAATACAATAGTTTTGAACACAAGTTTAGAGAAAAGGAGTGTGTAGTATGGGATATGAATTAAATGCTTGTAGAAAAGAAGCTACAGAATATACAAAACAGTATAACAGAACATTATTAAAAGAGCGTAATCAGGAAGCATTGCGCATAGAGTTAGAAGATGTGGAGGATGCAAAGGCACATTTAATCCTACAGTTAGGAGAAGAAGATATTTTAGATGAACAAGGAAATGTCATCTATGATTCAAAAAAGTATCCGGTTCCCCATAGTGGTGATTTTCCTGATACAGTGAATCCTTACCTGTGGCAGATTAAGAAAGACAATGAATTTGCAGGTGTATTAAAAATGGCAGAAGGCTATTATGTGGTAACTGGAGTGGAAGTTGCCATGATTGGATTTATTCGTACAGAGCACGGATGGATTATTGAGGACTGTGGTAACTTTGTGGAAAATGCCAAAGCTGCATTACAGCTTGCAGAGAAAGCAATTGGAGAAAATATTCGTGATCATGTGGTTGCAGTTATTTATTCCCATTCCCACTTAGATCATTATGGAGGTGTGGAGGCATTTATTTCGGCAGAACAGGTTGGCACATTAGAAGAAGGAAAAGTGCCGATTATTGCACCGGCTGATTATGAGCAGTCTTTAATAGATGACAATTTGTATGCAGGCATTGCGATGAGCCGGCGCGTGCAATATCAGGGTGGAATGTTTTTGCCTCATGATGAGAAAGGATCCGTATCTACTGGTTTAAACATGACGCTGCTGGGTATCCGCGGGCATATATCCATGCTGCTTCCAAACTGGTATATTGAGAGGGAAGAGACTTTTGAGATAGACGGTGTCAGACTAACGTTTATTCCATCTCCTAATACAGAAACAAGATCACATATGTGTGTTTATAGTAATACACACAAAGTATTGTATTTGGGCGACAATGCTATGGGTACTATTCACAATACTTATACTATGCGTGGGGCAAGAGTAAGAGATGCCAATTTCTGGGGCGGATTGTTTTATCATTTGTATCTGGAATTTGGTGAGGAGGTAGAAGCAATTTTTCAGGGGCATGGTGTACCACATTTTAAAATGGAAAAACGCCCTGATAATTTGCAAAAATTTTTATTAGACAATGCAGCAGCATATAAATATACCAGTGATCAGGCATTACTACTTGCCAATCAGGGATATAAATTAAATGAAATAGGAAATAAATTAAATGAAATAGGAAATAAATTAAAGATTCCGGAAGTGATTAGTAAAACATGGTATACCCGCCCGCATTATGGCAATTATTCTTTTAATGCCCGTGGTGCTGTCCAGAGGGCACTTGGTTTTTATGATGGGAATCCGGTAAATCTGCTGCCGCTGCCAGAGCGCCGATTAGCTGAGAAATTTATAGAATATGCAGGTTCTGAAGAAGTGGTACTTGAGAAGGCAAAGAAAGATTTTGAAAAGGGTGAATATCAGTGGGTAGCAACTGTAACCAATCATTTGGTATTCTTGAATCCGGATAATCTGGATGCCCGCTATTTATGTGCAGATGCTTTGGAACAGTTAGGATATCAGACAGAAACAGGCTTGTGGAGAAATGCATATCTGGCAGGTGCCATGGAGTTGAGAAATCCATCATCGGCAGCAAATTTGGATATCCGTTATATGGATAACAGAGATGTGATGCCCTATGTTTCTGCTTCTCTAATTTTAGATTATCTGGGCATTAACTTTGATGGCGGGAAGGCACTGGATTTTGATGAAACCTTTGTCATTGAGGTTGTACCGGAAGATAGCAAAAATACTTCCCTGTCAGAAAAAGAGAAGGAATACAATCTTGTCCGTCTGTATAAGGGAACTGTGATGCATGAAGCAATTGAGAAGGCAGCAGTGCCAAAAGATGCGCCAGTGCTTTCTGTAACAAGATTGGAACTTTATGATTTGGCAACAAAACAGTATCAGAATAAGGATAAAAAGTTAGATGAAAAAGCAGCTAAAATATTGGAGATACTCAAAACCTATGTGGTAGATACAGGGAAATATCGCAATTTTAATATTATTGAACCTTTAAAATAGAAAATATTGGCAACCGTTCAGAATATTGTTTTATAGATTATTTGTACCACATAACAGTATATTTGAAAAAAGGAGGAAAAAGTTATGGCATTGCAGTTTAATGCAGATAGAAAAGGTGCAACTGATATTACAAAACAGATCAATAAAAATTTATGGGAAACCATGAAGAGAGCATATCTGCAGATAGAGGAAGAAGATGTAGAAGATGTAAAAAAACATATCATTTTGGAGTTAGGTGATGAGAATATTACAGATGAAAAGGGAACTGTAATTTGGAACCGTCAGGCACAAAAAAAGTTGATAGAGGAACAGCCGCCGGATACAGTAAATCCTTATCTGTGGAAAATATGTCAGGATGAGTATCCGGCAGGTGTGGTAGAGATGGCAAAGGACTTTTATATTGTAATTGGACTGGATAGTGCATCAGTAGGATTTATCCGTTCAGAGCATGGGTGGATCGTACAGGATTGTGCGGGTTCTGTTGCAGCTGCACAGCTGGCTGTCCAATTAGTAGAAAAAGCAATAAATGAGAATATCCATGATCACATCAAAGCTGTGATTTACAGTCATACTCATACAGATCATTTAGACGGTGTGGAAGGAATTATTTCAAAAGATAAAGTAGGAAAACCAGAAGAGGGAAAAGTTCCGATTATTGCACCAGCAGAATATGAACAATCATTGGTAGATGATAATCTGTATGCAGGTGTTGCCATGAGTAGGAGATTACAGTATCAGTGCGGATTATTTCTTCCCCATGATGAAAAAGGGTGGGTATCCCTTGGACTTAGCAGTACATTGGGAGTACGCGGAAGACATTCCGTCATCCTTCCAACACAATTGATTGAAGAAGATGGAACCATTACTGTGGATGGGGTCAGATTAACTTTTATTCTAACACCTAATACAGAGACAAGAGCACATATGTGTACATATTTCAATGACTATAAGATATTGTTTCTTGCAGATAATAGTGTGGGTACCCTGCATAACACATATACTATGCGTGGAGCACCTGTCAGGGATGCCAATTATTGGGGGAAGATATTATATCATCTGTACAGATTATTTGGAGAGGAGGTAGAAGGGATTTATCAGGGACATGGTCTGCCTCATTTTAAGATGCAGCATCGTCCGGATAATTTAAAACGATTTTTATTAGACAATGCGGTTTCTTATAAATATACACATGATCAGGCATTGCTGCTTGCAAATGAGGGATATTCCATGAATGAGATTGGCAATCATTTGGAAATACCAGAGAGCATATCGAGAACATGGTATACAAGAGGACATTATGGAAGCTATTCGTTCAATGCAAGGGGGATATATCAGAAATATCTTGGTTTCTATGATGGAAATCCGGTACATTTGCTTCCGCTTCCGGAAAGAGAATTGGCAGAGAAACTAATTGAATATATAGGATCAGAAGAGTTGGTATTAGAAAAAGCATGGAAGGATTATGAAAAGGGAAAATATCAATGGGTTGCAACGATTACCAATCATGTGGTGTATTATAATCCTGACAATAAGGAAGCCAGGTATTTATGTGCAGATGCCTTAGAGCAGCTCGCTTATCAAACAGAAAATTCTCTTTGGAGAAATGCATATTTAGCAGGTGCGCTAGAACTTAGGAATCCTGATTTTGCATCAAAGCTGAATATTCAGGCGATGGATAATAAAATGGTAGTTCCATATGTGTCTGTAGAATTGCTTTTAGATCATCTTGGTATTAACTTTGATGGAAGTAAGGCGATGGATATCAACAGAAAATTCTACCTGAAAGTGGAACCGGATAAAGGAGGACAAGGTGAAACAGAATATCATGTAATTCGTCTTTATAAAGGAACTTTATTACATGAAAAGGTTTTGGAAGAAGATATTAGTAAAACAGATGAGATTGCTTTTGTTACAAAGACACAACTGTATCAATTGGCAGTAAAGAAATATATAGAAGAAAATCCTTTTGATAAAGGGAAAAATCCTGCATTGGAACTGGTTGAACAGTATGTGGCAGACTTATCTTCCTATAAGAATTTTCATTTGATTGAACCAATTGCACAGTTGCGGTAACAGACTACAACAAATGAGTATATATCATCCAAAGGAGGACATTTATATAAGGAAACAGAAAAGTTTAACTTTTTGGATGTTTTCGTGTTAGCAGAGGATGCCGATTAACAATGGCATTTTCCTTAATAATAGTGTTTCATAGGGACATTATAAATTTTTGCAATTCCGTCTATGTGCCTTGAGTTTTTTTATTGCCCAATTATAATGGCTTGCTGTAGTGCTGACGAAGTAGGAGCCCAATGTGCTATTGCCAACCCATGGATATACTCCTTTTGAAAACAATTCCTCATTTGAAAATGTTTCTGCTAAATTCATCACTTCCTGATGGGACTTTTCCAACCTCTTTTTCGCCTCTTCTAAAGTTGTATTTTGATGTTTCTTCCAAAACTCCATATTCATATCCCCATATGTTTTCCAATTAAATGGTTTGGGAATGAATGGTTTGTTTTCACCTTTTTGATTTGACTGAACCCAGTTAAGCAGGAGTTGATGCCATTCATAGAGATGGACTAAAACATCTCGAAGATTGTTATCCCTCTTCCAATGGGCCTCCTTCTTTTTATCATCAAAATCAAAAGGTGATAATAATTCTTTTTCTGTTAATGAGGAAATAAAAATATTCATTTCCTTATAATGTTCGGTTGCTGCACTGATTAAGTCAGATTTTGTAGTAGGCCTGCTCATATTCATTCTCCTTTTTTTCAATTCGTAAGAATTGTTACTGTGTCCATTGTATCAAAGAATTGTTGACACCCTGTGTCAAGGTTTATTTTTTTCATAAATTAATTGTGCCTGCTCTGCTAAAATCCCTCTTAAATAAACAGGTTCAACCACCTCTGCCTTTGCTCCGAAAGAAAGCAGAAATCCTATAAGCCATGAATCGACAATCATTTCCGTACTCAATACTAAATCCCCATTTTCCTCCTGCTTTATTTGTGCTGCATCAAACTCATCATAAACACGGTATGTCATTTCCTTTGGAAAACGAATTGTTATTTTGCTGCCGGTTTGTTGTGAAGTGTTTTCCAGATTCGGAGACGAGCGGGGAGGAAAGCTGGTATTTAAAATTTCAAAATCCAAGATGCGGGTTAATTTGAATAAGCGATAGTCTTGTCGTTTCGTGCAATATGCTTTTACATACCACGACATAGATTTATATATAAGTTTTAATGGCTGTATGATTCGTTCGCTGATTGTTTCATAGGAACCTGCATAAGTAATTCTCACACATTTGCAATGGATAACTGCTGACTTCAGCAATTCAAATTTTTTATTATCATTCTGATTATTGCCCCATCTTGAAAAGTCCACTTCGAGCCAATTTTTTGAACTGACATTGAAAAGTGCAGAAAGCTTATAAAGCGTATCATTGTTATTAATGTTTTGTGTGGCATTTAAACTTTGTAATGCAGTAAGTATTTCCTGCTTTTCTTCTTCAGATAGTACTGCTCTATCCAGAACAAAGTCATCCATCAGATGAATACCACCGTTTCGACCTGTTTCAGTATAGAGGGGAATACCTGCTTGGCTCAAAGCATCAATATCTCTATAAATTGTCCTAACAGATACTTCAAATTTTTCTGCTAATTCCCGAGCTGTGGCTTGTCCGTTATCAAGAAGATAATATACAATCTTAAATAATCTGCTTTCCTGCATCAACTATTCCTCCGTTAACTAAAATATAGCATTAGAGCGTGTTTTAAAATTCATTGCTGCAATCTGTATGCTCCACTTTGTGTATCCATCCAGACATACTGCAATCCATGCCATTTAGGCTGGCAGACTTTGTCCGATCAGGTATAGATATTTGCCCAAATATATTATATCTGTTCAAACAATTAATTTCAACTGTGTAAGGGAAAACAAGAATATAGAAGAGAAGGAAGATTATGTAAACTAAAAAACAATGGATATTGACAATTTATAGAAAATATTATAGTATAAACATATAAATAATTGTTTATATGTTTATATTTTAAAATACATACAAAACAATCAATATCAAAAATTTATAATGGTGAAAAAGGAGGAAGCATCCATGAGTGTATATCAAATCATGGCAATAGCAGTATTATCTGTTTATTACATTGCATATTTTGCCAAATTAATTGGACAAAAGAAAAGAGGAATACAAACATCACAATTAGGAATAGGAGAAAAGGACAAAAAGACAGTATTCATAGAAATATTATTATCAAAAGTATCCATTGTTATTGTCATTACAGAAATTGTAAGTGTTATATATGATAAGTGGTTTCAGATGCCAAACTCTGTGAAAATAGCAGGTATCATACTGTCAGTTTTAGGAACTGGAATATTTATAATAGCCATGCTTACCATGCAGGACAGCTGGAGGGCGGGAATTCCTTCCAAAGATAAGACAAAGCTGATAATTTCAGGAATATACAAAGTTAGCAGAAATCCTGCATTTTTAGGTTTTGATTTGGTATATATAGGAATTGGAATAGCATTTTTCAATCCTATATTGGCAATCATTAGTGTAATAACAATGGTACTAATGCATTTTCAAATTTTAGAGGAAGAGAAATTTTTGGCACATGCATTTGGAGAAGAATATAAAAGATACAAAAAGCATGTAGGCAGATATTTAGGGTGTAGTAGTGCAGGGAAGGGAAAAGAAACAGAATGAAAATGAATTTATATTGCAAAAACCAAAGACAAGTTGACAAATAAAAACCAATAATATATAGTATGCTAGAGCATGTTTTAAAATTCATTGCTGCAATCTGCACGCCCCAATTTGTGTACTATTTGCCCCAAATTGTGATGTACATCTTGTAACAAGTAATTTTTAGATACGTTCTATAGAAAAATATAGGAAAATGCAAAAGAAAAGAGTTTCTCTTTTGATGTTTCCAGCTGTCAAATGGTCTGATGGTCTTGTAAGAAAAGAGGAAAAAAGAGGTGTGATAATATGTCCATAAAAAAAATTGCAGAAAAGGCTGGTGTTTCCCCTGCAACTGTTTCCAGAGTTTTAAATAATCCCAATTACAAATGTTCTTCTAAGGAGATCAGAGATAGAATCTGGCAGATTGCAATGGAGTTAAATTATGTACCAAATGAAGCAGCAAGAAATTTAAGGAGGGGGGCATCTGCCAAAAGTAATAAAACATATTATATCAATGTACTTATGACACGAATGGATGATTCACAGACAGACCCGTTTTTCAGTGAACTTTTACATATTATTGAAAGTGAAATTCATGCGCAGATGTGTATTTTGGTAAAAGTGTGGTATATGTCTTTGTTTTCTAATGATAAAAAATGCCGTCATGCAAATTTAGATAAGATAGTCACAGATATGTATGAAGATACAGCAGGGAAATGTGATGGTTTGATTATTATTGGAAAATGCAATAAAGAGGCATTGAAAAAGCTGAATAAAAAATATAAAAATGTAGTATCAGTTAATCGTAATTCCACTAATTATGAAGTGGATGAAGTAGTCTGTGATGGAAGAAAAATAGCTTCTATCGCAGTGGAATATTTGGTAAAACTTGGACACAGAGATATAGGATATGTGGGGGAATGTCACCATGAAGCAAGATATAGGGGATTTTTAGATGTGCTGCAGATGAATAACATTCCTTTGGAGCCTGCCTATGTATTAGAGACAAAGCAGACAGAGGCGGAAGGATTTGAGGCAATGGAGCGGATTTTGGAATCCGAGAACTGTCCGACTGGTATCTACTGTGCCAATGATATTACAGCTATTGGTATGTTAAAGTGCCTGAATAAATATAAAAATAATTATTATATGCCATCTATTATAGCCAGTGATGATATTGAAGCTGCTCAGAATATGAATCCAATGTTAACAACGGTTAGACTTCCAAAAGAAGAAATGGGTAAATTTGCAATGTATTTGTTGTTAGACCGGATGCGCGGCGGGCATAAGGGAGCCGTCAAAATGGAACTGGAAGGTAAGTTAGTAGTGAGAAATAGCTGCATATCAATAGAATAGGCAAAAATGATAGGATTCAGTTCCATTTGACTTTACATAATCTGCTATCACTAAAAATCTGTAGGAAAGTAACTGACACATATTCTGTACAATCTGTATCAGTTATTTTTCTACAGCTCCTAAGAATAAATAGTCTGGTATAGGATACACTATGAGAATAAAAGTAAGAGGTGAAATATAATGTGTCATAAAAGAAGTTTTATCACTGATAAAATTGCACTCAGTCATACCTATACAGAACTTCCAAATGTATTTTATACAAAACAGCTTCCAGATTGTATACCATATCCGCAAATGAAAATATTAAATACAAAGCTGGCAGAAGAGCTGGGACTAGATGTGCCTTTTTTAGAAAGTGAGCAGGGAGTGCAGTTTTTATCAGGCAGCAAAATCATAAAAGATTCTAATCCGATTTCACAGGCATATGCAGGGCATCAATTTGGTTATTTTACTATGTTAGGAGACGGGAGAGCAGTTTTATTAGGAGAATATCAGGCAAAAGATGGTCAGAGATATGATATCCAATTAAAAGGTTCTGGAAGAACATCTTATTCCAGAGGCGGTGATGGAAAAGCAGCTTTGGGTCCTATGCTCAGGGAATATATCATTAGTGAAGGCATGCATGGACTTGGTATTCCTACAACTCGGAGCCTTGCAGTTATAGTAACAGGGCAGACAGTTAGACGGGAAGAAAGTCTGGATGGTGCTGTTTTAACGAGAATTGCAAAAAGTCATATTAGAGGAGGCACGTTTGAGTATGCTTCAGGATTTTTGAATAAAGAAAATGTAAAAGCACTGGCAGACTATACGATCAAACGGCATTTTTCAGAGTTGGAAGAAGAATTAGATGAGAACTATCATAATCGTTATCAAGGTCTGCTGCATCAGATTGTAAAAAGGCAGGCATATTTAATTGCGAAATGGCAGATGGTTGGATTTATTCATGGTGTAATGAATACAGATAATATGGCAGTCAGTGGAGAAACCATAGACTACGGTCCATGTGCTTTTATGGACAGGTATAAACCGGATACTGTATTTAGTTCAATTGATATAAATGGAAGATATGCTTATCAAAACCAGCCTTCTATTGCTATGTGGAATCTGGCAGTATTATCAGAAACATTATTGCCATTGTTGGATGATGTTCCATCTAAAGCAGTTGAAATTGCTGATATGGAAGTAACAGGATTTGCAGAGTGGTATAAAAGATATTGGTTAGAAGGAATGGGAAAAAAGCTGGGAATAGCATCCGCAAAAGAAGAAGATGTGGAATGGATAGAACAATTATTGCACCTTATGGAAAAATACAGGGCAGATTATACAGATACCTTTTTTCAATTGACTAGAGGAACAATTAAAAAAACAGCAATTTATCAGATGCAGGAATTTAAAGAATGGCTTGCACTGTGGGAAAAAAGATTAAGCAGACAAAATCAATCTCAAAGTGAAGTGGAAAAGCGGATGAAACAAAATAATCCAACCATGATACCAAGAAATTATCTAGTAGAGGAAGCATTAGAGGCAGCAGTAATCAGACGGGATGATACAGTTTTAAGAAAACTTGTGGAAGCACTTCAAAATCCCTATGATTATGAGAATATTTCTTTGCAATATACAAAGGTGCCAAGAGAAAGAGACAGCTGCATGTATAAAACTTATTGTGGAACATAGGAGAAATTATATATTCAAAGATACATCTGCTATGTTTCATCATATAGTAATATAGGCAGCAGTAAAAGAGAAACCGAATTCTGTGTAAAATAGAATTCGGTTTTTTGTGCAGTAACAGAGTATTACAACTGTTATATTAAATTTACATTTTACTCTATGTTATGATTGTGAAGTGTGATAAAATAAATAGTAAAGTTTATTGTAATTATTCGGAAGATGCCATTCACAAAATGTGGAAGATACCTATTCACTACAATAAAATAGTTTGGCTGGCTATTTTGTTCATAATGCTGTTACCATCTGTGAAGTCCTATGTGCAAATGGTACTCTATGAGCCAGCTCCACATACCATTTGCACATAGGACTTCACACCTTCTGAATAGTTACAATTTACGAAAGGTTAGGATTATCATAAAAGTAGAAGAAAGAATATAGAAAAGGAAAGTCAAAATATAACATGGAAAGAAGTATGAGGGTATGAAACAGGCAATGCGATTGTTATGGGAAAAGAAAGAAAAAGAAGAAGTTCGTCTGCTTCGTGTCTATGGGGAAACATCAGAAATTGAAATCCCGGCATATATAGGAGAAGCTCTGGTTACAGAGATTGGCAGCTATTGTTTTTCAGCTGCAGAACATTTAGAAGGAAAGCAATATTATACAAGTGAGCTTGTGCCTGATACAAATAAAAAGAAAAGAGAAGGATATCATAATGCAGGAGAATATGTGGGAAGCAAAGATATTGAAAAAGGGAATACATCTGCACTGAGAGCAGCCGCAGGAGAGGATTTGAGAAAACTTTGCCTGCCTGACACCGTTCGTGTCATAGATAATGCAGCATTTTATAATTGCAGAAAATTAGAATCTCTTGAAGTTGGACCCAATACAAATCAGGTTGGCAGTGATGTTTTTACAAATTGTACTTCGCTGGGACAGCTTCATATCCGTTGCAAAAATTATCAGGCAGAAAGTGCAAAAGCATTGTTAAGCAGAATTTCCACAGAATTAGAGGTATATTATTATGAAACTGAAACAGGCATAAGGCAAGGAGAAGATACAAAAGAAAAGCATTTATTTGCAAGTCTGTTATACCCTGAATATTTTGAAACTTATGATGAAATCGCCCCTGCTCATATTTTTGGAAAACAGATAGAAGGGGAAGGATTTCGTGCCAGACAGTGTTTTCGGCAAGGGCAGATTTTATTTGGAGAATATGATAAAATATTTCAGAAGGCAAAGGCGGAGGAAACTATAGCAACAGTTGCAAGAATGTGTATGCACCGGCTTCTGTTTCCCGTAGAACTAACAGAAACGGTAAAGCAAAATTATGAAACATTTTTAAAAGAAAACGAGTATGAAGCAGGGCAGTATTTTGTAAAAGAAAAAAACAAAGCAGCAATGGAATACTTTTTTCGGCGGAAATTGTTGTCTTATGCGGGCATTGACACATTCATAACTTGTGCGGCTGGTATTCAGTGGAGTGAAGGGGTATCTCTGATGCTCCATTGGAAACATCAATTTTATCAAAGTGAGCCAAAAAGCACCTATGAGTTCGAGCCATTGTAATGCAATTTATATGCCCAATATAATGTTTCTTAAAGAATGAATGGCAGTACGGAATAGATGTGGAAAAATATAGAAAATCAAGGAGGAAGCATTTTTTGAAAGAAACAGAAACCCAGGAGCAGTGGGAGGAAAAAATGTCTCAGAAATTATTACAATACATTAGGAACAAACTTTATGTGGAATTTAGGTTTCTGGATGTGGCATTATCAGCACTTACATGGCAGAGAGATAACAGTATACAAACCTTTGCAGTAAATGGAACGCATTTATGCTATTCCACAGAACAGCTGATTAGATTATTTGAGAACAATACAAAATTTCTGGAACGAGCTTATCTGCACAGTGTATTTCATTGTATGTTCTCCCATTTGTGGATACGAAAGAACAGAAATCCTGCCATTTGGAATATTGCTTGTGATATAGCAGTCGAATATAATATTGACCATCTGGATTGTGATAGTCTGAGGCGTCCCATAAGTTTACTAAGAGAGCAGACTTATACAAAAATAATCAATCAATATGAAGTGCTGTCTGCCGCAAGTGCCTACCGTTATTTATGGGAGTTACCAGATGAAAAATTACAGGCATTGCAGAAAGAATTTTATACAGATAACCACAAATACTGGCCTAAGGAGGAAAAGTTAACACAGACTCAGACCAGATTGCAAAGCCAGTGGAATAAAATTGCAAAACAATCTGCTATGAATATGGAACAGCAGGGAAATGTTCAGGGAGAATTATCTTCAAACTTAGAAAAGGAATGGCAGATAAAACGAGGAAAATACAGTTATAAAGAATTCCTCAAAAAGTTTGCCCTGTTAAAAGAGGAACTTCACTGTAATCCGGATGAATTTGATTTAGGATACTATGTTTATGGTTTATCTTATTTTAAAAACCTGCCATTAATCGAGCCATGTGAGAGCAAAGAAATGCTATCTATACGCGAATTTGTTATAGTAGTAGATACCAGTTATTCTACAAATGGAGTACTTGTAGAAAACTTTTTAAGAGAAACCTACAATATCTTAACTGAGCAATGCTATTTTGGGAGACAATGTAATATTCATATTCTGCAGTGTGACAATCAAGTCCAGTCTGATTATGAAATTCATTCTGCAAAAGAGTTGGAACAGCATTTAAGCAGCTTTACGATTTTAGGAGGCGGAGGTACGGATTTCAGACCAGCATTCCAATATATGAACACCCTGTTAGAGCAGAAAAAATTGGACAATTTACAAGGTGTTCTCTATTTCACTGATGGAAAAGGTACTTATCCGCAGAAAAAACCGAAATACAAAACTGCATTTCTGTTTTTAGACGATTATCAAGAGCAGAATGTTCCTGCATGGGCAATGTCTATGCGGATTCTGCCAGAGGAATTGGAGTGAATGAACCTACAGTGTTGTAGTAGTGTACTCTTATAGCAGCCATGAGAAAAACAAAAAACATAGGAGGCCGGTTTATTATGAACATTAAACAAGCAAAGGCAGAGATAATCCATACTGTGCAGGCATATTTACAAAAAGACGAGGATGGATTTTACCAGATACCTGTTATCAGGCAGCGGCCCATTTTATTAATGGGACCTCCGGGAATCGGAAAAACCCAGATTATGGAACAGGTAGCACGAGAATGTAAAATTGGTCTGGTATCATATACAATTACCCATCACACAAGACAGAGTGCAGTGGGACTGCCAATGATAAAAGAGGAAGTATATCAGGGGGAAAAATATACTATTACCGAATATACTATGAGTGAAATTATAGCTAGTATTTACAGAACAATGGAGGAGACTGGATTAACAGAAGGACTTTTATTCATTGATGAGATAAATTGTGTATCAGAAACATTAGCACCGACCATGCTTCAGTTTCTTCAATGTAAAACTTTTGGAAATGAAAAAGTGCCGGAAGGCTGGATTATTGTGGCAGCAGGAAACCCGCCGGAATTTAACAAATCTGTTCGGGAATTTGATATGGTTACAATGGACAGACTTCGTTATATTCCAATTGAAGCAGACTGGAATGTATGGAAAGAATATGCAATGACAGTACGTGTCCATCCAGCAGTTTTAAGTTATTTGTCCTTACGTCCACAGAACTTTTACAGGATAGAAAATGATATAGATGGTATGCAGTTTGTAACAGCGAGAGGATGGGAAGACTTAAGTAATTTCATGCAGGTATATGAGACACTTGGAATAGAAATAAAGGAAGAAATTATTCATGAATTTTTACAGCATGAAGAAGCAGCAAAAGATTTCGCTGCTTATTTAGATTTGTACCAGAAGTATCAGGATGATTATGGAATAGAGGATATTCTAAATGGAAAAGTGGCAGCTGCCCTGTATAGAAGGATAGAACATGCACCATTTGATGAACGGCTTAGTGTTGTGCATTTATTAATCAGTGGATTAAACAGTTTTTTTTATCAGGTATCAGTGGAAAAACAGCTAACAGATGAATGGTATGAATTTCTAAAAGAGTACAGGGAACGGCTGAAAAGTTCAGAAGATTTTATAGAGGAATATCAAAATTTATACAAGGAAAGGGAAGTACAGATAGAGCTTGCCAAGAAAGAGAATTTTTATACAAGAGAAGAGGTAAAATTACATCAAAGATTACTTAAAAAATTAGCGGAAGCAATTCCAGATACCATTGCCTTAGGAAAATGCTCAAAACAGGAATGTTTTGATTTGGCAAAAGCATCTTTTGATGTTCAGGCAGAATGTTTGAGCAGGATAGAAGAGGCAGCACAGCAAGCATTAGAGTATGCTTTTGATTTTATGGAAAATGCATTTGAAAACGGGCAGGAACTGGTTATTTTTGTAACGGAACTGGCTTCAGGGCTGTATTCTGCGTTATTTTTGACAAGTCATGAATGTGTTCGATATCTGAAATACAGCAGAAAATTATTGATGGATGAGCAGAAGGAACAATTGGTGTTAGAACTGTCGATGAACGAAATACACAAAAAAGAACACATTAGGAATCTTTAAAGGGGGAATGACTGGATTGTAGTGTATAATATGATTGTAAAATGAGGAAACTATATCTGATAAGGCAAAAGTGAAAGAGGGTAACACAATGAATGAAACAGTTTTAATTACAGGTGCTACGAATGGAATAGGTTTGGAGTTAGCAAAGATTTTTGCAGGGAAAAAGTATAATTTGGTTTTAGTAGCTAGAAATAAAAAAAGATTACTAAAGATGAAACAATCTTTTGAAAAAAAGTTTAAGATTGAAGTTATGGTACTTTCAAAAGATTTAACAAAAGAAAAAGCAGCAAAGGAAATCTATGATGCAGTTACAGATAAACAAAAACAGATTGATATTTTGATTAACAATGCAGGATTTGGAGACTTTGCATTATTCCATGAAGCAGACTGGGAGAAATTAAACCATATGGTTGCATTAAATGTAACTGCACTGATGAATATGACAAAGTTGTTTGTGAATGGAATGATAGAAAGAGAACATGGCAGAATATTAAATGTAGCTTCTACAGCAGCATTTCAGCCAGGACCTATGATGGCAGTTTATTTTGCTACAAAGGCATATGTACTTTCGTTTTCAGAAGCAATTGCAGAGGAATTAGAAGGAAGCGGGGTAACAGTAACAGCACTCTGTCCGGGACCAACCAGTACAGGATTTGAAAAAGCAGCAGCTTGTGAAAATTCAAAATTATTTCATTCCCAGCCGCCTGCAAGTGCAGGAAAAGTAGCAAAGTATGCATACCACTCTTTAATGAAAGGAAAGGTGATTGCTGTGCATGGATGGAGAAACCGGATAGCAGTTGAAGCAGTCAGGATAGCACCAAGGAGAGTAGTAAGAAAGATTGTAAAAGGTGTGGTTGGACAAAAAAAGATATAAAGATATAAAGCAGACTGATACTATATTCATAAAATTCAATGAAATAGCAGCGTTTTAGTAACAGTCAGCCATTCAGGATACAATTGTTTCTGCGTGGCCGAACTGTTATGTCAAATACCCCGCACTTTGCTGTGCAGACAATTTGGTGTCTGCACAGTAAAGTGCGGGGTATTTGGTTATGGTTATTTGGGCAAATAGCAGATTATTAAAAATCCATATTATATTTTATAGTATCAATCTGCTATATTAAATCATATCCTTTTAACATTCGGGCACGGCTTGGATGACGCAGTTTCCGTAAAGCTTTTGCCTCAATCTGACGGATACGTTCTCTTGTTACATTGAATTCTTTTCCTACTTCTTCTAAAGTGCGGGTTCTTCCATCTTTTAAGCCAAAACGGAGAATAAGAACACGCTGTTCACGTTCTGTTAAGGTGTCTAATAATTTTGAAATCTGGTCCTGTAATACAGAGTATGCAGCAGCATCTTCTGGTCCAACAATGGTATCATCTTTAATAAAATCTCCTAAATGGCTGTCATCTTCCTCGCCAATGGGAGTGTCCAAAGAAATCGGATCAGCAGAAACCTTTAAGATTTCACGTACTTTTTCAATAGGAAGTCCTAATTTTTCTGCCAGTTCCTGTTCTGTCGGTTCACGTCCTAATTCCTGTAATAAACTTCTGGATACACGATAAGTTTTATTAATGACTTCAGACATATGTACTGGAATACGAATGGTTCTGGACTGATCAGCAATAGAACGGGTAATTGCCTGACGAATCCACCAGGTTGCATAAGTACTGAATTTGTAACCTTTTGTATAATCAAATTTATCAACAGCTTTAATAAGACCGAGATTTCCTTCCTGAATCAAATCAAGGAAAGATAATCCTCTTCCCACATAACGTTTGGCAATGCTGACAACAAGACGTAAGTTAGATTCTGCCAGAGTTTGTTTGGCATTCTCATCACCATTTTCAATTTTTTTGGCTAATTCGATTTCATCTTCAATGGTAAGAAGAGGATAACTTCCAATTTCTTTTAAATATAATTTCACAGGGTCATCAGACATAATAGAAGTTTGAGAAGAAAGGTCTTCTGTTAATGCAGCCTCTTCATCCTGCTCCAATTCCAAGATGGCATCATCATCAGGACCTTCATCATCCGTTAAGTTTAATACAGCAATGTTATTTGCTTCTAAATATTCATAAATTTTATCGATTTGGCTTACCTCTAAGTTTAACTCTTTAAAGAAGTCATTTACTTTTTCTACCTCAATGACTCCTTTATTTTTTTTAGCAAAAGCCATAAGTTCTTTTAACTTTTCTTCAAAAGTGCTTATTGAATTCTTTTCCATTGTTGCCCTCCATTTTTGCAATAAATCAATACATTCCCACACTAAAATATATTATATATGATAAAAACACCAGTAAACTTACAAAATATCTGGTTAAGTGTTCCTATTAGCGTTATGGGTAAAAAATTGACCAGATACCATTTTATCATAATGTGGAAAAAAAAGCTAGAAAAAAATAAAAATTTGTGCAACATTATTTTAGTTTGAAAAGTGTATATAGTAGCTAGAGCGTGTTTGAAAATTCATTGCCACAATTTGTATGCCCCGGTTTGTGTACCTATCCAGGCATATCAAAATCCATGCCAATTCAGGCTGGCGGACTTGTTCAATAAGGTATGGATGCTGCCCCAAATTATTCAATACAACCTGTTACACCTCATAAATTTGAACTAAATCCCTCACAAATTGTGACACACATCTTGTAACAATGTAACAAGCGATTTTCAAACACGCTCCAGAATTCAACTATGTAGAAATCATTGTATAATTTGAACATGAGAGCTTGCTCATTAAGAGTAGATGGAACATTATTTTTTCATAGTTGATATGGTAACATAATATAAATGCAGGAGGAAAATAAATCATGATGAGATCCAAAAAAATTATAGCAGCAATGGCTGTGGTTATATTAGCAGCAGCTGCTATTATACCGATATCTGTTCAGCCAGACACAGTTTCTGCAGTATCTCCAATAGGATTAAATAAGAAGAGTGCAGTCATTAAAGTAGGGAAAACAGTACAATTAAAAGTAAAAGGTACCAATAAAAAAGTAAAATGGTCAAGTTCTAATACTTATGTGGCAAAAGTAACTTCAAAAGGCAAAGTAACAGGAAAGCATGCAGGAAGTGCGAAAATCACAGCAAAAATAGGCAGTAAGAAATTAACATGTAAGATAAGAGTAAAAGAAAAGGAAGAAGCAATAGCAACAGGAGTACCGTCTTTACCGACAAGAATCCCAACAGGAACAGAAACACCATTTTTACCAACAAGAATCCCATCTGAAACAGAGCATCCAATACTGCCGGAAATATCGCCAAAACCAGTTACAATTAATACATCAATACCAGCACAGACACCAGGAAAACAGGTAGATTTAGCATTAAACTTTTATCTGAGCGAATACGATCCAGATGCACCAAGTGAACAGTTTGTGACGGTGCATTTGATTAATCATTTAGCAGAAGATGTTTATGTGGAAACAGAAGCATATCTTACAACAAGAGGAAAAGATTATCCCGCTATGATACTTGGCAGCAAGGAGGGGGATTTAGAACAAGTTGAACCTACCTATGAGGAAGATACATATGGAAAGATTATTACATATGATTCGAAAGAGTATGTAATGGGAAATTATACAGATGAAACATTCTGGCTTACATCAGATGAAAATTCTACTTTGACATTTTATTTCCGTATTGGAACACAGAGATACAGAGCCACTATTAATTATAATGAAACAGGAGCTGTTTTTAGGGAGGCAACAGCAGAGGAAACATTACAGCCGGTTGTGACAGAAAAACCAGTAGTATCAGAAGTACCAATTGTAACGAAAGCACCAATATTGACAGAAAAACCAGTCGAAACACTAATCCCAGAAGAGCGGTTAGAAGCTGTGGAGATGCCGTTTCAATTTTGCATACAAGTGGAATCTGCTTCCAACACAAGTGAAGAGTGTTTCTGTTTAGACTTTGATAGCAGAGAAGCAGTCAATATCAAGGTCGAGAAGGGGGCAATTGTAACAACCAATGGAAAATCATATCCCTTATATGCATGGAGTGAAGAAACGCTTAGTTTAGCAGGTGAAGAGTTGACATATTATAGAATACCTTTATGGACAAGAAGCATACAGGATCATATAGAGTATGGACCTTTATATGTGCCATATGACCATGATCATACGACAGTATCATTTTATTTTGTAATGGATGGAATCAGATACAAGGCAGAAGCAAAAAGTGATAAAAATGCATGTAAGTATTATAAGGTAAATTAGAGCGTGTTTGGGCAAAATGAATATGCCCGCATGAACATTTAGTGACTGTGGCAAGGGTTATATATCCTGTTGTTGATGCTGTTACAATTTAGATGCCGGTACCTGTGGCAGAATTGTTGACTTTACCAGTATTATAGTGTAATATGAACATTTAGTAGGATTTTTTTACAACATCCTTTGATTTAGCGGATTGATTATGTTTTTGAAAACCATTTTCGCAAGAGGTATGCATATCTTTAAAAATACATATACTACAATAAGATATCAAAGTGAATATAGACAATAAGTCAATCTTTATACAAGGTATGAAACAAAGGCTGGTACTTTGTATGGTTTATCACAGATAAAAAGTGAAAAAGAAAAAAGGAGAGAAAATCATGAGTGAAAGTTGTGAAGGAAGCTGTAGTAGTTGTTCATCAAATTGCGGTTCAAGAAAGACAGAAAGTTTACTGGTGCCGGCAAATCAATACGGTAAAATCAAAAGAGTCATTGGTATTGTCAGTGGAAAAGGCGGTGTTGGAAAGTCATTTATCACTTCCTATATGACAGTCAATATGCAGAAAAAAGGTTATAAAACGGCTGTTTTAGATGCCGATATTACAGGGCCATCTATTCCAAAGGCATTTGGGATTCATGAAAAGTGCAGTGGAACAGAGATGGGAATGTTTCCATGTTTTTCCAAAAACGGAACAAAAGTAATGTCTATTAACTTGTTATTAGAGGAAGAAGAAATGCCAGTTGTATGGCGGGGGCCTGTTATTGCTAATACAGTCAAACAATTTTGGACAGATGTTATTTGGGATGAAGTGGACTATATGTTTGTAGATATGCCTCCTGGAACAGGTGATGTACCTTTGACCACATTTCAGTCACTTCCATTAGATGGTATTATTATTGTAACTTCTCCACAGGAATTGGTAACTATGATTGTAGGCAAGGCAGTAAACATGGCAAAAGCAATGAATATTCCAATTTTAGGTATCGTGGAAAACTACAGTTATGTATCCTGTGGAAGCTGTGGCGAACAGATTAAAGTATTTGGAGAAAGCCATGTAGAGGAAGCAGCAGCCAAATATGGCTTAAAAGTTTTAGCAAAAGTACCACTAGATTCTGAAATATCCTCTGCAATTGATCAAGGTAAAGTGGAGGAACTGCAGGGCAGCTGGTTAGAGGAGGCAGTTGCATTTACGGAAACTGTATGTCCAATAGAAACAGTTGACACAGAACGAAAATTTGGAAAAATTGCGGTTGCAACAGATGATAACGGAAAAGTATTTGGACATTTTGGAAGTTGTGGGAAATTTACACTATATAACGTAGAAGATGGAAAATTATTAGAAAAAACAACAATTACAAATGAAGGAAAAGGTCATAGTGAAGCAGTGAAATTAATGAAAGCAAATGATGTTGATGTGTTAATCTGCGGAGGTATTGGTGCACCGGCAATGGATGGGCTGTTACAAGAAAATATAGCCGTTATTCCAGGACAGACAGGGGACGTAGATGTAGTTACAGCTGCGTTTTTAGATGGCAGCTTAATGACAAGCGAAACGGCATCCTGCAATCATCATGATCAGGAAGGCAGTTGCGGCTGTGGAGGAAGTTGTCACTAAGATACAACCATTATCATTGTTGTAATAATAAATGTTGAAAAATTGCAAGAAACTATTTCATTTTTGGAAAAAATGGGTTATAATAGCAATGAAATGTGAATATACGCACACAAAATATTATTTTAAATGGAGGAATGATACAATGGCATTAGTATCGGCAAAAGAAATGCTTACAAAAGCAAAAGCAGGAAAATACGCAGTAGGTCAGTTCAATATCAATAACTTAGAATGGACAAAAGCAATCTTATTAACAGCAGAAGAATTAAAATCTCCAGTGATTTTAGGTGTATCTGAAGGTGCAGGAAAATATATGTGCGGATACAAAACTGTTGTTGGAATGGTAAATGGTATGTTAGAAGAACTAAACATCACAGTACCAGTTGCACTCCACTTAGATCATGGCAGCTTTGAAGGAGCAAAAGCTTGTATCAATGCAGGTTTCTCTTCCGTAATGTTTGATGGTTCTCATTATTCAATTGAAGAAAATATTGCTAAAACAACAGAGTTAGTAAATGCTTGCGATGTTTTGGGAATTTCCATTGAAGCAGAAGTTGGATCTATCGGTGGAGAAGAGGATGGAGTTGTTGGTGCAGGTGAATGTGCAGATCCGGATGAATGTAAGAGCATCGCAGATCTTGGGGTAACAATGCTTGCAGCAGGTATTGGAAACATTCATGGTAAGTATCCTGAAAACTGGGCAGGTCTTAGTTTTGAAACATTAGATGCAATTCAGCAGAAAACAGGAGATATGCCATTAGTACTTCATGGAGGTACAGGTATTCCGGCTGATATGATTAAAAAAGCGATCTCTTTAGGTGTAGCAAAAATCAACGTAAATACAGAATGCCAGCTATCTTTTGCAGCTGCAACACGTGAATATGTAGAAGCTGGAAAAGATCAACAAGGCAAAGGATTTGATCCACGTAAATTATTAGCACCTGGTACAGAAGCAATCAAAGCAACTGTTAAGGAAAAAATGGAATTATTTGGATCAGTAGGAAAAGCATTCTGATTTTCTTTGAGGTGACAATAGTAGCGAATGATACTTATAAGAAACAGCCATATAGAAATGACAATTTCTATGTGGCTGTTATATATTATGTGTGTGTGACAGAATGCTGATATTTCCTCATGAATGAATAACAATATAAGATATTTGCATTTGCATGATAAGTTGATGGAATAGGAGCGCATATTATGAAAGTGGAAATGTTTGATGAAATAATGGAAAAATTGGGACTGCGTGTAATTGGAAAAGGAATGGCATGTGGCAGTGCCGGGCACTTCCCTGTTTCAGTGGAAGTAACAAACTGGTTATTTGGAAAAGTAGTATTTATTTATGTCTTTGATGAAAAAAGTGACAGATGGAAGATGGCAAAACAGAGGATTCAGACAATGTTACGGACATTAAATATGAGCGTAGCAGCAGGAGATGATCGTATTCAAATTACAATGTTTCTGAAAAATACTATGGAAAATTCCCTGCCAAGAGTTGCAAAAATGATAGAAGAAATGGATTGTATTTTAAATGAAAGTAAGGAAAAGCCGCCATGCACCTGTGGTGTATGCGGCAGGGAAGATTCGGATTCTTTTGCAATTTTAAATGGGATATGCCAGCCTGTACACAGAGAATGTCTGCAGCAGGAGATGAATCGGATTCATGCAAAGACAGAAACCAATCAAAGAAAGGGCACTTATTTGACTGGTATCATAGGAGCTGTATTCGGATTAGCAGTAGGTATTCTTCCATGTGTGCTATCTATCTATTATACAGGAAAAATTTATGCTGCATTTTTTACAATTATACCAATCTGCATTTATTTTGGATATAAATTATTGTGGGGAAAATTAACAAAGTTTGTAGTTGGATTAACAGTGATACTTTCCCTTGTCAGCATTTATGTTATGAACATTGTTGTAATAATGATGCAGTATGTATTGACAGATGGGATAAAAATAAAGGAGGCAGCAGACCTGTATTTTGGCAGATTGATGACCTTTGACACATGGGTAAAATTAACTGTAAATTCAGATACATTATTATGCTTTTTGTTTGTGGCAATTGGAATTATGATACAGTGGGGGCAAATCAGTAAGACAAATCAAGGAAAAGTTAATCAGATTGATCAGGTTATTGATACAGTAACACCGAATCCAAATGTGCGTTAGAGCGTGTTTGAAAATTACTTGTTACAAGATGTGTGCCACAATTTATGGCAATGAATTTTCAAACATGCTTTAGAGCAAAAATATGTTTGGCACACAGTATATCCAGACATAACAGTGAATATTAGGAGGAACTATGCAGACAGAAATGATACAAATTACAAAAGAAGAATTGGATAACGCATTGAGGACGATTCAGAAAATTAAGGGCTATTATGAAAGCAAAGTAGTAGGTCAGTCCTATTTGGGATATGCCCTTCTGATATCTTTAATGACCAACGGACATATCCTTTTGGAGTCTGTTCCGGGATTGGCAAAGACCACAGCTGCGAAAGTTATGACAGAGGCTGTGAATGGACAGTTCTCGAGAATTCAGTGTACACCGGATCTTTTGCCAAGTGACATTATTGGTACACAGATTTTTAATATGTCTACAAATACATTTGAAAATAAATTAGGGCCTGTCAATGCGAACTTTGTGTTGTTAGATGAAGTGAACCGTTCCAGTGCAAAGACACAGAGTGCTATGCTTGAGGCGATGCAGGAACATGAAGTAAGTATTGGCGGACAGACTTACCAGCTTCCAAATCCATTTGTAGTAATAGCTACACAAAATCCTATTGAGGAGGAAGGAACTTATGTGCTCTCGGAGGCTCAGCTTGATCGATTTCTTTTAAAGGTTAAGCTGGGGTATCCTAATACAGAGTGTGAAATGGAGATTCTCAATCGAATTGAGGCAGATGTATTTTCAAAAGGTTATGCGGTAACAAATCTGGATGAGATATTATTTTTACAGGAACTTTGTAAAAAGGTGTATATGGACTCATCTATTAAGCGATATATTGTTAATATTGTACAAGCATCAAGAATGGTACAACAGATTCTTCCCCAAACATTATCTCAATATGTAGCAATGGGGGCAAGTACAAGAGCAGCCATTGCATTTATGGAAGTTGCAAAAGCAGTAGCACTTACCAATGGAAGAGGATATTGTATTCCAGAGGATGTGAAAGCTATGCGGTATTCTGTGCTGGGACACCGGATTATGTTGAATTTTGCAGCAATGGCTGATGGCATCAAAGAAGAAACCATTATTGATGAAATTGTAGGGGCGGTTAAAACACCATGAGAATGAAGTATATTACACAGATACAGGCGAATCTAAAGCGGTATAAAAAGATATCCACTAACAGAGTAACTTCCAGAATTTTAGATGGTTCTTATCATTCTGTCTATAAGGGCAAAAGTATGAATTTTGATGAACTTAGAGAATATGTTGTTGGGGATGATAGAAAAGATATAGACTGGAAAGCATCAGCACGAAGTCAAAAAATGCTTGTGAAACAATATATTGCAGAGAAAAAGCATAATATCATGTTTGTGATGGATACAAACCGAAGAATGCTTGCAGATACGAAAGATCTTGAGGAAAAACACGAAACAGCCCTTATCAGTGCGGGCACACTGGCATGTCTTGTCAATCAAAATGGAGATTATGTTGGTGCTATTTATTCTACGGAGCAGTCAGTAAAGCATTTTCCGTTTAAAACAGGACTTATGAATATAGAAAACATACTAGAGCATTATCATAAAAGTGTTACAATGCAAAATCGGTCAAGCATAGATAAAACATTGGATTATATTGTCCGCAATTTTAGAAGGAGGATGATTTTAATTATCGTGACGGATATGGAAGGGATTCGTGAAATTTCAGAAACTACCTTGAAAAGGCTTCTTATCCAACATGATATATTGCTTGTCCGTATTAGCGATGCAGATATGGCAGGAAAAATGGTATATAATATGAATGAAGAAAGGTATTTGCCAGAGTTTTTTACCAGCAATAAAAAACTTATAAAACTTCAGGAAAAAAGAAGGAAAGCGGTATATAAAGAATGTGTAGAAAAGTTAAAACATTTTGGTATCGCAATTGTTACAATTGATCATAGAAAAGATATTGATATAAAATTGTTAGAACTGCTTCATAAGCATAAATATGAAAAGAGGTAATATGAAAACAACAGTGGAATTACAAGAGCCATTTTCCTATGCTATCTGGCCTATTATTGTGATAGGAATAATTCTCGCAGGGTATTTGATATACCTGCTTATTCGAAAAAGAATGAGGCTGGGAAAACATAAGAAAGCAATAGAAAAGGTAGTTGTAAAACAGCGTACTTGGGCAGATATAGCACAGATTAAGGCAAACTATATTAGGGAATTGGAAAAAATAAAAAGTGATTTATGCAGCAATCAACTCACAACAAGAGATGCATATCAGCAGATGAGTATGTGCATACGTAGATTTGTTTATGATGTAACAGGCATTAAGGTGCAGAATTATACACTTGAGGACATAAGGCGGCTGAATATGACAGTGCTGGAGGAGTTGATTATGGAGTATTATACTCCTGAATTTGCAAAAGAATCTATGGGTAACAGCATGGAATCAATAGAAAAAACGAAAAGAGCGATAGAAAAATGGAATTCAAAAATCAATTTATGATATGGATAGGGATTGCAGTTCTTGGTGTATTGTTTGTTCTCCGGTTTAAGAAAACAAATAAGTATAAAGGTGGAAAAAAGGTGGCAGGAATATCTTACATAGAGGAGGAGCCTTATTATAAAAAGAAAGTATTACAATATAAAATATTGTCATGTGTCCTTGTAGGTTCATTTGTGATTGGGCTTTTTATATCCTTTTTTCTTTTAGCGGGACCATACAAAGTGATTGCTGTGGAAAAAGAAAATTACAATAGAGATATTATGCTTTGTATTGATGTATCTAATTCTGTAAATGAGTTAAATATGCAGCTGGTAGAGGAATTAAAGGATACAGTTGAAAATCTGAAAGGGGAACGATTTGGCATTGTTATATTTAATGCATCTGCGGTTATGCTGTGCCCTCTCACGGATGATTATGCATATATTATTGATTTGCTTGATCAAATTGAGGAAAGTTTAAAAATATATACTTCTGATGATTTCTCCGAAAATTATTTTTATGCGTCTGATTATATTATTTCAGGGACAATACTTGGTGCAGAGGAAAGAGGAAGTTCTCTAATCGGAGATGGACTTGCGACTAGTGTGTATGATTTTCCTGATTTGGAAGAAGAGAGGACACGAATCGTGATTTTTTCAACTGACAATGAACTGGAAGGAACACCTATCGTCACATTAGAGGAAGCAGCGAATATATGTCAGGATAACAATGTTGTAGTATATGGTGTTGGCACGAAAGAAATGGGAGCTTCGGAAAGAGAGGAGATGGAAGCAGCAGTGAAAAAAACTGGCGGCAGATTTTTTCTGGAAGAGGAATCTGGAACGGTTCGTGAAATTGTCAGAGGAATAGAAAAAGCAGGGAAAAATCTTGTAAAAGGAAAGGAACAAATGAGAAAAATAGAAATGGTGGAAGCACCAATTATCATTCTTGTTGTTTCTATCTTTATCCTGTTTCTCCTAACAAAAATAACAAAACGGTAAAGAGGTAGAAAAATATGCGGATTAATCCAGTAATACCAATATGGCTTATGGTAATTTTATGTGTAGGTATGCTTGCTCTGAAGAGAAAAGGTATCATACCATATATGAGACAAATTATAATTGTTATGTTGTTATTTGTAATCAATTTAAGAATTATGTTTCCCTATGGAAAAGTGGATAGCAGTGAACAGAAAATAGATGTATATGTGTTGTTTGTAGTGGATGATACCATAAGTATGTTGGCACGGGATTATAATGGAGAGACAGAGCGGTTATCCGGGGTGAAGGAAGATTGTGAAAGAGTGATTGAACAATTGAGTGGTGCGAAGTTTTCTGTTATATCCTTTCACAATGATGCGGCTTTATTATCTCCATTTACAAATGATACAGAATTTGCAAAAAATGTTATCCATTCCATAAATCCAATAGAAGAGTTGTATGCAAAGGGGTCTTCTCTGAATATATGTAAGGACATAATGCTCGAAGAACTAAAAAATGCCAAAAGCAAAGGTGATGGAAAAATTACTTTATTTTTTATCAGTGATGGGGAGATAACAAATGGAGATAAGTTAGAATCATTTAAGGCGGCAGCTGATTATATTGATTATGGTGCGGTGCTTGGCTATGGAACCAAAGAAGGTGGTGTTATGTACATAAAATCTTTATACGAGGAGGAGGAGAGGATTGTGCAGGATACTACGGATTTTCCCTATAAGGATGCAGTTTCAAAAATAGATGAAACAAACTTAAAGCAAATAGCAGATGATATGGGAGTGAATTATATCAATATGAATACAGGTAGGCAGATTGACAGCATATTGAAAGAGATAAAAGAAAATGCAAAAGTGGAGACAGAAAGTACAGAAGAAACCGGTTATATGGAATGTTACTATTTCTTTGTATTTCCTCTTGTATTGTTGTTAATTTATGAGTTTGCTGCAAATAAAAGGAGCGTATAAACATATGAAAAAAGTAGGAGTTATAATATGGAGTTTGCTGCTTTTATGCTTTCTGTGCCTTTTGGTCAATTACAGGGCAAATGAATCAATGATTTTAAAGTATGAAAATGGTGAATATACAGAAAATAAATTATCTGTGCTTGGATTTACAGAGCCATATATATCCCACTATAACAGAGGAAATGTTTTTTATCAAAAAGGGAATTATGAAGGGGCTATTGAAGAATACAAAAAAGCATTGCAATTAAATCCAACACATGATAGGGAATGTAAAATACGAATAAATCTTGTACTGTCTATGGTTGCACAGATTCATGCAGATGAGATAACAGAAAGTAATGTGGATGAGGTGCTTGAGACACTTGATGAGGCGAGAAATGTTTTGTATGAACATGGTTGTGCAGCTTCTCATGAAACAGGACATAATGAGGATGCTCAGACACTCAAGAAGGATATAGATCAGTTTGAGGAGGAATTGAACAATAGAATAGTTTCCGGGGTGAATAGGGATGAACCAAAAGATACGAATGAGGGAGAGAAAAAAGAAGCGATAGAGAATGAACAGGAGAAAAGAGAGGAACTCAAGGAAATACAAAGACAGGGAACAGAAGAACGGAATACAGAACTTCCACAAAGAAAATACTTGAATAATTTCGAATACTATGATGGAGCAGTTTGGTAACATAAGCCGCATTTTTTCTTTAAATGAAACCATACAAATCCAGAGTATGTTTAGAAAATATTTGCAGATTTGGTAAAATAAGCCCTAAGTCATTATTTTTGACTTAAGGTTTTCATTTTCAAACACGTTCTAGCCAAAACCTCCAATTTTATGTAAAATAATAGATGACAGTTCTTATATATTCATATACAATAACTCTATTAAATCTAAATGGAGCAGACAAAAGAAAAAAAGGTTAATTTCTAAAATCTGGATGCGTGTATTGTGGTTAGAGCAAAAACAAACATTGACTCCCACCACAAAATGCAATAAACTATAAGATAGGGTTTTTTATATGCAAAAATTGTGTGTGTTACAAAACTACACAGATACAGTGTGAAATGTCAGGGAGGTTATAGTATATAATGATGGAATGTATTCAAGAAATGAAAAGGCGGTTTCAGGCATTAGCTGAAATTGCAAAAAAATATAAATTTGATGTAACAGATTATGATAAAATTTTACAGGACATAGAAAATTACAGAGTAACAACACCATTAATTGGAAATTTCAGTACAGGAAAAAGTTCTATGATAAATGCAATTATTGGGGCACCATTGTTAGGTGTAGATATCACACCGGAGACCGCAGTGCCAACTGAAGTTTTTTATGGAGAGCAAGACAAGGTACTGCAATATACAAAAGAAGGTATCATTGAACATCAGATGGAGGAACTTCCAATTCATGATTTGACAATTGATGATACAGAATTAGTAACAATTGAAACAAATCTTCCATTTTTAAAAGAGATTCCAAGAGTAAGTGTCGTTGACCTTCCGGGAATGGATACAAAAATTGAACTGCATAATAGAGCAATTGACGAATATCTGCCAAAAAGTCTTGCATACCTTCTTATTGTTTCAGCAGATGAACCTGTTTTAAAGGAAGGTGTTATTTCACTGTTAAACGAATTAAAACTACATCAGATGCCAATTTATGTAGTAATCACAAAGTGTAATCGCTTATTAGACGAAGAAGTAGAGCAATGCAAGGAATTGATTCAAGGACTTGTGAGAAATACTTTGGATGGCCAGGAAGTAAAAATTGCCTGTGTAGATTCATATGGAACAGTAAAAGTGGAAGAAGTCAAAGAATTCTTAAGGGAAATACAAGGTAGTACAGAGAAAATTTTTATGCATCAGTATACAAGGATTTTGAACAGAGAACTTTATCTGTTAGAAAGTTGTATCACAGAAATTATGGACAAACAGGAGCTTAGTACATCTGAAATTGAATACCAGAGAGAAAAGTTGAAAAAGAGAATGGATGGGCTTTTCCTAAACCTGAAAAAAGAGCAATCCCGGTTTGAAACAGAAGTTGAGGAGTGTAATGCCACTATCCGTGAACAGGTAAAACATGATTTACGTGAAAACACAGATGAATTTGCAGTGCTTTTAGAAAATGGAATGGATATTACGGAAAAAATTAATGAAGTTGTAAGGAATGCGATTATTTTCAGTATCAAGCAGGAGTTAGAACCTAAATTATATAAATATTTGGAAAACATATCACAAGTAGTAAATATCCGATTGGAAAATAAAGATGAAATTGAGGCTGGTTTTCGTATGGAAACTACAGCACCGCAGATTGTGGATATTGTAAAAAAAATTGCACCAGCTGTTCTCATGGCAGTGGGGCTTGTCATATCAGGACCGCTGGCAGCAGTGGCAGGAGGAATCATTGGTGCAGCAGCAGGACCTATTTTCAATTCAACATGGGATAGAAAACGGGAAAGAGCAGCAAGGGAAGCAGCAGAGAAAGTAGTGGCAGCGATTGAAGAGAATGCAGCAGACAGTGCCACAGAAGAAATTCATGGATACATAAACAAGGTAAATACAGTGATTGAACAGGAAGTAATGCGGCAGCATGATATGCTGTCAAACTCTATCGAACAATTAGAAATTCATCTGAAAACAGAAGAGGGACTAAAGGAAAATGAGATAGAACGAATGAAGCAGGATTTGGCAGCACTCCGCAGTCTGACAATCAAAAAAGAAGAGAGTAATGCCGCAGGTTCTAAAGGAGCAAGGTTTTCCTGAATAGCTTGAATTGGATTATTTTGTTACAGAATGGAAAGGGGAGTGGAGATAAAAAATGGACATTTTTACAAAAACAAAAGAAGATGAACAGCAGTTTGAGAGGTTTGTGGAAAAGATAGATTCCGTTTATGAGCAATTAAAATCATTTGAGAATGAGGTTGATCTGGGAGATATTTTGGCAATTAAGAAAAGTTTTATCCATAAAACAGAGGATTTCTTTAGGAATGACAGAAAATTAAATATTGGAATTATCGGAAGAGTAAAAGCAGGAAAATCATCATTTTTAAATACAATGCTTTTTGAGGGGCGTGATATTCTGCCTCATGCTGTTACACCAAAGACAGCTACTCTAACAAGGATAGAATATGATAGGGAAAACAGACTGGAAATTGAATATTATTCACTGGGTGAGTGGAAGAGTCTAGAGAAAAAGGCAGGTATCCGTTCAGAAGTAAAAGAATTTATTGCTGCCAAAGAAGTGATAAAAATGGTAGCAGAACGGCAGTTGGATCCGATTCCATTTATTCAAATGGGAACACAAGTGATACAATATAGGGATTATGAACAGTTGATGGAGAATCTGAATGACTATATTGGAGAAAATGGAAAATACACACCACTAGTAAAAAATGTAACAATATTTATTAATAAAAAAGAGTTAGAGGATATTTCAATTGTGGACACCCCGGGACTGTATGATCCGGTTATGTCAAGGAGCGATAAGACAAAACAATTTATGGAGCTTTGTGATGTTGTATTTTTCCTTAGTAAGGCTACAGGATTTCTGGATCGGAATGATATTGATTTAATGGCTTCGCAGCTTCCACAAAAAGGTGTAAAGAAAATGGTATTAATTTGTAGTCGTTTTGATGATGGAATCCGTGATACTATTTGGAACAATAAAAGTCTGGGAGATGCCATTGAGAATACAAGAAGCAAGTTAAGTAAATATGCCAGAGAAGTATTTGCCAGTTTTGATGGCAGTAATGTACATTTAGATCCTATGGTAGTAGAACGGTGTAAGCATCCACTGTTTGTATCTTCCATGACATATAATATGGGTAAGAAATCTATAGAATCATTTTCTAGGCAGGAACAAAAAGTTTATGAGGATTTGAATGCTTATGGAGATTTAACAATAGAAAATTTGCAGCAAATAGGAAACATGGAAGAAATCCAGAATATTTTCAGGCAGGTAGTAGAAGATAAAGAAATTGTATTAGAGGAAAGAGCTGCTTCTTTTGTAAAGGTTGCCACAGTTGAATTAGCAGATAAGGTAATGCGTATGAAACATTTGGCAGAGCACCGTATCAATGAATTGGATACAAAAGATAAAGAAGAAATTTTACTGAAAAAGAAAAAAGTATCTGCACAGGTCAATCGGGTTAATGTGGGCCTGGACAAAGCATTTGAAGTGTTAACAAAGAAAATTGAGGAAAATAAACAGGCTGCTATACGGAATATGCGGGGATTTAACAGAGACTATTTGGAAATTGGTGAAAAAGAAGGCAAAGAAAAGCATACAGAAATTGTGAATGTTTCTGCTTCAAAATGGTTTGCACCATGGACCTGGGGCAGTAAAAAAAGAGAGATTTACAGCTATGAAGAAAAGTATGAATATATAGATGTATTAGAGGCATTGGAAAAAGTGAGAAATTTTGTACAGGAAAGTATTGAGTGTATTGAGGATGCATTTAATAGTTCTATTAACCGTTCTTTTTTGAAACATCAGTTGTTGAACACAGTAGTAAGTGCTATGGAGGATGAGGTGCTTGATGAAACACCGGATTATTATAAAGCACTTGTAGAAAAGACATTACAAGAGATAAGGATGCCTGCCATAGAGATTTCGTCAGCACAATTTGAAGAGAGAATTACAAATCAATTCAACGGAGAAGTAACAGGTCATGCCAACCGTGCGAATATGAAAGCATTATATTCGCGGACGGTCAATGATATGTTTATAGAGGCAAGCCGGAGTTGTGAGATGGCAGTATCAAGGTTCTTATTTAATATTGATGAATTAAAAATCAATTTTTCAAAGCAGCTGCTGCATAATCTGAATGATGAGCTGACACAATTGTTAAAGCAGTTTGATAACAAAGAAGAAGAAATCAAACGGTATAAAGAATTAATTGCACAGATTAATAGATTTGGATTTTCGGAAATGTAACCTATGGAACTGTTAGGAAAGGAGCTTAAACATGGCAAATATTATTTCAGATGAAACAATAGAATATGTCGGTATTTTGGCAAAATTAGAATTGTCTGAAGAAGAAAAAGAACAGGCGAAAAAGGATATGGGAAGTATGTTAGATTATATTGATAAGTTAAATGAACTTGATACAACAGATGTAGAGCCAATGTCACATGTATTTCCTGTCAATAATGTATTTAGAGAAGATATAGTGGAAAATGGTGATGATAGGAAGAATATTTTGAAAAATGCACCGGAAGAAAAAGAAGGAAGCTTTAAAGTTCCAAAAACAGTAGAGTAGGAGGAGAGCATTTTGAGTTTAATGAGTTTGACAGCCGTAGAATTGGGCAGAAAAATAAAAGCAAAAGAAGTCACAGTATTAGATGCGGTAAAAGATGCATTAGAACAAATTGAAAAAAGAGATGGCATATACAATTGTTATGTTAGTGTAGATAAAGAAGGTGCTCTCAAAAGAGCAGAAGAAGTACAGAAATTAATTGATGACGGCACATTGACAGGACCTTTGGCAGGTGTACCTGTTGCCATTAAGGACAATATGTGTACAGAAGGCATGCTTACTACATGCAGTTCTAAAATATTGGAAAATTTTAAACCATCTTTCTCTGCGGAAGCAGTTCTTAATTTAGAGAAGGCGGGAGCTATTGTTCTTGGAAAGACAAATATGGATGAATTTGCTATGGGAAGTACAACAGAAACTTCTGCATATGGTGTGACAAGAAATCCGTGGAATGAAGAACATGTACCAGGCGGTTCATCAGGTGGTTCCTGTGCAGCAGTAGCAGCAGAAGAGTGTTCTTATGCGTTAGGTTCTGATACTGGCGGTTCTATTCGTCAGCCGAGTTCTTTTTGCGGTGTGACGGGGATTAAGCCAACTTATGGAACAATTTCCCGTTACGGATTGATTGCTTATGGCTCCTCCCTTGACCAGATAGGACCAATTGCAAAGGATGTCACAGACTGTGCAACTATTTTAGAAGTGATTTCTTCTTATGATAAAAAAGACAGCACCTCTGTAAAACGGGAAGAATATGATTTTACCTCTGCATTGTCGGATGATGTAAAAGGGCTTAAGATAGGTATTCCAAAAGATTACTTTGGAGAAGGACTTGACAAAGAAGTAAAGGAAGCAGTACTTGGTGCAGCAGAAGAGTTAAAGAAAAAAGGCGCTATTGTAGAGGAATTTGATCTTGGGCTGGTAGATTATGCAATTCCTGCTTATTATGTTATTGCAGCAGCAGAGGCAAGTTCTAACTTATCTCGTTTTGATGGTGTAAAATATGGATACCGTACAGAGGATTATGAAGGGCTTCATAATATGTACAAGAAAACACGTTCTGAAGGATTTGGACCAGAGGTAAAACGTAGGATTATGTTAGGCTCTTTTGTATTAAGTTCTGGTTATTATGATGCATATTACTTAAAAGCATTGAGAACGAAAGCATTGATTAAGAAAGAATTTGACAAGGCGTTTGAAAAGTATGATGTGATCTTGGGACCGGCGGCACCTACAACAGCACCGAGGCTTGGTGACAGTTTAAGTGATCCGATCAAAATGTATTTAGGAGACATTTATACCATTTCCGTAAATCTGGCAGGACTCCCAGGCATTTCCTTGCCATGTGGTCAGGACAGCAAAGGACTTCCAATCGGTCTGCAGTTAATTGGGGACAGTTTCAAAGAGAAAAACATCATTCGTGCGGCATATGCATATGAGCAGACAAGAAAATATAAAAGTCCGGTAGAATAATAGGAAGGAGTAGACAAGATGAGTAAACAGTATGAAACAGTAATTGGATTAGAAGTCCATGTAGAATTAGCGACAAAAACTAAGATTTTCTGCTCCTGTAGTACAGCATTTGGAGGAGCACCAAATACACATACATGTCCTGTTTGTACAGGTATGCCAGGCTCTCTTCCGGTTTTGAATAAACAGGTCGTAGAGTATGCTATGGCAGTAGGTTTGGCAACGAACTGTACCATTAACCAGTATTGTAAATTTGACAGAAAAAATTACTTTTATCCTGATAATCCTCAAAATTATCAGATTTCCCAGCTGTATTTGCCAATCTGTATCAATGGCGGGGTAGAAATTGAGACAGAAAATGGCAAGAAAACAATTGGCATACATGAAATCCACATGGAGGAAGATGCAGGAAAATTAATTCATGATGATTGGGATGACTGTTCATTGGTAGACTATAACCGTTCAGGGGTACCATTGATTGAAATTGTATCAGAACCGGACATGCGTTCTGCTGAGGAAGTGATTGCATATTTGGAAAAGTTAAGGCAGACGATACAGTATTTAGGAGCATCTGATTGTAAATTAAATGAAGGTTCCATGAGGGCAGATGTAAATTTGTCGGTTAGAGAAGCGGGAACTGAAAAATTTGGAACAAGAACAGAAATGAAAAATTTAAATTCTTTCAAGGCGATTGCAAGAGCAATCGAGGCCGAGAGAGAACGTCAGATAGATTTGCTAGAATCAGGACAGGAAGTGATTCAAGAAACAAGACGTTGGGATGATAATAAAGAATATTCATACGCAATGCGTTCTAAAGAGGATGCGCAGGATTATCGTTATTTTCCAGATCCTGATTTGGTACCAATTGTGATTAGTGATGAATGGTTAGAATGTGTTAGAGCAAGTCAGCCTGAATTCAGAGAAGAGAAAATGGTGCGCTATGCCAAAGAATATGAAATACCAGAATATGATATTTCCATTATTACAGCATCTAAACATCTGGCAGATATTTTCGAGGATACAGTTGCCATCTGCAATAATCCAAAGAAAGTATCCAATTGGCTTATGGTGGAAACCATGCGTTTGTTAAAAGAAAACGATATGGAACCGGAAGACATTAAATTTTCACCTGCAAATTTGGCAAAATTGATTGATTTAACAGAAACAAAAGCAATTAACAGTTCAGTAGCAAAAGAAGTATTTGAACAAGTATTTGCAGAAGACATTGATCCGGAAAAATATGTAGAAGAAAACGGACTCAAAACAGTGAATGATGAAGGTGCGCTTAGAAGTACCATTGAAAAAGTTATTGCAGCAAATCCGCAGTCCGTAGAGGATTACAGAAATGGTAAGAAGAAGGCGATTGGATTCTTAGTGGGACAGACGATGAAGGAAATGAAAGGCAAGGCTGATCCGGCACTGATTAACCAGATTCTGGCGGAATTATTATAAAAAGCAGAATAAGCGATGAACATAGAGGAACTGTTATGATTAGAGAAAAGGAACACTAATTATGACAGTTCTTAGTGTTCCTCTTGTAATATTATTGTACGAATTACTGGATTTGTGTTCCTGTTTTGCCCTTCATTGCGGCCCTTGCATTATCAAGGTTTGTAATAATTGCCTTACGATGATTAGAAGCACTGACAAATTCTACGGCAGCTTCTACCTTAGGCAGCATAGAGCCGGTTGAGAAATGCCCCTCTTTTGCATAGTTGGAAAGTGTTTTCACATCTACAGTGTCAATAGAAATTTCATTTTCTTTCTGATAATTCAGACAAGCCTTTTCCACATTTGTCAAAAATAAAAGTGCATCTGCATTGACTTGGTCAGCCATACGTGCAGCAATCAAATCTTTTTCAATAACAGCACTGGCACCTTTTAAGTGGCTGCCTTGCTGTAATACAGGAATACCACCACCGCCACAGGCAATTACAATCTGGCTGGCATCAAGTAAAGTATTAATTGCATCGATTTCGTAGATTTCAATTGGTTTTGGTGCAGCGATAATTCTTCTATAGCCGCCATCTGTTTCAACTGTATAGTTTCCTTTTGCCTCTTCTGCCTTTGCTTCTTCTGCTGTCATAAGACGCCCAATTATTTTTGTCGGATTGGTAAATGCAGGATCAAAAGGATCAACACGCACTTGTGTAATTAAAGTAGTAACCGTTTTGAAAATTCCCCTATCTAGTAATTCTGTACGAATGGCATTCTGTAAATCATATCCAATATATCCCTGGCTCATAGCACTACAGATAGACATTGGTGCTACTGTATAAGAAGAATCCAAACGGCTGAATTCTGTCATAGCAGAATGAATCATGCCAACCTGAGGTGCATTACTGTGTGTAATGACAACCTGATATTTATCTTCTACCAAATCAGCAATTGCTTTGGCAGCACTTATAACAGCTTCTTTTTGGTCCTTGAATACTGTTCCAAATGCAGCATGTCCTAAAGCAACAACAATTCTTTTATTTTCCATATAAAATTCCCTCACTTTCCATTATAAAGAATAAGTAATGATTAAAAATAGCAAGCTAAACTGCGAATGGCTTATTGTTCGGTGTACTAGAGTGTGTTTGAAAATTCATTGCCACAATCTGTACACCTTGCTTGGTGTACCCATGCGGGCCTGCCACAATTCATACCATTCGGGCTGGCGGACTTTGTCCGATATGGTATACCCATCCGGGTATCCCGTAACTCATGCCCATGCGGGCTGGCGGACTTTGTCCGATATGGTATGGATATTTGTTCCAAATTTAATGGATGCAGCCCGCTGTACCTCATGAATTTGGACCAAATCCCCCGCAAATTGTGACGTGCATCTTGTCACAAACAATTTTCAAACACGCTCTAGTATATTTATATCATATTTTGGAAAGAAAAGAAATAGTTTAAAAAAAATTATTGTGCATTTTTCAAATGGCAGGTATCATATTGTTGGAGTATGTTTGAACCTTCATTACCACAGGCAATGTGTGCTGAAGCTGTACAGGTTTGTGTTGTAACTGTAAAATACTAAATAGTTATAGGGATTTTGAATTTGTTAGTTAGAGTAGATGTTATCAAAGATTTACACAAAGAGCATAGATGGTGGACTGGAATCTAGAGCGTGTTTTAAAATTCATTGCCCCAATCTGCACGCCCTATTTTGTACAGATATTTGTTCCAAATTTAATCAATGCAGCCCGCTGCACCTCATAAATTTGGACTAAATCCCCCCACAAATTGTGATGCACATCTTGTCACAAGCAATTTTCAAACACGCTCTAGACATATTATGTCTAATGCAGAGAAATACACTATTTCTCGTTTGGTGTCGTGTTATTTTTTAGTGGGATATAGTATGATTTAAGCGAAAGGAGAAAAATAATGGATCAGAAAAAAATAGGTGGTTTTCTTAAGGTACTTCGAAAAGAAAAGGGAATTACACAAGAACAACTTGCAGAACTCTTTGGTGTATCAGGGAGAACTGTTTCTAGATGGGAAACAGGAACTAATATGCCAGATTTAGATCTTTTGATTCGAATTTCAGATTATTATAATGTTGAAATCAAAGAGATATTAGATGGAGAAAGGAAAAGTGAGAGTATGAACAAAGAAACAGAAGAAACCTTGTTAGGGATTGCGGATTATAGCAATAATCAGAAGCGGCAGCTTGTAAATCGAATGTACTATCTGTTTGCGGGTGGGTTATTTTTCTTCACTGCCTATATAATTTTAGAATTTTTGGGGATATCGGACACTTTTGCTGATGGGGCGGTTGCAGATTTTGCATTAGGATTTGCGTATGGAATTATGATCTTAGGGGTGCTGTATAGCAGTGGCTGCTTAGCAAAAAGTGAAGCTATGAAAATAAGATTGTTAAGGCGAAAATAAAATCTATGTAATGAGAATAATTTTTCTTATTGTTGCATTTATGGAATATTCTGCTGCCTGATCAAGTGCTGCATTGTGCTTTTTTGCAGCTGCTATGAGTATTCTTAGGCATAGAAAATAAATAAGTATAACATAAAGCCAGCAGGAAAAGAGGTGTGTGAAAATGCCAATCATAATCAGTTTTATTTTATGGCTGGCTGTAATGATGCCTCATTGTAGGAGAGGTATGGGATTTTTGTTCCATATCTTGATTTTCTATAGTAGATAACTTATAATAATTGCATAGCATGATACAATGTTTTATTGTATCAATAACAGGATAGTCTGAATTTAAGAGACAAAAGGTGTTTTTGTCTCTTAAATTGTGTTTGTAGAAAGAAAGAGGAAATTTATTATGATTAAAGCGGATAGCCTGTGCAAAATATTTATAAAAAATGAAGCACAGCAAAACAAAAAAAAGTTTTTTGGCAGGAAACAGAGAACGAAAAAAGAATTTTATGCAGTCAATCATATTTCGTTGGAAATCGGAGAGGGAGAAATTGTTGGAATTTTAGGTCCAAATGGTGCTGGAAAGACAACTCTTCTCCGTATGCTTGGCAACTTAATGGAACCAACAGAAGGAACCGTTTCTATTACAGACCAGGAAGGAAAAGTTTTAAGTAATACAGTAGAAATTAAAAAGAAAATAGGATATTTGTCAGGTAATACCAAATTGTATCACAGGTTAAGTGTAAGAGAAATGTTGAGGGTGTTTGGCTCTGTATATCAATTGCCAAAGGAAGAAGTAGAAAAGAGAATTCAGGAAATTTTCCGGGTTCTTGATATGGAAAGTTTTGGTGATAACAGAATTGAAAAGCTATCTACAGGTCAGACGCAAAGAGCATCTATTGCCAGATGCCTGATACATCAACCAGAGATTTACATTTTTGATGAACCTACACTGGGACTTGATATTTTAAGCAGTGAAGCAATTGTGAATTTCATGAAACAGGAAAAGGAACGAGGAAAAACGGTAATATATTCTACACATTATATGGAAGAGGCACAGTATTTATGTGACAGGATTATTATGATTCATAAAGGAAATATTATTGCCAGAGGAACTGCAGAAGAATTGATGGAACAGACAGGAACAGATAATCTTAGAGATGTATTTATGACAATTATGAGGGGAGAAGAGAGGGAACATGATGAAGCGTAGTGCAATTTTTTCTTTGTATAAAAAGGAAATGTTAGACATTTTGAGGGACAAAAAAACAGTAATTATTATGATTTTGATACCGATTGTATTATACCCATTGCTGTTTTTAGGTGCCATATATGCAGGCAGTGCCATTGAACAGCATCAACAGGATTCTACATATAAAGTAGCTTTTTATCAGGTGCAGGAGGCAGAAGACATAAAAAATATTTTGCTGGATGATACAGATGAGCTGGATTATCATTTTGAAGTGGTGGAGTGTGAGGATTGGAAACAGGCATTGGAAGAAAAGAAAATTGATGTCTGTATTACAGAAGAAAAAAAAGAGAAACAGATGATATACAATATACAATATCTGTCTTCGGTTAGTGCTTCTTCTACAGCAGCAGATATGATGGAGGATGTCATTACAGAATACAGGGAGCAGCTCAGAAAAAAGGCAATAGAAGCAGAGGGATTGGACGTTACAACAATGTTGTATCCTGTAATGTCAGAAAGCGTGGATTTGTCTTCTAATGAGGAAACATTTGGTTCTATTATTGGATCGCTGCTTCCATTTCTGATGATTACCAGTATTTTACTGGGAGCCATTTATCCGGCAATTGATGCTACAGCAGGAGAGAAAGAAAGAGGAACATTAGAAACGCTGTTGACACTTCCGGTTAGTAATTATGAATTGATTATCAGTAAATTTCTAGGAGTGTCCACACTGGCATCCATTTCAGCACTTTTAAATTTTATTTCTGTGGGAATGATCGGTATGTTTATGTATCAATCCTTTGAATTAACCAGTGATGCGGGAGGAGGTATTCAATTAAGTACCTTTATACCAGCAATTCTTATTATGTTAGTTTGTGTGATTGTGTTTGCCATGCTGTTATCAGCATTATGCCTTTGTATCTGTATTTTTGCGAAAAGTTTCAAAGAGGCACAAAATTACAGCACACCATTATTATTGGTAGTTATGCTGACCGGATATATTGGTTTTATTCCAGGTGTAGAATTAAATGCCGTTTATGCAATGATACCAATTGCAAATATTGTATTATTGGTAAAAAATATTTTTACATTCCAATATAGTTTTGGAAATTTGTTTTTGGTTTTATTTACGAATATTGTGTATAGTTTTTTGGCAATTTTTATGATGAGTAAAATGTATAATAGTGAGAGTCTTCTGTTTGGAGATGGCGGCAGCGTAAAACTATTTGAAAGCCGTGCAAATATGAAAAAAGGGCAGATGCCTGGAATTGGAGATGCCTTTTTGCTATTAGCAATTTCTATATTGGCAATGTTCTATATAGGAAGCTATGCACAGTTAAAATTGGGATTTGGAGGTGTGCCGGTACAGCAGATTCTATTTTTATTGTTGTCAGCAGGTTTTGCATGGTATATGAAGGCGGATTATAAAAGATTATTTTCTCTTAAAGTGCCAAAAGTCAGTGCAGTAATTGGTTCATTATTTTTATGGCTGGGAACTTATATTGGAATGCTCTTACTGAGTGTACCATTGTCACAGATTTTTAAGGAAAGCGCCAATGATCTAAATATGTTAGATGACTGGCTTACCGGACAACCATTTTGGGCACTATTACTGGTAATAGGAATTATGCCGGCAATCTGTGAGGAAACTTTATTCAGAGGTTTTCTGTTTGGAAGTATGAAAGAAAAATGGAAACCGTTTACAGCCATTTTTGTGTCAGGATTGATTTTTGGAATTTATCATATGAGTTTGATCAAAGCTGTTACGATTACGTTTTTGGGAATGGCACTGGCATATAGTGTATATTGCTCAGGAAGTATTTTTACATCAGTATTGATGCATCTTTGTAATAATGTCATTGCAGTTGTATTAGAACATTATATGGAGCCGCTTCAAAAGATATGTCCATTTTTGTTTGAAGAAACATTAAGTGTACCTGTATGTGCAGGTATGATTTTAATAGCGGTGGTTTGTATAGGGATTGGAATTGTGCTGCTTAGAAAGGCGGCAGTGAAGGTGGAAAATAGCTATGAATAATAAGATTGTGAAGTGGCTGTTTCTTATATTGGTTTTAATTAGTTGTCTGTTTGGCTGTGCAGAAGATTCTGGTGATATTTTCGTAGGGAATAGTACTCAGCCGGAAATTACAGCAGGTAGTGAACAACAGGCAGCGGATGATGAGCAGCAGGAAACTGAAACAGATAAGAAACAACAGGATGAGGAAGCGAAACAAAAGGAATCTGTAGTAGAAGATGGCTGCTATGACAGTAAAGAAGAAGTAGCATTATATCTGTCCATATACAAGAAACTGCCAAGTAATTATATTACCAAAAAAGAGGCAAAGGCACTTGGCTGGTCAGGTGGCGGTTTAGATGATTATGCATATGGAAAATGTATTGGTGGAGATTATTTTGGAAATTATGAGGAAAATCTTCCAATCAAGGAGGGCCGCAGCTATTATGAATGTGATATTGATACGTTGCATGCAGACAGCCGTGGTGCAAAAAGAATGGTATATTCCAATGATGGACTGATTTATTATACAGAGAATCATTATGAAACATTTGTATTGCTATATGGAAAAGAATAAAAGCATGAATAGGAATGGAGTATATAGTCAAAGCAGCGGATAAAGGTAAAAGCAGGAGAGTGGCAGAATAGATGATAATAATAGAAGGAAGGAACATAGTAAATAAAGAAACATTATGGGAAGAAATGCATCGGAACATGCAATTGCCAAAATATTTTGGTAATAATCTGGATGCATTGGCAGATGTGTTGTCAGAGCAAAAGGAAAAAATGCAAATAGAAATTATAGATGCAAAAATGATAGAGGAAAATTTAGGAAATTATGGGAGTAAATTCCTCAAAGTCTTAGAGCAGTTTTGTATTGTGAGAAAAAAGAAGAATACCAACATTAACAATTAAAAAAGTGTATGTATAAATGAAAATGAGTATCAATGGAAAAGGTAAAAAGATTATTAAGAATGGAGAAACAGGGATAATGAAAAGACAGGGACCTCAAAGCGGGTACTGTCTTTTGCTATCAAATGGTAGTATGACTGTATGCCATGACGGTTCTTCTGTCTGTAATAGAAAATTTCCGTACAAAGTATTCAAAAGTACAGTTTCAGTTTTACATGAACAGTGCAGACTATATTAAAGAGAGAGTGAAGCAGGGACTTTTGGATTTTTTTGAAGCGGCTAGCAAGGTTCTGAAGGATTTTAAAGCTAGCAATGAAGGCATAGCGGCATTATTTATCCAGAGAATCAGGATGAGAACGGTGGGAAATTTTTTCATGCAAAATAATATTTTGATGGAGGTTTTGAATGTGTTAAGACAGATCAAATATTTTCAGGCAGTTGTAAAATGCAATAGTTTTTCTGAAGCAGCTTATGAATGTAATATTTCTCAATCTGCCATATCACAGCAGGTGCAGGCATTAGAAAGAGAGTTAGGATTTCCATTGCTGGAGCGAAAAGGACGCAGGTTTGAACTGACACCCGCAGGGGAATTTTTCTATAAAAAGAGTTTGGTGCTGATTGCTGATTATGAACAGATTGTCAGGGAAGCAGGCAGGCTTGCAGGCGGGGAGCAGGAGTGTTTAAAGGTGGGATTCTTACGTTGTTACAGTGGGCATGAATTTCATGTTGCCTTAGAGGAATTTGCGGTCAAGTACCCTGATATTCCGGTGGAGGTTTTTTATGGCAATCATGACGAACTGTATCGTATGCTTTTAAATAACAAAATAGATTTGGCATTTAATGACCAGCGCAGGGCATTTTCAGAAGAATTTGTGAATATATTTCTGACGTCTGATATCACCCATATAGAGATTGCAAGAAGAAATCCAATGTCATCTTTGGATAAAATTACGGTGCAGGAATTAAAAAATATACCTTGCATCCTTGTATCGGCAGAAGCACAAAAAGAAACCGAAGCAGAATATTATCATACGGTTGTCGGTCTGCATGGAGAAAAACTGTTTGCTGATAATATGGAAGAAGCAAGGATGCTTATCATTAGCGGGAAAGGGTTTATGCCGAGTGAGGGAACACCGATAGAGGGCAGTCTTGGAACAAATATTGTGAGGATTCCGTTGTATCGTGGAGAGGAACCGGTTAAGCGGAATTATTGTGCGTTTTGGAAAAAAGAAAATACAAAAAATACTTCGGAAGAATTTTCCAGGATTTTACAGTGTAAGTTTGCACAATAAATATGACATAGGAACATGCAGAGTAGATTTATCAACCAGAACCATTTTAAGCGATTGCCATAGAGCGTGTTTTTTAAATTCATTGCCGCAATCTGCACACCCGCTTTGTATGCTATTTGCCCCAAATTTAATTGATGTAGACCGCTATACCTCATAAATTTGGACCAAATCCCCCACAAATTGTGACGCACATCTTGTAACAAGCAATTTTCAAACACACTTTAAGATGGTCCTGATTTTATAATAAGAAAAACTTATTATTTACCACCGAAAATCGAATTGATTGATAAGAATTACCGAGTTAAAATAGGAGCATAGAAAATATTTGATTGGAGGAATATCACCATGAAGGAACTTATTTTATATTTTTCAAGAGCAGATGAAAACTATTTTGGCGGCAGCATGAAATACATTGAAAAAGGAAATACCGAAGTGGTGGCAGAGAAAGCGGCTGCCCTTACAGGTGCACAGCTTTTTAAAGTGGAGCCGGTAAAACCCTATGCTGCAGATTATAACACCTGCATTGAGCAGGCAAAAAAAGATTTACACGATAATGCACGTCCGGAAGTAGTGGCAATGCCAGAAAATATGTCACAGTATGATGTAGTGACAGTTATGTATCCGAATTATTGGGGGACGATGCCGATGCATATGTTCACAGTGTTGGAACAGATTAATTTTGAAGGGAAAACAGTTCGCCCGCTATGCACCCATGAAGGCAGTGGAATGGGGAAGAGTGAAGCAGACTTAAAGAAATGCTGTCAGGGTGCGGTCATCAAGAAGGGGCTGGCAATTCAGGGAAGCAGCGTGGGCAGATGTGATGATGTATTGAAAAAATGGCTGGAAGTGTAATAAACAATAAAGAAGGGATGTGGTGAAATGAAAAAAGAAGTTATGATTTTGACAGGGGCAGGACAAATCGGTATGGCAATTGCAAGGCGTATGGGATACGGAAAAAAGATTGTCATGGGCGACAAGAATTTTGAAAATGCGAAAGAGATTGCAAGCATTATGAATCAGGCAGGGTTTGATGTAGAGCCTGTGGAAATGGATTTATCGTCACGTGAATCTATTTTGCAGATGATTGATAAAGCCTTAAGCTGCGGAGAGATTAAAATGCTTGTCAATGCTGCAGGTGTATCGCCAAGCCAGGCATCGGTGGAAGTTATCTTAAAAGTAGATTTATATGGTACTGCGGTATTATTAGAGGAAGTTGGAAAAGTGATTGCACCAGGCGGTGTTGGTGTGACGATTTCAAGCCAGTCAGGGCATCGTATGAAACAGCTTACACCAGAAGAAGATGAGCAGCTTGCCATAACACCAACAGAACAGCTGCTAAATCTGGAAATTTTGCAGTTGGAAAATATAAAAGACACACTTCACGCTTACCAGATGGCGAAACGCTGTAATGAAAAACGCGTCATGGCAGAATCTGTAAAATGGGGAGAACGCGGCGCAAGGCTCAATTCCATTTCACCGGGAATTGTCGTGACACCACTTGCCATTGACGAATTTAATGGAACTCGTGGAGATTTTTATAAAAATATGTTTGCCAAATGTCCAGCAGGCAGACCAGGTACGGCAGACGAGGTTGCAAATGTGGCAGAACTTTTGATGAATCCCACAGGGGCTTTTATTACAGGAGCGGACTTTCTGATTGACGGTGGTGCAACAGCAAGTTATTTTTATGGTGCATTGAAACCAGAGCAGTAAGGGAACTTTGTTACCGTTTCCTACGGATAGTGCAAGAGATACTGTTGAATTTTTGAAGGGGATGTATGCTGCACCAATGGAAGAAAATATGGCAAGAAAAATTATATTGGTGATGTAAAATAGGAAAAGGGGTTTGCAAAATATCATCAGTACAGTATATAAAACATGATAAAAAGGAGAGGACATGATTATGGAAAAGTTAATGAATGATATTGTTGATACTGCTAATAGTTTTACTAAAAATTTTTGTGACAAAGGTACATTTGATTTTTCAATAAAAAGTTTAAGACTTGTGGATGAGCTGCTTCAAGAAATAAGTGATTATGAGTTAGATGAGGAGAATATTTTTAACATAGTATCGATGGTTGGTTCTTATGTATTTGAAACTGCTCGTAAAAACTATGGAGGGGAATATTTTTGGATTCAGGAGGAAAAACAGCCAGTCTTAATAGCAGGTTTTCCTGATTTTACAGTGTCAATGAAAGCATGGGAGAAAGTTAGGAGAAGGCTGATAAACGGACAGGAAGATTGTATTTCTTTTTACATAAATGGTTTTAAAGAACATATTGAAAAAGGAAAAACACAAAAAGGTTATTCTGCAGTAATAGTATAAAACTTCTTAAACTTTCTGCTTATAAATGTTCAAATGGCTGGAGCATGTTTGGAAAGATAATTTATGATTTATTTTTTCCTGTCATATGATCGATATCCCCCTCCAGAAAAGCCGCTCGTTTTACAGCATCATTTCCAAACTTTGAGCGGATATTGTCAATGGTCTTATCAAGTTTCTCCCATTTTTCCATTTTGTGATCATCAAAAAAGGAGAGCTGCCTTGTAGCAGAAGAGGCAGGAATAATTTTTCCAGTAGATACTCCGATTAAGCGGACAGGAGAACCATTCCAGAACTGGTTAAAAATCTTGCAGTAAGCAAGATATAGTTCTTCTGTTGTGTTAGTTGGATTTTCTAATACAGTCTGACGGGAATGGTTATCATGAATATTATACCGCAGGGTAACAGAAACAGACCCTGCTTTTACCTGGTTGCGGCGCAGACGGGCAGCAACATTTTCAGTGAGGGATAAGATGACTTTTTTACATTCAGCAGCAGTTGCTGCATCTTTTGGAAGGGTGATACTGTTTCCATATCCTTTATGAGGGCCTTCATTTGGGACAACAGAAGAATCATCCATTCCATTGGCATAGTACCATATTTTTTCACCGTGGGATTTCAATTCAGAAATTAAGAGACTTCGTTCTGTTTTTGCAATATCGCCGATAGTATGGATACGGAGGGCTTTTAACTTTGCTTCTGTTACCTTTCCTACAAAAAACAGGCTGCCACATGGCAGCGGCCACATTTTCTCAGGTATTTCTTCTTTGAAAAGTGTTGTAACATGATTTGGTTTCTGTAAATCAGATCCCATTTTTGCCAGAAGTTTATTAGAAGAAACACCAATACTTACTGTAAATTTTAATTCTTTCTCTATATGATCTTTCATTTGCCTGGCAAGGGATATTGCTTCTTCTTTTGCGTGCACAATTCCTGTCATATCTAAAAAACTTTCATCGATACTATATTTTTCCAGAACAGGGCTGTATTGAGAGAGTAATGCCATTAATTTGCCGGATTGTTCTGTATATAGGGTATGATCGGGGGAAACCAAGTACAGGTTAGGACATTTTTGCAGTGCCTTGATAATGGGTTCACCAGTTACAATTCCGTATTTTTTTGCAGGAGTTGACTTGGCAAGAATGATACCATGACGTTTTTCAATGTCTCCGCCAATGGCAGAAGGAATGGTTCTAATATCTAATTGTTCCTGTACAGAATCTGGATTGTCTTTGGCAAGTTCTAATCTCTGTACTGCCGTCCAGGATAAAAAAGCAGAATCCACATCAACATGAAAAATAAATCTCATACTCAAACACCTGTTCCTTTCTTGCAATATTGTATCAAAAAAAGAGGGGGATGTAAAGTGGAAAAAAATATTAGGATTTATTCATATAAAAAATTGTAGTTCATACATTTTACAAATACTGTAATATTTTCTCATGGAAATATGGTTTGATTATATATGGGAAGAGTATGTGAATAGGGAGGGTGATGGTTTTATGGAAAATGGAAAACTTGACACAAAACTTAATTTGGCACTCAATACAAGTGAAGCACAAAGGGCGAAAACATGGGATTTAAATACAGGATATGATGCTGAAACGAAAACATGGGAGCTTATTGTGAAATATCATGGTAATCTTTTTCGTCTTCAGGAAGAAATAGAAGTAGCCATTGTATCATTAATGTCCGGTTTTGCTATTATTACAATTAGAGAGGACCTGATACAGCGTTTTTCAGGATTTGAGGAAGTGGAATATATCGAACAGCCAAAGCAGTTATTTTTTTCTGTCACAGGTGGAAATGCTATTTCCTGTATTAATCCTTTGCAGGAAAACTGGAGAAGGGTTTATAATAACCAGCTGCAGCAAGTGGGAGCAACAGGAAAAAATGATTTGTATGGTGAGGGTGTTTTAGTTGCCATAATAGATTCAGGGATTGACTATACCCACCCTGATTTTCGTAATCAGGACGGCACTACAAGAATCTTAGAATTGTGGGATCAGACCATTCGGACAGGACCGCCGCCAGAAGGATATGTGACGGGAACATTATACACAGAAGAGCAGATTAATGAAGCACTTAGAGAACGTACAGTACCAGAGCAATTAGAAAAAGTACCATCTGTAGATGTGTCAGGACATGGGACAGCAGTAGCAGGAATTGCCTGTGGAAATGGAAGAGCAAGCAGCGGGCGATACCATGGAGTGGCACCTTTGGCCAAAATGCTGGTAGTAAAGTTAGGAGATTCTGTTGGCAATTCTTTTCCAAGAACAACGAGATTAATGGAAGCATTAGACTATGTGATTACAACAGCAGAAACATTGCTCATGCCAGTAGCAGTGAATATTAGTTTTGGAAATAGTTATGGTTCCCACAATGGAAGGGGCATGTTGGAACAGTTTATTAATGAGGCAGCAGGCAGGTGGAAAAGCACAATTTGTATTGGAAGTGGAAATGAAGGGGCAAGCGGAAGACATGCAGGTGGTGTATTTATATCAGGAAGAGAAAGAGAAAATATAGAACTTGCAGTCAATGAAGGGGAAAGAACACTAAATCTTCAATTGTGGAAAAATTTTGCAGATTCTATGAATGTACAAATCATTAATCCAAGCAATCAAAGTCTTACACTATATCAAAATGAAACGGGAATTAGAAGTTATATATTAGGAAAAACGGAACTATTGGTAAATTATGGTGCACCTACTCCTTTTAATGGATTGCAGGAAATTTATATTGAATGGATACCGCGGGAAACTGTGATTGAAGGAGGAATCTGGACTGTGCAGATTGAGGCACAAAATATCATAGATGGAAGATATGATTTATGGCTGCCATCAGGAAGCCTGGTCAATGAAAACACACGTTTTTTACAGCCTGAAGTAGATACAACACTTACCATTCCTTCTACTACAGATGCTGCAATTACTGTGGCGGCCTATAATGGAAACACAGATGGAGAGGCATACTTTTCAGGAAGAGGATATACAAGAAATGAACAGATTAAACCAGATCTGGCAGCTCCCGGAGTGGAGATATTGTGTGCCGCACCAAATGGCGGATATAGTGTGAAAAGTGGAACATCTATGGCGACACCTTTTGTGACAGGGAGCTGCGGGCTTTTGATGGAGTGGGGGATTATAAGAGGATATGATCCTTATCTGTATGGACAGAAAGCAAAGGCATATTTAATTGGAGGAACGAGACAGCTGTTAAGGTTTCCGCTATCACCCAACGAAGTGTTAGGATGGGGGGTGTTGTGTGTGGATGATAGTATTCCGACTTGATATCAAAGAGAAGAGCATTGTGTAGAAGATGGTCTGTTGATATAACAGCATTTTAAAAACAATATGACAAAATTCTTTTTCTCCCAAATGGTAATGGTTTGTATAATTTTCTTTATCAGTGGTTATATGCGGTATCCGAAAGTATCCCAAATATTGACACAAATCTATGGGTTTGTTAGAATATAGTAATATAGGTGAGTTACTTATTTTATAAAATCTACTATTCATGATATGAATATTTCTTGAATTAAGTCGATAAGCACAACGATATGAAAATAATTTGCAAAGCATTAGGGAGGAAATTGGTATGTATCATTGCCATATTCATTTTTATTTAACAGGTCATCAGTGCAGAGTATTTGAAATTTTAAAAGAAACATCTCCGCTTGAACATTTTACACATGAGTTCTCTGAGAGTGATGAACCTGAGAAAGCATTGGCAGCTAAGGCAGATGTGATTCTGGTGAATTTACAGGATTTGGATGTAAAAGAGGCATTGCAGATGTTAGACTTAGGCAAGAGCAGGGACACTGAGCTTATTCTGCTTGCAGACAAGAAGCAGATAATGTTTTTGACAGATGTCTTGTCAAAAATTAAAGATATATGGACGATGCCTATGTCGGATGAAGAAATTAAATTCAGGGTCTCGAGGTGGCAGCAGACTTGTAAGATGAGCAAGGATTTTTGGCAGGCCAGTCATTATTTAGAAGCTACCATTAACAATATTCCAAACCTTATTTGGTATAAGGACAAAGAAGGGGTACATGAGAAGGTAAATGACAGTTTTTGTACAACAGTTAATAAAGCAAAGGAGCAGGTGGAAGGACGTAAGCATGCTTATATTTGGAATGTTGACTATGATGATCCTGCTTGCGTGGAATCGGAACTTGAGGTCATGAATAAGAAAAGAACCTGTATATCTGAGGAAAAAATTAAAACTGGAGATGGCATGAGAACACTTACGACTTATAAATCTCCCTTGTATGACCTTGATGGAAGTGTAATGGGAACAGTGGGTGTGGCAATTGATGTGACACAGGAGCATGCTTATAAGCAGGAGATCATGAAAAAGAACCGTACTTTGGAAACGATTTTTACCACTATGGATTGTGGAGTAATCCTACATACAATAGATGGTGCACATGTTATCAGCATAAATGGAGCTGCACTAAAAATTTTGGGGTACGAGTCTCAAGAAGAATTAGAAGAAAAGGGATTCGATATGATTGCAGAATCTGTTGTTGATGAAGATAAAGCAAGACTTCGGGAATGTATTGGAAGGCTGAAAAAAGAAGGAGACAGTATTAGTGTAGACTATCGTGTAAGACATGAGGATGGGGAGATACTGCATGTAATGGGGAATGTGAAACTTTTAATTGAGAATGGGGAGTTATGTTATCAGCGATTTCTTTTGGATTGTACTACTCAAAAGCTGAAGGAAAAAAAGGAGAAGATGGAATTAGTTCATGCATTGAGCATAGATTATAACCTTGTATGCTTTTTTGACCTGAAAACAGGTATGGGAAATACGCTTCGGACTGCTGACTGCAAAAACCACATACTAGCTTCTACTTTTTCTGAGGGGCAGCCACTGAAGGAAAGTTTGGAGCATTACATACAGACGTGTGTTTATGAGGATGACAGGGAAATGATGCGGTGGGCATCTTCTCAGGAGGGGCTGAAAGAAGAACTGTCTGAGAAAAAGATGTATTATATTAATTACCGTACACTTTGCAATGGTGAAGTGAGATACTTCCAAATGAAAGCTGTGCGTGCAGGCGAATGGGAGGATAGTCAAGGTGTTGTTCTGGGATTCCGTAGTGTGGATGAGGAAATTCGTGATGAAATGGAGAAGAAAAGGCTGTTGGAGGAAGCACTTTTACAGGCAAATAAGGCAAATGAGGCAAAAAGTGTATTTCTTTCTAATATGTCTCATGATATCCGAACTCCGATGAATGCAATTGTCGGCTTTACGAATTTGGCAATTACCCATATTGACCACCAGGAACAGGTAGAAGAATATTTGGGAAAGATTAGGACATCGGGAAATCATTTGCTAAGTCTGATTAATGATGTTTTAGATATGAGCCGTATTGAAAGCGGCAAAGTACATTTAGAAGAGGAGCCATGCAGCTTGCCGGATATTCTGCATGAATTGCACAACATTTTACAGGCAGATGTTCAGGCAAAGGGGCTTGAATTGTATATTGACACTGTGGATGTTCTGGATGAGGAGATTTATTGTGATAAATTGCGATTGAATCAGGTGCTTTTGAATCTGCTCAGTAATGCTGTGAAGTATACGAATGTGGGAGGTAATGTGAGTTTAAGAGTCACAGAAAAATCGGGAGCACCAACAGACTGTGTAAATTATGAATTTTGTATCAAAGATACTGGTATTGGTATGAGTGAGGAATTTGTATCACGTATTTTTGAACCATTTGAGAGAGAAAGAAATTCTACAATCAGCAAAATTCAGGGAACCGGTCTCGGAATGGCAATTACAAAAAATATTGTAGATATGATGAATGGATCTATTGAGGTGAAAAGTAAACAAGGCGTAGGTACAGAAGTTACGATTTCCTTTACATTCCGTTTGAATGCAAAAGCAAGGAAGCCGCAAGTTGTACCGGAATTTAAAAATTGCAGAGCATTGGTTGTAAATGAGGATGTGAATACTTGTGAGAGTGTATCATCTATGCTGGGACAGCTTGGAATTCGTGCAGAGTGGGCATTATCAGGAAAGGAGGCGCTGATATGTACCCGCCAGGCAGCAGCAGACAATGATAACTATGGTGTATATATTATTGATTATCCATTGCATGACATGGACAGTATGGAAGTTACACAGGGAATCAGAAAAGAAATGGATGAAAATGTATCAGTTATTGTTATGGCTGCATACGATTGGAGTGACATTGCAGATGAAGCGAAGGAAGCAGGTGTTACATCATTTTGCAGTAAACCATTGTTTTTATCAGAGTTAAGAGACTGCTTACATTCAATTGTAAGTACAGAGGAAATAAGGAAAAAGAGAAACGATGAGGAGAAAGCGAATCGTCGTACAGGGCGTATTTTGCTGGCAGAGGATATTGAAATGAATCAGGAACTTGCTGCGATGATTTTAGGTGAGGCAGGATATTCTACTGAAATTGCAGAAAATGGGCAAATTGCCGTAGATATGTTGAAAAAATCCGAACCAGGATATTATCAGCTAGTGCTTATGGATATACAAATGCCAGTGATGAATGGTTATGAGGCAACTAAGGCGATTCGGCAGCTGGAGAATAAGGAATTGTCATCAATACCGATTTTAGCGATGTCTGCCAATGCTTTTGAAGAAGACAGACAAGAAGCACTAAAGTGTGGAATGAATGGTCACATAGCCAAGCCAATTGATGTGAAAAATTTGTTTGATACCTTGAGTAAAGTACTAGAGCGTGTTTGAAGATTCATTGCCCCAATCTGCATGCCCCGCTTTGCGTACCCATTCGGGCATACCGCAATCCATGCCCATCCGGGCTGGCGGACTTCGTCCGATATGGTATGGATATTTGCCCAAATTCATTCAATGTAGCCGGCTGCACCTCATGAATTTGGAACAAATCCCCCGTAAATTGTGATGCACATCTTGTAACATGCAATTTTTATGTATAAAATAGTTTATATTTTATTTAAATGATTTAAAAAAATAAGTTTTTTAAGAAAAGTCTATTTATTTTTAAGAATAGGCTTTTTTTAATTAGGATTATATGAATGCTTATGAGGATAAGACGTTGAAGGTGTTTCGAATGTTGATACCATATACAAAAGGTTACTTTATACTATTTAATGAAAAAAATGAAATAGATATGAAACAATCCACTTTTCTTGGAATGGACGAAGAAACCTTTACAAATTATATGAAAGCATATTATGAAAAGGATTATCTGAATTATATATTTGAAATTTCGTCGGATGTGATAACTTATAAAGACACGGAGATTCTTGAAGATTCTCTGAGAAAAAAGACAGAGTTTTATAGGGAATTTTTAAGACCAAATAATATTCCCTTTGGAGCAGGTATTTTACTTGCAAGAGATACTGAAATTCTTGGAATCATCAATTTATTTCGAAGTGGCGAGTTAGGAGATTTTTCAGATAAGGATATGTATATCTTTGATATCTTAAAAGAACATATGACAAACGTAACATATCGGTTAAGAAATGCAAGAACGGAGAGTAATAGATACAAATATAAAAATTTAGACAAGGCAGTTGTGCACTATGGATTGACAGCGAAGGAACATGAGGTAGCACTACAGATATTAGAAGGAAAATCTAATATGGAAATTAGTGAAAAGATGATAATTAGTTTGTCTACTGTAAAGAAACATGTATATAACATTTATACAAAAGTAGGAGTAAAAGCAAGAGCACAATTTATAGCGCTATTAGATAAAATATAGAACTTTGGTTCTATATTTTTTTGAAATAATTACAATTTAGTGGAATTGTTATCCTGCTTTTTGAGTGATAAGATAATTCATGTAAACAGCAAAGCAATTCAAATAGGAACATAAAAGAAACAAAAGACATAATATCAAAGATGGGAAAATGCAAAGGCACATAAATGATAAGGCGTTCTTTGCATTTTTTGTTTGTGATAAAGGAAAGGTGGAATTTTTTATGAAGAAGGTTTGGAGTAAGGTTTTGAAACTAGGTGAAAAATGATCAGGAAATATAGGACGTGGAAAATATATTCATTTTAAGGCATTAGGTGAGGACGCAAAGGTATCCATGTTAATGTATAACATGCGTGATACTTCAGAGCGGTATAATATGCCGGACAGTTTAAAGGCACAGTATACTGCCCATTTAACAAAAGGAAATGTACTAATGAGTGATAACGGAAGGGTTTTAGCAAGTATTGTACAGGATAGTCTTGGATGGCATGACAGTATTTCAGGATATACAACAAGGGCAATGACAGATGAAAAATATGGAAAGACAACTTATCAGGAATGTGGAAATGATTGGTACAGGTCCGGGGAAGAAAACTTCAAAATAGAATTAATTAGAAATAATATGAGTGCAAGGGATTTGGTTCCATGTGTCAATTTATTTTCTAAGGTATATGTAGAAGAAGATGGAAACATGCATTATGAAAAAGGGCATTACAAGAAAGGTGATACTGTTACATTAAGAACAGAGATGGACATTATTTTTATTGTATCCAATACACCAATTCAGTTATTAACATTAGAGCAGGCAGAAACAATCAGAACAGCACAAAAAGAAAATTTAGCCCATAATTATACCTTATTGGATGAAGCCCGCCCGAATGGGCATACAAAAGCAGAACTGTTGGAAAAAGAGAAATTAGATTATCATTATGCAGTTTTAGCGAAAGACTGTGTGGCAGAAACAGAGATTGTCATTCGTCTTGCAGGGGAAGAAAATGTATTGGTGGAATATGGAGAAATGGAATTAAGCATTGATTTAAGATTTAGAGTACATATTTTAATGCGGGAATTAGAAAAGACAGAACTTCCGATTATCAATTTAACACCAGGTATTCGTTCCCAGCAGGTAAACTTTGATATAGAAAAAATATCTGCCAGAGAGATGACAGAGAAAATATTAGAAGTGAATAAAAATATACCGGAATTAGAAAATATCACTGTTCCATCCAGAATTGTTACATTACCGTTATCATGGGATGATCCACAGACACAGCTTGCGGCAAAACGTTATCAGGAGACGGTCAGGGAAAATGCACCATGGTGTCCAAGCAATCCTGAGTTTATTAGAAGAATCAACGGCTTAGACAGCATTGAGGAAGTAAAGAAAATTGTATTTGATGCCAATTATCTTGTCTTGGGATTAGGAGATGTGTACCTGGGCGCACCGGTAGCAGCACCGATTGACCCAAGACATCGAATGGTTACCACAAAATATAATCCTGCAAGACCATGGACACCGGAAAATGCGGTAGGAATCGGGGGTGCATACCTTTGTGTCTATGGAATGGAAGGACCTGGTGGATATCAGTTTGTAGGGCGGACAATACAGATGTGGAATCCGCTAAAAGAAACAGAGTATTTCAGGGCAGGAAAGCCATGGCTGCTAAATTTCTTTGATCAGATTAAATTTTATCCAGTCAGTCGCAAAGAAATATTAGAAGACAGAGAAGCATTTTTAAGAGGCAGGTTTAAGATTAGCATTGAGGAAACAGAATTTAGTTTTGGAGAATATAAAAAATTCTTAGAAGACAATAAAGATACGATAAAAATGTTCAAAGAACATCAAGAAGCATCTTTTGAGGCTGAACGGCAGAGATGGCGGGAACAAAGATTAGATGAATTTGTTTCGGAAACAGAGGAAATGGCAGCAATTGTGGAGGAAAAGATACCGGATGGTTGTGTAGCAGCCAGGACAAATATACCAGGAAGTGTATGGAAAATTCTTGTAGAGGAAGGCAGCAGAGTGAAAAAAGGTGATACATTAGCTGTACTAGAGAGCATGAAAATGGAGTTTCCAATTGAGGCAGAGTGCAATGGAGTGGTAGAGAAAATCCATATAAGGACAGGTGAATTAGTAAATGCAGGTCAATTAGCAGTATGCATCAGAGAATAGAGGAGGCAGGTTATGAAATATTTTACTGAAAAGTTAACAATACAGTGGCTAAAAAGAAGTTATGAAAATGGCAGTAGTACACCATTAGAAGTAGCCGAACACATTATAAAAAAGACCAAACAGTATGGAGAGTATCATATCTGGATTACAGAACCTGCATTAGATCAGATGAAAATGTATATTGATAGGCTTCCAGAAAAAAAGAATGAACTGCCATTATGGGGAATCCCATTTGCGATAAAAGATAATATTGACTTGGAAAATGTACCAACAACTGCTGCTTGTAAAGAATTTTCCTATTTGCCGGAGGAGAATACCACAGTTGTAAAAAAGTTGATTCAGGCAGGTGCAATTCCTATTGGAAAAAACAATTTGGACCAGTTTGCCACAGGACTGGTTGGAACAAGAAGTCCATATGGGGAAGTACATAATGCATATGATTCTGAATTGATTGGCGGCGGCTCTAGTTCCGGTTCAGCAGTAGCAGTAGCATTGGGGATGGCAGCATTTGCATTAGGAACAGATACCGCAGGTTCGGGACGAGTACCAGCAGCGTTAAATGGATTGGTAGGATATAAGCCGTCTGTTGGTGCATGGTCTTCTAAAGGTGTAGTGCCTGCCTGTGCAAGCCTTGAATGTGTCACTGTATTTGCCAATACCCTCTCAGATGCACAAAATGTCAATCTGATTGCAAGAGGATTTGACAGGGAGTGCTGTTGGTCAAGAAAACTGCCTGTACCTGAATACAAGCAGCCAAAGAAAATATGCCTTCCAGATGATGGAATTGAATTTTTTGGACCATTTGCAGAGGTTTATGAAGAAAAATGGAATAAGGCAGTGGAGCGTATCAAAAAATTAGGCATAGAAGTGGAATATATTGATTACACTATGTTTCGTAAGGCAGCCTCCATTTTATATGATGGTCCTTGGGTAGCGGAGAGGTGGAAAGATTTGGGGAAATTTGTAGAAAACCACCAGGGAAAGATTTTTCCTGTGACAGAAACCATACTCCGATCCGGTGGAAGTGAGGAACATACTGCAGTCAGTGTATTTCGGGCGATTCATGAATTGCAGGAATATAAGGCAGAAGCAAAAAGAGTTTTAAAAGATGCAGTGCTGATTATGCCTACTGCAGGAGGCACTTATACAAGAGAAGAGGTAAGACAGAAACCAATAGCAAAATGGGGCTGTATACCAATCATTGTAATTTGTTGGATTTATGTGCCATTGCGGTACCTGAAAAAATAAATGATACAGATCTTCCATTTGGTATTACAATATTTTCGTTGTCAGAAGCAGAAGATTTGTTACTTGGGGCGGCAGATAAATTTTTAGAGTCAGAAACAATCACGCTTGCAGTTTGTGGTTTACATAAAAAAGGGTTTCCTTTGGAATATCAGCTGACGCAATTAGGTGCATTCTATATAGAAAGTACCAAAACAGCTGAAAAATATAAATTATATCAATTCAATTCCACACCGAAAAAACCGGGAATGTATTATGACCACCAGAATGGAAAATCAATAGAGGTAGATTTGTATGAAATTCCTGTTAGTGCAATGGGGTACTTTATGGGAGAAATAAGAAAGCCATTAGGGATTGGTCATGTGGAATTGGCTGATGGAAGAGTGGTAAAAGGTTTTTTGTGTGAAGAATACAGTACAAAGGAAGTAGAAGATATTACAGAAAAAGGAACATTTGAGTTTGTCTAAGGAGGAAAACAGTTATGAAAATGATAAAGGCATTTATTAGACCGGAAAAGGCAGAAGAGGTGCTAAGCACATTGATGGAAAAAGGGTTTTCTGCTGTCACAAAGGTAAGTGTACTAGGAAGAGGAAAGCAAAAGGGGTTAAAGGTCAGCCATATTGAGGCGAACTTGGCAAACAGTAAGATTTATGTAAAAAATGTGCAGAAGGTATATTATTCTGCCAAAGGGGATACTATCGCCATGAAGGATGTAAATATCAATGTTTTGGAAAATGAATTTGTATGTATTGTAGGACCATCCGGCTGCGGAAAATCCACTTTGCTTCGTATGGTTGCAGGATTAGATGAAATTACAAGCGGAGACATTGTAATTCAAGATAGGAAAATTATCGGTCCCGGGGCAGACAGAGGAATGGTATTTCAGGCCTACACATTATTTCCATGGATGACGGTGGCAGAGAATATTAAGTTTGGCTTAAAAATAAGAAAAGTGCCTGCAAAGGAGCAGGAAGAGATTGTGGATAAATATTTGAAAGTAATTAAGTTAGAGAAGTTTAGAAACAGTTATCCAAAAGAGTTGTCCGGCGGCATCAAGCAGAGAGTTGTCATTAAAAGATACAGAGCAATTTATTCAGCTTAGAAAAGAAGTAAATGGCTTGATAGAGCATGAATCAATTTAAATTTTAGTATTTTCCATAAAAACCTCTAAGGTAATTCGTATCTATATTGCAGACAATGAAAAATGGCAGCAGATGCGGAAAAAGGAGGAAAATAGTATGACAGGAAAATCAAAATGCAAGGTTTTAAAACAAATCCGGGCAGAAATTGCGAAAAATAATGATATTGAATATATAATATCAGAATGTACCTTTCAAGGAAATTGTAAGGGCACTTGTCCAAAGTGTGAAGCAGAGGTAAAATATTTAGAAGAACAGCTGGCACGAAGGAAAGCTTTGGGAAAAGCGGTTTGTGTTGCAGGAGTTGCAGTAAGTATATTAACAGGTTGTATGCAGGTAGATGAAGCAAAAACCGGCCAGCTGCCTAATGAGACAGGGGGCATTACATCTGAATTGAATGATGGCATTACTAATACACCAGCATCAACACAAGAGGCAGAACCGCTAAGTGGAGAAGTGGAGATGGTATCACTTCCAACAGAAACACCAAAAGCAGAGGACAAAGAAACAAGGGATTTAGAGGGGGATGTAGCATGGGAGGGGGAATTAGAAGCTCCGACAGAAACACCGAAAGGCAAAAAATAGAAACACGATTACCTGTATTTTCAATTAACAGACTCCGCATGGGAATAGATGGGGAAGGAGTGGTTACTTTAGTAGGGGTTCATGGCTGTCCGCTGCGTTGTAAATATTGTCTGAATAAGGCAGCATGGCGGAATGATATCATTGTTCAACAATTTACCTGTGAGGAATTGTATGATGCTGTTAAGGAAGATGATTTATATTTCAGGGCAACAGGCGGGGGTGTAACTTTTGGAGGCGGGGAGGCGATTCTTCATAGTCATTTTATAAAAAAATTTAAAGAAAAATATGCACAGAATTGGAATATTGTGTTAGAGACAGCATTAAATGTACCGTCTGATTATGTGAAGGAAGCAGTGGAAGGTGTAGATTTTTTTATTATTGATTGTAAGGATATGAATGAAAAAATATACAAGGATTATACAGGAAAAACTTCAAAACTGGTAAAACAAAATTTGGAATATCTTTTGGATAAAGCAGGGAATCATAGGATGAGAGTAAAAGTTCCGCTTATTCCAAAGTATAACCAAAAAGCAGATGTGGAGAAAAGCGTTCAAAAATTACAACAGATAGGAATAAATTCAATACAGCAAATAGAATATGTAGTGCGTTAAGATTTAAAAACCGCCATTAGAGAAATTTTAAAAAGTATGTACCATAATATAAGTTTATGGTATATACTTTTTATATTGGTTTATTTTATATTTCCATATTTTTAGATAATTTTACACTGTTTTAGATACCCCTGTAAAAATGGGAAATGTATATAAAATAGGTGGAGAAAATTGTTAGTTTCGTAGGGGATTAAATATTATAGATGAAAAAGTAATGTGCAAAAAGTATAAAAAATTTAAAATAAATTGAAAAATAATGAAAAAAACATAGAAAAAATCAATATAATGTGTTATTATAATTTTTAGGAGAACAAAACCCATTTTGTTTTTCATTTTGAGACTTAATTAATATCTTAAAGGACACAGAGTAGGAGGGGCAGAATATGGAGAAAAGAAATGAAGACACACTTAAGAAAAAACAGCATAGGTATAGTGAACAAAGCAAGCGAACAGGGAAAGTAAATCAGACCGTTATAATTAGTATAACGGTTATAGAACTGTTGCTTATATTAGCATTATGTATTCAAACTTTTGTAACTGCAACTGCATATGGGAAAATGGGAATGATACCACTATCGGCTTTGATTGTAGGTGTTGTCGTTAATTGGGTTTATTATGTGAAAAACAAGGGCAGTGAGAAGTTAAAATACATTATATTAGCTAGTTTTTTAGTTGGATGGGGATATCTTATCCTTACAGGAACGAATGTATTAATTCCATTCTATATTTATCCAATTATAATTGCTACAATTTTGTATCATGACACCAAGTTTGAAAAGTTTACTTTTTATACCATTTTAATTTTAAATATCATTCATGCAATTATATGGGGAGTTACTGGATATTTATTTGGTGGCAGTGATGCTGCATTCGTCAGCACAGTAGTAAATCTTGAGATTATAATTATCATTCATGTTATTGCCGGTCTTTCCGAAAAATTTAATTATGATATGCTTCAATCAGTAAAAGATGAACAGGAACTGCAAAATGCTATGTTGCAGGATATTCTCCGGATTTCTGAAAATGTAAAAGGAGAAGTGGCAGATACTGATGTTTTGATAGAAAATTTAAGAGTTTCTTCTAATGTAGTACATAGTTCTATTGAGGAGGTTTCTTTAAGAACCAAAGAAACAGTGGAAAGTGTGCAAGAGCAAACCCAAATGACTACAAGGATTAATGAAGTAATTGAAGATACAGCGGAAAATGCTAAAATCATGGTAGAAGCTACTACTAATTCAGCTAAAATGATAGAAGAGAGCATGGCTGTAATAGATCAGATACGTAATGGTGCAGAAACCATTAGTGAAACGAATTCCCGTGTGGCAGTATCTATGGAGGAATTACAGAAAAAAGCAAAAGAAGTACAGCAGATTACAGAAGTTATTTTTTCAATTTCTAGTCAGACCAACCTTCTTGCATTAAATGCATCTATTGAAAGTGCAAGAGCAGGAGAGGCAGGAAGAGGATTTGCAGTAGTAGCGGACCAGATACGAAATTTATCGGAAGAAACCAGGCAGTCCACCGAAAAAATAGCTGGTATTGTTCAGGAGTTAAATATAAATGCACAGAATGCAACAGAAATTGTACAATCTTCCATTGATGCAATGAACCAGCAGAATCAAATGGTTGAAAATGCTTCAGATGGTTTTAGTGCTGTTCGTGATAATATAGACACATTGACACAGCGTGTGGAAGATTTAGATGAGAAAATTAAAAATCTGGTGCGTTCTAATAATACAATTATTGAGAACATTAATCAGTTGTCAGCCAGCAGTGAAGCAGTTTCAGAAAGTGCTAATGAAGTAGAGGAACGCAGTTTACAAAATCAAACAGAAGCAGAGCAAGCAAAAGAATTATTAAATGAAGTAAAGGAACTTGTAAAGGAATTTGCAAAATATCAAAAGAACACAGAGTAATAATTATCTTTGACCGCAATATCGTAGAGTGTGTCACGATATTGCGGTTATTTTTTCATATGTTTAAGGTATATTTCATTGAACAATAGTTATGTTTACTTTAAATAGTAAAAAATGATTTTGCAAAAAAACTAAAAATAGTTTTTTGTAAAACTTATAATCACGATTATAATTGAATGGTAGGTTTGCTATAACATATAAAGGGGGAATACAATATGAATGAGGTAAAAAAGATACAAGCAAGGCAAAAAAGTGCTGGAATAAAAGAAAATATGATGAGGGGGATTGTGACACCTACTGTTCTGATTCTCATTATTGTAGCTGTATTAATTTTAATGATTGTAAGGGCTGCTGTCAGTGACATTCGTACAGATGAGATTACTGCGGAATCAGGACAGGTATCAAACAGGATTAGTGAGTATTTTACTAGATATATGGAAACTACCAGGCAGCTTTCTGCTAACAACGAGATAAAGAATTTATTGGAAACAATAAAAAAGGATAACAAAATAACAGAAGCAGAACAATTTGCTTCCGTTCGGAAAACGATGACAAATACATTTCATACCGATGAGGAAAACATTTTAGTTTGTTGGATTGCAGATATTGATTCTAGTCAATGTATGGAAGATGAAGTGAGTGGATATATTTCAGAGATAGGAAAATGGGATATTACTAGTAGAGGCTGGTATACAGAGGTTGTAGAAGCAGATACTACTATTGTGACAGAGCCTTATCAGAATTCTTCTACCGGTAAAATGGTGGCAAGTGTAATATCACCGGTACACAGTGATAATGGTGAGTTGATTGGTGTTGCAGCAGTAGATGTTTCCATTGACACTATTTCAGATATGATGTCAGAATATAAATTTGGCAAATCAGGATTTTTCATGTTGATGACAAAAAACGGAACAGTTATGTATGCATCTGATGAAAGCATCATCAATACATCTTTTATGGATTTGAAGATAGACAAAAAAGCACAAGATGCTTTTGCAGCAAAACAAAATGAAGAATTGACATATCGCTGGAATGGAAAAAAGCAGCATGGCTATTATGCTGTGATGGAAGATACAGGGTGGTCCGTTTTGAGTGGTATGCCAAATGCAGAATATAATGCAGCGATATATTGGCTTTTTGCAGCAGTAGGAGGATTTTTCTTACTAGCAGTTGTAGCATTGGTTATTATTATTAATAAAATTTCTGCTGGAATTGTAAAACCATTGAAATCTCTTGAGAAAGCAGCAGGAAAAATTGCAGAAGGTGATTTGGATGTAGAAGTGGATCTATCATCTAAAGATGAAGTAGGAGCGGTAGCTGCTGCTCTTAATAAAACAGTGGTAAGACTAAAAGATTATATTAAATATATAGATGAGATTACAGAAGTATTAAATGAAGTTGCAGGAGGGAATCTTTGTTTTGAGCTAAAACAGGAATATGCAGGGGAATTTCAGAAAATAAAGTCAGGGTTAGAAAACTTATCATCACGTCTCACTACAACACTTTATAATATAGAGGAAGCTTCCCAGCAGGTGTCTGGTGGTTCAGAACAGATTGCTACAGGAGCACAATCTTTGGCAGAAGGAGCAACATCGCAGGCAGCAGCAATTCAGCAATTACAGGCTTCCATAACAGAAATTGCATCACAAGTTAATTCTACTGCAAAATTTGCAGAAGATGCAAGGCAGCGTATGACAGATATGGGACAGGAAATTGTATTCAGCAACTCCCAGATGGAAAAAGCTGTAGAGGCAATGAATGAAATCAGCAAGTGTTCTAATGAAATTGAAAATATTATTACAACAATTGAAGAAATCGCAGATCAGACAACGCTTTTATCATTGAATGCTTCCATAGAGGCTGCAAAAGCAGGAGATATGGGACGTGGTTTTTCGGTTGTAGCAGGTGAAGTAGGAAGCCTTGCAAATGAAAGTATGGGTGCAGTGCAGACTTCTACATCTCTAATTCAAAATTCCCTAGCGGCAGTCAATAAAGGAAAAAGCATTGTGAATGAAAGTGCAACAGAGATGCAGCAGGCATTAGAGCATATTATTACACTGCAAGAAGTATTAGAGAATATTGCTGAAGCAGCAAAAACCCAAAGTGAAGGTATCGACCAGATACGGCTGGCATTAGAACAGGTATCAGAAGTAATATCGGATAATTCTGCTATGGCAGAAGAAAGTGCGGCAGCAAGTGAAGAACTTTCCGCACAATCCCAGAGCTTGACAGAGATGATAGCAGAATTTAAGTTGTAGATTTGATTCGTGCAAGTAATAAACCTGCTTGGCATCTCTTTGGTAAATATGGATATACTTATATATACAGAATAAACGCATAGACGAAATGAGAGGCGATGGACTCTCATCTCGTTTATGCGTTTATTCTGTTCTATAGGGTGAATGTCTAACATGAATAATTTACCAGCCAAAAACTGTAAATTTTTTTGTGACAATATACATTCTGGGAAATGATACCCATTCAGGCATACCACAATAGATGTGCTTTGCACTGAAAATAAAGTATGAATGGCATGATTGAACTGTTACATTTGTCTTGAATATTATAAAAAAGTATTGACATAAAAAAAACGTTATAATAAAATATTGTAGCACATATATATTTATAATACATAAATATTAAAAAATACATAAAATAAGAAAAAGCAAAAAAGAGGAGAATAATAAAGAAACTACAAGAATTTGGCTTATGCGATAGTTATTTGCTGCTTAATTATAATATAAAATTCCAAATGCTATAAATGATAAAAAAGTAAACAAATAGTGCTATTTTTTATTTCTTGCCAATAAAATAGGAAGATAGTGCAAAAATAATATTGACACAATTAAAATAGTATGTTAATGTGTAAAAATAATTGTAAATATATAAATAAAAAGTAAAAAATACATATAAGGAGAAAGAGAAAATGAAAAAAAGTAGAAAGAGTACAAACAGAGTGATTATGTTAATAGCAGCTTTGATAGTGATGGTTAGCAGTCCGCTAAATGGAGTGTATGCAAAAAAAGAACAGAAAGAAGAGGATAATACAAATGCAAGGTATGAAATCTTTGCAGCAACATCATATGCAAAGAAGTATAATGGTGCCAGTGACAGCCCATATGGTAAAAATAATTATAATACAAATTATGCCAGTCTTGCTTCGGATTGTACGAATTTTGTTTCACAATGTTTATTAGCTGGAGGATATAAAATGCATGGTTCTTATACAGACCTGCAGCAGACAAGCAGTGAAAAAACAGTGAAAGAATGGTATCATCATAAAGTAGCAAAGAAAAAGGGAGGATATAAGTACCGTTATACAACTTCATGGGTATGTGTACAACAATATTATAATATTAGACCACTTGATTTGGGATTATACCATTATATAAGAAAGAACGTAAAAACTGCCACTATACATAAAAAGGTGAAATTTAATGCAAAAAAATGGTTGAAAGATTATAATTTAATGCTTGGGGATATTGTACAGATGGACACAAATGGGGATGGAAAATATGATCATTCCATTATTATTACAAAAATTGTAGGAAATGATATATATTATTGTGGACATACGAATAATCAGTATAATGCAAGTTTGAATGAGTTAGCAGCAGATAATAAAGAAACTGCAAGTGAATCGTCTGAGGTTAAAGAATACCGATATGCTATTATCCATCCAGGAGAGGCATATTTTGCAGTTTGTGATAAATAAAAGTGTTGAACTATTCATTTTAGGTATCAATTCTATGGGTATAAGTAAGATTAGAAAAGAGTCTGCAAGCAGTCTTTTCTAACTTGGCTTTATCTGTAATTCAAAGTAGTCAAAAAATACTATGTTAGTTATGGTAGAAAGTTAGGAAAGTAGAATGAAAAAGCAAAAAATAAAAAAAATTGTCATAGGGATAGTGATTGGAATAATCCTCCTTGGAATCTGTGCTCGTGTGTTTATATTTACTGAGCCGATTATTATTACAAAACCCTACATTGTTGTTTATTCATATAAAGAAATAGATGGTGAAACCATTGATATGGAATGGGAATATGTGAAGGAGAAGACAAATGATTATCAGATTATGTATAAAGGAGAAAAATTACCTTCTGATCAAAAAGAAGATTATATCTACATACAATATGAGTTTGACTTATATAGAAACTCTATTTCAGGGTGTTCTAATATAGAAGTCATATATGAAAAATTTAATGAATATAGTGACCATTTTATTTATTCATATAAGATACCATTTCCAATGAGACTGGATGCATTTGAGATAAAGACAAACTGTTATAGGAGAGTTCTTATGTATGTTGGAGACCTAAATAAAGAGGAAATAGAAAAAGCAGTCAGAGGAATAGAAGTATCTTTATTGTATACCATTAATGATAAAACAGAAAAGATGTCTTGTCCTATTAATGAAAATACACCAATCCATTATCGAATAGACGAGAAAGAGGAACAAGAATAAGAGGGAGATTTCGCATGCTAAGATTACAGAATATACATAAGGAATATGCAGATGGATTAAAATCCAGAGAAGTGTTAAAAAACATTAATATAGAAATAGGTGATAGAGAAATTGTAGCAATTACGGGTGCATCCGGTTCTGGAAAAAGCACCCTATTAAATATTATGGGCTGTTTGGATCATCCAAGTGAAGGGCAGGTTTTTTTAGATGAAACTTGTCTGACAAGCCTGAAAAAGAAACAGCAGGCAGAGATACGATTGAATCAGTTTGGTTTTGTCTTTCAGGCATTTCATTTGATTTCTACGCTTACTGTAAAAAATAACATTATATTTCCGGCATATTTTAAAGATAAAAAAGAAAAAGGAAGGAAAGAAAAATACGATACATCTTTCTTTGATGATGTAATAGAGATGTGTGGTTTGTGGGAACAATTAAATCGTTATCCGCATCAGCTTTCAGGCGGAGAGCAGCAAAGAGTTGCTGTAGCCAGAGCAGTTTTATCTAAACCAAAGGTGATATTTGCGGATGAACCGACAGGGAATTTAGATACAGAAAATGCATCTAATATCTATCAGCTGCTCAGAAATTATGCAGAGGAATATCAGACATGTCTGATTTATGTAACACATGAGGAAAAGTTTGCAATGCAGGCAGAAACGATTTATAAACTGCAGGATGGTGAAATAAAATGAGAATGTTAATAAAAAGTTTTTGCAAATGTAAAAAGAAGTGGCTGCAATTGTTTTTGATAACATTTCTTTCAACTTTTATGTTGTGTACATTATATACATATTATGAAGCGGATCTTTTAATTTACTATGGAAATGGCATTTATGGTACATATTCCGCTATTGTGGAAGGAATAGAGGAGAATGAGATTGAACGATTTTGTGATACAGAAGATATTGTAAGATACCAGAAATTTTATCGGGAAAATGTAAGAGACAGGCAGCGTGAATATCGAATGGATTATATAACAGAAGATTTTCTGAATTTTACAGAATATGAGTTAATACAAGGAAATTTTCCAAACGAGAGCAATGAGATTTTATGCGAATCATGGTATCTATACCAAATGGGATTTTCACAGGAAGAACTGATTGGTGCGAAAATTGTCATTGGCGAAAAGCAATACACTGTTTCAGGAATTATCAAAGAAAACCGTCTTTGGAAAAATGGTAAAAAGGAAGCGGTATGCTTCTGTATGCAAAATGGAAAGACAAATGCAGTGGCTTTTGAATGTAACTATTTTGCAGATGTGGATAAAATACTGGATAAATATGATGTTTCATGCGAATATGTCAATTATAATTTTAATCTATGGGCACATGGAGATGAAACCATCAGCAGTTTGAAGGAATATGTGCTTATTGCCTCAGTTGTATTAATTGCAGTGATTCTTGTAATAAGCAATGGCATTTCACTGCTTTTATTAGATCACAGGAAAAATATTGGTATTTATAAGTTAGTGGGAATTTCAGAGAGAAAAATAAGAATGGCATTTGCCTGCAATTTGATAGGCATTGTTTTTGGGGCAGGGCTGACAGGGACAGGTGGAGCATTTCTGTGTACAAAAGTTTTATTTGATGGTCTGGCACGGCTGCATAATATGGAGCCTGTGGTGATAGAACAGCAATTTCCTCATTTCTATATTATTTTGATTGCTATATTAATTTTTGTTTTATATGCAGTGTTTATATATGGATATTGTGCATACCAAATTCATAAAAATTCATCTGATATGGTCAAAAATCAAAAAAAATATAAGTTTCGGACAAAAGAAAAAGAAGTCTGCTCCGTTACAAGCATAGCAACGGCACATTTGCAGCTTTCGCGTTTTTCTAATATTTTTACAATGCTTGCAATCTGTGTCATATTTGTGGCTTTTCATATAGAAATGTTTTCTGTAAAAATGATTGCTGAGGAGGTAGTGGATTATAAAGGATATGATTATATAGCGGATATTGACAGTGACAGTTCATCATATATTAATTTTGCAAATTTTGATGAGGAAATGGATAAAATCAATGAACAGCGTAAGGAATTTATGAATCAGCTGCTTGATTTGGATACAAAATATGTGAAAACGGTTCCGGTTTATTGTTATTATACAAATTTTAATATAGAAAAAGACAGACTTTCTAAAGAGTATATAAAAGGTTTGGGAGATGGTGATTTAGAGTTAAGAGATGCTGTATATGATAATTTCACAGACAGCATGAAAGTACCAGCTGTTTTATTGGGAGTTACAGAGGAGGGATTAAAAGAATTTTATAAACAGCAGAATAGAGTATATACTCCACTAAAAGATGGACATTGTATTACCTTTAATCAGCCATATAATGATATAAAATCAGGTAAAAATGCAGTGGATTTTTCTGGTAAAAATAAAAAATTGGAGTTAGAGGATACAGATGGTTTGACAATAGATGATACATTTACAAAATATACAGGAGATTTAATTTTAGATGATATAGGAAATATGAATAATGTGGTAATAGTAAATTGTTCCACTTATGAAGAAATAACAGGGTTAGCTATGCCATCTTTGATATATTTCAATGTGGAGGATTCCTATGTAAATGAGTTTACAAAGCTTTTTGAAGATCGGGCATATGTGATATTGACAGATACTCATGAGGAAGGAAATCGATTTAAACTACAAAAAATGTATCCTATTGTTTATATTTTTATTGTGTTTATTATGTTCGGGTTTGTTATTGTGAATATTTTATCGACAGTTTATTTAAGAACAGTATTTTTTTCGAAAGAATATGCCATAATGCATGCAATAGGGGCAGGGTATCATAAAATAGCATCCATTTTGCGGAGAGAGTTGTCTTGTATTTTGCTGCCTGCATTGATACTGGCAAATATTATTTGTTTTATTGGAATCCGGTTTTTTTATTCAAGGTATCATACAGAGCTATATTATAAGCTTGGTTATCCATATCAGCTTCAAATAATATCTAATATAGGGGTTGTTTTTCTTTCATTTTTATGTATACAGTTCGTAGTTGGGAAACTGCAAAAATTATGTCCACATTCTTTGTTGTCTGATGATGATATATAAAAAAGGGGTTGCTCTAGCATTTCTATATGGCAGACACCATCAATAAAGCATTTGTCAGTCAAGAGATCTATTTTTTTGTAAAATATATCTCTTGACTGACAAATGCTTTATTGGCATGAATGAATTGTTACCTTTGTTATGAAAAGAAATTTAATCAAAGTATGGAATATGTAAGAAAAAAGGTGTAAAATATATAGTAAAGAATAAATGAATCAAGAGTTAGAAAGGAGAGATTGCTATCATGACAAAAACATATATTGAGGAATTTCGCCAAGATTTAAAAGAATTCCATGAAATGACAGAAAAATTTTATAACAAAGAAATCACAGTGCCTGAATACAAAGCATTTTCAGGAGGGTTTGGAAGTTATGCACAGCGGGGCGGAGAACGCAGTATGTTAAGGCTTCGGCTGGCTGGGGGAGAAATCAATAAAGAAAATTTGAAATTTATTGCAGATAGTATGGAAAAATATCAGATAGATATGGCACATTTCACGACTTGTCAGACTGTACAATTGCATAACCTATCAAAAAAAGATGTGTGTGCATTGATAGAGGAGGCATTAGAGCATGGAATTATTACCAGAGGAGGGGGTGGAGATTTTCCAAGAAATGTAATGTGTTCTCCCCTTTCAGGAGTAGAAGAGGGAGAATATTTTGATGTACTTCCCTTTGCAAAGGAAGCGGCGGACTATTTACTGGGATTTATTAAGAAAGTAAAACTTCCCCGAAAGTTAAAAGTTTGCTTTTCAAATAGCAAAAAAAATGAAACACATGCTACTTTCCGGGATTTAGGATTTGTAGCAAAAGAAAATCAGACTTTTGATGTATATGCAGCAGGCGGACTTGGAATACAGCCGAAGTTTGGAGTGCTGGTAGCAGAGGGCATCGAGCCTTCAAAAATTTTGTATTGTATTAAAACAATGGTAGATGTGTTTACCGAATATGGAAATTATGAGAAACGTGCTGCTTCTAGAACAAGATTTTTACAGGACACGCTTGGCATAGAAGGACTGCAGAAAATATTTAAGGAAAAGTTAGAAAAGAATATGGAACACGAACAGCTTGATATTACAATTGCGGCAGATCATATAAAAAAAGCAGGAACCAAAGAAGACGGTACAACATCAAATAATGACAGTAACCATAAAGCTGATACAAAAGAAAATACAAAAATAATAAAACAAAAACAGGAAGGACTTTATGCAGTTTCCTACCATCCGGTTGGAGGAATTCCAAAATCTGATTTTTTCAGAAAATTATATGAAACGATTGCAGATATGCAGGAAGTAAAGATACGTTTGTCACCGGATCAGGGAATGTATGTGATCAATTTGACAAAGGAAGAACTCGAAAAGGTAATAGAAATTACAAAAGATGATTCAGGAACTGCTTTTGAAAAGTCTACAGCATGTATTGGCGCGGATATTTGTCAGGTTGGAATTGGAAAATCCCAGACATTATTAGCAGCATGTGTAAAACGGGTAAGAGAAGAGAAGTTTGCAGATGGGGTATTGCCATCCATCCATATATCCGGCTGTCCATCTTCTTGTTCTGCACATCAAACTGCCATAATAGGTTTGCGCGGGGGCAAAAAACCGACAGAAGATGGGCCTAAATATGCTTTTGCAGTTTATGAAAATGGATGTGAGCTTGAAGGAGCAGAGCAATTTGGAAAAGAAATTGGAGTGATGTTAGAAGAAGATATACCAGAGTTTTTTGCTGAGCTAGGTCATGCAGTAGCAGATACGGGACTTAATTTCATGGAATTCAGGGAAAAATATCCAGAAAGAATTTTGCAAATAGCACAAAGTTACATTTAAATCAGATGTTGTTTGAAAACTATCTGTTATCGTGTTTCAGCCAATCCATGGCTTTATTGTTTAAAGTGCATATTTTGTCAAATGATATCCGTTCAGCATATCTGGTTGGGCATAGCAGATTCATGCCCATTCAGACTTTGTTTGGTAAGGTATGCGTCCCAATGGATGTGTTTTGTACTGAAAAATAAAGTTGAATGGTATGGCTGAACTGTAACAATTTACATGTGATGTTTTAGATAAGAAGAAGGTGCAGAAGTATGAAAGAAGAGAGAATAAAAGAAGGAAAAATGCAAAAAAAGCCAAGAAGATGGGGAATAAGGGTAAAAATATTAGCAAGAGCCTCCATTATCATTGCATTACTAGCTTTGCTTCTTGGTTTTAATTCTTACATGCGTTTAAAAGAAGACATGTTATATATGGGAATAGAGCAGGCAGGACTAGCTGCAAGAATGGCTGTGTATCTGATGGATGGTGAGACATTAAAAAATTTAAAACCAGGTGATGAAAATACCGAAGAATATCAGCAGATTCTACAATTATTACAAAATGTGAAAAAAGAGAGTAATATGGCATATTTGTATACTTTGACAACAGATGGGAAAGCAGTTTATTATGGTGTGGATTCTGATGAAAGTGAAGAAAAGTCTGAGATTGGAAAAACGTTTGAATATTCTTATGAGGAATTGAAAATGGTGTTTGAGGGAGAAGAATATGTACAGGATTATATTGATTCTACAGAATTCGGAGATTTGATTACTGCATATATACCTATATTCGACTCGGAACATCATGTAACAGCTGTGTTAGGCAGCGACTATGATGCTTCAAGAGTAGTGGAAAGATTAAATGAAACAAAGATACGTATTATACAAATTGGTGCAGTAGGTCTTATACTGGCACTGTTTATATTGGATTTAGTGTTAAGAAAGGTTATGGGAGGAATTAAGGTAGTAAATCAAAAAATATATGAACTTGTGCATAATGAAGGAGATTTGACACAGACGCTGGAGGTAAACACCGGTGACGAAATGGAAATAATGGCAGATAATGTAAATGGACTGTTAAAATATATTCGTGAGATTATGCTGCATATTTCTAAAGATTCTTTGATTTTGAGTGATTCTACAAAAGAGGTTCTGAACGATTTGACCAGTGCAGGAGAAAGTATTTCAGATGTGTCTGCAACTATGGAAGAAATGAGTGCAGCAATGGAAGAATCCACAGCATCTATTAGTCAGATTAATGAATCTATCTCTCAGGTATATACACGTATCAACAATATTTCCGATAAGGCTGCAACAGGCAACCATACTACAAAAGAAATCAAAGAAAAAGCGAAAAGAATACATAAAAATGCAGAGGAACAGCAGAAAAGGGCATCTGAACTTGCAGCAGATATAGAGCGTGTTGTAAAAGAAAAAATTGAAAAGTCAAAATCCGTAGAAGAGATTAATTTATTAACAGAAAATATATTAGAAATCACAGAGCAGACCAGCCTCCTTGCATTAAATGCCAGTATAGAGGCAGCAAGAGCAGGAGAGGTGGGGAAAGGATTTGCTGTAGTGGCAAGTGAGATTGGCAATCTTGCTTCTGGTTCTGCAGAAGCTGCATCTAAAATTAAACAAGTGAGCAGTGAGGTAATTTCTTCTGTTGAAGAGCTGGCTGCCGAAGCTAAGAAAATGATTCAGTTTATGAGTGATACTGCAATGGAAGGATATGATAAGCTGTTAGTTACCAGTGATGGTTATTATAAAGATTCTGATGATATTCATGCGATTATAGAAAAATTTGCACAGGAATCCGTACAGCTGCAACAAGCCATAGATAATATTAGAGAATCCATAGAAGCTGTCAGTATTGCAGTAGATGAAAATTCCAAAGGAGTGGTCAATACAACAGAAATGGCAACGAACCTGGCAGAAAATGTAGAGAATATCGAGAAAAAAGCAGACACAAATGAACAGATTGTGGAACGGTTAGAAAAAGAAGTGAAGAAATTTAAATTAGAGTGATTTATCAGCCGATTCATACCCTTTTTTCAAAATGCATATTCCGTTAGATTATTTCCATTCGGGTATACCACGCTCTGGAGCGTGTTTGAAAATTGCTTGTTACAAGATGCGTGTCACAATTTGTGGGAGATTTGATCCAAATTCATGAGATGTAGTGGGCTGCATTGAATGAATTTGGGGCAAATATACTACATACCATATCGGACGAAGTCCGCCAGCCCGGATGGGCATGGATTGTGGTATGCCCGAATGGGTACGCAAAGTGAGGCATACAGATTGGGGCAATGAATTTTAAAACATGCTCTAGATTGCTGTGCACCAAAAAAAGATATGAATCGTATGGCAAAACTGTAACAAGTTGTTCATCTATAATAAGTAATTGCGAAACTCTATTCACTCTGTGAGTGTTTGTGGAAACTGCTATCCAGCATAATAAAATTAATGTTACTTAGAGTTTCGCAAATGCCTATTGTGTATATTAGAAAAAGGAGTGCCGGCATTGAATGGATTAATTCATATTTATTGTGGAGATGGAAAAGGAAAAACCACATCGGCAATGGGATTGGCATTGCGTTTCTGTGGAGCAGGTGAAAACGTGCTGATTTTTCAGTTTTTAAAAAAGGATACATCAAGTGAGCGGAAATCATTTGGTAATCTGCCTGATGTTACATTATTAGAAGGTTATCCGGAATCAAAATTTGTAAAAAATATGACAGAAGCAGAGAAAAGTGCAGCAAAGATATATTATGATAAAAAATTTACAGAAATTTGGAATATCATAAAACAAAATAAGTATAGAATGTTGGTTTTAGATGAAATCATGGCAGCAATAAATTATGGATTTATAGAAGAAGAAAGACTGATAAAATTCTTAAAAGATAAACCGGAAGAATTAGAAGTTGTTATGACAGGAAGAAATCCAAGTGAAAAAATATGTGAGATAGCAGACTATATTACAGAAATGAAAAAAATAAAACATCCATATGATAAAGGGATTGGAGCAAGAAAAGGGATTGAGTATTAAAATGCTGGCAAAGGAAAAAGAGGAAAGGAGAAATAGGCAAGTATAGATCTTTTGCCTATTGTATTTGTACTATCAAATATAAGTGATATGGTGTTTGCCAAAATCGGTGAAAAAATAGGACTGTTACAAAACCTCCATGCATCTTTTGTGCACCACCATAAATGAAAGTTATGAGATGCATGTTGGAATACCTTATCAGACGAAGTCTGCCAGCCCCAATGGGCATGAATTGCGGTATGCCCCATTAGGGTATACCTGAATTCAGTTTTTTGCTAAAGCAAAAAAGGTACTTTCATAGAAATAATGTGTATAGGAACATAGAGGTATGGAACATGGAAACGTTAAAGGATTTATTAAGTAAAATTACACCAATTGATAAGAAAGTGTGCCAAAAATCCAGAGAAAGATGGGATGGAATCGGAAAGCCGTTAAGAAGTCTTGGAAGATTAGAAGAGATGGTCACACAATTAGCCGGAATTACGGGAGAGTTAGAACCAAAGGCAGATAAGAAAGCAGTATTGATTTTTTGTGCAGATAACGGAATTGTGGAGGAAGGAGTAACCCAGACTTCAAGTGATGTAACTGCTATTGTAACAGAAAATTTCACAAAAGGAATTGCATCAATTAACGCATTTGCAAAAGTATGTGGTGCAAATATAGTTCCGGTTGATATCGGAATTTGTAGAGACATGTCACAAGTAAAAGGTGTGTTGAACCGTAAAGTGGCATTTGGTACGAAAAATATGGCAAAAGGACCAGCTATGACAAGAGAAGAGTGTGAAAAAGGGATTTTATCAGGAATACAATTGGTAAAAGAATTGAAAGAAAAAGGATATAACTTGATTATGACAGGTGAGATGGGGATTGGAAATACATCTACGTCTAGTGCGATTCTTTCTGTTTTAGAAAATGTTCCAATAAAAGATGTAACAGGAAAAGGAGCAGGATTGTCAAAACAAGGAATTGAACACAAGATAGAAATATTGAATAAGGCAATTGCAGTTAATCAGCCAAATCCAAACGATGTGCTGGATGTGATGTCAAAGTTAGGGGGGTTTGATATCTGTGGTATGACAGGGGCATTTTTAGGCGGGGCAATTTATCATGTACCTGTCATGATAGATGGATTGATTTCGGCAGTAGCCGCTAATTGTGCAATCAGACTGGCACCATTATGTGCGGAATATCTCTTTGCTTCACACTGTTCCGCAGAACCGGCAGGGCAATTTGCGTTAGAGGCAATTGGAAAAGAAGCCTGTATTCATGCAGGGATGTGTCTTGGTGAGGGAACTGGTGCAGTTGTGGCAGCAAAATTATTTGATTTTGCATTGGCTGCATATAATGAAATTGCAAGTTTTGAACAGGCAGAGATTGAGCGTTATGAATTATTAGAGTGAATAATTCATAAGGATGATTGAACGGATTTTTCCAAAAGAATAGTGCAGTGTATGGTTATTGGGCACTTGAGAAAAATAGATATAGAAGCAACTGTAATGGGACTTGATGATATAGAAATGGAAACGCTGTGCAGGAAAAATAATATCATATTTTCTTACCAAGTATTTTTATCTGATAAAGTATCCTTTAACAGGAACCTATTTATACCATTATCCAGGGAAGATTGTAATATTGGCACTTGTCATAGTTGGAATAATCCTAGGATGCGTGTTGATACCGGTTTTTCGGAAGATAGACAATATTGTTCCTACAAAGGAGTTAAAAAGTATAAACTGATATGAAAAAATGTGAAGGATAAGCTGCCATATACTTTCAGGGATGTGGCAGCTTATTGTATAGCTCCCTTAAATAAAAAGCCTTTACTTGATGAAATTAATTATATATAATGAGTACATATAAAGTAATTTACAATAGGAATATAAGGATTCGATTTTAAAGGTGGCAGCAGTTTTGTAATAGAATAAAGGGAAGACAGAAAAGAAGGTGATAAAGTGTCAGAAAAACAAGTGCCAAGAGTGATGATTGCAGGAACAAGCAGCGGGAGTGGAAAAACTACAATAGTTTGTGGAATTTTAGCAGCGTTGAAGAAAAGAAAGAAAAAAGCTGCGTCTTGTAAATGCGGGCCGGATTATATTGATCCCATGTTTCACAGTCAGATTTTTGGTGTGCCTTCTAAAAATATTGATTTATTTTTTACCAATCGGGAATGTGCCAGATATCTAATGGCGAAAAATGCAGAGAATACAGATATTACAATGGTGGAAGGAGTCATGGGGTTTTATGACGGGATGCAGATGGATCATACAGAGGCAAGTTCCTATGATGTAGCAAGGGCAACAGATACACCGGTTATTCTCGTAGTAAATTGCAAAGGCATGGCATTATCCGTGATACCTGCCATCAAAGGATTTCTGGATTTTAGAGAAGACCATACAATCAAAGGTGTGATTTTAAATGGGGTATCTAAAATGACGGGAAATATAATGAAAGAAATGATAGAAAAAGAACTGCATATAAAAGTATATGGATGTATCCCTTTTTTACAGGAACTTCAGTTGGCAAGCAGGCATCTGGGTCTGGTTACTCCTTATGAGTTGGAGAATATCCAAAAGGATATTGAGACATTAGGAAGTATGATAGAAGAAAATATAGTAATAGATGAATTGATTGCTTTGGCAGAAACAGCAGCACCACTGGAAACGAAAATACCAGTTTCTTTGAAAAATATCATAAAAGAAACAGCAAGCAGGAAGAAAAAGAAAGAGTTGGGAGAAAATCAAAAAAAGATTCGTATTGCTGTAGGATGGGACAAGGCATTTTGTTTTTATTATAAGGACAATCTGGAATTTCTAGAAGAAATGGGATGTGAACTGATAAAGTTTAGTCCCCTGTTGGATAAAAATATTCCTGCTGATACCGATGCTTTGATTTTAGGCGGCGGCTATCCCGAGATTTATGCAAAGGAATTATCAAAAAATAAGACAATGAAAAATAGTATCCGGGATGCCATTATGCAAGGTATGCCATGTATGGCAGAGTGTGGTGGATTTATGTATCTGCATGAACAGTTAGAAGATGAGAATGGACAAATCTATCCAATGGCTGGTGTGATTGAAGGAAAAGCAGCAAATCAAAAAAAACTGGTACGTTTCGGTTATATTCAATTGGAATCCAATTATGAGAATGATTATCTGCCAAAAGGAGAAAAGATAAGAGCACATGAATTTCATTATTGGGATAGTGATCATAATGGAGAGGATTTTCTGGCAGTCAAGCCTTCGGGTAAAAGGCACTGGCTTTGTGTCCACGCAAAGAATCATCTGCTGGCAGGATACCCTCATCTGTATTTTTATTCAAATTTAAAAGTGCCTCTTAGGTTTTTAGAAAAGTGCAGGGAATATCAAAAAAAGAAAGTGTGAATAGAGAATGTTTTGTATGGTTAGCGGAGGAAGCGGGAGCGGTAAGTCAGAATATGCAGAAGATATCACTGTGCAATTACAGCAGTCTGTCAAAGAGAAATCGTTGATTTACATTGCTACGATGATGCCATTTGATGAAGAAGCACAAGAAAAGATAAAACGCCACCGCTATATGAGAAAAGAAAAAGGATTTGTTACAAAAGAGTGTTACACAGGATTAAAAGAGATAGATTTGCCGGAACATTCTACAGTATTGTTAGACTGCATGTCGAATCTTACTGCGAATGAAATGTTTCAGGAACAGGGAGCAAAGGTGCATACAGTAGAAGAAGTTATAAGAGGAATCGATGTTTTGCTGCAAAGATGTGCGAATCTTGTGGTAGTAACAAATGAAATTTTTTCTGATGGCTGCATATATGATGATACAACAACAGAATATATCTGTTATTTAGGAAAAATTAACCAGGAAATGGCAAAAAGAGCGGAGCAGGTAGTGGAAGTGGTTTGCGGCATCCCTATTTATCATAAGAGAGAAAAGTACAGCAGTCAATATTTCAATGCACTTTTGAAAAGGGGGAGTGCAGATTGATACAATCAATGATTGTGGCATTTTCCATGTATTCTAAGATACCAATGCCGAAAATAGAATGGAACCAGAACAACATGAAATATGCACTGTGTTTTTTTCCATTTGTGGGACTGGTAATCGGGGCAGTAATGTATGCAGCAATGTGGCTTGGCAGCAAATACTATATAGGAAATTTATTTCTCTCCTGTATCGTCACAGTGATTCCTGTATTGATTACAGGAGGCATACATTTAGATGGGTATCTGGATACGATAGATGCACTTAGTTCTTATGGAGATAGAGAAAAGAAATTGGAAATTTTAAAAGATTCTAATTCCGGTGCCTTTGCAATTATATTTGGACTGGTTTATTTTGTTCTAAGCATTGGCATATGGAGTGAGATGTCATTAAAAGCAATGCCGTTTATATGGATTTCTTATATGATGTCAAGAACATTAAGTGGATTTAGCATTGCTTCTTTTCCACTGGCAAAGAATACCGGACTGGCTGCGGTTTTTCAGGATGGTGCCCATAAAAGAAATGTAAAAATCATAATGAGTATTTACTTTATGATACAAGCAATCATGATGATTTCCATGAATGTGATTTTGGGTACAGCTGTTATTGTGTCATCTATGCTGGTTTTTTCCTATCATTATTATGTGTGCAGGAAAATATTTGGTGGAATTACTGGCGATTTGGCAGGATACTTTTTGCAGATTTGCGAACTGGCAGATGCAGCATGCCTGATGATAATTTGTAAAATAGTATGTTAATTACAAAACAGCGTGCAGTGCCAAAACAAAAACTTTTCAATTGACTGGAGCATGTTTGAAAATATAAAATTGCATAAAGTATACCAAAAATGTCCGCGATCATAGAATAAGAATCATAGAAAATCCCTGGTTATTGTATCAAAGCAGGCTGGATTTTCATATAATTTATGCAATTTTTTTGCATATTGACGAATGTCAGGCAATTTTGCAGGGGATGTGCCTTGTAGGAATAGCAATATAATGTCATTGGTGAGTAAACTCCTATGTGCAGATTATATCAGTATTCCTGTATGGCTCAATTGTAATACAAAATAACAAAAGGTAAGAGAATATAGGTGATGTTTATGAAGAAGATTTTAGTAATAGGCGGAGCATATCAGGGGAAAACAAAATGGGTAGAGAAAACATTTCCACAGTATCAAAATATTTCGATAGAAACATTATTAGAAGAAAGTAAACTTGGAAAAATAACAAACAATATATGGGTGAATAAATTTCATCTTGGTATGAAACAATGGCTGGTTGAAAAAAGAGAATATAAAAAGATTTTGCAGCTGATAAAAAAAAATCCTTCATGGCTGATTGTTTCTGATGAGATAGGAAATGGAATTGTTCCTATGAATGAGGCAGACAGAAAATGGCGGGAGGAAACAGGCAGAATATTGTGTGATTTGGCAAAAGAAGCAGATGAAGTAT
>CAYRAV010000004.1:0-92752 GCA_964422365.1 uncultured Lachnospiraceae bacterium | reverse complement strand
AGCCATTGAGACCATTGGCGGAAGAGCAGAAGTATTTGCACCAGACAGGGTAACAGAAGGGTATGGGCTGAATAATAGAATTGTAGATGATGTTTGCAATATAGGTGCCAGACTGTTGGTTACATGTGATAATGGAATTGCTGCAATCAGTGCAGTGGATTATGCAAAAGAGAAAGCATTAGAAGTTATAGTAACAGATCATCATGAGGTACAGTTTGAAAAAAGAGAAGATGGGAGAAGGAAATTTATCCTTCCAGATGCAGAGTATATTGTAAATCCAAAACAGGCAGACTGTCCTTACCCATTCAAAGGATTGTGTGGTGCAGGCGTTGTCTTTAAGATGGTGCAGATATTATATGAAAAACATGGGATAAGCCAGGAACAGTTGGAAAATTTATTGCAGTATACAGCTATTGCAACAGTTGCAGATGTAATGGATTTGATAGATGAAAACCGCATCATTGTAAAGAAAGGGCTGAAACAGATAAAAGATACTGATAATCTGGGACTGCAGGCATTGATTGAGGCGAATCAGTTGGATAAAAACAGAATCAGTGCATATCATATTGGTTTTGTAATTGGACCATGTTTTAATGCAGCAGGAAGATTAGAGACAGTAAAAAAAGCCTTTGATTTATTAGAAGCCAAAACAAAAAAAGAAGCAGCAGAGCGTGCAGTTTCTTTGAAAGCATTAAATGACAGCCGGAAAGATATGACATTAAAAGGGGTAGAACAGGCAGTGAAACTGATTGAGGAATCAAAGTTAAAAAATGATAAAGTCCTGCTTGTGAAATTAGAAAATGTTCATGAAAGTCTTGCTGGAATTATTGCTGGAAGAATTCGTGAAATCTATCACAAACCGATTATCGTTTTTACAGATTCAGAAGATGGGATTAAGGGCTCTGGCAGGTCAATAGAAGCATATAATATGTTTGAGGAATTGCTAAAATGCAGAGCATTGTTATCAAGATTTGGCGGACATCCAATGGCAGCAGGACTTTCGCTTCCACTGGAAAATCTAGAACTTTTAAGAACACAGTTGAATGAAAACACTACATTAACAGAAGAAGATTTCATTCCGGTAATAAAAATTGATGTTCCAATGCCGATTGGGTATATATCCGAAAAATTTGTGGAAGAATTAGAATATTTAGAGCCTTTTGGAAAGGGAAACCCCAAACCAGTTTTTGCAGAGCAGCATTTTTCTATTATGTCAGGGAAAATTATTGGTAAAAACCAGAATGTCTGGAAAGGAAAAATTAAAAACAGTGCAGGGGATGTAATTGAAGCAATTTATTTTGGAGACGTGGAACAGTTTATGGATTTTCTGGTGGAAGAATATGGTGCCGCACAAGTAGAGAAAATGCTGCAGGGTAGAAAAAATGATATTGATATTGCATTTACTTATTATCCAGGCGTAAACGAATTCAGAGGAGAGGTAACATTACAGATTGTGATACAGAATTATTGCAGAATAAAGTAGAGAGTGCCTTTGACACCTGACTGTTACATATAATGGAAGATTGTAGAAATGATAGGGTTGTGTATCAAAAGAGAACTTGTTATAATAGAATAAACAGGTTAGAAATAATAGATAAACAGTGCATAATAAGAAAAATATGAAAGAAAAAATGTAAAAAGATACAATTTATACTTTTGCTATTTAGAAAGGAAAACAATATGAAGAAATTAGAAAATTATGTAAGAACAATACCGGATTTCCCTAAACAGGGTATTATGTTCAGGGATGTGACAAGTGTATTACAGGATGCAGATGGATTGCAGCTGGCAATTGATGGAATGCAGAAAGAATTAGAAGATGTGGAGTTTGATTTGATTGCAGGACCGGAATCTAGGGGATTTATTTTTGGAATGCCTCTTGCTTATAATCTTCATAAACCATTTATTTTAGTCAGGAAAAAAGGAAAACTTCCATGTGAAACAGTGCAGAAAGAGTATTCTTTAGAATACGGAACAACCGTAATTGAGATGCATAAAGATGCCGTTAAACCAGGTCAGAAGGTGGTGATTGTAGATGATCTGATTGCAACAGGGGGAACAACAGAAGCGATGATTCAATTGATAGAAGAGCTTGGGGGAATAGTTGTAAAGATTGTATATCTGATGGAGTTAGAAGGCTTGAAAGGCAGGGAAAAACTAAACGGGTATCAGGTGGCTTCTTTGATAAAATATGAGGGAAAATAGTACTTTTATTGACTTTTATAAATAGAAACATTATAATGATTTTTAAGAAAAGGTGTCGTTTCTTATTAGAAAAAAATGTCTTAGGTGGTGGTTTTTGATGAAAAAAAGTGGATTAGAATCAAAAGATGGAGCATTAGTGGGTAATGCACATTGTTCTGATATTACAGCTCCGGCTCATTTTACAGCTCCAGAAGAGTTATATACAGAATTAATTCAAACGATAAGAGATTACCACCCATCTGCAGATTTAACATTGATAGAGAAAGCATATAATATTGCAAGAAACGCACATAAAGATCAGAAAAGAAAATCAGGAGAACCCTATATTATCCATCCGATATGTGTGGCAATTATATTAGCAGAATTAGAACTTGATAAAGAAACAATTGTAGCAGGTCTTTTACATGATGTAGTGGAAGATACTGTTTTGACTACAGAAGAGATTACAGAATTGTTTGGTGCAGAGGTTTCTTTGTTAGTGGACGGAGTTACGAAACTGACACAATTGAGTTATTCTAAAGATAAAGTAGAGATTCAGGCAGAAAATTTAAGAAAAATGTTTTTGGCAATGGCAAAAGATATTCGGGTTATTCTGATAAAATTAGCTGACAGGCTTCATAATATGAGGACATTAGAGTATATGCGCCCGGAGAAACAGAAGGAAAAAGCAAGAGAAACAATGGATATCTATGCACCAATTGCCCAGCGGCTTGGTATTTCTAAAATCAAGATTGAGTTAGATGATTTATCTCTCCGTTATTTAGAGCCGGAAGTCTATGCTGAGTTGTCAGCAAAAATAGAAGAAAAAAGAGAAGACAGAGAAACTTTTATTAAGGATATCATGAAACAAGTGGCAAATCATATTTCTACAGCAGGTATTGTGGGCAGAGTAGATGGAAGAGTGAAGCATTTGTTTAGTATTTACAAGAAAATGGTAAACCAGAACAAAACACTGGATCAGATTTATGATTTGTTTGCAGTACGGATTATTGTAGACACTGTAAAGGATTGTTATGCAGCATTAGGTGTGATTCATGAAATGTATAAGCCTATACCGGGACGTTTCAAGGACTACATTGCTATGCCAAAGCCGAATATGTATCAGTCTCTTCATACAACTTTGATTGGACCAAGCGGACAGCCTTTTGAAATACAAATCAGAACATATGATATGCACCGCACTGCAGAATATGGTATAGCTGCCCATTGGAAATATAAAGAAGGACAGGATGGCAAGAATACTCATGACAGTGAAGAAGCCAAATTAACATGGCTGCGTCAAATTTTGGAATGGCAGCGTGATATGTCAGATAACAAAGAATTTTTATCACTGTTGAAAAGTGATCTGGATTTGTTTTCGGAAAGTGTATATTGTTTTACTCCTTCAGGTGATGTAAAGAATCTGCCAACAGGTTCCACACCAATTGATTTTGCATATAGTATTCATAGTGCAGTGGGCAACAGAATGGTAGGTGCCAGAGTCAATGGAAAATTAGTAACGATTGATGTTATATTAAAAAATGGTGACAGAGTAGAGATTATAACATCACAAAATTCAAAGGGGCCAAGCCGTGACTGGCTTGCAGTTGTAAAGAGTACACAAGCAAAAAATAAAATTAATCAATGGTTTAAGACACAATTAAAAGAAGACAATATTATAAAAGGAAAAGAATTACTGGTAAATTATTGTAAAACAAGATCAATTAAGCTGAGTGAACTGCTTAAACCCGAATTTACAGCAGTCTGTATGGCAAAATACGGCTTTAGAGATTGGGATTCTGTTTTGGCAGCAGTTGGGCATGGAGGTTTAAAAGAAGGGCAGGTCATCAATAAACTTCAGGAAGAATATGACAAGAAACATAAAAAAGAAATTACAGACAATAAAGTATTAGAAGCAGTTTCTGAAAGTAAGCAGCATAAGAACCCTGCTGTTGTGAAATCCAAAAGCGGTATTATCGTGGAGGGTATTCATGATGTGGCAGTAAGATTTTCAAAATGCTGCAGCCCGGTACCTGGAGATGAAATCTTAGGTTTTGTTACAAGGGGACGAGGTGTATCCATTCATAGAACAGATTGTATTAATATCATGAATCTGCCGGAAGCAGACAGGGCACGCATTATTGATGCAGAGTGGTATCAGGGAAATATAAAGACAGAAAAAGAATTGTATATGGCAGAGATTAAGATTTATGCAAATAACCGCTCAGGTGTGTTGGTGGATATTTCAAAGGTCTTTACAGAAAATCAGATTGACGTTCAGTCAATGACTGTCCGTACAAGCAAGCAGGGAACAGCCACGATTAGTGTTGGATTTGAGATTCATGGAGTGGACCAGCTTCACATGCTGGTAGGAAAGTTAAGAAATGTGGAAAGTGTCATTGATATAGAAAGGGCATCCAGTTAAGATAACTTGGGCAGGGCGGCTGAATGAGTCGGTGGAATATGGCATCATTGGGTGAAACCAGCGAAGCCGGATAGGAAAATGGACAGAGAAAACTGTCTGAGTATGGTTGTTTAGTACACTGGGGTGTGTTTGAAACAAATAAAATCAGAGGTGTCATCATGGAAGAAAATAAAATGAGATTAAAGGCAGTAGTAGTAGGGATGGTATCTACTAATTGCTATATAGCAGCAAATAATGAAACGAATGAAATAATTATTATAGATCCAGGCGACAATGCGGAGGTGATTAATGAGAATGTTCAAAGTATGCATGGTCAGGTAAGAGGAATCATATTGACACATGGACATTTTGACCATATTATGGCAGTCAATGAACTCGCTGCACAGTATCATGTAAAGGTTTATGCACATAGCATAGAGAAAGAACTGCTTGCAGACCCAGGGCTGAATTGTTCCCAGGATATCCGCAGGCCATACATGGTTGATTTGCAGGAAACATTAGAGGACAATATGACTTTTACACTTGCAGGGTTTCGCATTAAAGTATTGCATACACCAGGACACACAGAAGGAAGTGTTTGTTATTTATTTGAAGAAGAAGGTATGTTATTTAGCGGGGATACCATTTTTATGGAATCGGTAGGAAGAACAGATTTGCCGACAGGAAATGAAAGAAAGTTATTAGACTCCATTCAAACAAAATTAATGGAGTTAGGGGATGATATAAAAGTATTTCCTGGTCATGGACCAAGTACAAGTATTGGGTATGAGAAAAGAAATAATATGTTTTTTGGCAGGTAACCCTTATTATGATTAGAGTGAAATTATCAGAGAACATGTTTGAATATGACATTCAGGCATTGTGTAAAGCATTTTATCCGTTGGATAAAATCAGTGTTCAGATAAAAGACGGAGACAATAGCAGCTTAAATAAGAAAACAACAGAAGAAATTATTTTTTATCTGATTGTAGAATATGAAGAAAATAAGATAGAAATTGAGATACAGGATAGAGAGCAGCGAACAGAATCTGTGAAAGAGTGCAAAACAAATCAAAATAATCGCAGATTTTATAAAAATGATTTAAAGCGTTTGCTCTATCAGATGTTATATGAAAAGACTGGCAGGGCACTTCCGTGGGGGACATTGACAGGGGTGCGTCCAAGTAAACTTTTTATGGAACGATTATATTTAGGAGAAACAAAACAGGAAGTTTTTGATTACATAAAGGAACAATATTTATGTGCAAAGGATAAGATAGAATTAGGATACACAATTGCAAAGAAAGAAAAAGAAATTTTAGACAAGATTGACTACAAAAGAGGATATAGTTTATATATTGGAATTCCGTTCTGTCCAAGCAGATGTTTGTACTGTTCCTTTACTTCCTATCCATTAGAAAAGCACAAAGACTGGGTGGAACCATATTTAGAGGCATTATTTAGGGAAATTGCTTATGCAAAGAATTGTATTACAGACAAGAAATTAACAACAGTTTATATTGGCGGAGGAACACCGACTACGCTGACATCTAAACAGTTAGAAAGGCTGCTTGTAAAAGTAAAAGAAAGTTTTCCGATGAAGCAGGTCCAGGAGTTTACTGTGGAGGCAGGAAGGCCAGACAGCATTACAAAGGAAAAATTAGAAGTAATGAAAGAACAGGGTGTTACAAGAATCTCGATTAATCCACAGACTATGAGGCAGCATACACTGGATTTAATTGGAAGGCGCCACACAGTAGAGGATGTGGAAAAGGTATTTTATCTGGCAAGGGAAGCCGGACATAAAAACATTAATATGGATTTGATAGCAGGGCTGCCTGGAGAAAAATTAGAAGATATGAGAGAAACTCTGAATAGAATTAAGGTTTTAAAGCCAGATAGTATTACAGTACATTCTCTTGTAGTCAAGCGTGCAGCGGATTTAAATATGCCGGATGGAAGAAGTTTAAGCGAATCTTTAGGAGATACAACAGACATGCTTGCTTTGGCTCAGGAATTTGCAGAAGAAAACCTGTATAGCCCGTATTATATGTATCGGCAGAAGAATACAACAGGGGCAGGAACTTCTATACAGGAAAATGTAGGTTATGCCAAAGAGGGATATGAGGGAATTTACAATATTTTGATTATGGAAGAAAAGCAGACCATATTGGCATTAGGGGCAGGTGCTTCTACAAAAGTAATGTTTTCGAACGGGAAACAATTAGAACGAATTGAAAATGTAAAAAGTTTAAAAGAATATGTAGAACGTATTGATGAAATGATAGAACGAAAAAGAAGTTTCTTCCAGATGTAAATAGTAAAGTTAATCTGTAACAAATAGGAATCTGTATCATAAACGATATGGTGCACAGGAATAGAATTTTGTAAGAAACAGGCTCATAGTTTGATATCATTAGTTTGTAATAGATCGTGAAAATCTATGGAAAGGAGTTGCCATGGAAGATGTATATGATAGAAAAGGATGGGGTTATGTAGATGAATTGGAGCAGGCTATTAATGAAGAACTTGCTGATGCCATTTGTCATGGTATGCTTGTAAGTAATATGGCAGTACTTGTAGCCAAAGAGATGGATGAAGGGGAAGACTTTTGTAATGAAATTGCAATGGCGGGTTTGCTGCATGATATTGGAAAGATTAAGATGCGTCGGGTTTTATATCAGAATCAGGGAAAATCACTTCAGATTGAAGGGATGAAGTACATGAAAAAACACTCTGCATATAGTTATGAAATTTTAAGGAAGAAAAATATTGTTTCGTTATTTGCATTAGAAGCTATTTATCATCATCATGAAAATTATGATGGAAGTGGTTATCCAGATAACTTAAAAGGAGAAGAGATTCCTCTTGCTGCAAGAATACTGCGTACCTGTGATATTTTTGTAGCATTGACATCAGATCGTTCTTATCGTTCTGCATTAGATACAGATACTGCACTTCAGGTTATGATTGATGAAGTGAAGAATTTTGATTTACATTGTTTTATGGCATTGTTAAGAGTGGTATATTCACAGGAATATATGTATATGGATCAGGAAATAGATAAGAATGAATTAATGAATCAGATTAAGACATTATTAGCAGAAAAGGAAACAGCAGAATTATTGCAAATATAATATTCAGGAGGTAATAGAGTGATTACACAGAAACCAAAAGGAACGCAGGACTGGTATGGAGAAAGCATGCAAAAGAGAACAGTTGTTGAGACAATTGCAAGAAAACTTTGTAAAGCTTATCATATCAAAGAAATCAGTACACCTGTTTTCGAACATACTGTATTATTTCAGAGGGGGGTTGGGGAAACTACCGATGTAGTACAGAAGGAAATGTATACTTTTACAGATAAGGGTGATAGAAGTATTACTTTAAAACCGGAAGGAACAGCAGGAGCCATTCGTGCTTATTTGGAAAACAGCATGTATGCTGAAAGCCAGCCTGTGAAATTATTTTATGTGACACCGGCATTTCGTTATGAACAGCCTCAAAGCGGACGTTTAAGACAGCATCATCAGTTTGGTGTAGAATTTGTCGGGGCCAAAAGCCCTCTGGCAGAAGTGGAACTGATTAGTCTGGTTACTGCTTTTATCAAAGAAATCGGATTGAAAAATGCGGTGTTACATATTAACAGCATTGGATGTCCGAACTGTCGTGAAAAATATAATACAGCATTGCTTGCGTATTTAAAACAGCATGAAGATAAACTTTGCGAAACATGTAAAGATAGAATGTTAAAAAATCCATTGCGTGTGATTGACTGTAAAGTACCATCTTGTAAAGAAGTAGTAGAAAAGGCACCACGTACGATTGATTATTTGGATGAGGACTGTAAGAACCATTTTGAAGAACTACAGCAATTGTTAACTGAATTAAGTATTCCATATGAGATTGACACAGGAATTGTAAGAGGACTGGATTATTATACAAAGACTGTATTTGAGTTTGTGAATGAAGAAGGCTTCACATTATGCGGCGGGGGCAGATATGACAATCTTGTTCATGAGATAGATGAAAAACAGGATATTCCTTCTGTTGGTTTCGGAATGGGAATTGAACGTATTCTCTATTTCCTTGAAAGAGAAGGTGTAGAGTTAGAAAAAGCACCTGCAGTGGAATTATATGTGGGAATTTTAGGAAAAGATGCAAAAGCAAAGGCTTATGCATTGGTAAATCAGTTGAGAAGCCAGGGTGTTGTTGTGGAAACAGACTATATGGACAGAAGTGCAAAAGCACAGATGAAGTATGCCAATAAAATAGGTGCAAAACACACCATTATTCTTGGATCAGATGAGTTAGAGAAACAAAAAGCAGTTGTAAAAAATATGGAAACTCATGAACAGGTAGAGCTTGATTTTAATAATATAGCAGATTATTTTTTAGAGAAATAGGAATTAGGAGGAAAAAGGAAAATGGCAGAATCCATGCTGGGCTTACACAGAAGCCATCGATGTACAGAAGTATCAATTGCGAATGAAAATGAAACAGTAACTGTTATGGGGTGGGTGCAGAAAAGCAGAAATAAAGGTGGAATTATTTTTGTAGATTTGCGTGACCGTTCCGGAATTCTGCAAATTATTTTTGAAGAAAGCAAATGCGGAACAGAAGCATTTGCCAAAGCAGAAAAACTAAGAAGTGAATTTGTAGCAGCAATTACAGGTACTGTTACAAAAAGAGCTGGCGCAGTGAACAACAACTTAAAAACAGGTGACATTGAAGTGGTTGCAAGTGATATTAGAATTTTATCAGAAGCACAGACACCTCCGTTCCCAGTGGAAGAGAACAGTAAAACGAAAGAAGATCTTCGTTTAAAATACAGATATCTGGATCTTAGAAGACCGGATTTACAGAGAAATTTAATGTTAAGAAGCCAGATAACGACATTAACAAGACAGTTTATGGTGGAAGAAGGATTTTTGGAAATTGAAACCCCAATGTTAACAAAAAGTACACCAGAAGGTGCAAGAGAATATTTGGTGCCAAGCCGTATTCATGCAGGAAAGTTTTATGCGTTGCCACAGTCACCACAGATTTTCAAACAGCTGCTGATGTGTTCGGGGTATGACAGATATTTCCAGATTGCAAGATGTTTTAGAGATGAAGATTTGAGAGCAGACAGGCAGCCTGAATTTACGCAGATAGACATGGAACTTTCTTTTGTGGATGTAGATGATGTCATAGATGTGAATGAACGTTTGTTACAGAAGTTATTTAAAGAAACCATTCATGTAGATATCGAACTTCCGATTCAGCGTATGACATGGCAGGAAGCAATGGACCGTTTTGGTTCTGATAAACCGGATATTCGTTTTGGAATGGAGTTAAAAGATATTTCCAAAGTGGTAGAGAATTGTGAATTCGGCGTATTTAAAGGAGCTTTGGAGAATGGCGGAAGTGTAAGAGGTATTAATGCCAAAGGACAAGGCAGTATGCCAAGAAAGAAAATAGATGCTTTGGCAGAGTTTGCAAAAGACTATGGTGCAAAAGGACTCGCATATCTTGTGGTCAATGAGGATGGCACATATAAATCTTCTTTTGCAAAATTTATGAAAGAAGAAGAGTTAAAAGAGATTGTTGCAGCACTAGATGGTGAAGCAGGTGATTTATTATTATTTGCAGCAGACAAAAATAAAGTTGTATGGGATGTACTTGGTGCACTTCGTCTTGAACTGGCAAAACAGATGGATTTATTAGATAAAAATGAGTATCAATTTCTGTGGGTAACAGAATTTCCATTGCTTGAATATTCAGAGGAAGAAGGAAGATATGTGGCAATGCATCATCCGTTTACAATGCCTATGGATGAGGATTTGCCATTGCTTGAAACAGAACCAGGGAAAGTACGTGCCAAAGCATATGATATTGTTTTAAATGGTACAGAAATAGGTGGGGGTTCTGTCCGTATTCATCAAAATGACATTCAGGAAAGAATGTTTCAAGCATTAGGATTTACAAAAGAAGAGGCTTATAACAGATTTGGATTTTTATTAGAAGCATTTCAATATGGTGTGCCTCCGCACGCAGGACTTGCATATGGATTAGACCGTATGGTAATGTTAATGGCACAACAAGACAGTATACGTGATGTTATTGCGTTTCCTAAGACAAAAGATGCCTCCTGCCTGTTGTCAAAAGCACCATATTTAGTAGATGAGAAACAATTAGAAGAATTGTATATAACAGTAACAAAGGCAGAAGAGACAAGCATTGCAGATGATTGTAATGAATAGGAGACAAAAGTGTATTGGAAGATAGGAATTGTCTATTTGCTTATATTAAATATAGCAGGATATGGTTCTATGTGGATGGATAAGCAAAAAGCAAAAAAGAGAAGATGGAGGATACCAGAAAAGACATTATTTGTGATTGCTGCCTTAGGTGGAAGCATTGGAAGTATTGCAGGAATGTATCATTTCAGACATAAAACAAAGCATAAGAAATTTGTGATTGGAATGCCTGTGATAGTACTTGTGCAAATAGGCATAATTTTATTTTTTTCGATTGACTTATTCGTGAAACAATGATAAAATAATTATATTGTACATGAGTACAATGTAATTTATATTTATTGGAGGACAACAAAATGAACAGAGGTACAGTAAAATGGTTTAACAACCAAAAAGGATTCGGATTTATTTCTGATGCAGAAGGAAACGATGTATTCGTACACTACACTGGTCTTAATATGGAAGGATTCAAATCCTTAGAAGAAGGACAGGAAGTAGAATACGAAGTAGTAGAAGGAGCAAAAGGACCTCAGGCTACTAACGTAACAAGAGTTTAATCAAATTTCTTTTCAGTGTACCTTTTTTATATATGATTTATTGTGCAATAAGAGGCAACTCATAATGCTGGCCAGATTATTTTAAATAGTAATTTGGTACAAAAAGTTTTATAGTGAAGGTAGTATTGTTTTATGAAATTGATTTCTGTAAAAGTATAATAGTATTTATTATTATTTTGCAGGCTGAAGGAAACTGTTGTAAAAACAAGCATCTGTTTTTGCAACAGTTTTTTTATTATAACATATAGTAATTATTCGGAAGTGCCATTCGAAAAATGTCAGAATATCCATATCCACTAAAATAAAATGCTTTGGCTGGTTATTTTGTTCATGATGCTGTTACCAGCTATGAAGCCATATGTGCAAATAGTACTTTATGAGCAAGCTGCCATATACAATTGTTTTTATAGGGCGGATGCACAACATGAATCATTTACCAGCCAAACTGTAAATTTTTTGGTGATAATGTACATTTTGGAAAATTATACCATTTGGGCTGCCACAATAGATGTGCTTTGCACTGAAAATAGGGTATGAATGTCATAGCTGAATTGTTATAAATATGAAGGAAGTATTGTCTGACATCTTGCGAAAGTATGCGATTTTCGTTATAATGGAAAGAGATGCAGAGGGAGTTGATTAGTATGAAAGCGGCAATAAAAAAACAATATATTGAATTGGTGGAAACTATCGATTTTCCGACTGTTGTTTATATTTACGAAACAGGAAGAATAATAGCAATGAACAAACAGGCAGGGAAGATGATAGGGGTATCCTGTAAAAATATTAATTTGCTTTGGGAAAATGGAAAACTAAAGTTAAGCAAAGAATTATTAGAAAACGGTTCAATGGTTTATCTTAATCAAAAGATTACAGATGGAAAAGAAAGAAAAACGATAGACATTGAAGTGAATTGTTTTGAGTTAGACCAAAATCATATCATCTTTTGCTTTATGGAACACTCATATAAAAGTTTTTTTTCAAAGTATCTGATTTCACAGGTTCCAAGAATATTTTGGAAAAATATAAAAGGATATTATAAAGGATTGAATAAGTTTGCAAAACAAGACTTTGATTATGAGGCAGATGATCGGGAAATTAGAAATACAGATTTGATTGGAATTGAAACAATAGAAGATATCCAGAAAATGGAAAATGAATTGATACAGAGCAAAGAATGTCAATATAATGCGATTGAACAGTTATACAAAAAAGATGAGGGCTGTTATTTTTGCAAGATGAGCCGAATGCCTATCATTAATAAGAACGGAATAGTAGAAGGAATTTTAGGAGTATATACTCTAATCCTTAATAGAGAGCAATATCAGGAATTATTCAATAGAAGTTTGAAAGAAAGTACAATTCTTTGTGAAATTGTAGGACAGAGTAATCTAATTGTAATTACATACAAAATAAGTGAGAAGATGGAATTAGAGTTTATTACATCAAATTTTGAGATGCTAGGATATAAGGCAGATGATGTATATGCTGAGAAAAAATGTTGGAAAGATCTGATTTTTGAAGAAGATTATAACGAAGTCAGTAAAAACATATTCCAAAAAGGAGAAAATGGGCATATATATAGAAAATACCGGGTGTTAAAGGCAGATGGTACAGCAATCTGGCTGGAAGAAGAGAAGATAGATGTTATAGTAAGCGGAGAAGAAAAATATAATATTTCGATTCTTCGTATTATAAATGAAAAAGTAGTACAGGAGTTAGAAAGGCAGGAAAACTTTGAGAAAAATAAAGCAATGTTGGATTTTTTGACAGGTTTGCCAAATAGGCATAAATATGAATTAGATGCTCCTGCTTTTATTGAACGGGCCATCAAACATGGAAAACAAGGATATATTATTATGTTTGATTTAGATGATTTTAAACATATCAATGATGGGCTTAGTCCTGAATATGGAGATATTTTGTTGAAAAAAATTGCCGATTCTATTGATGAAATACCAGAAATACAAAATCATTGTTATCGTGTGGACGGAGATGGCTTTTTGATATTATTAGATGAAATATATGAGGAAAGAATAGAAGATGTTTTAGAGAAACTTCATAATTTATTTGACCAGCCGTGGATTTTGAAGGAAAAAGAATGTTATTGTACCATGAGCATGGGAATTGTGTCCTACCCATTTTATAGTACAGAACCAAGAGAATTATTGAAATTTGCAGATACAGCTGTATATGAAGCAAAAAGTAAGGGAAAGAATAGAGTTTGTTATTATAAGGAACATTCTGTGGAAAAATCTATTGACAGAGTGAATTATGAAAAATATTTACGAAAAGCCATTAAGAAAGAATGTGTAGAGTTTGAACTATATTATCAGCCAATTGTAAGAAGTCTTGATAAGAAAGTGATTGCAGCAGAAGCACTGTTAAGATGGAAAAGTCCAGAGCTTGGTTTTGTAACACCAACTAAGTTTATTCCGTTATCAGAATATTTGGGACTGATTGTGCCGATAGGGGAGTATGTATTGCGAAAGGCATTTGAAGTATGTAAAGAATGGAATAAAAAAAGCAAAGAGTCATTTTCTATTAGTGTTAATCTGTCTGTTGTGCAATTAGTACAGCCCAATATTGTAGAGCATATTGTTGATATTGCAGAGGAGGTAGGGGTAGAAAAAACAAATATCATTTTAGAAGTAACAGAGAGTCTTGCCGTAGAAGATATGGATTTGATGAAAACGGTACTAATGGAACTGAAAAAACAAGGTTTCGGAATTGCACTGGATGATTTTGGGACAGGCTATTCTTCTTTGAATCATATTATGGAAATGCCGTTGGATTACATAAAAATTGATAAAAGTTTTATTGACAGCTATGGAACAAGTAATTTTAATCCAAGTTTATTAAGTGCTATTGCAGAACTGGCACATAGTATGGACATGCAGATTATTGTGGAAGGTGTAGAAACCAGACAGCAGATGGAATTTTTAATGTTTTTAAATACAGATAGATATCAGGGATATTTATATGGAAAACCAATACCAGAAGATGTATTTTTGGAAACTTATATGAAAGAAGAGTAATAAAAAAATACAAGTGAGCTTGTAAAGAGTGAAAGGCTTGATACAAAAACTGTTTATGACAAGGATGCTATGGTTTGTGTGTCAGAAAAATGATAGGAGTATGATAGCATGGCAGAAGAGATATTTAAAACTCACGGAGTAAAAGCATTGGTGGTAGATGATAATGAAGTAAATGTTTTAGTTGTTGTTAGTATGCTTAATCAATTTAACATTGAAACAGAAGAAGCAGTTTCCGGAAAAATTGCAATAGAGAAAGCAAAAAGAACGGATTATGATATTATTTTTATGGATTATCTGATGCCGGAAATGAACGGAATTGAGGCAACACAGGAAATACGTAAGCTGGCAAAAGTGAAACGTCCGATTATTGTGGCATTATCTGCAAATGTAACACAGGATATGAAGCATGATTTTGAAGCAGCAGGTGTAGATGATGTGATGTCAAAGCCGATGGAGCGGACAGGTGTGATAAAAATTTTGAAAAGATGGATGCCTCTTGAAAAATTAGAGGATGAGAAAGCACATAATACTGTGATAGAGGCACCAAAGGAAAATAGTAAGGATGAGTTGTCAGAAATTAACCGCATTTTCTCTAGTGTAAAATCATTAAATATTCCTATGGGATTGAAGCATATTGGATATAATACAGAGAATTATATAAAAGTGTTAAAGGCATCTGTGGGAAATATACAACTTACAACAAAAAGGCTAAAGATGTTAAATGATGCCCAGACACAAGTGTCATCTATGAAGATTGCATTTCATAGTATGAAAGGTGTATTAGTAAATATCGGGGCAAAGGAATTATCTGCTCGTTCTAATCAGCTGGAATTAGCAGCTGGAAATAATGATGTAGATACTGTAAATGAAAAGATAGATGATTATATAAAAAGAATGGAGGAATTTAGCAGCCAGCTGGAACTGGCAATGAAAGAATATGATGCACTGCATGGCTATGCAGAAGATGCATACCAACCTATGGCAGGGGAAGAATTTTTTTATGTATTAAATGAACTGAAGTATTATTTGGAATGTTATGAGTTCAATTATTTAGAAGAAATGTCAGAACATTTATTAAAAGGAAGTAAAGGTGAAATTAGGGAAAAATTGCTGCATATGTCAAAAATGATACAGAGTTTTCAGTATGAGGAAGCATTGGAATTGCTTACACAGGTGGAACAAATGAAAAGAACTGAAATATAAGAGGAGACCCTGGTAAAAGGGGATTTACCAGGGTTGTTTATGAAAAAATGTCTTATTAGCAATAATGAAATCTTTTGAACCGTTCAGTGATTGGTTTCTGTTATCTTATATTTAAATTGTATCAGACATATATGAGGAAAATATGACAAGTATGTGAACATTTATGAAAATTTTGTGCAACTGTTCAGAAGGTGCGAAGTCATATGTAGATTGTACATGGGAGCTTGCTCATAAAGTACCATTTGCACATATGGATTCATAGCTGGTAACAGCATTATGAACAAAAATGACCAGTCAAAGTATTTTGTTTTAGTGGATATGGAATTCTGGCATTTTGTGAATGGTATTTTCGGAATAGCTACAATTTTGTAAAACAAAATCTAAAAAAATGCGAAAAATCATTGTGCAAAACTTAAAGAGTTTGCATAATATAGTGGTATAAAATGAATAATAAAAAGCGAAAGAAAATATAACAGCAGAAATATGTGTGAAGATTAGTATTCTGATTTGTTTATATGGGTATAAAAGTATAGGCTGATGTGTAAAGGAAAGACGTTCCTATCTGTCAGTATGTGTATAAAACACTCGCACATATATGGGAAAGGTTGGTGAATTTGTATGTCAAGTATATTTAGAAAGCTTATCAGCAAGGAGCTTGGAGAATATAGTTACCATAAATATTTTCGCTGTTATCAAAAATTAATAGAAGAAAAAAAATATGATAATAGAGAACTGCAAAATGAAGAAATCTATAATGATATATATGAAAAACTGAAAGAAAATGAAGTTGCTGATTTGCAGGAGAGATTAGAACGTTTATTGGGTGCTATGTGTGAGTCGCTGGGGATTAACAAGAGCTATAGTTTTGCGGTGGTTTTTTATTTTCTATCAGTGGCATTTATTATAATACAGGGATTACTGCCAATTGTTACTATAGCTGCAATAGCAGCGATGAGTGTCTGCTTTTTGTATAAAACTTATGAATTTGTAGTAAATAAGTTTTGTTATATTGATGCACACATTGTTATTGTATATAAAGCGGTATTAGACCAGTTGCTGCGTCAAAAAGCATCTTTTGGGCATAACTGATTGAAAGGGAAGGTAAAAAAGAATAGCTGTTGTAATTAGCTGCATGTATGTTATGCTTTAGAGCGTGTTTGAAAATTCATTGCTGCAATCTGCACGCCCCACTTTGTGTGCCATTTGATCCAAATTTAATCGATGCAGCCCGCTACAACTCATAAATTTGGAACAAATCCCCCACAAATTGTGACGCGCACATCTTGTAACAAGCAATTTTCAAACACGCTCTAGTAATGTAGAAAGGCTAACACTTGTATCAATTATAACAGCTATGGTTATTCATATAGTAAAATTAAAGAAAGGGAAAATATGCAAACACATTTTTCAGCTTTTGTGTTTGCGTTTATCAAATGCAAGCATGCTTGTGGTTGATGGATTTGGTGTAAATTATGATTACAATAAGTGTATGTATGATTGTAAAAAATGAAGAACTGGTACTTGCCAGATGTCTAGACAGCTTAAAAGAGATTGCAGATGAATTTATTATTGTAGATACAGGTTCTACGGATAAAACAAAAGAAATTGCAAAAAATTATACAGATCAGATTTATGATTATAAATGGGAAGATGATTTTTCAAAAGCAAGAAATTTTTCTTTTTCAAAAGCCACAAAAGAGTATATTTACTGTGCAGATGCGGATGAAATAATTGATAAGGGAAACCAGAAAAAATTTCTCCAATTAAAGCAGGTTTTGCTACCGGAAATTGAAATTGTACAGATGTTGTACTGCAATCAAAAACAATATAACACTACATATAATTTTGACAGGGAATACAGACCTAAATTATATAAACGCCAGAGAAATTTTATATGGCAAAATCCCATTCATGAAATGGTACGTCTAGAACCAGTCATATATGACAGTGAGATAGAAATTCAGCATATGCCGACTGGTAATCATGGAAAACGTGATTTTTCTCTGTTTCAGAAAATGTTTCAGAATGGAACATATCTGAATAAGCATCTTCATAATATGTATGCCAGAGAACTATTCATTGCCGGGGGCACTGAAGATTTTATTGAAGCAAAAGGCTTCTTTTTAGCTTCTATAGAAGATAACAAAAGAAGTATAGATGAAATCAAAGAAGCAGCTTGTGTTCTGGCACATGTATTTCGTTTGGAGAAAAATATAGTGTCATTCTTTCAATATGCGATGAAAGATATTGTAACAGAACCCTCATCAGAAGCATGTTATGAAATAGGCATGTTTTATATGGAGAATGGGCAGATAGAAGAAGCCTCAAACTGGTTTTATAACAGCCATCATGAAACAAAAAGTATATTAGATATTCGTTATCAGGAAACTTTTTCAAAAGAAAAGTTAGAAGAATGTTATAAGATTTTGATGCATGTTAAAGAAGAAAAAGGGAAGTAAATCCGCATTAGAGCGTGTTTAAAAATTCACTGCCACAGTAGAAAGGGGGAAATACATGTTTTTCATAGCCTTAGCAGGGATAATATTATTTTTGGATTTATTCATCAAACATCAGATTGAGCAAGGTAGGGGGGCATCGATAAAGGCAAAAGAATTGCAGGAAAAAGTGTTTCACAATAAAATCATTATAGACAAGAGCCATAATTTTGGAGCGGTGCTTAATTTCGGTGAGAGAAAACCAAACACAATCAGGAGAATTTCGGAATTGATATTGGGAGGTATTATTGTAGCATTTACATTCGTTCTGGTTCGGAAAAAAAGTATGTTATATTGTTTTGGTATGGCATTATTGCTAGGAGGAAGTGCCAGTAATGTATATGACAGAATGGAGCGCGGCTATGTAGTTGATTATTTTCGTTTTAATATTGGCTGGAAAAAACTAAAACAAATTATATTTAATCTGGGGGACATGTTTATTATATTAGGAGCAATCATTGTTTTAATAGAAAAGATAAAAGAGTAGAAAGAAAAATCCTTTCTACTCTTTTATCTTTTTATTCTCATGCACAAGCCTGTTTGAAAATTCATTGTCCCAAATTCATTCCATGCAGCTCGCTGCAACTCATAAATTTGGACCAAATCCCCCCACAAATTGTGATGCACATCTTGTAACAGGCAATTTTCAAGCGCGCTCTAATGCTGCACCAATAAATCCTTTGAACAGCGGGTGTGGTCTGTTTGGTCTTGATTTAAATTCAGGATGTGCCTGTGTTGCAATAAACCAAGGATGAGAATCTAATTCCATCATTTCAACAATACGTCCGTCAGGAGACAGACCGGATAAAGTCAAACCGCCTTTGATTAAATCATCCCTATAATAGTTATTTACTTCATAGCGGTGTCTGTGACGTTCCTGAATCTCCTTTTGTCCATAAAGTTTATAAGCCTTACTGTTTTCAGAAAGAACACAGGGATAGGCACCAAGTCTTAAGGTACCACCCAGATCTTCTATACCATCCTGCTCTGGCATTAAGTGAATCACAGGGTGAGTAGTGCCAGGATCTAATTCTACACTATGTGCATCTGCAAAACCAAGTACATTTCTTGCAAATTCTACAATAGCAAGCTGCATACCAACACATAATCCGAGAAATGGAACATTCTTTTCACGAGCATATTTAATGGCTGTAATTTTACCGTCCATACCACGGCTTCCAAATCCTCCTGGAACAATAATACCAGAAACATCCCCTAACAATTCATCTGCATTATCATCTGTTAAATCTTCAGATAGAATCCATTTAATATTAACGCTGGCATTATGTGCAACTGCTCCATGTTTCAATGCCTCCACAACGCTGATATAAGCATCATGAAGAGCAATATATTTACCAACTAATGCAATGCTAACTTCTTTTTCAGGATATTTCAAGGCATGCACCATATCCTGCCATTCCTTTAAATCTGGTTCAGGGCAGTCTAGTTTCAGACAAGAACACACCACATCTGCCAAGTGTTCTTTTTCCATTGCAAGTGGTGCTTCATATAATGTTTCTACATCAAGATTCTGTAATACATGTTGCTTTGGTACATTACAGAATAAAGCAATCTTATCTTTGATGCTGCTATCAAGAGGTATTTCTGTGCGGCATACGATGATGTCAGGCTGGATGCCCATACCCTGTAATTCTTTTACGCTTGCCTGTGTAGGTTTGGTTTTTATTTCCTGAGAGGCTTTCAGATAAGGAATCAAAGTAACATGAATTAAAATTGCATTTTCTCTGCCAACATCATGCTGAAATTGACGTATGGATTCTAAAAAAGGCTGGCTTTCGATATCACCAACTGTTCCACCTACTTCAATAATAGCAATCTGGGTATCAGAGCAGCCGTCATTGCGGTAAAAACGTTCTTTGATTTCATTTGTAATATGTGGAATCACCTGGACAGTGCCTCCTCCAAAATCTCCACGGCGTTCTTTTGATAATACAGACCAATACACCTTACCAGTTGTAACATTAGATCGTTTTGTTAAATTCTCATCAATAAAACGTTCGTAATGCCCCAAATCCAAATCAGTTTCTGCCCCATCATCTGTAACAAAAACTTCACCATGCTGAATAGGATTCATTGTACCTGGATCTACATTGATATAAGGATCAAATTTCTGCATTGTCACACTGTAACCGCGCATTTTAAGAAGACGTCCTAATGACGCAGCAGTAATTCCTTTTCCTAATCCTGAAACAACTCCACCAGTTACAAATACATATTTTACAGCCATTATTGTGTATCCTCCTTTGAATTTTATCAATCGTTTTCTATTTAGAATTTCTGTGTGTAAAATAGACATTACACAAATTTATATCAAAAAATAACTAATCTATTATACCCTAAAATTGAAGGAAAATCCAGTAGTAATAAAAGAAAAGAGGAAAGGTTTTTTAATAAAATGAGACTTTTTTGTGAAATAATAGCTTAATTGTTGATTTTCGGGCAAACTACTATTATAATTGACCTTGTAATTTATACAATCGAGGAGGAAAGAATGGACAATAATAATAAAAAGAAAGGGACGAATGGGAATAAAAACAATACAAACCGCATTATGATGATAATATGTATTATTAGTGCAGTGTGTATGTTTTGCATGTATTCTTATGTTGCCGACCAATTAAAACAGAAAACAAATATTGAGAAGACATATGATGAATTTTTAGATATGTTGGATAAGGGGCAGATTCAAAGTGTAGAACTGCGAAACAATAAGATTACATTTCTTCCAAAAGTGCAGGAAAGTTCTTATTATAAAATTACCTATTATACAGGCTATGTTGGAGATAGTAATCTGGCAGAACGGCTCAATAAGGCAGGTGTAGAATTCAAGGCAGAGATACAGGATACAGGTACAAGTATTATTGATTTCTTTGTTGCATGGATTTTACCATTTGTTTTAATCTGGGGTGTTATGTGGCTTCTTATGCGGAGCATATCCAAAAACGGCGGTGGAATGATGGGGGTCGGAAAGAGTAATGCTAAAGTTTATGTGGAGAAAGAAACAGGGGTTACATTTAGGGATGTTGCAGGACAAGAGGAGGCAAAAGAGTCTTTGACAGAAATGGTAGATTTTCTTCATAATCCTAAAAAATATACTGCAATTGGAGCAAAACTTCCAAAAGGAGCCCTATTAGTAGGACCTCCGGGAACAGGTAAGACATTACTTGCAAAGGCAGTGGCAGGAGAGGCAAAAGTACCATTTTTTTCTTTGTCAGGTTCTGATTTTGTAGAAATGTTTGTTGGTGTGGGTGCCTCCCGTGTCAGGGATTTATTCAAACAGGCACAGCAGATGGCACCTTGTATTATTTTTATTGATGAAGTAGATGCCATTGGTAAGAGCCGTGATGGTCATGGCAGTGGAAATGACGAGCGTGAGCAGACATTGAATCAGCTATTATCAGAAATGGATGGTTTTGATACATCAAAAGGGCTGGTTGTACTTGCAGCAACAAACAGGCCGGAAGTATTAGACAAGGCACTATTACGACCAGGACGTTTTGACCGCCGTGTTATCGTAGATAAGCCGGATTTAAAAGGGCGGGTGGATGTTCTGAAAGTTCATGCAAAGAATGTACGTATGGATGAGACAGTAGATTTAGATGCAATTGCCCTTGCAACATCAGGTGCAGTTGGTTCCGATTTAGCAAATATGATTAATGAAGCCGCTATTATGGCAGTGAAAGATAAACGTGTGGCAGTTTCACAGGCAGATTTGTTTGAAGCAGTAGAAGTAGTCATTGCTGGTAAAGAAAAGAAAGATAGAATTCTTGGGAAGGATGAAAAGAGAGTCGTTGCTTATCATGAAGTTGGTCATGCACTGATTACTGCATTAGAAAAAAATGCAGAGCCTGTGCAGAAGATTACTATTGTGCCAAGAACAATGGGTTCTCTAGGATATGTAATGCAGGTGCCTGAGGAAGAAAAATATCTGATGAGTAAAGAAGAACTTATTACAAGAATTGTTACATTATTTGGCGGGAGAGCAGCAGAACAGGTAGTATTCCATTCCGTTACTACAGGTGCGTCTAATGATATTGAAAAAGCAACCAATCTGGCAAGAGCTATGGTGACACAGTATGGTATGAGTGAAAAGTTCGGGTTGATGGGATTGGAATCTATTGAAAACAGATATTTGGACGGAAGACCTGTGAGAAACTGTGGTGATGCAACAGCAGCAGAGATTGACCATGAGGTAATGCGTATTTTAAAAGAATGTTATGATAAAGCTGAAGTACTGCTTACGGAAAATCGGGAAGTACTAGATAAGATTGCGGAGTTTCTATTTGAGAAAGAGACCATTACAGGAAAAGAATTTATGAAAATTTATCGTGAAGTAAAAGGCATCCCCGAACCTGAAAAGGTAGAGAAAGAAAAGAAGGAACAAGAAGAAGAGGAAAGTGCATATGAAAAATTTTCTAAAATTCTAAAAAGAGAGAAAATAGAGGAATAAAACACATGGAAGGGCCGATAAAGTACAATGCTTTGCTTTATTGGCTTTTCTTTCATAATAAATGTAAAGGGGAGAGGACAATGTTTGATTTAGAAGAAGAATTGAAAAAGCTGCCTGCTAAGCCGGGGGTTTATATTATGCATGATAAAAAAGATGAAATTATTTATGTGGGAAAGGCAGTCAGTTTGAAAAACAGGGTGCGCCAATATTTTCAGGCAGGTAGAACTGTCACACCCAAAATAGAAAAAATGATATCCAGAATCGCATATTTTGAATATATTGTCACAGACTCTGAAATAGAAGCACTTGTATTAGAGTGCAATTTAATTAAAGAACATGCGCCAAGATACAATACAATGTTGAAGGATGATAAAACATATCCATATATTAAGGCGACAACAGGCGAAGAATATCCACGTCTTTTATTTGTGAGAAATATGACAAAGGCAAAGAAGAAAGATGGCTCTGACAAGGCAAAATATTATGGTCCTTATACAGGGGGAGTGGCAGTAAAAGAAACATTAGAACTAGTGAGAAAACTATTTCATATTAGAACATGTAACCGTAATCTGCCAAGGGATATCGGAAAGGACAGAGCATGTCTGTATTATCATATCAAACAGTGCAGCGGTCCTTGTCAGGGATATATTAGCAAGGAATCATATCGAAAAAATTTCGATAAGGCGCTTAGGTTTTTAGATGGAGAATATTCTGGTGTAGTAGAAATGTTAGAACAAAAAATGCAGAAGGCAGCAGAGGAACTGGCATACGAAGAAGCAGCAGAATACAGGGATTTATTAAACAGTGTAAAGCATATCAGCCAAAAACAAAAGATTACAGATTCCCAGATGGAAGATAGAGATGTAATTGCAATTGCAAAAGCAAAAGAAGAAGCAGTTGTACAGGTATTTTTTATTCGGAATGGGCGTTTAATTGGAAGAGAGCATTTTCACTACACAGATGTGGAAAAAGAAGAAAAACATGATTTGATTACTGCTTTCATAAAACAGTTTTATGGAGGAACACCGTATATACCAAGAGAGATTTTTCTGCAGATGGAAATAGAAGAGCAGGCAATGTTAGAAGAATGGCTTGGTAGATTAAGGGGGCAGAAGGTTAGTATTTTAGTTCCACAGAGAGGAAAAAAAGAAAGATTAGTGGAGCTGGCAGAAAAAAATGCTTCGCTGGTATTGCAAAAAGATTCTGAACGCTTAAAGATAGAAGAGAAACGTACAAAAGGTGCGGTAAATGAACTGGCATCATGGATTGGAATGGAAAAAATCGAAAGAATTGAATCCTATGATATTTCTAATATCAGCGGATTCCAGTCAGTGGGTTCTATGGTAGTATTTGAAAATGGAAAACCAAAAAGAAATGATTACCGTAAGTTTAAAATTAAGTCTGTTAATGGTCCGGATGATTATGCTAGTATGGAAGAAGTTTTAACCAGACGTTTCCTGCATGGATTAAAGGAATTAGAAGAGAACAATCCTATGGGAAAATTTACAAGATTTCCAGATTTGATTCTAATGGATGGTGGAAAAGGGCAGGTAAATATAGCAAAGAAAGTATTAGAGAAGTTAAAACTTGATATTGCGGTTTGTGGTATGGTAAAAGATGATAACCATAGAACAAGGGGAGTTTATTTTGAAAATAGGGAAATTCCCATTGATACTCATAGCGAGGGATTTCATTTGGTAACAAGAATTCAGGATGAAACCCACCGTTTTGCCATAGAATATCATAGAAGTCTTAGAGGAAAGACACAAATACACTCTATATTAGATGACATTCCGGGAATTGGAGAAGTACGAAGAAAGGCACTAATGAAATATTTTAAATCACTAGAAAAATTAAAGGCAGCAGAGCAGAAAGAAATTGCAAATGTGCCATCCATGAATCGTGCAGCAGCAGAAAAAGTATATGAATTTTTTCATAAAAACAAGTAGTTTACATGGACTTTACTGTGAGAGCAGATAGTTCTTTTGTATATTCTGGCAAATGATATTCATCTGAGTACATCTGGTTGAGCATACTGGAATTCATGGCTATTCGGGCTGGCATACTTTATCCAATAGAAGTATACTGCAGTGGATATGATTTGTACTGGAAAATAAGGTGTGAATGACATAGCTCAATAGTAACATTAAATGTATAAACTCGAAAGGCTTTCTCTTGCGAAGTGGAAATAGTTATGATAGAATATAAATCAAATGTGTCTGTTGTTTCTAAGATTTTGATATATGGCAGACGGAGAGAAAGGTACGTGATAAGAGATGTATTCAGTAGCATTGACAAAAGTAATAGAGGAAATGGGATTAGAAAATTGTACACCAGAAGTCAACATCAATGAAATTATGATTAAACAAAGTGATGTAAACCGTCCAGCACTGCAACTGGCAGGATTTTTTGATTATTTTGATTCAAGCCGTATTCAGATTATTGGACATGTGGAAAATACCTATCTTTCACAATTTGAAGAAGAAGAGGCATTGGAAAAAATGCATAAAATTTTAGAATGTAAAGTGCCATGTATTGTATTCTGCAGAAACCTGCATATCAATGAAAGGTTATTGGAATTGTCAACCCAATATGGTGTGCCATTGCTTCGTTCGGCAAAAACAACATCTGCATTTACGGCAGAAGTGATTCGATGGCTGAACGTAGAACTGGCACCAAGGATTTCTATACATGGAGTGTTGGTGGATGTGTATGGTGAAGGTCTTCTGATTATGGGAGAAAGCGGTATCGGAAAAAGTGAAGCAGCATTGGAACTAATTAAGAGAGGACATCGTCTTGTAAGCGATGATGTTGTGGAAATCAAAAAAGTAAGTGATGCTACATTGCTGGGAACAGCACCAGATATCACCAGACATTTTATTGAATTACGAGGCATTGGAATTATAGATGTAAAGACGTTATTTGGTGTAGAAAGTGTAAAGGATACCCAGTCAATTGATTTGGTTATTAAATTAGAAGAATGGAGTAAGGAAAAAGAGTATGACAGGTTGGGATTAGAAGAGCAATATACAGAGTTTTTGGGAAATAAAGTTGTATGTCATTCTATTCCGATTCGCCCAGGTAGAAATTTAGCAGTAATTTGTGAAGCAGCAGCGGTTAACTATCGTCAGAAGAAGATGGGATATAATGCAGCACAAGAATTATATAATCGTGTCACGAATAATTTGATGAATAAAGAATGAGAAAAATAGAAGAAAAACATGCAGATATACATCTTTTCCCTTTGCATCAAACCTATCAAATGCGGCAGGTTTGTGCTTGACAGGTTTGGTGCAAAAAAGGATACAGATTATGAAGTGAAAATTATGACTATTTAAATTATGGAGGATAAAAAAATGGAAAAAATTTGTGTAGGTGTTGATGTAGGAGGAACAACAGTAAAGCTGGGAGTGTTTACAGAAAACGGAAAAATATTAGATAAATGGGAAATTGGAACAAGAAAAGACGAAGGAGGCGGATATATTTTAGGTGATATTGCAAAGACAATTTTGGAAAAATTAAAAGAGAAAAAAATAGACAAAAGCAATGTGATTGGTATAGGGATAGGGATTCCTGGACCAATCACAGAAGATGGAACGGTATTAAAGTGTGTGAATCTGGGCTGGGGTATTTTCAATGTAGCGGAAGAAGTGACAAAGTTAACAGGGATTGAAAATGTCAAAGTAGGAAACGATGCGAATGTAGCAGCATTAGGTGAAATGTGGCAGGGCGGTGGAAAAGGCCATAAAAACATGGTAATGATTACACTTGGAACAGGAGTTGGCGGGGGTATCATTTTAAATGGAAAGATTTTAACAGGAAGCAAGGGTGCAGCAGGAGAAATCGGACATATTACGGTTAACTATGAAGAAGAAGATACTTGTGGTTGTGGAAAACAGGGATGTTTAGAACAGTTTGCATCTGCAACAGGTATTGTAAAAGAAGCAAAACGTTTATTGCTTATTTCTGATAAGCCGTCTAAATTAAGAGAGTTACAGTATTTATCTGCAAAGGCTATTTTTGATGCAGCAAAAGAAGGAGATGAACTTGCAAATGACTTGGTAGATCAGCTTGCGAAATATTTGGGAATTGCAACTTCCCATATTGCAGCAGTAATAGATCCTGAAGTATTTGTGATTGGAGGTGGTGTTTCTAAAGCTGGCGAGATTTTAACAACAAGAATCAAACAAAATTATGAAAAAAATGTAATGTTTGCATTACAGAATAAAGAGTTTAAATTGGCGCAGCTAGGAAATGATGCTGGTATTTTTGGATGTGCAAAAATGGTATTACAGTAGTGTGCAGCGGTGTTCTATACTATAAGATTATGAAAAATTCCATAATTTTATAGTATAGAAAGATAACTGTAACATAATTTGAAAAAGGTAAGGAGTTTGTATGAATAATAAATTTGAGGAGCAATTATATCAATTGATGACAAAAGATAAGATACATAAAGGCGAATTGCTTTCGAAGCATACAACATTTAAAATCGGAGGTCCGGCAGATTATTTTCTTATGCCTTCTAATAAAGAAGAAGTACAGTCAGTTATTCGGTTGTGCAGGGAGTATCACATGCCATTTTATATTATGGGAAACGGAAGTAATTTATTAGTTGGTGATAAAGGATATCGTGGTGTAATGATCCAGCTATATAAAAACTATCAAGGTATCACACTTGAAAAAAAAGATGACAATCATATGCACTTTACAGCGGGTGCAGGGGTGTTGTTATCTGCACTTGCGAATGAGGCAGCGAAACAATCCTGTACAGGATTTGAATTTGCATCAGGAATACCGGGAACCTTAGGTGGTGCAGTTACAATGAATGCTGGTGCTTATGGCGGCGAAATGAAGGACTGTATTGAGCAATCTGTATTGTTAGATGGTAATGGAAATATTGTTACATTAAAAAAAGAACAGTTAGAACTTGGTTACAGGAGTAGTATTATTCAAAAAAAATCATATATTGTACTAGAAGCATCTTTTATTTTTGAAAAAGGAAACCAGACAGAAATATATGATAAAATGAAAGAGCTGAATCAAAAAAGGAGAGAGAAACAGCCATTAGAATACCCAAGTGCAGGAAGTACTTTTAAACGTCCGGAAGGTTACTTTGCAGGGAAATTAATTATGGATGCCGGATTAAAAGGCTACAGAGTTGGTGATGCTATGGTATCAGAAAAGCATTGTGGATTTGTTGTCAATGCAGGTAAAGCAACAGCGGCAGATGTAAAAACACTAATGAAAGAAGTTGACCGGATTGTTTATGAAAAGAGCGGAGTACATTTAGAACCCGAAGTACGCATGATAGGAGAATTTTAGAGTTACAATTTGTCCATGTAGAAATAGCAGCGTTATCTGCATGCAGGAGTTTGTTACCTAAGATTTCAAAAAGGAGGAGGGCGGCGATGCGTTTTGTTATTGTAACAGGAATGTCAGGAGCAGGCAAAAGTACTGTGTTGAAAATGTTAGAAGATGCAGGATATTTTTGTGTAGATAATCTTCCTATACAGCTGATACCTAAACTTTCCCAGTTGGCATTAGGAGATGCAAAGCATTTTAATAAAGCAGCACTGGGTATCGACATTCGAAGCGGAGAAAGTTTAAATGAATTGGAGAAAACACTGGACAACTTAAAAATGCAGGGATATCAATTGGAAATTTTATTTCTTGATTCAAATACAGAAACATTGGTAAAAAGATATAAGGAAACCAGAAGAACACATCCTCTTGCGGGAGTTGGACGTGTAGAAGAAGGAATAGAACTGGAACGGAGCAGGTTAGGATTTTTAAAAAAAAGGGCAGATTACTACATTGATACAGGGCATTTGCTTGTGCGGGAACTAAAAGCAGAAATTGATAAGATATTTGTAGACAATGAAAGGGGACAGAACTTTTTTATTACAATTTTATCTTTTGGCTTCAAGTACGGAATCCCATTAGATTCAGACTTGGTATTTGATGTTCGTTTTCTGCCCAATCCTTATTATATTCCAGAATTAAAGAGAAAAAGCGGAAATGATAAGGAAGTCTATGAATATGTGATGAATTGTAAAGAAACTTCTGTATTTCTGGATAAATTGGAGGACATGCTGAAATTTTTGATTCCAAATTATATTATAGAAGGAAAGAATCAGCTTGTTGTCAGTATAGGATGTACAGGCGGAAAACATCGATCTGTTACCTTAGCGAATGCTATTTCAGAAAGGTTGGCAAAAAACGAATATGGAATAAAAGTGGAACATAGAGATGTGGAAAAAGGATAGATATAAAAAGAACTGTCTTTATTTTTAAACAAGTTTTCGTATTCAGGAAAGGTTGAAATATTGTGTCATTTTCAAGAGAGGTAAAAGAAGAACTGTCTAATCAGATGGTGCCTGCAAGACACTGTCAGATTGCAGAAATGGCAGCAATCATTAATATATGCGGGCGGATAAAAGAGGGAAAGCGTTTTCGTGGTCAAAAGCGTTATTTATTACAGATTCGTACAGAAAATTTACTGGTAGCAAGGAAATTTTTCTTACTTGCAAAAGAGACTTTTCATGCACCAATGCAATTGGCAGTAAAACGAAATCCCAATTTAGAAAAAAGCAGCACTTATGAAATGATAATAAGAGAAAGAGAGATTGTAAAACAAATTTTAGAAACTGTCAAATTGTTGGATACTAATGGGAAACTCCATCAGGAGGAAATAGGAAGACAGCATTTGGTGATGCAGAATGTTTGCTGTAAGAGGGCTTTTATCAGAGGTGCTTTTCTGGCATCAGGTTCTATTAGTGCACCTGAAAAGACATATCATTTTGAAATTGTAGTCCAGACAGAGGAGAAAGCAAGACAGTTGCAGGAAGTCATACATTCTTTTCAGATTGATGCTAAGATTGTAGTAAGAAAAAAATATTATGTGGTCTATATTAAAGATGGCACACAGATTGTCGATATACTGAATGTTATGGAGGCACATGTGGCTCTTATGAATTTGGAGAATGTTCGAATTTTGAAAGAAATGAGAAACTCGATCAATCGACAGGTAAATTGTGAAACTGCCAATATTAATAAGACAGTCATAGCAGCAACAAAGCAAATTGATGATATTATATATATTAAAAATACAGTTGGATTTGGGGATTTAACAAAAGGGTTGAGAGAAATTGCAGAACTTCGGATTGAACAGCCGGATGCATCCTTAAAAGAGCTGGGTGCTATGTTGAATCCCGCCATAGGTAAATCAGGAGTTAACCATAGATTGAGAAAATTAAGTATGTTGGCTGATTGTATACGCGAACAGAAGGAGGAAGAATAATATGATTACAAAAAAAATGACAATTACAATTCCATCAGGATTAGAAGCAAGACCGGTGGCACTATTAGTACAGGTAGCAAGCCAGTTTGAGAGTAATATTCACATCCAGTGTGAGAATAAGCAGGTAAATGCAAAAAGTATTATGGGGATGATGAGTCTGGGCATTGCAGCAGGAGAAGAAGTAGAAGTGACCATACAAGGATCAGATGAAGAAGCTGCCATGAAAAAAATTGAGGAGTATTTGAATAGTCCCCAATAAGTTAATCGTTCATCCATATCATTCGTATATCATATTCCAGTGCAAAGCACACCCATATATCCGGATGGGTATCGTTTTTGGGAATATATTGTATCAGAAAAGCTATTAATTCGCTGAAAAATTATTTATGACAGGTGTCTGCCCTATAGAAATGATTGTACAATCTGCACTTAGTAAGTACATTTTTATGTGCAGATTGTACAACCATTTCTGTATGGTTAAACTGTAATCAAAATAAATATAGGAAATGAGAGTTTTAGAGATAAAGAGCTACAGTTTGGGGAGTGGTAAACTTTCTAAAAAAGTGGCTCTTTTTGCAGCTTTAAATCATGAATAAAATCTGCTTTTTGAGTTTGTGGTGTTAAATGAGAGTGGCTTGCTTATTATTTTGTGTGGGCAGCTTTGTAAAAGCAGATTAGAAAGGAATATAAAATGAATTTTACACATTTACATGTACATACAGAGTATAGCTTATTAGACGGTTCTAGTAAGATTAAAGAACTGATTGCAAGAACAAAGGAGCTTGGTATGGACAGTATTGCAATTACTGACCACGGTGTGATGTATGGGGTTATAGATTTCTATAAAGAGGCAAAGGAAGCAGGGATTCGTCCTATTATTGGCTGTGAAGTATATGTGGCACCTAATTCACGGTTTGACAGAGAGTTAGGGAGTAATGAAGAAAGATACTATCATCTTGTATTGTTAGCAGAAAATGATCTGGGATATGCCAATTTAATAAAAATTGTATCAGCAGGATTTACAGAAGGATTTTATTATAAGCCAAGGGTAGATTATGAAGTATTAGAAAAATATCATGAGGGTATTATTGCATTAAGTGCTTGTCTGGCGGGAATTGTTGCAAGCCATTTGAGAAAAGGATTGTATGAAGAGGCAAAAAAAGAAGCACTGAAACTACAGAACATGTTTGGTGAGGAGCATTTTTATCTTGAATTGCAGGACCATGGCATACCAGAACAGCAGACAGTTAATCAGGGACTTTTGCGCATGCATGAAGAAACAAAGATTCCTATGGTGGCAACAAATGATATTCATTATATTTATGATACAGATGCGGCGTCTCATGATATTTTATTATGTATTCAAACACAGAAAAAAGTAACAGACGAAAATAGAATGCGTTATGATGGAGGACAGTACTATTTAAAATCTCCGGAAGAAATGGAGACATTATTTCCTTATGCAAAAGAGGCATTAGAAAATACACATAAAATTGCAGAACGATGTAAGGTAGAGATTGTATTTGGAGAATATAAACTGCCTCGTTTTGATGTGCCAGATGGATATACTGCATGGGAATATCTGCAGAAATTGTGTAAAGAGGGATTAAAAGAGAGATATCTTAATCCTACTGAGGAATTGCATCAGAGACTGCAATATGAGTTAGATACCATTCATAGTATGGGTTTTGTAGATTATTTTTTAATTGTGTGGGATTTTATCAAATATGCAAAAGACCATAATATTATGGTAGGACCGGGAAGGGGCTCTGCGGCTGGAAGTATTGTTGCATATAGTTTGAGGATTACAGATATTGACCCCATTAAATACAATTTGCTGTTTGAGCGTTTCTTAAATCCAGAACGATTGACTATGCCTGATATTGACATTGATTTTTGTTATGAGAGAAGACAAAAGGTGATTGACTATGTAGTTGAAAAATATGGAAAGGACAGAGTAGTACAGATTGTAACATTTGGAACAATGGCAGCAAAAATGGTTATTCGGGATGTGGGACGTGTCCTTGACCTGCCCTACAGTTATGTGGACAGTGTGGCAAAAATGATACCTACAGAGCTGGGAATTACCATAGGAAAAGCATTAGAACAGAATAAAGAACTGAAAGAGTTATATCATAAAGATGAGCAGACCAGAAATTTGATTGATATGGCAATGCGTTTAGAAGGGCTGCCAAGACATACCTCCATGCATGCAGCAGGAGTGGTAATCAGCCAAAAATCAGTGGATGAATATGTGCCATTATCCAAAGCAGCAGATGACAAAATTACTACCCAGTTTACTATGACAACTTTAGAGGAACTGGGTTTATTGAAGATGGATTTTTTGGGACTTCGAACCTTAACTGTAATACAGGATGCAGTCAGATTGGTAAATAAAGACAGGAGCGAAGAAGAAAAGTTAGATATTCAGAATATAGATTATAATGATGCAAATGTATTTCATATGATAGGTTCCGGTAAGACAGAAGGTGTGTTTCAGCTTGAAAGTGCTGGTATGAAAAACTTTATGAAAGAATTGAAACCAGAGAATTTAGAAGATGTCATTGCGGGAATTTCCCTATATCGTCCGGGACCGATGGATTTTATTCCCAAATACATTCAGGGAAAAAATAACCAGAACAGCGTAAGCTATGATTGTGAGGAATTAATTCCTATCTTAGAACCAACCTATGGCTGTATTGTATATCAGGAACAGGTTATGCAGATTGTAAGGGATTTAGCAGGTTACAGCTATGGGAGGAGTGATTTAGTACGACGTGCCATGTCTAAGAAAAAAGCAGCAGTGATGGAAAAGGAGCGCCAGAATTTTGTCTATGGCAATGAGAAAGAAGGAGTAAAAGGCTGTATTGCCAATGGAATTTCAGAGCAGGTAGCGAATAAAGTTTATGATGAAATGATTGACTTTGCAAAATATGCATTTAATAAATCCCATGCAGCCTGTTATGCAGTAGTTGCCTATCAGACAGCATGGCTAAAATGTTATTATCCGGTGGAATTTATGGCGGCACTTATGACATCGGTTTTAGGCAATACCACAAAAGTATCGGAATATATTATGACCTGCAGAAATGTTATGGGTATTGATGTACTTCCGCCTGATGTAAATGAAGGAGAAGGAAATTTTTCTGTGTCTACAGAACAGACCGGGCAGGGAATCGAAAAGAAAATTCGATATGGTCTTTCTGCCATTAAAGGAATTGGGAAACCAATTATTGATGCCATTGTACAGGAACGAGAGATGAATGGAAAATATAAAGATATGAAAGACTTTATGAAACGATTGTCTACAAAGGAAATTAATAAAAAATCTATGGAAGGCTTTATCAAAAGCGGTGCCCTTGATGGGTTGGAAGGAAATAGAAATCAGAAGTTTTTAATTTATAATAAGATATTAGAGCAGGTCAATCGTGAGAAAAAAGATTCTATGACTGGTCAGATGACACTATTTGATTTTGCAGCAGAAGATACAGAGCTAAAGAAACAGGACAAAATACCATTTCCAAATGTAGAAGAATTCCCAAGAGAGGAGTTATTGGCTTATGAAAAAGAAGTTCTTGGCATTTATATTAGCGGACATCCGTTAGAGGAATATCAGGAATTGATAGAAAAAAATATTACACATAAGTCTTTGGAATTTTTAAATGAAGAAACAGAGGATTCTGGGAAGGAAAACAAGTTGTATGATGGCGAAAGTGTTGTAATAGGTGGAATGATTATGGCGAAAACAGTGAAAACAACTCGTACTAACAGTTTGATGGCATTTCTTACATTAGAAGATTTGTATGGTACGGTGGAGGTTATTGTTTTTCCAAGAGATTATGATAAATATCGTGTATATTTAGAAGAAGATCAGAAAGTATTGATTCGCGGACGGGTAAATGTAGAAGAAGATAAACCGGCAAAATTAATCTGTCAGGAAATCATACCATTCTCCACAATACCAGGTGAGCTTTGGATTCAGTTTGAAGACAAGAAACAGTACATGGGAGAAGAAGAGAGACTTTTAAGGACACTTCTTCCTTTTGAAGGAAATAACAGAGTATGTATTTACTGTAGAAAAGAGAAAGTAATAAAAAAACTTCCAATGAATAGAAACGTCAGTCTGGAAACTGAATTAATGGGGCAGTTAGAGGCTTTATATTCAAAAGAAAATATAAAAGTTATACAAAAGAGTATTGAAAAAAGATGAAAAAAGAGGTAATATTAGTATCAGTAGACAATTTTAAAAAATACTTATTTTATATTATAAGATACAATGGAGGTACAGGAAATGTCAAAGGAAATTAATACAATTGGAGTATTAACAAGTGGAGGAGATGCACCAGGGATGAATGCAGCAATCAGAGCTGTTGTAAGAACTGCATTATCCAAAGGAAAAAAAGTAAAAGGTATTAAGAGAGGTTATGCAGGTCTGTTAGAAGAAGACATTATTGACATGGATGCAAAAAGTGTTGCAGATACCATCCAAAGGGGCGGAACCATTCTTTATACAGCCCGCTGCTTGGAATTTAAAGAATTGGAATACCAGAAAAAAGGTGCAGAAATCTGTAGAAAGCATGGCATTGACGGATTAGTTGTTATTGGTGGTGACGGATCTTTCCAGGGTGCAAAGAAACTTGCAGCGCAAGGTATCAATACAGTAGGTCTTCCAGGAACAATCGACCTTGATATTGCATGTACAGAATATACAATTGGTTTTGATACAGCTGTAAATACAGCAATGGAAGCAATCGATAAAGTACGTGATACATCCACATCTCATGAAAGATGCAGTATTATTGAAGTTATGGGAAGAGAAGCAGGATATATTGCATTATGGTGTGGTATTGCAAATGGTGCAGAAGATATTTTAATAAAAGAAAAATATGATTATAATGAGCAGACAATTATTGATAATATTCTTGCAAAGAAAAAACTTGGAAAGAAACATCACATTATAATCAATGCAGAAGGTATTGGTGATTCTTATGGAATGGCGAAAAGAATTGAGGAAGCCACAGGTGTAGAGACAAGAGCAACAATTATTGGGCATATCCAACGTGGTGGAAGTCCAACATGTAAAGATAGAGTGTATGCATCAGCGATGGGGGCAAAAGCAGTAGATTTGTTATGTGAAGGACAATCTAACAGAGTAGTAGGATACAGAAACGGTGAATTTGTAGATTATGATATTGAAGAAGCGTTAGCCATGAATAAGGGTATTGATGAATATATGTATGAAATGGCTAAGAATTTATCAAGAAAATAATGGATGAAGATTTTGACAAAATAAAATAACAGATGAGCAGATTTATTGCTCATCTGTTATTTTATAGAGCATGTTATGAATACCATAACTTTTTTGCTCAAAATGTATATTCTGGCAAATTATATTCGTCAGAGTATAACACAATGGATGTGATTCGTACTAAAAAATAAGGTATGAATGGTATAGCTGAACTGTTACATTTGTTATGTTTTCTTATACTTTGGAAAAGAAGAAACTATTCTTCAATGATAAAATCATTCTCTTCTTTTTCATCAGTTGTATCAGCTTCAGCATTTTCATCAGCTTCATTGGTGTCAGCTTTTTCCTGTTCTGTATCAGCCTCTGGTTCATCAGGATTCAAAGTGACATATCCACGATTGTCAGAAGGGGTATCATCATCAAAATCGTCAAAGTCATCATCAAATTCATCAAAATCGTCATCATCATCCTTTAAGATAAAGTTTTTTACAACATAATATGCACCGCCAATGACTGATACAATAGCAACTAAACTTGCCAGAAACTTAAGAAATTTTTTCATATTATTACATCCTTTCTTTATTTGTTATGAAAAGATAATTATAGTATTACAATTACCTATCATACATTATTGTATCTATTATAATTCTTTTTTATAAAAAAGAAAAGTAAAAAATTATTAAAAAAGAAAAAAAATACTTGCAAAAGATTGAAAATAGAGGTATTATCAAATTAAAATATATTTCATGGATTTGAAATGAGAAAAATTCTAAAAAGAAAATATAGTATTCGAAAAATTGTAGGATGTTATCTAATCTTCAAAAACATGAATATAGAACATGTAAGAGTAACAAGATAAAAAAGTACTTGTATTCTTTGTGTTGAAATAAGGTGGTCATAATTCCTGCTGGATTTAGAGGGCAGGTTAAGGCTGCACAGGGCAGTTCACGACTACTGGATATAAGCAGATTTGTGATTGATAGTTTGTACAAAATATGAGTATTGGTTATTTGGGAGGAAATTATTATGGAACAGAGTACAACAAAGAAAAGTACAGCAGTGAATGCAGAAAAAGAAGCGGCTGTAAAGCCAGAGGCAGTAACTGCCAAGAAAACAACAACAAAGAAAGAGACAGCCAAAAAAGAAACAACAACTAAGAAGACAGAAGAGAATAAAACAACAGCAGCTAAGAAGACAACAACAGCAGCGGCTAAGAAGACAGAAGATAAGAAAGAAACAACAGCCAAGAAGACAACAGCAGCAGCTAAGAAGGCAGAAGAGAATAAAACAGCAGCAGCTAAAAAGGCAGAAGAAAAGAAAGAAACAGCAGCAGCTAAGAAGACAGAAGAAAAGAAAGAAACAGCAGCAACTAAGAAAACAGCAGCAGCTAAGAAGGCAGAAGAAAAGGAAGAAACAGCAACAGCTAAGAAGGCAGCAACAGCTAAAAAGACAACTGCTGAGAAGAAAACAACTACTGCGAAAACTGTTGCAAAAGTGAATACAAAAGTTGTAGTGCAGTATAGTAATAGAGAAGATGTCATTTCAGAAGAAGATTACAAAGCAAAAGTAGAAGAAATCTGGACAAAGGAATGGGGCAAAGCAAAGAAAGATTTAAATGACATTGCATTTTATGTAAAACCTGAGGAAGGAAAAGTTTATTTTGTTGTAAATGAAAGTGCAGCAGGAGATTTTAATTTATAGTAAATAGTAATGAAAGAATGGAAAAACCGTTTTTTGTCATGAGAACAGAAAACGGTTTTTATTAGATACCCTTTCTGTTAACAGCATTGCAAATTTGATGTCAATTGTATACAGCAGGATTTTAGATGGATATGCTGTTAAATGTTTCGATTTTTCATGTTCTATGTAAGTTATGAAAGCATACTGAGGCAAATTATGAATGGCAAGGCTGAACTGTAACACTAATTTTCAGTTTTTCTAAAAAATAATTGACATTTTATATCATAAGTGATAGAATAGAAAAAGATTAAAATTAAATATTGGCATGATGTAAAATCGATGATTGAAGAGAGTACTTTCAGAAGGTACATTACAGAGAGTTGGGAATGGTGGAAACCAATATGGAAATCTGATAGGAATGGGTTCATGAGATGCAAAGGCGAACATGTCATATGTAAATATGATATCAGTAGCTTGCGACGCAGGTCTAGCGTTATAGAGACAGGATATCGAGATCATTTGTTATTTCCGTATCCACAGAGTATCATAGAATTGGTGGCAGATATTTTCCGGTTTCGGAAAATATTTTTTTATTTACTTAGGATTTCTAGTTAGTTTTGGATAAATAGTTCCAGAGTTCTAAATGTAAATAAAAAAATTTTTCAAGGGCAGAATGGAAAAATTCAGCAATGCACATAGATTGACCAATAAATTGATAGAATTTGGGTGGCACCACGAGCAGATTCGTCCCTGATAGTTTTCGCAGAGTAAGATGCAAAGACTATTAGGGATTTTTTGTATCATAAATTTGAAAGGAGCTGAATGTATGCGAAAATATAGAGCGTACAAAAAAACGGTTAGTATTGTAGAAGAAACAACATTAGGATTGTATAAAAGTTTTGTGGGAAACAAAACAGGATTTCTATTAGAAAGTTATGATAAAAACAATGGAAGATATTCCATTTTTGGAAAAGAGCCGGCAGAGATTCTGTATTCTAAAGGGAACAGTCTGGTTATTGAAAAACGGGATGGTACAGAGGAAATAAGAGAAGGGAACCCGCTAGAATGTTTAAAAGAATATTACAGTGAATTTGATGTCACAAAAGATGATGGAGAACTTGCATTTATTGGAGGATTAATTGGAAGTCTTGGATATGATTTTATTCGTTATACAGAAGAATTGCCGGATAATAACCCAGATGAAATTGGAATAGAAAATATTCAGTTGATGTTTACAAAAGAATTTATTGTAATGGACCATGTAGCAGAAACTATGACAGGAGTTGTTTTAGAGGAAGATACAGAAGAGGGCAGAGCCAAAGCTATGGCACAGATAAAAGAAATGCTACAGGAAACTTTAGATGGTTTTGTGAAAGATACGAAAAGCAGGTATCACCATGATGGGAAAATTGTAAAGAAGTCAGATACTTTAGAAGAATATAGCAGGAAAGTGGAAAAAATCAAAGAATATATTGTGGAAGGACACATTTTCCAGACTGTACTTTCGCAGAGGTGGACAGTGGAAACAGAAAGAAATGGTTTGGAATTGTATGAAGAATTACGAGTATTAAATCCATCACCATATCTATATTATTTGAATTTTGGAGAGTTTGAAATTATTGGAAGTTCACCGGAAATGTTAGTAAAGCAGACAGAAAATAATGTCTATACCTGCCCGATTGCCGGAACAAGGCCAAGAGGAAAAGACAAAGAAGAAGATGAGATATTAAAAGCAGATTTATTGTCAGATGAAAAAGAACGCGCAGAACATGTAATGTTAGTTGATCTGGCAAGAAATGATATGGGACGTATTGCAGAATTTGGGACTGTAAAAGTCAATCAGTTTATGAGTGTACAAAATTACTCTCATGTGATGCATATTGTTTCTTTGGTAGAAGGAAAGAAGCATGGCGAATCACATCCAATCGATTTGATTGCATCCTTTTTGCCAGCAGGTACATTAAGTGGTGCACCGAAAATCAGAGCAATGGAAATTATCGATGAATTAGAAGTCAATCGCAGAGGATTATATGGCGGTGCAACAGGGTATCTTGCATTTGATGGAAATATGGATTTCTGCATTACCATTCGTACGATGATTAAAAAGGGAAATCAAGTGTATTTACAAGCGGGAGCTGGAATTGTATTAGATTCCGTACCAGAAAAGGAATACAATGAATGTTGTAATAAAGTAATGGCACTTGCAAAGACATTGGTAGAGGAGGAACACTTATGATTTTATTAATCGACAACTATGATTCATTTACTTACAATTTGTACCAGTATTTTGGAACATTTGAACCAGACATAAAAGTAGTACGTAATGATAAAATAACGATAGAAGAGATAGAGCAGATGAATCCGGATAGGATTGTAATTTCTCCAGGACCAAAAAGTCCCAAAGAAGCAGGCATTTGTTTAGAGGTTATCAGACATTTTGCAGGCAAAAAGCCAATACTTGGCATTTGTCTGGGACATCAATGTATTGGTGCTGCTTTTGGTGCAACAGTATCCTATGCAAAGCAGATACTGCATGGAAAACAATCTGTTATTCATCATGATGGAACTGGAATTTTTAAAGGGATTTCTTCTCCAATTAAGATTGCAAGATACCATTCCCTTGCAGTTTTAGAAGAAACAATACCAGATTGCCTAAAAGTACTGGCAAAGACAGAGGATGGAGAAATAATGGCAATCAGACATAACGAATATCCAATTGCCGGTTTGCAGTTTCATCCAGAATCTATTTATACCCAGCATGGAAAGCGATTGATTGAAAATTTTGTAAATGGGAATGTGTAAAGGAGTGAACATATGATATTAGATGAAATTGTAGCAGATAAGAAGAAACGTTTAGTGGAACACAAAGCAAGAATCAGTGAAGAGAATATGAAGAAAATGGCATATGACTCTGACAGAACTTCTATTTCTTTTTATCAGGCATTAGCAAAAGATGGATTATCTATTATTGGCGAATTTAAAAAGGCATCTCCAAGTCTTGGTGTCATTGATAATAAATTAGAACTGACAGACCGCATTGAACAGTATAATAATGCAGTAGATGCAATTTCATGTCTGACAGAAGAAGATCATTTTTTGGGAAGTGCAGAGTATTTAAAAGAGATTAGAGCGATTTCTAATCTTCCGATTATCAGAAAAGATTTTATTATTGATGCATATCAAATTTATGAGGCAAAGGTAATTGGGGCAGATGCCATTTTATTAATTGCAGCCATTTTAAATGACGATGAGATGAAACGTTTTTATGATTTGGCTTATGAACTGGGATTAGATGTATTATTAGAAGTCCATGATGAAGAAGAAATGTTAAGGGCACTTCAGTTGAAGGCAAAAATTATTGGTGTGAATAACCGTAATTTAAAAAATTTTGTGATTGATTTAAATACAACCAAAGCCTTAGAAAACGTATTGAGAGATTATATCAATGAAAAAGAATATCATCCGGTTTTTGTATCAGAAAGTGGTGTGATGGGGGAAAAAGATATTGCCTTTTTAAAAGAATGTAGAGTAGATGCATTGCTGATTGGCAGGGTATTTATGGAGGCTGAAAATCCGGAAGCACTTGCAAAAGAGTGGAAGGCGATTTAAGATGCAGAGGTGAAAGAACATGAAACAGCCTTATATTAAAATATGTGGTTTGCGGACAGAGGAAGATGCGGTATATTTAAATGAAAATCAGGTAAATTTTGCTGGATTCATTTTATTCTATCCAAAGAGCAAAAGATTTGTTACAATGGAACAGGCAGTTTCCATTAAAAAGATTTTAAAACCGGAAATCAAGAAAGTGGCTGTAACAGTCAGTCCTGCACTCTGGCAATTGAAAGAAATTGAAGAGGCAGGTTTTGATTATATCCAAATTCATGGTATATTAGAGGAACAGATTTTGGAAACAGCAAAAATTCCCATATTGAGAGCATTTAATGTATCGGATGGAACGGAGTATGCAAAGTTAAACACGCATGCTAACATTGCAGGTTATGTTTTGGACGGAAAGATTCCGGGAAATGGAGAAACATTTGACTGGACTTTGCTAAAACAGTTTGACAAGCAGGATAAAATGTTGATGTTAGCAGGCGGCTTAAATGCAGAAAATGTAGAAAGAGCAATTTTGGAAGTACAGCCTGACATTGTAGATGTTAGTTCCGGTGTGGAAAGTGAAGGTATTGTAGGGAAAGATCCGATTAAAATAAAGAAATTTGTGGACAAAGTAAGAAAAATAATTTTGTAATTAATAAAAGATAAGAAAGGTGAAAGTAATGAGTAAATATTATGGAAAATTTGGTGGACAGTATGTATCAGAATCTTTGATGAACACATTAGATGAAGTAGATAAAGCTTATGAAGAAGCAGTTAGGGATCCTAAGTTTTGGGAAGAATTTGATTACTATATGAAAGAATATGTAGGGAGAGAAACTCCTTTGTATTTTGCAGAAAGATTATCTGAAAAATATGGAACAAAGATTTATCTGAAAAGGGAAGATTTAAACCATACAGGTGCACATAAAATTAATAATGTAATTGGTCAGATTTTACTTGCAAAAAGAATGGGAAAAACAAAAGTGATTGCCGAGACAGGTGCAGGACAGCATGGCGTGGCAACTGCAACAGGTGCAGCATTATTCAATATGGAATGTAAAGTCTATATGGGGGCAGAAGACATTAAACGACAGGAATTAAATGTACTTCGCATGGAAATGTTAGGAGCAGAAGTGATAAGCGTTACATCGGGAAGTAATACATTAAAGGATGCTACAAATGAAGCACTTAGAATATGGGCAAAAGAGGCGGAGGATACCTTCTATGTAATTGGTTCAGCAGTAGGACCATATCCCTATCCTAAGATTGTAAAAGAATTCCAAAGTATTATTAGTAAAGAATCAAAAAAACAGATTTTAGAAAAGGAAGGAAGGCTTCCTGATGTGGTTATGGCATGTGTAGGAGGCGGTTCTAACTCCATCGGAATGTTTGCAGATTTTATTGATGAAAAAGAAGTAGCATTAATCGGTGTAGAGGCAGGGGGACTTGGCATTGACACAGGAAAGCATGCCAGTGCTATGGCATTAGGGGAAATTGGAACACTTCATGGTATGCGTTCTTATTTACTTCAGGATGAAGATGGAAACATTGAACTGGCACACTCTATTTCAGCAGGGTTAGATTATCCTGGTGTGGGACCGGAACATGCATATCTGAAAGACACCAAACGTGCAGAATATGTGTCTATTACAGATGATGAAGCGATGGAAGCATTGTTAGAGTTGTGCAAATTAGAGGGGATTATTCCGGCAATTGAAAGTGCACATGCATTGGCATATACATTCAAAAAAGCCAAGGAAATGACAAAAGACCAGATTATGATTGTATGTTTGTCCGGCAGGGGAGATAAGGACTGTCATACTATTCAGGAATACTTGAAAGGAAATAAGGAATTGTTGAATAAATAAGTGATTATGGAAATAACAGATAGGGCTGGCAAGGTATAAAAGAAAGGAGGCGCAGAGAGTCGTTAAATGGAATTGCAAGCATTTCCGTTTTACCAGAGGCATGTAGAGCAGGCTTACTTGCCTGTGGGAATAAAGACTCTCGAAACGCATATGAACAGAATTGAGGAAAAATTAGCAAATTTAAGAGAAAAAAATCAAAAAGCATTTATTACATATATGACAGCAGGACTTCCGGATATGGAAACAACAAAAAATATAATTAAGGCACAGGAGGAGGCCGGAACAGATATGATTGAGCTTGGTGTTCCGTTTTCTGATCCGGCTGCAGATGGTCCGGTGATTCAAGATGCCTCTTATCGTTCTATTTTAAATGGAACTAATGTGAGAAAAATATTTGACTGTGTAAAAGAGGTTAGAAAAGATTGTGAGATTCCAATTATTTTCATGATGTATTATAATACAGTGTATCATTATGGATTAGAAGCATTTGTGGATAAATGTATAGAATCAGGCATAGATGGATTAATTATTCCAGATTTACCATTTGAGGAACAGGGAGAGTTAAATGAATTTCTGGCAAAAGAAAACGCACCAATCCTAATTCAATTGGTATCCCCTGTTTCAAAGCAGAGAGTACCAATGATATTAGAAAATGCCAGAGGATTCGTATACTGCGTGTCCTCCATGGGTGTTACAGGACAAGGAACAGGATTCCATAAAAATGTAGTAAACTACTTAAAAGAAGTAAAGGCGATTTCAAAAATACCAGTTATGATGGGATTTGGAATCAAAGAGGCAAAAGATGTAGAAATGGTAAAAGATACCATAGATGGCTGCATTGTGGGTTCCCATTTTATTCAGTTGATGGAAAAGAATCATTATGATTTAGGCATAGTTAAGGAATACATTCGGACATTTAAGAAGGGATTGAATTGATTTAGGGCTTGGGATAATTCTATATTATATAATTAGTAATACATTTAATCGTGTAATGATAATTAAAAATATCTTGTTTCAAGAAACTGATGTAATGAAAAGGGGACATATTATAGATGAAAAATAGTATGTCCCCAATTTATCCCTGCAATCTGTACACTTTAACAAAAATCTTCAATATGTTCGGAATACTCCTTTGCAGCCTCTTTGGTGTTTAACATTTCGAAGATTTCAATGCGTTCGTTTTCATCAAGATATTCTCTAATATTAAATGTCAATAGCAAGTTTGGATAAGTTTTATTTATGGATTGTTTCAAACAAATAAGAGCTTTTTTACAAGTTTCTATGATTTTCTCACGGTGATTAACAAATTCATCTCCATCAATTTTCTCTATATACTCACGCATATACAAGGAAATCTTATTAGAAGCAATACGTAGATCCTTATCCGATGAATCCCATAAATCCCACTCTTCTTCACAATATTTATAATACCAATAATCTTCTGGTGAAGAATCTTCCTGTTCATTTAAGTGCGAGTTTGTATTTGCAATTGTGCCAATAGAATACATGTCGTTAGAACAATCTAGTGATAATATATAAATATCATCATATTCTGACATCCATTTTTTTAAAGAATTTTCCATATGCAGAACAATATCGTTTTCAAATTTTATATAATCAAACATACTAGAACCCTTTCGTTTATCATTTTATTCCAATACAACATCCCTGCTGTAATCAACATTATCAAATCTAAATCCAAACATATGATAAAAATCATCCCAATATCCGTCTAAATCTGCAACATCTTTTAAATTTTCAGTAGTTACATTATCCCAGATATCCATTACTGCCTTTTGTACATCTTCACGCATTTCATAATCATCTAAACGAATACGTCCTTCCTCATCTGTTTTTGGAGTATCTTTTGATAATTTTTCCATAAATAGCCGTCCGATTTGTTCAATGCACCCTTCATGCAGCCCTTTTTCTTTCATAACTTTATAAAGAATAGTAAAATACAAAGGAACAATAGGAATGGCAGAGCTTGCCTGGGTAACAAGGGCTTTGTTTACAGAAATATAAGCTCTTATCCCTTGTTCTTTGAAAAGCTCATTAATTTTCAAAGAAGAATCATATAGATGTTTTTTTGCCATGCCAATTGTACCATTAAAATATACAGGATAAGTAAGTTTAGGTCCAATATAAGAATAAGCAATGGTAGTTGCATTTTCAGCTAAAACACCTGCATTGGATAATGCAGATATCCAGTCAATCCAATCTTCGCCGCCCATAACTTTTACAGTATTTGTAACTTCTTCTTGTGTAGCAGGGGTGATAGTGGCTTCTATAACAGTATCATCTTTTTGATTCCATGATTTATTCGTAAAATCACAAGAAGTAGTTTTCAATACAGAAGAATAAGTAGTCCCGTCCGCAGTTGTCCTTCTTGGAGCAGCCAGACTGTAAATGACCATGTCTACCTGACCTAAATCTTCTTTAATCTGTGCAATAGTCTGATCTTTTACTTCCTTAGAAAAAGCATCTCCATTAATAGAATAGGAATAATAGCCATCTTTTTTTGCAAATTCGTCAAAAGCCTGTGTATTATACCAGCCTGGAGTAGCAGTTCTCCTTCCATTAGAAGGTTTTTCAAACATAACACCAATTGTAGCAGCACCATAAATATAGGCAGCGGCAATTCTAGAGGCCAGCCCATAACCAGTAGAAGCACCTAATACCAATACCTTTTTAGGGTGGATTCCATTGGTTAAATCAGCTTTTTTGGCTGCTTCCTGAATATATGTAATTTGACGTTTGACGTTTTCTCTGCATCCATCAGGATGTGCTGTTGTACAGATAAACCCTTTTACTTTTGGTTCAATAATCATAAAATTTCTCTCCTTTATTTGTTTGATGGTTATCGTTTCGCCATGCAGAAATGATTGTGTAATATGTCTGTGGGAGTTTGCCTGCTAAGGGCATACCCCAATAGATGTGCGCTGCACCGAAAATAAGGTATGAATGGTATGGCAAAACTGTAACCTTTGATGTAATGTTTTGAGTATTTGATATGAAATAATTAGCATAATACATCAAATATTACAAAAATTTACATAAAATTTATAAGTAGTATGAAAAAATTGTTAAATATAGCAAACAACCCCTATTTTAGCATAAGAAATAGGTGCTGACAACTGAAAAAGTAAAAAAAACGTAAGAAACTTTTCAAAAAGAAAACTTTACATTCTCAAAAAAAATACTATAATATAACATAGGTGTTTACGCTGGAAAATAACAAAGGTCAGAGAATAGGGAAAAATTTTCACTATTTGTTAAGCTGGCTGTAGTAAATATCACATGGGAGGTTAAAATGAATATAGGTTTATTTACGGAAACATATTATCCGGAATTAAACGGTGTAGCTACGTCCGTACTCACATTAAAAACAGAGCTAGAGAAGATGGGGCACAATATATATGTTTTCACGACAACAACACCAGGTGCACCAGAATATGAATATAATGTATTTCGTGTGCCAAGTCTTCCTTGTGTGCTGGTTTCGGAAAGAAGAGTTGGTATGTTTTATCAGCCTAAATTAGCTGGAATTATAAAAAAATTAAATTTGGATTTGATTCATACACATACAGAATTTTCTCTGGGAATTTTTGGAAGAATTATGGCGAAAGAACTGCATTTGCCAACTATACACACTTATCACACGATATATGAAGATTATACACACTATATTGCAAAATTTAAAGGATTTGATAAGGGAGCAAAAGCTTTTGTACGAAGTTACACTAAATTTTGCTGCAATGGAGTAGAAGCGGTAATTGTGCCGACGAAAAAGGTAAAAGATTTATTGATGGCATATAGTGTTTACAAAGAAATCGAGGTAATTCCTACAGGAATTAATTTAGATAAATTTAAGAAAGAGCAATATTCTAATGAAGAAATACAAATGATAAGAGAAGAATATGGAATAGAAAAGGATGATAAAGTTATTCTATATGTAGGTCGTTTGGCAAAAGAAAAAAATTTAGAAGAAGTCTTAGAAGGAATTTCAGAATTTATGGAAAATCATAAAGATGCTAAGATAGTTATTGTAGGAAATGGACCAGATAAAGACGATTTAGAGAAGTGTGCAGAAAAACTGACATGCAGAGACAGAGTATTATTTTTAGGTGAGCAGCCATGGGATGAAATTGCAAAGTTTTATCATTTGGGTGATGTTTTTATTAGTGCATCCACCAGCGAAACACAAGGTTTAACTTATATTGAGGCTATGGCATCAGGGCTCCCGGTAGTTGCCAAAAAAGACAGGTGTTTAGAGGATATTTTAGAAGACGGCTATAACGGGTTTACTTTTGAAACACAAAAAGAGATGAGAGAAGGGTTAGAAAAAGTATTATACCAAAATGAACATGCAAATTATGCTAGAAATTCCAGAAAAAAAGTACAAAAATATTCTACAATAGAGTTTGCAAAAAAAGTAGAAAGATTGTATACTCATGTATTGGAGCATGTCTGAAAATTGATTGTCCAGTCTGCATGCCTTGCTTTGTGCCCATGGGCATATCATAATTTATACCCATAGGGGGCTGACAGGCTTTGTTCAGTAAGGTATTATTTGCCCCAGATTCATGCAATGCAGTCCGCTGTACTTGATGAATTTGAAACAAATCCCTCACAGATTGTAACACACATCTTATAACAAGCAATTTTTAAATGCCCTTTAGAGAATAAGAAATTTTGTTAGAGAAAATGTGGACATTAAGAAAAAATGAAAGGAAAATACAATGAAGGAAAATAATCAAAATGATAATGAAGAATTAAAAATTCCTAATTTGAGTAACGAAATTACAAATGAAGATAAGAAACAGGAGAATGATAATAATGATGAATTTGTGAAAATGCCAGAATTTTCTTCAAAACAAAAGCCGTGGGATAAATATTTCGATGAGGATGGAAAAGAAGTTGATTTTGATGATTCAGAAGAGATGGAATCGTATTTATCAGAGTCTGTGGCACGAGTAACAGATAACAAAAACGAAGATTATGATGATTATTGGGAGGAGGATAAGCCTAAGATGTCAAAAAGAAAGAAAATATTTATGGGGATTGGCTTGACATTAGGTGTTATATTGTTAGTTTCACTGGGAACTGTTGCATGGGCATTGAACCAGGTAAGAGATAGGGATAATGAACGTGTAGAAACAGATTTAACAAAAGAAGAACTGGAAGCACAACAGACATTGCCACCAAGACCATCTGCACAATTAGAGTTAGATGCTAAAGTAATAAATGTTTTATTAATTGGAGAAGAAGCAATTGGTGAGTATAACCAAAGCCGTGGACGCTCTGACAGTATGATTCTTGTAAGTATGAATACAGAAGAAAAAACTTTAAAAATGGTATCATTTATGCGTGATTGCTATGTCAGTATTCCGGGATATCGCGATAATAAGTTAAACGCATCCTACAACAATGGAGGCGGAGAATTGGTTGCAGAAACCATTGAACAGAACTTTGGTGTAAAAGCAGATGGCTATATCAGGGTTAATTTTGAGGCATTTAGAAAAGTAATAAATAAAATTGGAGGAGTGGAAGTTACATTAACAGAAAGTGAAGCATTGTATTTAAATTCTACCAATTATATTTCTAAGAAGAAGAATAGATGTGTGAAGGCAGGAACACAGGTATTAAATGGAGATCAGGCATTGGGCTATTGCCGTGTCAGATATAAAACAGCAGGGAATGGTGAATCCAATGATTTCGGTAGAACTTACCGTCAGAGGGTAGTAATCGATGCAATCTTTAAAAAAGTAAAAGAGATGAATGCAATAGAGATTGCAGGCCTGGTTACAGAGTTATTCCCATATGTAAAGACTAGTTTAAATCAAAAAGATATTCTGACTTATGCTACAGCTGCATTATCAATTGGTGCACAGGATATTCAAAGTATGAGAATACCGATGGATAATGCATATACTGATGGAAAGCGGTATTGTGGAGGTGTATTAGGATCTGTATTATTATTAGATTTTCCAGCAAATAATAAAGCATTGCAGGAATTTATTTATGGAACAGCTGTAGGGGACATAATGACCATACAGCCGCAAGATAGTTATAATGTGGGAACGGAAACCTATGCACCATCTACGGTTCCTTATGTACCTACAGCAACAGAAAGGGTTTATACTACGAGGACACCTGTCTATACAAAGACACCAACACAAACACAGGCACCAGTAGCCACATCAGGTCCAGAGGAAACGTTAGATGTGGATGACCCACCGGAAAAGACAACATCTCCAGCCAAAACGCAGGCACCAGTAAAGACTGACCCGCCAGCAGCCAAAACGCAGGCACCAGCACCAGTAAAAACAGATCCACCAGCAGCCAAAACACCAGCACCGGTGAAAACAGATCCACCGGCAGCAAAAACGCAGGTACCGGCACCTGTTATGACAGATACACCACCTGAAGTAATTGAACCAATTGATGGAGAAGAGTAAGAAAGAATAGGATAGCGGGCAATCTTAAGTGATAGATGCCCGCTATTATTGTATAGATGGTGTGTTTAGAATATAGTAAACAATGTTACAGGAGTGGTTGTTTCTATGATGTTTTCAAGGCAGAGATACTTTGCTTTCATTTGATTATAATGAGTAACAGTTCAGCTATGCCATTCATACCTTATTTTCAGTGCAAAGCACATCTATTGTGGTATGCCCGAATAGGTATTATTTCCCAAAATGTATATTATTACCAAAAAAATTACAGTTTGGCTGGTAAATTATGCATGTCTGGCATCTGCCCTATAGAAACAATTATACAATATAATATGTCCTTAGTGAGTAAGTTCCCATGTGCATGTTGCAGCAATTGTTTCTGCATGGCTGAACTGTTACCATAATGATACGGAAAGGAGATAAATTTAGATGAAATCAAGGGTGGAAAAGGCAGAACGATTATTTAGAGAAGGATATAATTGTTCACAATCAGTATTTGCAGCATATTGTGATTTATATGGAATTGATGAGGAGACCGCATTAAAATTATCTGCTTCCTTTGGTGGAGGAATGGGAAGGATGCGTGAAGTATGTGGAGCAGTTTCAGGGATGTTTCTGATAGCAGGCATGGAAACTGGAGCTACAGAAGGAAAAGATAGTGAGGGCAAGAAATATAATTATGATACAGTACAATTTTTAGCGGAAAAGTTTAGAGAAAAAAATGGGAGCATTGTGTGCAGGGAATTACTTGGATTAAGTGAAAAGAAACCGGAAGGATATAAGGAAACAAAACCAGAGGATAGAACGGAACAGTATTATAAAAAAAGACCTTGTGTGGAAATGGTAAAAACCGCAGCTGAATTAATAGAGGAATATTTACTGGAAAAGAAGTAAAAATATTCTATTGACAAAAATAAGTGCAATGTTATAAAATGAAGTCAGCCTTGCAAGGAGAGATTGTAAGAAAATATTTTGGTAACGGTTCAGCGATGCAGAAATATTTTTTAGTGAAAATGGATATTCTGATAAATGATGAATTGACATGTAGGAATGGTTATATATTTTTTTGATATCTAATCGTATAAATAGAATAAAATTAACGCGTTGAGAAGAAGAGTAGGATGTGAAATCATACAGAGAGAAATACAGTTGCTGGAAGTATTTTATGAGGAAACATTTGAAAACTACCTTTGAGCGGCCCTAATCCGGTCCGGTGATTCCGTTATCATCAAAATGAGTATGATGCATCATTTGCGTTTGAAGCAATGCATTATGATTAGGGTGGAACCGCGGGAACTTATTTGAATGAACTCGTCCCTTTCCGAAAGTAGATTTCGGAAAGGGACTTTTTTATTTTCATTTGGCTTGTAAAAGCCAAACTGTTGTACTATCTCTCAATTTAGGGCACAAAGCATATATGCCGCTAAAAGGGAACATAATATTCCCTCATCCCTGAATTTATAGCACAGTATACGTGCTGCGAAAAGAATAATAGAAAAGGAAGGTTATAAAAATGAAAATTAGATTAAAAGATGGTTCTGTGAAAGAATATGGAGAAGCAAAATCAGTATTGGATATTGCAGCGGATATTAGTGAAGGACTTGCAAGAATGGCGACAGCAGGAGAAGTAGATGGAAAAGTGGTAGATTTACGTCATGTAGTAGATAAAGATTGCGAACTTAGTATTTTAACATTCAATGATGAGGAAGGTAAGAAAGCATACCGCCATACTGTTTCCCATATTTTAGCAGAAGCAGTAAAAAGGTTATATCCAGAAGCAAAACTTGCAATTGGACCTTCTATTGATACTGGATTTTATTATGATTTCGATCATGAACCATTTGATAGAGAAGCACTAGATAAGATTGAAGCAGAGATGAAAAAAATCATCAAAGAAGGTGCAAAGATTGAACGGTTTACTTTGCCAAGAGAAGAAGCCATTCAGTTTATGAAAGAAAAAAATGAACCGTATAAGGTGGAACTAATTGAAGATTTATCTGAGGGAGAAGAAATTTCTTTCTACCAACAGGGAGAATTTGTAGATTTATGTGCAGGACCTCATTTGATGAGTACAAAAGGAATAAAAGCATTTAAATTAATCTCATCTTCAGGCGCATACTGGAGGGGAAGCGAAAAGAATAAAATGCTTTCTAGAATCTATGGTACTGCATTTACTAAGAAGGCAGATTTAGAGGAATATTTAGCATACTTAGAAGAGATTAAGAAACGTGACCACAATAAATTAGGGCGTGAGATGGAGCTGTTTACAACAGTAGATGTAATTGGACAGGGACTTCCGCTTATGATGCCAAAGGGAACAAAAATGATTCAGACATTACAACGCTGGATTGAAGATGAAGAAGAAAAGCGCGGCTATGTGCGTACAAGAACACCGCTTATGGCGAAGAGTGACTTGTATAAAATTTCAGGACATTGGGACCATTATACAGATGGTATGTTCATATTAGGGGATGAAGAGAAAGACAGTGAAGTGTTTGCGCTTCGCCCAATGACCTGCCCATTCCAGTATTATATTTACAAGGCAAGCCAGAAGTCTTATCGTGATTTGCCGCTTCGTTATGGTGAAACATCTACCTTGTTCCGTAAAGAAGAATCCGGGGAAATGCATGGACTTACCCGTGTACGCCAGTTTACTATTTCAGAAGGACATTTGATTGTACGCCCGGATCAAATGGATGAAGAGTTTAAAGGATGTTTGGATTTAGCAAGATATTGTTTAAGAACGCTTGGTGTAGAAGAAGATGTAACTTACCGTTTATCTAAATGGGATCCTGAAAATAAAGAAAAATATATTGGAACAGCTGAAGTTTGGGAAGACACCCAGCAGAGAATTCGTGATGTATTAAATGAACTTGGGATTCCTTTTTATGAGGAAGAGGGAGAAGCAGCTTTTTATGGTCCAAAAGTAGATATTCAGGCAAAAAATATTTATGGCAAAGAGGATACTATGATTACCATCCAATGGGATGCACTGTTAGCAGAACAGTTTGATATGTATTATGTAGATCAGAATGGAGAAAAGGTACGTCCATACATTATTCACAGAACATCAATGGGATGTTATGAAAGAACCTTAGCATGGTTAATTGAAAAATATGCGGGATTATTCCCAACCTGGCTGTGTCCAGAACAGGTGAGAGTGCTTCCGATTTCAGAAAAATATCATGATTATGCTGCAAAAGTGGAGGAAAAATTAAAAGAAAACGGAATCTTGTGTACAGTAGACCAGAGAAGTGAGAAAATAGGATATAAGATTCGTGAAACACGTCTGGCAAGAGTACCATATATGCTGGTAGTAGGACAGAAAGAAGAAGAAACTAATGTGGTATCAGTAAGAAGCCGTTTCTTAGGAGATGAAGGACAGAAACCATTAGACCAATTTATTGATGAAATCTGCAAGGAAATCCGTACAAAAGAAATCAGAAAGATTGAAGTGGAAGAGGATAAGTAATAAGAGCAGATATAGTGACACTATTGTCAACAAACTAAAAAATACTTTGCAAAGCGAGGGAGGCGGAATTTCCTATCAGCTTCGAAAGTATCTCAACAAATAGTCAATGGGGCATTGCCTTGTGAACAGTTGCTGCAACGATATATAAAAACAGTCTATACTTATATTATGTATAGGCTGTTTTTATATGGAATTTAGGTTGTGTGAATTTTCTAAGTAAGTACTTCTTAAAGAACTTGTGAAGCAGATTTCTTTTTTCAATAGTTTCCTGTTTGTATTTTTTTTAGTTTTAAATCCAGAATACCTAAAAATTCTTCCTGTTCTTCTTTAGGCAGATTACGGAATCCTAGTATTAAATTATGTTCTCTGATATCAGAGAAATAGAATTCCTCACAACATGAAGTGGTTCCAGTTAAGATCCAGTCAATACTACAGTTAAGGGTTTTAGATAGTTTGATTAGTGCCGACGCAGTAGGCAGACATTTTCCGTTCTCAATATCACTCATATTTCCAGAAGAGATACCAGTGAGTTCTTTGATATTTAATTGAGTAAAGCCTAAATTTTTTCTGCGTTCTTTAATGCGGGTTCCTATGGTGTTCATAATGCGACCTCCTATAATAATGTTATGTTCTACAAAAATCTCTAAAAAACGAAAAAATATATTGACTTTCTCTAAAATAAGAGATATACTATTTCTATAAAATTTAGAGAAAAGAAAAAATAAAGGTAACTGTTTAGAAGGTGTCATTCACAAAATGAAAGAATATACCTATTCACTAAAACAAAATGCATTGGCTGGTTATTTTGCTCATGATGTTGTTACCAGCTATGAAGCCATATATGTGCAAATGGTACTTTATGAGCAAGCTCCCATGTACAATCTGCACATATGACTTCACACCTTCTGAACAGTTACAAATAAAGATATTTGTAGTGAAAATTAGGTAAAACAAACACACTCTAGAATAATTCTAATTTCAGAAAGAAGTATAAAAAGCAGAATACTGTTGGAAATGTCCGGATTTTCATACAGTATTTCTTAATATGCGGTTTTTTCTGATTGTATAGATTATTTGGAGCAAGATAGACAAGTTTATTATACTACAAAAGCGAAAAAATCATTGTTACTTTTTGATAAATATTAAAGGAAAATAGTAAAAACGAGAGTAGTGTTTGTATGAATGCCCTGTTGCCAGCAGTTGTTGATATATCATACCATTTCTTTTCTTTGTTTTGTCCTAATGCAGAGTGCATCGTTATTGGTGTGATAATATAGTTGGTTATAAGATATTTAAAAATCATTTATAGTTATAAAATGGAAATGTTTAAGAGAATGTAAAATTTGAGGGGGAGATAAAAATGTTTTCTTTAATAGCAGGACCTTGTGTAATAGAATCAGAAGATATGATTATGCGGACAGCAGAAAAGATGAAGGAAATAACAAAAAGGCTTGGCATGGAGTATTATTTTAAGGCATCTTTTGATAAAGCAAATAGGACTTCAATATCTTCTTTTCGTGGGCCTGGATTGGAAAGAGGGTTAAAAATTTTACAAAAAGTGAAAGATATATATGGGCTGAAAATTGTAACAGATATACATGAGCCATGGCAGGCAGAGAGTGTAGCCAAAGTAGCAGATATTATTCAAATTCCTGCATTTTTATGCAGGCAGACAGATTTATTATCTGCGGCAGCAAAGACAGGAAAGAAAATTAATATAAAGAAAGCACAATTTCTGGCACCATGGGATATGCAGAATGTGGCAGATAAATTAATAGAGATGGGGAATAGCGATATTCTATTATGCGAGAGAGGTACGATTTTTGGATATAATACACTGGTAGTAGATATGACCAGTTTGGTGGAGATGAGAAAAATCGGTTTTCCGATAGTATTTGATGCTACGCATAGTGTGCAGAAGCCGGGAGGTATGGGAAATGCTACAGGAGGAAATCGTGAAAATGTGGAGCCTTTGGCAAAGGCAGCACTGGCAACAGGTGCAGTAGATTGGATTTTTATGGAGGTCCATGAGGAGCCGGATATGGCATTGTCAGATGCTTCTAATATGATAAAAATAACGGAATTAGAGGGAATGCTTCAACGGTTAATGAAAGTTTATGAAGTGTTACACTAGAGAGGAATAGATATGGTAGATGTTGTGTTGGAAGCAAAGAAGGTATTTGAGATTGAGATAGAAGGAGTAGAGAAGGCAAAAGAAATATTGGGAAAAGAATTTACAATAATTGCTAATCATATCCATGAATGTAAAGGGCGTGTTATTTTCATGGGGATGGGAAAATCTGGACATATTGCAAGAAAAATAGCAGCAACTATGGCAAGTCTTGGAATAAGAGCTTTTTTTCTTCATCCGGGTGAAGGGGCACATGGAGATTTGGGAATATTAGCACAGGAGGACATGATAGTAGCGATTACAAACAGTGGAGAAACAGATGAGATCCTAGCTTTACTGCCTGCTATAAAATTGATTGGAGTGCCGTTGTACAGCATAATTGGACGTAAAGACAGTACATTAGAACAATATTCAGATACAGTGATTATTTTACCAGAAATGAAAGAGGCTTTCCTGGGAAATTTAGTACCTACTACCAGTACGACAGTCGCATTGGTCATGGGAGATGCACTTGCAGTAGCGGTAGCTAAACTTAGAGGTTTTAAATCAGAAAATTTTGCATTATATCACCCTAAAGGAACTTTGGGCAGAAAACTTACCCTCAAAGTATCTGATTTAATGAAAAAAGAAGATGAAAATCCTGTTATTTTATGTGGTACTACAGTAAAAGATGCAATATTTGAGATGTGCCGAAAAGCAATTGGATGTGTAAATATTGTAAATGAACAGAAAAACTTTCTTGGGATTTTTACAGATGGTGATTTAAAAAGATTGCTTCAGGCAAAGGGAGAGCATGCGTTAAATGAAAAGATTGAGATGGTTATGTGTAAAAATCCGTTTATTACAAAAAGGAATATTTTAGTGATTGATTTTATTCGGGAATTAGATGAGAATAATAAGAAATTTTCTGTTGTACCAGTGATAGAATGTGGAAATATTGTAGGAACTATATGTTTGTCAGATATAGTAAAAGCAGGACTGATTTAAAACAATATAAAGGAGTCTTTTTATGAAAGTAATAATGGTTCTTAGAAGAGATACCAATAATTTTACAATCGCTCATATTTTGAGAAAAATGATAGACAGAGGACACAAAGTTGATGTATATAGTTATTTTTTAGAGAAAAATCATTTGTATATGGTTGAAAAAAGTGATATTGAAATAAAAGATGCATACAGTCTTACAAGAAAAAAGATGGAAGAATATGATATTGCATTTGTATTTCCAGCTTTTTTTGAGCAGATATTTATAGATAATAGCGAATTGATGCTGGCAGAAATATATTATTTTTCGTTTGATACTACCTACTTAGATGAACCAATTTGGGGAACTGATTTTATGTTTGAGAGAGGTGGAGGATGGAGACCAAAATTAAACTATGGACATCGAACAGAATGCACCTATATGATTGTAGGGGATCCGAAACATGATATGGAAGATATAAAGCATATAGATGAAATTACAAATCGTTTTTTGTTTATTGACAGCGGGCACTATCCTTTTGGAATGGAAGGCAAGAGGGAAGTAGCAAAATTTCTATTATCTGTGTGCGAAAAATTTCCAAATTATGAATTAGTTGTAAAGCCTCGGTTTTTAAAAGGAGATACAAATGTGACACATAAGAATACCTTACATTTATATACAGTAATAACTGAATTAACAAAAGGAGTGATTCCAGATAATTTAGTGCTATTACAGGAACACAAAGATCTTAATAAAGAAATAGCAAAGGCACACACAGTAATTTGTATGTATACAACTGCATATATTGATGCAGCAGTACAGGGAAAAGGCCTTATTATTTTAGATCATCTTCCAAATGAAGAAAATGCAGATTTGAGAATAGAGACACATTGGAAACCAGGTCGTGCTATAATGGCATCAAGTAACTGTATGGTAGATTATAAGGAAGCACTTAGATATCTGCCAGAGGGATTGAAATGTAAAGAGGAACATATAAAGAAACAAATTTATTCTGTTTGTAATGTTAGTGAAAAGATGGTTACTATCATAGAGTGGATTTGGAAAGAGTTTTTAAGCAAAGGCAGATATCCTAAATTAGGGGAATTTTATTATGATGTAGCAAAAGAACAGTTTGCAGCTGATGACACATTGTCTATAGAGGCAATTATAGACTTACGAAAAAAAAATTATATGTATTCTGTTGAGAGAAGATTTTATAAGGATATGTGTTTTGTACCCCCCAATAATAAGATTGGAGAGTATATTGAGAAACTTTATGTAATGGGAGAATTGCATAGTAAAAATATATGGGAATTAAAGGATATAATGTGCGAAAAATTGTTGGAGTATAGCAAGGATATTCCTTCGGATTCTATATCCCAGTCATATCTTTTGAGATTGATTTTAAATAGCGGAAAACTCAATAAGATCTTTGAATTTTCCAAAGAAAATATTACTGTGTGTGGGAAGTTTTACTATTTTGTGTTAGGAAGGGCATTGTATTCGCAAAGTCAATATAAGGAAGCAGTTGATGCTTTTGAAAAGTATATTGGAATGGGGAAAAATCAATATGTAAAGGAGTTAGGAGATATGGAAAATTATCTGCTTTCAGCTTTTTTTTATGAAGGAATGTCAAATATGAAATTAGAACAGTATTCGGATGCAAAAAGATGTTTTGAACAATGTCAGATTTTTACAAAAAATGCACATAGAAAAGCAAAAGAACAATTAGAGATTATTGAGAAAAGACTAGAAAGCAGGTAAGGAGTAGGAAGATGAAAATTGTTGCATTAGTACCAATTAAGTTGAACAGTGAGAGAGTTCCTAATAAGAATATACTGACATTAGGAAAACATCCTATGTGTTATCATTTAGTAAATACATTATTAAAGGTAAATAAAATTGATGAAGTATGTATATATTGCAGTGATGAACAGGTAATGGAGTATCTTCCAGTGGGAGCAGTTTTTAAAAAAAGAAGGAAAGAGTTAGATGGAAATTTAGTGAAAGGAGAGGAGATTTATAGTTCTTTTTTGAGGGAAGTGGATGCAGATATTTATATACTTGCTCATACAACGTCACCATTTACTAAAGTAGAAAGTGTGGAACATGCTTTGGAGAAAGTACTATATGATAAATATGATTCGGCATTTAGTGCACAAAAGGTGCAGACATTTTCATGGTATAGGCAGAATCCAATCAATTATGAACTGAATCATATCCCTCGTACACAGGAAATTGAACCAATATATATAGAAACCAGTTCTTTTTATATTTTTTTCAAAGAATTGTGGGAAAAGTATAGAAGGAGAATTGGTTTTTGTCCTTATATTCAGGAAGTAGATGCAATTGAGGCAGTAGAAATTGATACAATGGATCAGTTTATGCTAGCTAAGTCGATTGCAGAAAGTGAGCTTGCAAAAAAATGATAAAAATGTTAGTTATGGATGTAGATGGGACTTTAACAACTGGACATATTTATATGTCAGCACAAGGAGAATACATAAAAGTGTTTCATGCACAAGATGGTTATGGAATTAGAAATATTCTTCCCAAATATAATATTGTACCTGTTATTATTACAGGGCGTGTTTCTGCAATTACAGAAATGAGATGTAAAGAACTTGGAATAGCAGAGGTTATGCAGGGGCAGATGGATAAAATACAGGCACTAAAGCAAGTGATGGGAAAATTTCAGGCTGAATGTCATGAAATTGCGTATATAGGTGATGACTTAAATGATTTAGAGTGTATAAAACTGTGTGGCATAACAGCATGTCCTTGTAATGCGGTTGATGAGATAAAATTACAAGTTGATTATGTTTGTGAAAAAGAAGGTGGAAATGGAGCAGTAAGAGAGTTTGTTGATTATTTGGAAAAAATGGTGTAATGATTTGTATATCCTCGATAAGCTGTTGGAAGGCAGGGCGGTCATAGTTCGTACCGCTGTAACCGTCATTAACATAGAACTGACAGTTCAGAAAATTGTTGTGCTTTGCATACTATTTCAGCATGGTTTTCTGCTATTTCCTTAACTTTTTTGTTATCTGTTCCTCGGCTATCCGCTTGAATACAGTTTCCATTTTTTCAGTGCCTACATAATGCTTTTCCACAATGATTTTGTGGGTGTCTGCTGTCGGTGGGTTCTCTGCCCAGTTTTATTGTTTTTGCTCACAAATCTGCTCCTTTATATAAAAATAGAGCACATAGACTGATACGCTCTGATACTGTGTTACTTATTCAGTTGTGATTGTGGTAATGGTTAGTTAGTCAAACTTGAAGTTGTATTACTCTTTGTCAAAATACTCATATAAAAATTTTCCAAAAGTAACCACAACTAATTCTGTTTCACTATAATCATCCTTTACTTCTACAACAGGGCATTCCCCATATGCTCATTTTTCCTGTATCCAAACAATCTGTTTACTATTCTTCATAAGCAAACAGGTTTGTTACAGCCTCTTTAAAAAAGGAATCTTCTATTGTGTGTTCACATTCATTGTCTAAATCCCAAAGCACCTCAAAAAGAATTTCCATGATTAAGTTTCTGCATATATTCTTATCTCTTTCAATACCACTGCTTTCAGCATTAAAGTAGCCTAAAAAGTTATAATATTCACTAAAAACAGAGCTCCAAAAATATTCTGCAACGATTTGCGTCTCAGGGTCTTTTTGCGGAATTTCGATATAATATGCATCACGTAAACGGTTATATTTTTCTATTTCGCTCTCATCACATTCATCTTCCATATTGGTATCAAAAATAAATGCTGTATTGTAACACAATTCATCATAATCTTCTATTTCAGGAAATGGCGGCTCTTTGTTTTCCTGCTGACAGGTAATGATATAATCAACGGCATTTTTTAAATCAGCAAATTCATGGAAGCTTTTGAAATCCAGTATCGCATTAATAAAGGGAATAACTTGTTTTTGAGCAGATACCAGCAATTTTTCATGTATATTGGATATATTATGAGAATCTGACATCAACAGTCGGAGTTTTTCATCAATTATGTTCTTTGTCCGTCTGCGATGTTCTTCATCGGAAAAATCTATGTTCTGCAATAAACTATCTACTTCCATTAGTTCCTCCTGCTATCTAATTTTAAAAATCTAGCAATTTCGATTTGTATCGTTAATAGAATACCACAATCACACTCATATTTCTATCAAATTTTCATTAAATTTCTTCCTCCCTTCGTTTGATAGTGTCAAGTTACTGCCTCTTTTTTATTGTTAAAACCTTGATTTATTGGGGCTTTGCAAATAAAAGAGCATTACTCCCGTTTTTGATGTATAATGAATTCACCACAAACCATCATATCGCAAAGGAGACAATGCTGCCTAAGATCATCAACTACGCTCCTTGGGATTACAAAGATCTAATTCCTTACCTTGAATGGTGCTGCTGTAAGAAAATCAAGCCGGTTCAGCGGCGTTCTGAAGGCGATATCAGCGATGACTGCAAATGTCCCTGTTGCAACGCTCCAAAACCTTATCTCTACAAGAATAACGGTTCTAAAGGGCAGCTTTCGTGCAGATTGTGGCAATGAATTTTCAAACACGCTCTAGCATATAAGAAGGGCTTATGTTGTAGTTTTGGAATGTATGAAGAGAATATAGGAACAATTTTACAACAATATGTACAGACGAATAGCCAAATTAATGTAGAATTTGATGAAATGAATGAGAACATTGACTTATTAATAGATTCTATAAATAAAATAAATACAAGTATTGAATGTTCTTTAAAAAAGATATATTATTTTATTAGATGATACTTATTGTGAGGGGTGTTTTTATATTTTTTGTGTTACACCTAACGAAAGTTTTGAAGATTGGGAAAGTATACAGATTGAGTGATTGTTGTAAAAGATAATTTATAGGTATATATGATACAGTTATTCTTATGTCCATTATCAAAGGGAATGAACTGTTGAGGGCGAAATTTGCCCTCAGGTATACGAAAGAAAAAAGTTCATATGAAGCTGCAAAAGGTGTGTTTTATTATGTGTATTAAATCATTATGAAGATAACAAAAAAAGATAAGATTGCAGGAGTGAAAGCGTTTAAAAGAAGTTGTAAAAATTATTCTATTAGGAGGCACATAATGGATATCTATGAGTACATACAGAAAAACTTTAAGTTAAATAAAAATGAGAAATATAGGAATTGTAATTTGTCAAATAATACAAAAAAAATACTATGTGATATAGGTTTACCAAATAAACCTTTAAATTTCATAGAATTCAATATTGAACAGATAGAAAATATTGTAGTAGATGGAGGGAATATCATTATTGGTAATGATTTTGGTACAAACATTTGCATAAATCATAAAGATGAGATAGTCTCGATTGACCCGGAAAATGAATATCCGATAAGGTTTATCAATAAAAATCTAGAGACTTTTCTTGAATTTGTTATTACTTTTTTATTATATGAGGATAAAATAAATGATGTCGATGATGATGGAATACATCAAGTGGTGCAGGAAATCAGAAAGAAATTTGATATGATTGATATTCAAGCTTTAAGCAACGAAGAGAATTGGTGGTCGATTATATTGGAGCAAGTTGAGTTGGGGGTAATGTAAAATTATAGAAATGTCTTATCAACATATTATCTGTTTGATAAAAATAGAGGATGTTAGAATTGAAAAAGAGTATGCTGACTTTTCTCCGATATTTGATATAATACAAGAAAAAAGGTAGGGCATAAGTTGATTCATAGTTGTATTTCTATGAAAGTACCTTTTTTGCTTTAGCAAAAAACTGAATTCAGGTATACCCTAATGGGCATACCGCAATTCATGCCTATTAGGGCTGGCGGACTTCGTCCGATAAGGTATTCCGACATGCATCTCATAACTTTTATTTGTGGTGGTATACTAGAGCGTGTTTGAAAATTCATTGTCCCAATCTGCACGTCCCGTCCCGCGTTGCGAGGATATTTGCCCCAAATTTAATCCATATACCCCGCTACAACTTATAAATTTGGAACAAATCCTCCACAAATTGTGACGTACATCTTGTAACAAGCAATTTTCAAACACATTCTAAGGATACATGGAGGTTTTGTATCAATGTGAAAGAATATTTAGAAGAAGTACTAAATTTATAAAAACAAAATATTATACTATAAGAGATAAAAATATTCATATGTATGTCCTGATTCATGACTATTGACAAAGCAGAATAATAATATATTTATATTTAAAAAGGGGTATTGTCAGTCAAAACTTCTTCCAAAACTAAAATTAGGAGGTTGCAAAATTGAAAAAATTAAAAAAATTAAAAAAATTGAAACGACGAATCCTTCCAGTTACTTTGTCACTGTGCTTATGCATTTCTTCTCAGTCAGTGGCATATGCGTTTGAGGGAGACTCTCCGTCACAAGTGAATGATTTTACGGACGAATCCACACATGATAGTTCGAACCCTACCGGTTCTCAAGAAGATGAACAGGAAACAGAGGGCACATCCAATGCTGATTCGAGTCCCGCTCCAACAGAAGGCATGTCTAATGCTGATCTGATCCCTGCCCCAACAAAAGTCTAGGAGGCTATCATCGCATTGAAGGCTCAGGATGCATATAAGGAAGGCACAACATGGACCGACTATGTGCCTTATTCGGGACCAAACAACTATTACAAGTGGAATGGCGGACCCCTTGGAGGGACGAATCAGTGCTACGGGCTGCGTAGCCTTCGCCTTTAAACTCGGCGATGCGGCATTTGGTAATCTGCCAGCTAGGATTATGCAGCGGGGCAGTTTACATTTGGTAAGAGCGTAACCACAATTGGAGCAAGTGCATTCAAGAGATGTATAGCCTTAAATAAGACCCTTACCCTGCCAGACGGCATAAAGACAATCGGAGCAAGTGCATTCTCTGGCTGCAATAAGATTACGACAGTTACTATCGGTAATACATCGAAATCTAGTCTGACGACGATCGGTAAGAACACATTTAATGGGTGTAAGAAACTTAGTAAAGTAACAATTGGGTCAACAAAGCTTAGTTCTGTAGGAAAACAGGCATTCAAGGATACGAAATCCAGCTTGAAGGTAAAAGTACCGTCCAAACAATTGACAAAGTATAAGAAGATTCTTAAAAATGCAGGATTGAAAGCCAAACAGGTAACAAAATAAACCATTTGCTGTAAGAAATAAACAGTATTTAGACAGGAAGACATGATGCAGACAGGACTGAAAAGAAATTTTTTAACAGCCCTGTCTGATATAGAATCACCACAGTTCCAAAGAGTCCTCTAATCTAACCATATCTGCAAATTTCCTTCAAGATAAAACCTTGTATCTTTAAGCGGCTTATCTATTGCCAGAGCATTTAAGGCATATTCAGAGCAGTTACAAAAAAGTTAAGGAAGGATGATGAAAATGCAAGACATATCTGTTTCATTTAGAATTGCTGTGAATGCCAATAAAGAAAAAATTATAGAAATATTTAAAAAATATAAGGATATTTGGGAGATATCATTAGAGGAAAAAGAATTAGTTATTGGTAGAAATAATGTTGTGATAAATTGTAATGAAGATTATGATAAAGAGTTGTCAATTATTGATGAAAATGGATATTTGTATTATGAAAATAATATAGATTTTTATCCTAAAGATGATGCAATGATGCTTGAAAATCAAATTCAATTAGCAAAAGAAATTTCAAAAAAATTTGTTGATTATGGAATAGCTTCAGAAATTATAGCAGAATTTGAAAATCTGTTGTAATGAAGTCTCTTTTTTAAAAAGGCATCAGCTTTGATAATTATAAGAGCATAGAGTCAATATCAAGAGCGGTAGTGATTCAACAAAGGAAAGTGAATGATGATGAAATTTAATTATGAACATAATGAACCAGATGGATTAGTATTAATTGATGCGTACTATTTTAATGAATTTAATAGTGATATTCTCTATTCATTTGATATTTTTCTAGATTCCAAAGGAAGAACAGAACTAATATATGATTTTCCAAATGAAGAGTGGAAAGCCGTTAGAGCAAGAGAAACAGCTGTTTTAAAGGAATTTTGTAATTCTGGAAAAATGATAGTTTTTCTTTCAAATGAGAATATAGAAAATTGTGAAATTGATTTTAAAGATGGTAAGTGTGATACAGATATGTTTCTTAATATTCCATCGGGAAAATTGGTTTTAGTTAATGCAGGTGAATTGATTCAATGCATGGCATACCGTGAATTGAAAATGGAAAAGATTTTAGAATTAGATGTAGAAAAAGGAACATATGCAGTAACAAGTGATGGTATTAAAAAAATTAATTGTTGTAGGAGCGTTCCTAAAAAATCAATATTTAACAATGTTGTAGAATTGTAAATTAATTCGATTATGGCACTACATTAGGGGAAAAGAGCCACATCATGCTTCATTACATATTTTCAAAAAATCACAATATGATTTTATTGATACGCTTTTCTCACAGTTTTCCCTTCATTCAATTTACCAATTATCATGGCAAGTGATTCGTTCTGAAGTTTATCTCTAACTGTCTCTATTTTTTGTTTTAATTCATTATTCATTAATCACATTGTCTATTTTTAGTTCATATTCTCATGGAGCATGACGAAGTGCATAAGATACTTCTTTGCTTAATTCTGTTAAATTATCTATTACTTTCATCCTCTTTTATCATTTCCTCAACGGCATCCTTAAACCAAGCCCAGAAGCAATCATATTCTTTTCTTTGTTCATATCCTGCACTAGCAAAATCATGAACAATCTGTACTTTATTACCCTTTCCAACTTCAAAGCAAGCGATATCGTCACTATCATCTCTTCTTGCAAAAGGTATTAATTTTCTTTCAGGATATCTATTTTTCAATCCTTTCATTCTAATTTCTACTTGTTCCTTGGTCATTAAATACCATAAATCTAAATCTATTAAATTCAGATCCACAATTTTCAGAAATGCTTCTGGATAATTATAACCCTCATATATTTCTTGAACATTAAATATTTCCATTTATTTTTATCATCCATTTTTACTTTATTGCTTCCATATCAAATTTTCCATATGGATTTCCATTTCTAAAAGATGCCCTTTGTTTTCCGACTCTTAACTGTATTGCCTCGCCCCATGTCTTAGGAATACCCTTTTTCGTTGTAAATCTCTCTATATACTCACTTGGCAATGGGTCATTATAGCCATGCACATTTGCTTGAACGTTAATCCCTGCTTCCCTAGCTGATACAACACGGGTATTATCAATTGTTGTATATATGCCATCTGGCATTTCCACAACATCAATGGGATCTCCTCTCCATCCATTTTTCTTCATACTCTGTATAATATCATTTGAACCATTTACAGACGATTGACTATATCTTATTTCATTAAGATTAATAAATATACTGCCGCTCTCACACAAAACTATTGGAATTGTTTTCATTCCTCTGCTTTTTCCATAGACAGGCACCTGTTTCAGCCTTTGTATTTCTATCATTCATTCTATCATATACCTCCCTCCCAGTCTAATTTTTTTGAAAATGGATAATAACTATAGCTGGTCTAAGATAAAGTATATATTGAGTATTATCACTTATTTTCTTCCAGATTTAAACTTTATTTACACGAGGTATAGTTTTTTTCTTTATGTAGAAAAAATAAAATAGATTTGTTATAATAACATATGATAGGATTCATAAATGAGATGTTTCATAAAAATAAGGAAAAGAGTACATGATATATGGATAAATTAGTAATTGGTATTGTAGCTCATGTAGATGCAGGTAAAACAACTCTTTCGGAGGGCATGTTATATTTAAGCGGCACCATTAGGAAGATGGGAAGGGTAGATAATAAAGATGCTTTTTTGGACAATTTTAAGTTAGAACGGGAAAGAGGAATTACAATATTTTCAAAACAGGCACAGCTGCAAACAGAGGAGACAAATATTACACTGTTAGATACACCCGGACATGTTGATTTTTCTGCAGAGATGGAGAGAACACTGCAGGTATTAGATTATGCCATTCTGGTTATAAGCGGGGCTGATGGTGTGCAGGGACACACACTGACATTGTGGCGGTTGCTGCAGAACTATAATCTTCCTGTTTTTTTGTTTGTGAATAAAATGGATCAGGATGGAACAGATAAAAAAGCGTTACTAGAAGAATTAAAACAAAGTTTAGATGAGGGATGTTTAGATTTTACAGATACAGAAAATGAGGAATTTTATGAAAATGCAGCCATGTGTGATGAGGATGTGTTAGAAACATATTTAGAAAAAGGAACAGTAGAAGATTCGGAGATCAAAAACTTAATAAAGAATAGAAAAATTTTCCCCTGCTATTTTGGCTCTGCCTTAAAATTAGAAAGAGTAGAAGATTTTATGAAAGGAATAGTAAGATATAGTATTATTCCAACATATCCTAAAGAATTTGGTGCAAAAATTTTCAAAATTTCCAGAGATGAGCAGGGGAACCGTTTTACACATATGAAAATTACCGGAGGAAGCTTAAAAGTAAGAGAGACAATCACAAATAAGCGGGGCGGGAACACTAATACGAGCATATCATCTAATGACAGTATCATCAAGGAAAGCATGATAGTAGATTCTAAAATTTGGGAGGAAAAGATAAAGCAGATTAGAGTATATTCAGGAGAGAAGTATGAAATGGTAAATGAAATAGAAGCAGGCTCTATTTGTGCAGTGGCAGGATTGACACAGACTCATCCGGGAGAAGGATTAGGCATAGAAAGAGCATCCTTTTTGCCGATATTAGAGCCTGTTCTTACTTATCAGATACAGCTGCCGGAGGGGTGTGATGCAAGGACTATGCTTCCAAACTTAAAGCAGTTAGAAGAAGAAGAGCCAGAACTTCATGTGATATGGAATGAAAAACTGCAGGAAATTCAGGTGCAGATTATGGGAGAAGTGCAGATAGAAATTTTGCAAAATATAATTGCAGAACGTTTTGGAGCAATGGTAGAATTTGGTACAGGGAATATTGTTTATAAAGAAACAATAGAAGATACAGTAGAAGGAGTAGGACATTTTGAACCGTTAAGGCATTATGCAGAGGTACATCTGCTATTGGAACCAGGAGAATTAGGAAGTGGATTGCAGTTTGCTGTGGATTGTAGTGAGGATATGTTAGATAAAAACTGGCAGCGTTTAATTCTGACACATTTAGAAGAAAAAGAACACAAAGGAATATTGACAGGGGCTGCTATAACAGATATGAAGATTACGTTAGTGGCAGGGCGTGCACATTTAAAACATACAGAAGGGGGAGATTTCAGGCAGGCAACTTACCGTGCAGTCCGTCAGGGTCTAAAACAGGCAAAATCTGTTTTATTAGAGCCATATTATTCGTTCCGTTTGGAAGTTCCGGAAAAAATGGTTGGAAAGGCTATGACAGATATGGACCGGATGTATGGTACATTTGAGATTTTACAGACACAAGATGGTGTCAGTATATTAATAGGAAGTGCACCTGTTGCTGCTATGCGGGACTACCAGAGGGAAGTCAATGCTTATACAAAAGGGCATGGAAGGCTGTTTTGTACTTTGAAAGGATATGAGCCATGTCATAATGCAGAAGAAGTTATATTAAAGACAGGTTATGATTCGGAAAAGGATTTAGAAAATCCAACAGGTTCCATATTTTGTGCCCATGGTGCAGGATTTACGGTAAGTTGGGACAAGGTTGGTGACTATATGCATATTGGCAGCAGATTAGAGGAAGTGAAAAAAATGGAAGGAGAGAGTTTTCAGGAACCGTTTTTGCAGGCTGCTTCTATTCCGGAGAGTATTGATGTAGAGGAAATTGATTCCATTTTAGAGAGAACCTTTTATGCAAATCAGAAGGATAAATCGCAGCGAAAAGGAATTATGGGAAGAAGAAAAGAAAATACACCGCCTGTTACAAGAACATGGAGGGAAACGGAGAAAAAAGAAGAGTATTTGTTGGTAGATGGATATAATATTATATTTGCATGGGATTATTTAAGTGAATTGGCAAAGGAAAATATAGATGGTGCGAGAACAAAACTGATGGATATTTTATGTAATTATCAGGGAAGTAAAAAATGTAATTTAATTGTTGTATTTGATGCATATCGTGTTCAGGGGCACAGAGTGGAAATTATGGATTATCATAACATTCATGTGGTTTATACAAAAGAAGCAGAAACAGCAGATCAGTATATTGAAAAGTTCGCCCATGAGAATAAGAAAAAATACAACATTACAGTAGCAACTTCTGATGGATTAGAACAGATTATTATCAGAGGACAGGGATGCCGATTATTATCTGCACGGGAATTTATGGAAGAAGTGGAAGCTGAGCAGGAAAGAATCCATGAAAAATATATGGACAATGTACCAAAGAGGGGAAATTATCTGTTGGATTTGTTATCTGAGGATGACAAGAAAGCAATGTTTTTTGATAAGAAGTAAATGAATTTGGACCAAATCCCCCACAAATTGTGACACGCATCTTATAACACGCAATTTTCAAACACACTCTAATGTAACGAACAATAAGCAGCAAGACAAGGGAAGAATTAAAAAATATAGTTTAGAGCTCTAACTGAGCGGAGGTAATTTTATGAAACACATGCAAAAACATTTAAAGAAACCATGCAAAAAAACATATTTAAAAAAGATACAATCATTTGTCAGTATAATCATTATTTTTTCCATTCTATGTACCAGCAGGGGTGGAATAATTTCTACATTTACCATTCAGATCCATGCCAAAGCTGCATTTTCAAAGTTAACTCCTGTTGGTATAATGGCAACTGCTGTTAACAAAAAGATAGCAGTGTCATGGGAAATGGTGGAGGGAGCTGATGGTTATGAAATTTATGAAGCCATAGCCGGGAGTGAAGAAGATGGAACTGTTACAAGAACAGAATTTGCACTAATCAAAGATACAAAAAAATGTCGGGCAGTACTATCTAAGAAAAAACGGGGTACTGTATATTATTATTATGTTCGTGCTTATCAGGCAGAAGGAGATGAGAAACAGGACACTGCTGGTAACAAGATATATAGCAAAAACAGTAAAAAAATAGCAACAACCACAGCGCCTACAGGAAAATCAACGATTAAAAATTTTCTTCAGGCTGCTATTTCACCAATTGGTTCTACTATGTATGTATGGGGTGGCGGCTGGAATAAGGAAGACACAGGAGCAGGACCGGGAGCAACACGAATTGGATTAAGTGCTGCATGGAGAAAATTTGCAGAAAAGCAGACTGCATCCTATCAATATAAAAACTGCCTGTATCAGATTAATAAAGGATTGGACTGCTCTGGTTTTGTAGGATGGTGTGTATATAATGTAATGAATACAAAGAAAAACCAAAAGGGTTATGTTTATAGTTCGAAAAAGCAGGCAAAAAAGTTTGCTAATCTTGGTTTTGGCAGTTATTGCACTGCGGATAAGGTTAGTGATTATAAAGCAGGGGACATTATGAGTTCCACATGCAGTGACTGTGGACATGTATGGATTTCTCTTGGACAATGTAAAGATGGCAGTGTCGTATTGGTACATGCTTCTCCTTCAGGTGTGCAGATTTCAGGTACAGTTACTTCCAAGGGGAAAGAGAACAGTGAAGCATATAAATTGGCAAAACAATATATGAAAAAATTGTATCCGGCATGGACGAAAAAATATCCAACACTTTGTAAAAACACCAGTTATCTTACCCATTACAGCCAAATGCGCTGGACAGTAAAAGGAAAAGATGTGGTATTATCAGATCCGGATGGATATCAGAAAATGAGTGCAAATGAGGTGTTGGAAGATTTATTTAGTGAAATAGAATAGAACATAACAGAAGTTGTTTTAGAGTATGTTTGAAAATTCATTGCCACAATCTGCACGTCCCGCTTGGCGTAGATATTTGTCCCAAATTCATTCAATGCAGCCCGCTGCAACACATAAATTTAGAACAAATCCCCCACAAATTGTGCCGCACATCTTGTAACAAGCAATTTTCAAACACGCTCTAATAATCATTAAATTAGGAAAAGTATAGGGATAGTAAAATAAATCAATAAAAATGATTAAATTTAATCATTTTAAAACCAACTCTACTATGATAAGATTACAACAGTACAAAAAGGCTGTGAAAAGGAATAGTAGCTGGAATGTTTTTCAGAGAGCTGTGGGTATAACATTCTTGTGAACAGAAAGTGGAGGTTTTGGTTATGAAAAGTGTAAGCAAATATGAAAGACAATATTTTATGCCGCCCATATGTGAATATGACTGGGTGAGGAAAGACTATATTGATACACCGCCAATCTGGTGTTCTGTGGATTTAAGGGATGGAAATCAGGCACTCATAGAGCCTATGAATTTAGAGGAAAAATTACAATTTTTCCAGATGCTTGTAAACATTGGTTTTAAGGAAATTGAAGTTGGTTTTCCTGCTGCATCTGAAACAGAGTTTATTTTTATGCGCACTTTAATTGAGCGGGATATGATACCTGATGATGTGACAGTGCAAGTGCTGACACAGGCAAGAGAGCATATCATTAAGAAAACCTTTGAAGCTGTAAAAGGTGCTCCCCATGCAGTTATTCATTTATATAATTCTACATCAGCAGCACAAAGGGAACAGGTATTTAAAAAGACAAAGGAGCAGATAAAAAAATTAGCAGTAGATGGAGCAAAATTGCTGAAACAACTGGCAGATGAAACAGAAGGAGATTTTTCGTTTGAGTATAGCCCGGAGAGCTTTCATGGAACAGAAGTAGATTATGCAGTAGAAGTCTGTAATGCTGTATTGGATGTGTGGAGGCCCAGGGAGGAAAATAAAGCAATCATTAATATTCCTGCAACAGTGGAAACGGCAATGCCCCATATATTTGCTACACAGATTGAATATATCAGTAAACATTTAAAGTATCGCAATAATATAGTATTAAGTATTCATCCTCATAATGACAGAGGTTGTGGTGTTAGTGATGCAGAGCTTGGCATACTTGCAGGTGCAGACAGGGTAGAGGGAACTTTATTTGGAAATGGAGAACGCACAGGAAATGTGGATATTGTCACTCTTGCCATGAATATGTTTTCTTATGGAGTAGATTCAGGTCTGGATTTTTCTAACATGCCGCAGATTAGTGAAACTTATGAAAGATTAACAGGTATGAAAGTGAATGACAGACAGCCTTATGCAGGAACTCTTGTATTTACTGCATTTTCAGGTTCCCATCAGGATGCCATTGCAAAGGGTATGGCATGGAGAGAGGAACAAAAGTCTGAAAAATGGAATGTACCATATCTGCCAATTGATCCTATAGATGTGGGAAGAACCTATGATTCAGATGTGATTCGCATTAACAGCCAGTCAGGGAAAGGCGGTATCAGTTATATTTTAAAGCAGAATTATAGTATTTCCATGCCGGAAAAAATGCGTGAAGAAGTGGGTTATGCTGTAAAACAAGTGTCAGATGAGGAGCACAAAGAACTTTCGCCACAATGGGTGTATGAAATTTTTGAACATCAATATGTGAGCTATATGCCATATTTTCATATTATGGAATGTCATTTTAAGCAGAATGATGGTATAATGGCAGAGGCAGTCATTCTATCTGGTGAGAAAAAAACAATTGTAGATGCCAATGGAAATGGACGTTTAGATGCAGTAAGCAATGTAATCAAACAGTATTTTGGCATTAGCTATGAACTTTCGGTTTATGAGGAACATGCATTATCACATGGTTCTTCTTCAAAGGCAGTCGCTTATGTAGGTATTACCTGTAAGGGGAAAATGTACTGGGGAGTGGGAATGAATGAGGATATTATTAAGGCATCTATTAATGCTTTGGTAGTGGCAGTGAACAAATTACCACAGATACAAAATGATATACAATATCAGGATGATCGTTTGATTACAATGCTGAATTTTATTCAGGCGGATTATCAAAAAGTGACACTAGAGGAGATGGCAGAAAAATTTCATTTATCTGAGCCATATATTTCAAAATATATCAAAGAGAAATCGGGAAAAACTTTTGGAGAGCATGTGGCAGGAGTTCGAATGAAAAAGGCAAAGATGTTATTAAAAAATGGAAATATGACAGTAGAAGATATTGCATATGCGGTGGGATATCAGAATGTAGAGCATTTTAACAGGTTGTTTAAAAAGCGTTTTAATATGACACCAGTGCAGTATCGGAAGGAGGGCAGGGGGAAATATTAGGAGGGAAAGTATTGGAGTTTATAGTAAAGCTTAACCAGCAAAAAGTGGAGTCACTATCAAAATTTTTTGAAATGGGTTTAAGGTATCATAATATGGTGAAAGATTCTGTATTTGTAGTGCAGGCAGGTACAGATGAGGAGCAAAAATTATTTGAAACAATACATAATATGGATTGCAAATGGACAGAATGTATACAATTTGAGAAAAATGGATATACGAGACTAGAGAAATTAGATACCTATATAGAACAGGAAAAGAAAGAGCAGTATCTCAAAATATATGAGCAGTGGATGGAAGGTGGAGAGGAGAAAGCGCAGTGGAAAAAAATAATGGAGAGACTGCCCTTCCATTTTGAGAATCATTTATGGGAAGCTGCTTATGAACGAGCATTTTATAGTGTAGTAGAAAAATATAAAAAAAGCAGTTCATCTGAAATGGCAGTAAAAAATTTTATGGTATTGCTGCTTTACTGGATTGAATTATATTTTCCAAAAATGTTTGTAAAGACAAAAGGAATCTCACAGTTTCCAACCTTGCTCTACATGGGACAGATAAAAAAGAATGAGTATTTTTTCTGTCTGCTGTTTGCTTTGTGCGGAGGGGATGTCTATGGAATCTGCCAAAAAAAATGTGATATAGAAAAGATAAGAGATATTGCAGAAGAAGCACAGCTTATTGTAAAAAAACATGATATAACAGGTCAGATATCAGAATACAAAAAAAGAATATTAGCAGCAACGCCTAGAACAAGTAATTTAGAAACAGGGAAAGGAGAGCAGCAACAGCTAAAAGCTGTGTCCATACAGAGGAGAGAAAATAAAAGAATAGAGCAAAACAGAGAGAGGATAAAGATGCCTCAGACAGAGAGGAAGGAGAAGCAAATTCTGTCATATGAGGAACTTGCAAAGATTGCTTCTTCTATTGTAAAGATTATTGTAGTAGATGAAGAAGGAAATGCCTTTGCCACAGGTTCAGGAGTTATTATTAATGAGCAGGGATATATTCTGACTAACTTTCATGTGATAAGAGATGGTGCCGTATTTGGGATACAATTAGAAGAAGAGGAGGAGGTTCATTTTACCAATAGTGTAATAAAATACCATGTAGATTTTGATCTGGCTTTGCTTCGTATAGAACCAGTAAACAGAAAAAGTGTGCCAGTTTATCAGGGAACAGGATTGGTGCGTGGTCAAAAGGTAGTAGCAATTGGGAGTCCTCTGGGATTATTTAATACTGTGTCAGATGGAATTATAGCAGGGTTTAGAGACATAGATGATGTACCAATGATTCAGTTTACAGCACCGACTTCCCCGGGAAGTTCTGGTGGTGCGTTACTGGATTTATGTGGAAACCTTATTGGTATTGTAGCAGGAGGTTTTGATGAAGGACAGAATCTGAACATTGCAGTTGACTATACAGTTATAAATAGTTTTATCGGTGGATTTATAAAAAAGAAAGACATGTAATTACATTACATGTCTTTTTATTGCTTCAAAACTTTCTTTACTGATAACATGCTCCATCTTACATGCATCTTCAGTTGCAATCTTAGAGTCTACACCTAATTTTATTAACCATGAAGAAAGAAGCTCATGTCTTTCGTAAATCATTTCTGCAATTTCTTTTCCTGCATCAGTCAAGTAGATAAATCCCGCATCTGTTACAGTAATATATTCTTTGGTACGAAGATTTTTCATAGCTACACTGACACTTGATTTTTTAAATCCCAATTCATTTGCAATGTCTACAGAACGTACAACAGGAAGAGATTTGCTTAGAATTAATATTGTTTCCAGATAATTTTCAGCTGATTCATTTATATGCATGGTATCCCTCCGACTCTCTAACATTAGTGATAATAGCTTTTATCAGTATAACATAAATTTCCAATGTTAGCAATGAAAATGTAATATTTTCAACAATGGTTAGATGATTTATGCCAGGCATCCGTCGTATATAAACAATGGTACAACATGCATATTGCACCATTGTTTCTGCATAACTGAACTGTTACGCAAAAAATTCAATTCCTTCCTTTAAAAAGGTGTATGTTTCTTCAAATTGGAAACACTCAATAAAAGAGTATTTTTTTCGGAAGGAGAATTCATACAAATGAATGAGCAGCATTTAGAAAAAAATGAGATGGAAAAAAATAGAACAGGTAAATCAGAAAAGAAGCAGAAAAAGAAAATGGGGCTTACTACCAGGATTTTATTAGGTTTAATAGCGGGTGCTGTATTTGGAATTGTTCTAAATAAGTCAATGCCACAGGGGATAATAAGAGATGATATTATTATAAATGGTATTTTATATGTAGGTGGACAGGGATTTATCCGGCTTATGCAGATGTTGGTTGTGCCCCTTGTGTTCTGTTCTCTTGTTTGTGGAAGCATGTCAATTGGAGATACGAAAAAATTAGGAACGATTGGTGTAAAGGCACTTGTATTTTATCTTTGTACGACTGCCTTTGCAATTACAGGTGCCATGATTGTTGCAAATTTTATTAACCCGGGAACAGGGCTTCATCTTACGGATTTAGAACAATCAGTGGTGGAATTAAATACAAACACAGAAGCAGTTCGTGTGCAGGATACTTTTTTAAATATTATTCCAGCAAATATTTTTCAGTCTTTAACAGAGGGAATAATGCTGCAGATTATTTTCTTTGCATTACTATTAGGTGTAGTTTTGGCAAAGGCAGGGAGCAAAGCAGGAAATATTAAAGACTTATTTAGCCAGTTTAATGGGATACTGATGGAAATGACAATGATAGTAATGAAAGCGGCACCATTTGGAGTATTTGCATTGATTGCCAAAACTTTTTCAGAAATTGGATTTGGAGCATTTTCAAGTCTGCTTAAATATGTAATTGCTGTTTTGGCAGCATTGGCGATTCAGTGTTTTGTTATTTATATGATATTACTGAAAGTGTTTTCAGGGTTAAATCCTATTATTTTTATTAAAAATTTTTTTCCGGTTATGGAATTTGCTTTTTCTACAGCAGCTTCGAATGCGACAATACCAATGTCTATCGAGGTACTGGAACATAAAATGGGTGTGTCTAAAAGGATTTCTTCCTTCACAATACCTCTTGGTGCTACTATCAATATGGATGGAACTGCTATTATGCAGGGAGTAGCGGTCATATTTGCGGCACAGGCATTTCATGTAGAACTATCAGCAATGGATTATTTGACTGTTATAGGAACAGCTACACTTGCATCTGTTGGAACAGCGGGAATCCCAGGAGTAGGACTCATTACCCTTACAATGGTATTTCAGTCTGTGGGATTGCCAGTGGAAGCTATTGCATTCATTATGGGAATTGACCGAATTCTGGATATGAGCCGTACAGCTGTAAACATTACAGGAGATGCAGTCTGTACAACTATTATTGCAGCACAGAACGGAGCCGTAGAGCAGGAGATTTTTTATAAAATGGAAGAGGAATAATCCTGATAGCCGGGTATGGAAAATTGTAACATAAACTGGTAACTGTTATTTTATTCTTTGTTTGTATAGATATAGTCGGTAAAAAGTGGTAAAATAAATATATCAGTACTGAAAAGTACAATTTATATCATGATATGAAATGGGGTTATGCAAATGAAGGATTTAAAAGATATTATAATGAGCAGATTACAGTATTTAGAATGTTATGATAGTGCACAACTGTCAGAAATTAAAAAAGGACTAGAGCAGGAAGTAGAGATTAGCCGCTATATTAGTCCCGAATTTGATGCAAGCCAGATGTTACAGATTCGATTGGGGTTAGAACAAAAACTGGATATTTCTAAATATGCAGATAGTAAATTTGACCATAAACAGATGGAGCAGATTAGAAAAGGTATTGCATTGGGAGTGGATGTGGAGGTTTATGCAGATGATGCATTTCATGCAGAGCAGATGGAATTTATTAGAAGACAGCTGATGAAGAAAATAAGTCCGGCAGATATGATTTGTAATGAGATTACTATTCATAAAGAAGCAGAAGAGAGCGAAATATTTATATATGCAAAACCGGAGTTTAGTGTAAAGCAGATGCAGGAGATTATGAGGGGCTTAGAAAGCGGAATTGAAATTGAGAAAATTTTACATCCGGAATGGTCTGTGGAATATATGACATTAATTCGTATGGGATTAGAAAAAGGAAAAGATTTGACGGACCGCTCTGAACAGTCTATCGGAACAAAAAATGTGGAAGATTTGATTCGTATGTTAAATGAAAACAGCCGTGATGAAGTTGTAAGACAGTTTACAAAAGGAAAAATCAGCAACTCAGTAATGGAATTGTATAATTTCCTGACACAGCACAAAAAATAGATAGAAAATAGGAAGAGTAAAATGGCAGCTAAAATATTGTTATATGATTTGAAAAATTTAGCAGGAAAAAAAATACAGAAATTGTGTGGAAGACTAAATATTGAAATAGTCAAAGTAAAGCAGGAAGATTTCTCAAAACCATTAAAAGTGGCAGCAGGGTTAGCAGAAGCGGAAGAGAGCATATCAAATGGGAGCGAAGTGAATTTTTCTGAGCCAATGCTGGTATTAGTGGATTTTACAGAAGAATTATTAGACAGGTATCTAAAAGAATATAAAGTGATGCACATTCCCCCCATTGATCTGAAAGCAGTATTGACAGAGCATAACCAAAATTGGAATGCGATGAAACTGTATCAGGAGTTATGTGGAGAACGGGAATATTTCAGAAATAATCATAAACAGTAAGTTTAAAGGGACACTTCACACAAGGAAGTGTCCCTTGTTACATTTTAGGATATTTGTAAAGATGGAATTTCTGCTGCCGGAATGTGAATTATTTATAGAAAAAACACTTGAATTGTTCGACAGGATATGACATAATATAACGAACAAATGTTTTATGGAAAGGTGAGGATATTATGTCAGGGTCAACTCATCTTGCTGTCAGCATGGCAGCAAGTTTTATGGTATTTCAACCAGATACATTAGAAGAAGTGGCATTATGCATAGGAGTTTCCACTATTGGAGGGACATTAAGTGATATTGATGTGGATTCCTCCACTGCAAAGCGAAAAACTGAAAAGATTGTAGGAGTGATACTATTATTATTTTTACTTACGATTTTGGTAAACTGGAAATTTCACTTTGGAATTGAAAGATTTTTTCTGGAAAATTTAGCTTTTTTAAGATTGTTACTGGGATTTGCAGGTTTGATTGTGATCTGTATTTATGGAATGACAAAACCACATAGGACATTTATGCATTCTGTCAGTGCAGTGGCTTTTACCGCAGCGGCATGCTGGCTGTTGTCCACGAAACTGGTGCCTTACATGATACTTAGTATGTCAACCCATATTATACTGGATTTATTTAATAAAAAGAAAGTTCAGATATTTTATCCTCTGCCTTGGAAAGGATGTTTCGGACTTTGTAAGGCAGACGGTCTGGTCAACAGTATTCTGCTTGGATTGAGCAGTGTTGCAATTGCAATACAATTATATATAGCAGTTATCAGAATAATAGGGTGGTCTTAGGGCGTGTTTGAAAATTCATTGTCACAATCTGTATGCTCCGCTTTGTGGTATATTTGTCCCCGATTTAGCTAATGTTGTAGTCCATTATATTTCCTAAATTTGAAACAAATTTTCCACAAATTGGGTCATATATCTTGCAGAAAGCAATGTTCAAACACACTTTAGGGGATTGTGATGAAATGATATGAAAGATATTGATAGAGAAAAGGGGGAGGAGAAAATGAAATTTCTACATTTGGCAGATTTACATATTGGGAAACGTGTCAATGAATTTTCGATGTTAGAGGACCAAAAATATATCTTGAACAAGATATTAAGCATTATTGATAAAGAAGAACCAGAGGTAATTTTAATTGCAGGAGATGTATATGACAAAAGTATACCAGCAGTAGAAGGTATTACATTGTTTGATGAATTTTTAACGGGACTCCATAGGAGAAATAAAACAGTGTGTATCGTCAGTGGCAATCACGATTCGGCAGAGCGTCTGAATTTTGCAGGAAATATTATAAAAGAAGATGGAATCTATATGGCAGGTGTCTATAAAAATCCCATAGACAAGGTAAATCTGGAGGATGAATATGGAAAGGTAACTATTTATCTGCTGCCCTTTGTCAAACCTGCCGTAGTAAGAAAACAATATGAAGCAGTGGAAAGCTATCATGATGCAGTGAAAGCTGTATTAGAAGATACAGAGATAGACTCTTCAGAAAGGAATGTTCTGATTTCACATCAGTTTGTCATCAATGGAACAGAGATGCCCGAGGAAAGTGATTCGGAAACAAAGTCAGTGGGTGGGTTAGATTATGTAGATGTGTCTGTGTTTGAAAAGTTTGATTATGTTGCGTTAGGACATCTGCATAGGGCACAGAAAATAAAAAGAGAAACAATACGCTATGCAGGCTCTCCGCTGAAATATTCTTTCTCAGAAATAAGGCAGAAAAAATCAGTAGTATTGGTTGATTTAAAGGAAAAAGGACAAACAGAAGTTACACTGATTCCGTTAAAACCTTTACATGAAATGCGTGAAATGAAGGGAAGTTTAAGGGAATTATTAGAGGCAGGGAGAGAAAGTGAAAACTGTGAGGATTATATTCATGCAATTTTAACAGATGAAGAGGAGTTATATGATCCATTAGGGGAGTTAAGAGCAGTATATCCGAATATGATGAAATTAGACTTTGACAACAGCCGTACAAGAAACGAAAGGGAATTAGAGTTTGCACAGGAAGAAGAGCAGTTTAATCAACCAGCAGAATTATTTGCTTCCTTTTTTGAAATACAGAATGGCAGAAAGATGACAGAGCAGCAGGAGGCATATATAAGAAAATTTTTAGAGGAGGAGGAGCAATGAGACCATTATATTTAAAAATACAGGCTTTTGGTCCATTTGCAGAAGCTGTGGAAATTGATTTTGAAGCAGTAGGACGACAGGGGTTGTTTTTGGTCAGCGGGGATACCGGAGCAGGGAAAACAAGTATTTTTGATGCAATCTCTTTTGTTTTATATGGGAATGCCAGTGGAGAAAACCGTAGTACAGATACAATGCGGAGTGACTATGCAAAAGACAGAACCACAATAGTAGAATTGCAGTTTTTGCATTTAGGGAAGGAATATCATATATCAAGAACACCTGCCTATCTTAGAAATAAAAAAAAGGGATCAGGATTTACAATGGAAAAGGCAGAGGCTGCTTTAGAAAAACCAGATGGCACAATAGTAACAGGGTATAGTAATGTAACAGATGAAATTATAGAAATGCTTGGCATGGATTGGAAACAGTTTAAACAGATTTCTATGATTGCCCAGGGGGAGTTTATGAAACTTCTGACAGCAGACAGCAAAGAAAGAGGAGAAATTTTCAGAAAAGTATTTGGCACAGAAAGATTCGCAGATTTTCAAAAAAAACTTAGTATAAAAGCAAATGGGCTGAAGAAAAAATGCATTGAGGCAGATCATAGTATTTTACAATATTTTCGTGGACTGCAGTATAAAGAAGATTTACCCCGGCAGGAACAGCTGCAGGGGCTGTTTCAGTTAGAGAGTGTAACAAATGAGCAAATGGAACAGATGATGGAATGGGTCAATAAAATCATTGAGAAGGATCAGGAAAGTTTTTCAGAACAGCAGCAAAGGAAAAAGGAACTGTCAGAGCAATTAAGTGAGTTACAGGAAATTTTTACAAAGGCAGAAGAGAATCATAAACGTTTCCTGCAATTAAAGTTAGAAGAAAAGAACGAAAATGCACTATTACAAAAAAAAGAACAGATAGAACAAAAAAGAGTGCAATATGAAATGGGAAAAAAGGCATTTTATTATGTGCTGCCAAAAGAAGAACTGTATGTACAGGCAATGAAAGAAGAAAAACAGAATCAGGAGCAGTACGAAAAGGAAAAAGAAAATAGAGAGAAACTGTTTCTGCAAAAGGAAGAAGCAAAAGCAGGGAAGGAACAGGCAGAACAGAAAAAGCCAGACATAGAAAGGCTGCAAAAAAGTCTTATTACAGTAGAAAAAGAGATTGCACTGCAACAGGAACTGCAGAAAGATTGCTTGAAGTTAGAGAAAGTACAGTCGGTTTTAAGAGAGTTAGAACAAAAGAAAGAGCAGTATGAACAGGAACATGTGACAATCGAGCAAACAGAGGAGGAATTTATAAGAAAGATTGAAATAAGGGGAAATGTAGAAAAAGAACTGGTAATAAAGGAGCAGGCATTATCAGAGAAAGAAAAAGAACAAAAGGAATGTAAAACAGTATTAGATAAAATCAAAAAATATAAAAAAGCAGAAAAAACATTATCAGAATTACAAGAAATTTTATTAGGCCATCAGGAATCATATGAAAAAAGAAATTTGCTGTTACAACAGCAGGAAAGTCTGTTTTTTAAGGAACAAGCAGGTATTCTGGCAGAAAATCTGGAAAAGGGAAAGCCATGTCCGGTATGTGGTTCCATAGAGCATCCGTCTGCTGCAAAGTTAGTAGAAAATGCACCTGCAAAGGAAACATTAGATCAGGAAAAGAAAGAAGTTGAAGTGCTCCATGAACAAGTAATAGAGAGTAAAAATAATTGTGTGAAGCAGAGGGCAAAAGCAGAAGAAGAATTCCAACATATATTAGAGCAGATGGAACGTATCAGCCATATTTTTAAGGAAGAAGCAGAAACTGTACAAAGGGAGCAGTTAGAAGAGATTACACAGAATATAGAAAAAATGCTAAAACAGCTAAAGGAGGACAGTAAACAATATAACAGCGAAATACAGATATTGAAAGAGCAAATAGAAGAGAATCAAAAAATAAAAGAGCAGTTGTCTTCCCTGAAAGAAATGAAAGAAGAGCTTTTAAACAAAAGAAATATTGTAAAAGAAGAGATGGAAAGATTACAAAATAATATGCTTGAATTAAAGGGACGGATAGAAACAAAAAAAGCAGGAATGATTTATGGAAGTTTAGAAGAAGCGGAAAAGGCACAAAAAACACAGCAAACAGAGAAGAACATATTGGAAACGAAACTGCAGCAAGCACAGAAACTGGAGCGGGAATTAAGTGAAAAATATGAAAAGTCCAATACAAGGATGGAAGAAAGAAAAAAAATCTGGGATATGCAGGTTTTGAAGGCAGAAGAGACATATGCATTATTTAAAAAGGTAAGGGAAGAACAAGGATTTTCGAATCATGCTTCATACGAAACGGCAAAACTGGATGAACAGGCAATTCAGGTGCTCGAAAAGGCTTTAAAACAATATGAACAGGAAACAATTCAAAATCAGGAGAGGCTGTGCCAGTTAAGAGAAACCCTGAAAGACAAAAAAGAAGTAGATACAGATGGATATAGGGAACAGATAGAAGAAAATAAAAAGCTGCAAAGTGAGACAGATGTCAGATTGCAGATGATTTACAGCCGCATTGAAAATAACAAAAATATTTTAGAGAATTTATCAGAAAGTTTTGAAAGACAAAAAGCATTAAAAGAGGAATATAGTGCTGTCAATATATTATCAGAAACAGCAAATGGAACATTGAAAGGTCAGGCAAAGGTATCATTTGAACAGTATGTACAGGCATTTTATTTTGACCGCATTATTTTTGAAGCGAATAAAAGGTTATACCAGATGTCTTCTAGCCAATACCGCTTAAGGCGAAAAGAAATTGGAAGAAATGAGGAGGGCAGTAAAATTAATCAGAAAAGCATGACAGGACTAGAATTAGAAGTAATGGATTATTATACAGGAAAAGCAAGGTCAGTAAAATCTTTATCAGGAGGGGAAACCTTTGAAGCTGCATTGTCTATGGCATTAGGTTTATCAGATGTGATACAGTATTATGCAGGAGGAATTCAGGTAGATGCAATGTTTATTGATGAGGGATTTGGCTCTTTGGACAGTGATTCTCTAGAGCAGGCGATGGCAATTTTACAAACATTGACCAACGGAAACCGTTTAGTGGGGATTATTTCTCATGTGAATGAATTAAAGGAAAGGATTGATAATCAGATTCTTGTCAGTAAGGAAAAAACGGGAAGCAGAATTACTGTAATGTAAAGGCTGTTTAGTATTTTTTAAGGAAAAGTTTAGGAGAAAAAACTTGTAAATAGAAATTGTGTGTATTATACTACATCTAAATTATTATTACTATTCAATAAAATTTTTCTATGAAAGTACCCTTTTTTGCTTTAGCAAAAAACTGGATTCAGGTTATTCCGACATGCATCTCATAACTTTCATTTATGGTGGTGCACTAAGGATGCATGGAGGTTTTGTAACTGTCCAGAAGGTGCAAAGCCATATGTGCAAATGGCATCTTCTGAATAGTTATGAATTTTTTTGATAGGCAGGACAAGGGAAAAGTACAGAAAAACAAGGAAACAGTTCAGCTATATTTTATGTTTTTGTATAGAGCATATTTAGTTCTGCATGGTCAAACTGTTAGACTCGGGGTATTAGAGGGGTGGAAGCGTGGAAAAAGAATATAGAGAAACAGGGTTGTCAGAAGAGGAAGTACAGAAAAGGGTACAAGAAGGAAAAGTAAATGTGATTCATAAAAAATCTACAAAGTCAGTAGGACAGATTATTTCAGGATATTTATTTACTTTTTTCAATTTTGTTAATCTTATATTGGCTTTTTGTCTTGCTAGTGTACAGTCCTTTAAGAATATGCTTTTTTTAGGTGTGGTTCTGTCTAATACAGCAATTGGTATTGTGCAGGAGCTGCGTGCAAAGCATACCATTGACCGTTTGTCATTATTAGCGGTGTCGAAAGTAAATGTAATTCGGGATGGTACAAAAAGGCAGATTGCCATTAAAGAAATTGTAATAGATGATTTAATGATTTTACAAAGCGGTAATCAGATTTGTGCGGACAGTGAAATTATAGAGGGTACCTGTACTGTAGACGAGAGTATGCTTACTGGTGAAAGTGATCCTATTGAAAAAAAAGCAGGGGATACTGTACTGTCTGGTAGTTTTGTTATCAATGGCAGTGTGAAAACAAAAGTGCTGCATGTAGGAATGGAAAATTATTCAAATAAAATTGTGATGCATGCAAAAAAATTCAAGAAACATCATTCTCATATGATGTCTGCAATTCAAGGAATTATCAAAGTCATATCTGTTATTATTGTGCCAGTAGGATTACTGATGTTTTATAAGCAATATAATGTGTTAAATCAGGGGTTTGCGGATTCTGTTACAGCAACAGTTGGCTCTGTAATCGGAATGATACCGGAAGGGCTGGTTCTACTAAGCAGTGTGGTGCTGGCAGTCAGTGTGATACGTCTGGGGCTCAAAAATATATTAATTCAGGAACTGTTTTGCATTGAAACATTGGCAAGAGTAGATGTGCTTTGTCTGGATAAGACAGGAACTATTACAGAAGGTACAATGGAAGTGGAAGCAGTAGAAAATCTTTGTAGAGAAAAATTTTCTTTTGAAGAAGCTTTGAAACATTTTACCATTTCTATGAAAGACAGTAATCCAACATTGGAGGCAGTAAAAGATTATTTAAAAAATATTTCAGTGGCAGCAGAGGATAAAAGGTGGAAAGAAACAAAGATAGTACCCTTTTCTTCTGAAAAAAAATGGAGTATGGTTGTTTATGAAAAGATAGGAGGTTTTATTATTGGTGCACCAGAATTTGTATTAGAGAAAAGTGTATTCGAAAAATATAAACAAAAAATTTTACAATATGCCCAAAAAGGTTACAGGGCACTGGTATTTGCACATGCACCGATTATGGCAGAAGATAACAATTTACCAAAGCAGATAAAACCTTTGCAGCTATATTTTTTAAAAGATAGATTAAGAAATAATGTAAAAGAAACAGTATCCTACTTTAAGGAGCAAGGAGTGGATTTAAAGGTGATTTCAGGGGATAATCCGGTAACTGTATCGAAAATTGCCATGAGGGCAGGGATTGACCATGCCGAAGATTATATTGATGTATCAGAATTATCTTCAGCAGAAGAGATGGAAGAAGCTGCAAAAAAATATACAGTATTTGGAAGGGTATCCCCCAGACAAAAATTAGAACTGGTAAAAGCATTACAAAAGCAAAAGCACATTGTTGCAATGACAGGGGATGGTATTAATGATGTGCTTGCCTTTAAAGAGGCAGATTGCAGTATAGCAATGCAGTCGGGCAGTGATATGGCAAGAAAAACAGCACAAGTTGTATTAATGAATTCTGATTTTTCTTGTTTGCCGCAAGTAGTAGCAGAAGGAAGAAGATGTATTAATAATATTGAGCGTTCGGCATCTTTATTTTTAACAAAAACAGTGTATGCTGCAATTTTGGCATTTATTTTTGTATTTTTGAATGCCCGTTACCCGCTGATTCCGATTCAATTAACGCTAATTAGTGCAGTAACGATAGGAATACCATCCTATTTACTGGCATTAGAGCCAAACAGAGAAAGAGTCAAAGGAAATTTTCTAAAAAATGTCCTACGGACAGCATTACCGGGTGGTCTGCTTGTTGTAACAGTGTTAATGCTGGTGGAAGTGCTTTCTTTTCATTATCATTTTAATCAGGAACAGACGAGCACTATGGCAACAATTACAATTGCAATAGGTGCAATGATAAACTTAATAAAAGTATGTCAGCCATTGTCTGGAAGAAGGCTGTCAATGATTATTATATTGTGTGGAATTTTTATAGGGGCAGTATTTTTTATGCCAGGGTTGTTTGGTATGATACCAGTTACAGGAAGAATGTTCATTGCACTTTTGGGGATAGCAGCATCCAGTGTAGTTATTTACTGGATTTATGAAAAAATAATAATGGGAATAGAGCATATTTTATAAAAAAAGAAAGAAGGGAAAAAATGGATACAAAATATGTATTAGGAAGAAGTCATTTTCGAACAATAAAAGATGGAGCAGAAAAGGAATGGCTGTTAACCAACGGAATTGGCGGATTGGCAAATAAAACAATTACAGGGAATGGAAACCGCAACCATAGCGGATATTTAATTGCAGCATTGAACCCGCCTGTAGACAGGTGGTTTGTATTGGCAAATATTCATGAAGGGGTTTCTATCACAAAGAAAGATGGGAAGAAAAAGGAGTATGATCTGGCATCACAAGAATATGTGGGGTTTCAGAGGGATGGTCAAGAATATTTGAATCGTTTTGAGCTGGATGTGGTGCCGACATATATTTATCAGGTAGAAGATATTTATATGAAAAAGACGATTGCGATGGAATATGGGAAGAATACTACAGCTGTATGTTATGAAGTTGAAAACGGCATGGAAGAAAGTATGCTTCGTATCATACCATTATTTAATTGTAAGCCTTATGGGGAAGCGATTGAAAGAAGTGGATTGAGATTTGACATAGAAATGAAAGAAAAAGAGCTGATTCTTACTCCCTCAGAAAAAGAAACTGCATTAGAAAAGGCACTTGGTACTACTGAGGGCAAAAAAATTGAAAAGAATATGAATATTCATTTTTACACATCAGAAGGCAGTTATTATGATAGAAGTTTTATCCCTGTTTCAATGGCAACACCAAATTACATGATAGAGGAAAATGAATATTACCGGATTGACAATAGAAATGGATTTATGGGAGTGGATAATCATTTTACACCATATGAGGTACAGATTTCTTTGAAACCTTTTGAGAAAAAGAAATTTTATGTGATTTGTAGTGTAGAAGAAGAACCATTAGAAAAAAAAGATGGCTTTTTTATTGTAGAGCAATATAAAAAGAGGATAGGAAATCTTATGCATCAGATAGGAACAGAGGATAGATTGGCAAAACGTTTATCATGGGCAGCAGATGCGTTTATAGTAGATAGAAAATCCACAGGATTAAAGACCATTTTGGCAGGGTATCCTTGGTTTTTGGACTGGGGCAGGGATACAATGATTGCATTACAGGGACTTACTTTGTGCACAGGACGTTATGAAGATGCAAGACAGATATTAGAGTCTTTTTCTAAATATGTAAAAGATGGAATGCTTCCTAATGTATTTCCAAGTTATAGTATGGATGAGCCTATGTATAATACGATTGATGCATCTTTGTGGTATTTTTATTCTGTGCATAAATATCTGGAATATACAGGTAAAAAGGAAGATTATCAATTTATTTTAGAGAAAATATATCCTGCACTAAAAAAGATTTTAAAGGCTTATAAAGAAGGAACACATTTTAATATAAAGATGGACAGAGACGGACTGATACAGGGAGGAAGTAATCAGGATCAGTTGACATGGATGGATGTAAAAGTAGGAGAATGGGTGGTAACACCAAGACATGGAAAAGCAGTGGAAATCAATGCATTGTGGTATAATGCACTGAATATCATGGCACAATTGCAGAAATATTTTGGTGATGAAAAAGAAGCAGTTGAAAATGAAAAACTGGCAGAAAAGGTAAAGGAATCCTTTTCAAAGAAATTTTGGAATGAGGAAGAGAACTGCCTATATGATTGTATTGAAGTAGTGGAAAACAACCAATATAATACCCGGTTGGAAATTACTGACAATAGCATACGTCCGAACCAGATATGGGCAGTATCACTTCCTTTTTCTATATTAGATAGTGAGAAAGAAAAGAAGATTGTGCAGATGGTATATAAGCATTTGTATACGCCATATGGTATCCGTTCTCTGTCACCAGAGGATGCATCATATAAAAATAAGTATATAGGAAAACTTATTTACCGTGATGGAGCATATCATATGGGAACTGCATGGGGATACATTTCAGGTGCATTTATCAGTGCGTATTGTAAAGTGCATCATCATAGTAAAGAAGCAGTTTTAAAAGCAAAAGAAATGTGTGACTATTTTGGAGACCACATGGAGGATGGCTGTCTGAATGGAATCGCAGAGATTTTTGACGGAGATTTCGCTTGTACCAGTCGTGGCTGCTATACTCAGGCATGGAGCATAGGGGAAGTATTAAGAGCATATATGGAAGATGTGATTCCATATATGGAACAGTAGATGGCTCACAAACCATATAGTTCAAAAACAGCTGATAAGAGAAATAGAGATCTTTCTTTTATCAGCTGATACTTCAGAGTGAATTCAAAGGTTAGAATTATCTGCGGCTTTTCACTAAATTTTTGTGCTCCACAAAGAGCAGTCAATCACTTTTTCAGCCCAGTCCTCATAAAATTCCGGTTCATGGCAAATCAAAAGGATGCTGCCTTTGTATGCCATCAAGGCACGTTTTAATTCCTCCTTTGCCTCAACATCTAAATGGTTAGTAGGCTCATCTAGAAGTAATACATTGGTTTCACGGTTAATCAGTTTACATAAACGTACTTTTGCCTGTTCACCGCCGCTTAAGACACGTACCTGACTTTCAATATGTTTGGTCATAAGTCCGCATTTTGCCAAAGCGGAACGAATTTCGTACTGAGAATAGGAAGGAAATTCTGTCCATAATTCTTCAATACAGGTATTATTTTTGGCTCCGGTCATTTCCTGTTCAAAATATCCTTTATAAAGATAATCTCCTAAGATTACTTTTCCTTGTAATGGTGGAATGATACCTAAAATACTCTTTAGCAGAGTAGTTTTACCAATACCATTTGCACCGCAAAGGACAATTTTTTCACCGCGTTCCATAGACAGAGTAATGGGCTTGGAAAGTGGTTCGTCATATCCGATTACAAGATGTTCTGCATGAAAAATATATTTTCCGGCAGCACGTGCCTCTTTGAAATTAAATTCAGGTTTTGGTTTTTCCTGTGAAAGTTCAATGATATCCATTTTGTCTAATTTTTTCTGGCGCGACATTGCCATATTTCTCGTAGAAACCCGTGCTTTATTTCTGGCAACGAAATCCTTTAAATTACGGATTTCCTGTTGCTGCCGTTCATAAGCAGCTTCTAACTGTGCTTTTTTGGCAGCATATACTTCCTGAAATTTGTCATAATCCCCTGGATAACGGGTTAAAGTTTGATTTTCCATGTGGTAAATCAGATTGATGACACTATTTAAAAATGGGATATCATGGGAGATTAATATAAAAGCATTGTCATATTCGTTTAAGTATCGCTTTAGCCATTCTATATGTTCAGTATCCAAATAATTGGTAGGTTCATCTAATAAAAGAATATCCGGTTTTTCTAAAAGAAGTTTTGCCAATAAAATTTTGGTTCGCTGTCCGCCGCTTAAGTTTGTGACATCTTGCTCTAATCCGAGTTCCATTAATCCCAGTGACCGGGCAATTTCATCAATTTTAGAATCGATATTATAGAAATCATGAGCATCTAAAAGATCCTGGATTACACCAAATTCCTCCATAATATCTGTAAGTGTATTTTCATCTGCTTCTGCCATTTGGTTGCAAAGAATGTTCATTTTCTCTTCTAATTCAAATAGAAATTGGAAAGCAGATTTTAACACATCTCTTATAGTCATTCCTTTTTCTAATACTGTATGCTGGTCTAAATATCCTACACGGACATTTTTGCCCCATTCTACCTTGCCTTCATCTGGCATTAAGGCTCCAGTAATAATATTCATAAAGGTAGACTTACCTTCGCCATTGGCTCCGATTAATCCAATGTGCTCTCCTTTTAAAAGACGAAAAGAAACGTCATCAAAAATCGCACGGTCTCCAAAACCATGGCTCAAATGTTCTACATTTAATATCATGTGTTGTACTCCTTTGATATATTATTTTCCTACAGATCCTAATTCTGCATGACTGAACTGGATGCTATAATTTGCCAAATACTTCATCTTAGCCATTGTATTATAGCAGAAAAACGGTAAAATGAAAAGAAAAAAGTGAAAATAGGATTCCCTTTTTTGTAATCATATGATATAATGAAGAAGATTTGGATTATATTGACCCAAGTGAAGAAGAATTTAGGAGGAAAAAATGAAGAAAATGAAAAAATTAGCAGCATTATTACTAGGTATTATTATGGTATTTTCCATAACAGCATGTGGAAGCAAACAACTTTCATCTGATCCGGGGGAATTGATGAAAACTGCAAACAAGAACATGCAGAAAGTAAAGAGCATGTCAGCAGCAATGAATTTGAATATGGCAATGACACAGGGAAAAGAGTCAGTTACTGCAACAGTTCAAATGGATATGGATATCATAAAGGCAGATGATACTGTAAAAGCAAAGATAGAAGCCACTGCGAATATGGATGAGTTAGGTGGTGCACAGAGTATCACTATGTATATGGCACCAGAAGATGATAAATATTATGTTTATGTTGGTGTATTAGGAAAATGGATGAAGATGGAATATGATATGGCATCTGTTTTGGCAGCAGAAAAAGATACTGATAAAAACGTTGAAGCATTGGGAATTAATGCAGAAAATTTTAAAATAGAAGATGAAATAGATGACGAGGGGAATAAAGTAAAGGTTATATCAGGAACTATATCAACAGATGCAATGAAGGAAGCATTGGCAGAAGCCTTTGAAAGTTCAGAAACAATAGAAGGTGTAGATCAGACACAGATGCAACAGGCTAAATTAATTATAGAAGGCTGTCTTGCAGACATTCCAGTAAGTTACTACATAGATGAAAAAACAGAACAAATGACAAAAATGTATGCAGATTTATCAGAAGTTGCAAAAAAAGTAACAGAATACATTACTGCGTTCACAAGTGGAACAACAAATGATATGTCAGGTTTATCTATAGATAATTTAAGTTTTACTATGGACTTCAGTAATTTTGATAAAGTAGAAGATTTTGAGATTCCAGCAGAAGCATTGGGAGCACAAGTAATTGATTCAACAACAGGTGCAGGTATTGGAGGTTCTACAGAACAATAAGCATTGATAAGTCAATATTTTTCCAATCATGAAAAACTGTCTTACAAGTAGAGTAAGGCAGTTTTTTTAATAATTCTGTTATTCATAATTTTTTGCACCAAATAGATATTCTGGCAGATTATGAATGGCATGGCTAGAGTATGTTTGAAAATTGCTTGTAATGGGCGATTTTCAAACACACTCTAGGTAACCACAGTAACTTTTACAAGATTCAAACAAGTGAGATATGATATTTTTCAAGCCAGTAATTAATCTGAATCAAATAAGCATACATTTGAGGAAGAGCCATTAATTGTCCAAACCATGGTTTTCCATAATCAGATGGAGAATCCATGAAAGTATATAGCTTCTCTTTGTCAATCAATGGAACGATAGGTGAATTGGAATTTGAAAGTATATGTTTCAATTCTTTTTTTAATAGGTACTCAAAAGAAGGATCATAAGTTTTTGGATAAGGACATTTTTTGCGGTGGATGATTTCATAAGGCAGTAAATCAGATACAGCATCTTTTAATAAGCCTTTTACTTCCTGATTGTGATATTTATATTCCCATGGGATATTATAAAGGTAGGAGATAATCCGATGGTCTGCAAATGGCACACGGACTTCCAGACCATTTGCCATGGTCATTCGGTCTTTTCGATCTAAAAGGGTGGTCATAAACCAGGATGTATTTAAAAAGCTGATTTCTCTTTGGCGTGCATGAATAGGAGAATCAGTTTCTAATTTTGACATTGCAGCAATCGTTTTTTCATACTGTGCCTGCACGTATTCTTCTAGTGGAAGAGATTCTCTGAAATCGCTAGACAGAACCTCTTTTCTGAAATCCAGATTTTTAGACCACGGAAAACGACGAATAGAGTAGGCTTCTGTATCCCGAAACCACGGATATCCGCCGAAAACTTCATCTGCACATTCCCCGGAAAGACATACAGTATGGTTTTCCTTGATTTTGCTTGCAAAAAATAGCATAGAGGCATCTACATCTGTCATGCCGGGAAGATCTTTTGCATCTACAGCACGATACAGGCAGTTGAATAATTCAATAGCATTACACTCTAAGTAGTGGTGTTTCGTACCAATAGATTTTAACATAATATCCACAAATGGACGGTCTTCATCAGGTTGGAAGCTGGAAGCTGTGAAATTAATAGTGTTATCTTTATAGTCAAAAGAATAAGTATCCAAAGTGCGTCCCTGTTTCTTAAGGTATGCAGCTGCAACTGCTGAAATAATACTGGAGTCCAGACCGCCAGAGAGCAGGGTACAAAGGGGCACATCTGATATTAGCTGCCGTTCAATGGCATCTAGTAATAGTTCCCGTACATGTGCTACAGTATCTTCATAGGATTCTGTATGGGGAGCAGCCTTTAGAGTAAAATATGGATACAATTTTATACCATTATAATCAAATGTGCCACAGTATCCAGGAGGAACTTCATGAATATTTTCAAAAACCCCACAGCCGGGAGAACGTGCTGGACCAAGTCCAAAAATCTCACAAAGACCATATTGATTGATAACTGGAGAAATATCAGGATATGCCAATAAGGTTTTGATTTCAGAACCAAAAATAAAGGTACCATTTTTTATTGTATAGAATAAAGGTTTTACACCAAAGCGGTCACGGCAAAAGAAAATTGTTTTCGTAAAGCCGTTCCAGATGACGAAACTGTAAATACCATTTAATTTCTCACATACCTGATTTCCATAAGCAATGTAAGCAGTTAAAAGTACTTCTGTATCAGAAGTTGTGGAAAAATGATATCCCTTTTTTAAAAGGTCTGTTCTTAATTCTTCTGTATTGTATAATTCGCCATTATATACAATGGTATAAGAAACGTGGTCTATTGTACGGCTCATTGGCTGTGCACCATGTTCCACATCAATAACAGCCAATCTGGTATGTGCAAAGGCAGCATGCTCTAATACAATTGTACCAAAATCATCAGGACCTCTGTGGGTAATGGTTCTTCCCATTTTTTCTACAATGGAACGATTATTCTTTTCCGACTGCAGTAAATTTTTATTAAAATTGCAAAATCCTGTAATACCACACAAAATAATATCCTCCTAAAAATAAATTTATCTATTATAGTATGATATGCAAAGAAAAAATATATGTGCAAAACCGTAAAATGGTATTATTTGGGGGTTACAGTGCAGCTATGCAGAAACAATTGTACAATAGGAACATGGGAACTTTCACATGGCTGAACAGTAACAGAATTCAGCCTATCATAATTCGCCTTCGGCGAAAGGCTGGATTCTTGGCTGTTCTATGTTCTTGGCACATAGCTTGACAGCAAGTGTCAAGCTTGTGAGTGAACAGTAATGAACGGTTACATTTAGAGATAAAATTTCCGGAAAAGTTCTTTCATTTGTATGCTGGATTTGATAAAATAAATATGAGTGATATCAAAGTTTTTGATAGCAGGGAGATTGTTTATTTTGCCTAGCGGATACGCTATGAGAAAGGAAGGTTTTGATGAGAGGATTAGAGACTACAGTTAGAAAATTAAGAAGAAGGGTATTTACAGAGGTCAGCAGGCTGGCATTTGAATCAACTAATTTAAATGATGATATTGAAGCACTTCCATATAAGATTGCTTCAACAGATATTCCAAAATATCGTGAGAGTATTTATAGGGAACGTGCGATTGTTTCAGAGCGTATCCGGCTAGCTATGGGGATGTCTTTAAGACCAGAGGATAAGCCGGTTCATGTTACAAGCGGGCTAGAGGAAAGTAATGTGTGTGAAAAATATTATGAGCCGCCTCTGATGCAGGTAATTCCTTCTGCATGTGAGGCATGTGATACAAATATGTTTGAGGTCAGCAATATGTGTAAAGGCTGTACAGCACATCCGTGCCAGGAGGTTTGCCCTAAAAATGCAATTAGTACAGTGGACGGGGTATCTGTTATTAATCAGAATAAATGTATTAAATGTGGAAAATGTAAAGCAGTCTGTCCATATGATGCAATTTCAAAAAAGATTCGTCCCTGTGCGGCAGCCTGTGGGATTAATGCCATTGGAAGTGATGAACTCGGCAGAGCAAAAATTAATACAGATATCTGCGTTTCCTGCGGTATGTGTATGGTAAGCTGTCCGTTTGGAGCGATTGCAGATAAGTCACAGATTTTCCAGCTGGGAAGAGCCATAAAAAACGGCGATAAGGTGATTGCAGAAATTGCCCCTGCTATTATTGGACAATTTGGACCGAATGTAACAGCTAAGAAGATAAAAGCTGCGTTATTAGATTTGGGATTTAGCGAAGTTTATGAAGTGGCATTAGGTGCTGATATGGGAGCAGTAAAAGAAGCGCACCATTATGTGGAAAAGGTAAAATCAGGAGAAATGCCGTTTTTGCTTACATCCTGTTGTCCTTCATGGGCGGTCCTTGCAAAACAGTTTTTCCCAGAAATGATTGATACTGTATCTAATGCACTGA
>CAYRAV010000003.1:0-98159 GCA_964422365.1 uncultured Lachnospiraceae bacterium | reverse complement strand
TGAAAATTGTATTGCCGGATGGATTGCGTACAGTCTGGAGTGGTGTCAATATTGCTTGTGTTATTATTGGACTGTGTCTGTCTATCATTTGTGTTAAGGATAGCGAAAGCAGGAGTCTTTTCAACATTATATCCACAATTGTCAGTTCCCTGTTGCTCTTGCTGATTATAGGGATTATTATTTTGGCTTTGTTTTTAACTTTTCTTCAATAGGGAGGGACTATGAAAATAATGATAGGGACTCACAAAGATATGTGGGCTGTAATATTGATTTGGTTCTAAGTGGACACGCACATGGTGGGCAGTTCCGCTTGCCATTTATCGGTGGGATGTTTGCTCCCAATCAAGGTATATTTCCCCAATATGATGCAGGCTTATATACAAAGGGCAACACCAATATGGTTGTTAGCCGGGGATTGGGAAACAGTATTATCCCTATCCGTTTTAATAACCGTCCTGAAATAGTTGTAATTGAAAAAGATGCGTGATGTAAAGAAACGGGAACAGAACTGATTGCAAAGGCATAACTTTAAGGTGTCATACAGTTGACATCTAAATGCTTATGTGATAAAACATTCATGATTAGCAAAAAGAATGGAGATGACAGTATGAAACCTGTTTATGAAATTGGCTTTTCTGCCCTAAGTGCGGAAGAAAAAGTGGTATTTATACATGAACTGCGGGATTCAATGAAAGCCAGTTTTCGGGAGAAGCCTTTTTCTGTTGAACTTTTAGCCCAGACTTTGATTTTTACTCGCTGGTGGAACTCTTACAAGCACATGGCTCCTGACGAACCTGCACCAGAGATATTAGGGACTGCAATAGAGTTGCTGTGGGATTTTCAAGAGGGAAAATGCTCTCTCGATGTCTTTGCCCGATTTCAAAAAAGTTTTTCTGACTCTGCCTTGGAAATATTGATGGGAGATGATGGCGAGCTGAACGAGGATCCAGAAAGCAATGCCTTTTATCAGAAACATTTTCAACAGTGGGAAGCAATGTCCTATAATGTGTTCCTTTCCGATTTGTGTACTGTGTTAGAAGAGGCTGTTTCAAAAGACATTACTTGGGACGCTGTGGAGAACACTATTTACGCGGATATTGGGAACACCATGATTGTCTTTTTCGAACCTGCTTTAAGAAAATATGGGAATTACTACAAGAGTTCTTATGAATTGGAATGCATGGAGAAAGAAACATACGACACTCCCATTTACTCACAGGATTGATGTATTGTGCAGATTGTGGACTATTACAGTACCACAGATAAATATATCCGTAGTGACCGCCATTCAGACCACAATCAGACAGTATTCACAAAAGAAAATGACAGATACCAATGGCTTGTGTTGGAGCAGAAAAGCCAATGTGAAGTCGAGGTAAGGAAGACTGACAGGCATGGAATAATTACAGCAAGGGATAATTATGAGCTGACAAGGAATATTTCTAAGTGCTTGGGTGTGGAACGCTTATGTGAGGGTGTAAAAATGCAGATAACTTTTAATGCAGATGAAATCAATCTAATATCAAAAACATATTTATGTCCCAAAGAATATGTTAGTTACCGCAAACCCCCGAAAGGTTAGTAAGGAGCAAAGAGAGAAGGTAAGGCAGATAATGATTGTGAAAAATAAGGCAAGGCAAGTTAAGTGAAATTTAATGGAATTGTGTGTGCATTTGTGGTAAGATAATGGTACTAACCAATTTAATAAATTGGTATTGGCCAAGATGAAAGCAAAAGATACAAACAGCAAGAGAGATGGCTGTAAATCTGGATTTCAGGTAAAAATACAGAATTTTCATCGTAGGCAGTGACGTTCTAATGAAGTGTTGTGGAAAAGCGATAGATTTAAGAGGGAATATATGGACTGGACAAAGTTAAATATGAAAGAAGTTGTTTATTTTTGTAAATCATATGAGGTTGATTTCTGCTGTGAACCATTTAGTCTGCAAATAGAGGAACTTATTCTAATGTTTCATTATTATGGAATAAAGCAGTTTACGGTAAAGGATATTCAAGAGTTCTATGAGAAAATGCAGATTCCAAAATTGAAAAGTGAAGGAGTACTCATACCGATTCCTAGTAAGATACGAAAAGTTATGGGGCAGATGCAGAATATCAAATGCATTGATGAGAATACCTTTGAGATTGTACAGGCTGAAAAAGGGCATTTTCTGCCGTTTGATACCAGGTTTTATTTCGATGAGATAGAAAAAGGATATAGGACAGGAATTACTAAGAACAGGATTGAAGGATATTATGAAAAGTACAGTAATATTTTGAAATAGGGCTACCGCAATCCCACTGGCTTTAGACGGTGGGTTAAGGTAGCCCAAAGTAGTGGTTTGTGCTATACTTATGTCATGGGAACATGGAAATCGAAAAACAGACACAAGTATTTATTACAGTACCATATTATTTTTGTATGCAAATACAGAAAGAAGCTGCTGATATCAAAACAAATATCAGACGATATAAAGCAGTTTTCTTATGAGATATGCCAAAAACACAAAGTCATTATCAGATATATGTAGACAGACAAAGACCATATCCATTACATGATAGAAACAGAGCCGGCGATGTCCATTAGTAAAATCGTAAATCTAATGAAAAGCTATACGGCATATCATATTTGGGAGAAATATCTAAACCATCTCAAAAAGCATTTTTTGAAGGAGCACACTTTCTGGACAGATGGGTATTTTGCATGCAGTGTGGGGAATGTTTCAGAAGAAATGCTTCATAAATACATAGAAAATCAAGGTCAGATAAAAAGGTGGTGACAGCAGATGTTAAAGGCATATAAGTATAGGATTTATCCGAATAACGGGCAGAAAATTCAGATTGCAAAAACATTTGGATGCTGCCGCTTTGTATATAATCAGACACTTGCATATCGAAAAGAGGCTTATGAGCAGGAGAAAAAGAGACAGCATTATGCCATGAGAAGATAACAAATACCAGAAAAGATTATCTGCATAAGATTTCACACGAAATTGTGAGCGAAAACCAAGTGATAGTTTCAGAAAATTTGCAGATAAAAAACATGGTTAAAAATCATCATCTGGCAAAGTCCATAAGTGATGTGTCATGGTATGAGCTGACAAGGCAGCTGGAATATAAATCAAAATGGAATGGCAGGGAATATGTCAAAATAGATACATTTTATGCCAGCAGTCAGCTGTGTTTTGTCTGTGGATATCGGAATACAGATACAAAAGATTTGTCAGTGAGGGAATGGACATGCCCTGTATGTGGAGCGAAACATGACAGGGATGTCAATGTGGCAAAGAATATTTTAGCGGAAGGATTGCAGCAGACAGCATAAAAGAAGCATATATAGGGCAGGAACTGCCCGAATTAACGCCTGTGGAGATAGTAGGTTACGAGGTCTATGAAGCAGGAAACCCATTGGCTTTAGACAATGGGTAGTTCACAAATGCTAAAAATGAGGTTTATATTAATGCAGATTTTAATTTGTCATGTTTTAAAGAAGAATTCCAAACATTAAAAGAAAACAAAGTCAGGATAGTAGTGTTCTCATTTTATGATTTGGCTTTAGAGTGTGATGTGGAATTTTATTCACACTATAGAAATATGAATAAAGAGCATTTGGCATCTAGATTTATGTTAGTTGTGGACAATGAAATTTCATTAATAGCTGATAGGGGGTCAGAGCAGCAGGAATGGAATGGAACAGTAAGTAATAATGTTTTGTTTATAAAGATATTATCTGAGCATATACATAATGATATATAGTTGCTGAAATTGAGAGATAGATATGGAAAAGAAATATATGATAACAAGTTGTATTTAAAAACAGCTTTTGAAACAAGGCAGAAAGATGAGGTAGAAAATGAGAGTAATAGTATCGGGCTTGATTAATATTGAAACAACACTAAAGGTCAAAAAATTTCCAATTAATTATTATCCTATTGATTATCCCTTTTTTGGGATAAAAGCAGATGTTTCAGGTGTGGCTTATAATGTTGGAAAAGCTCTTTTGACATTGGATAATAATATACAAATAACATCTTTTATTGGTGAAGATGAAGAAGGAAAGCGAATTTTATCAAAATTAGAAGAGGAAAGAATAGGAAATCAGTTTATTTACCATGAATTAAGAGAGACACCCGTTACGGTTGCATTGTATGATGAGGAAGGCAGAAGACAAATATATTGTGATCTGAAGGACATTCAGGAAAAAAATATGGAGTTTGCCAAATTAGAAATTGCGATAAAAGATAGTGATTTGGTTGTTTTATGCAATACTAATTTCAACCGCCCATTGTTAAAAAAAGTAAAAAAGATTGGAAAATTGATTGCCAGTGATGTTCATGTATTAAGTGACATTGATGATGAATATAATAAGGAATTTATGGAATATGCAGACATTTTATTTTTGAGTGACGAGCAATTACCATGTAGTGCAGAACAATTTATTTTTGAAATGAAAGAAAAATATTTATCAAAGATTATAGTAATCGGACTTGGTAAGAAGGGGGGCACTGTTATATGAACGTTCTGAAGATAGAATATACAGATTGGAGGCTGCTCATGTAGGTGACGTTGTGAATACTCTTGGAGCAGGAGATGCATTGTTTTCCTGTTTTATAAATTATTACATAAAAGGATATTCAGCAGTAGAAGCATTGACTCGGGCGGAGATATTTGCAGCACTAAAAATTCGTTGTAATGGTGCGGCAAATGGATTTAGCAGTGAAGATATTGTGGAGAAGTATTATAAAAATAACGAGGTAGTTGTGAGAGAAGTAACTTATGTACATAAGGAGGAGGGAGACCGCGGTTAGTTACATATCAAAATACAGTGTTTTTGTTATGGATGTTTTAAAGCAAAAGTATGCATATAGATTTAAGGCATTAATGTGGTCATTTTCAATTCTTTTTAATATGTTTGTACGATATTATCTTTGGAAATTGTTATGTTTAGAGTTGAATGGAAATTTTATGGGAGTGGCACAAAATGAGTATCTTACATATATAAGTTTTGGAGTTGTATTCTATAATATAATCTCATGTATGGAAAGGGTGAAAGAAAATAGAAGAAAGGGAAAATGATGCATTGGTACATGAGTTTCTTTGTGTTTTCCCCATTAAGCGGCAGGCAGAAGTCAGCAAGATTTATGAAATGTCTAAGAAATATGTACGCATAGGAAAGCCGAGGGAAATATCCATTGCACAGAAGAAAAACTTGGAGAAGATGCGTAATGAAAAAAACAGATATGAACTTGATGCAAAACCATACAGAGTTGGGAAAGAATAGTGATGACATCTAAGGGTTTACATGATAGAATATAATTAGTTTCAAAATTATAAATCGGTAGTTGTAGAACTGGAAAATTGAGATTTATGTATAACAGGAGATATATAGATGGCAACATGGAGTGGAATTAGGAAAAAACTTGAAACGGAATATTTAGCACAAAGTTTGCGGGGACATATTCAGTATTATGCAACATCATATAGCAAAAGTCCGGATCATGAGGGGCGTGCCGCAATAAGATATGATGGAAAAGAAATTATCAAAGGCTGTTATTGGAATAATTGGATGAAAGTGGACTTATTCCCCAAAGATGAAAAATGGAAGAAACGTGTAACCGAAGTAATGGCATACATGGATGATGCAGCCCTAAAATTGGGAGTTTTCGACCAGCATTGTTTTTATAAGGCATTTAAGGAATTTGACAATCAAAGCATTGATGACAGCTTAACCAGCGATAATTTGATTGTGAGAATATTTGCCATACTTGACAGAAGAGTTGGAAAGCGTAAATTGCTTTTACTCCAAGAAACGATTGAAGATGAGCCAGAAACCTTCCAGATTTTCTTTTCAATTCGTATGAAAGCAGAAGGAATACCGTCAACTTCCAGGTTATTGTATGATTGGATAAAGTAGAAAATAGCAGAACGATGTATTATTTATTCATCATTCGTGATTATTTATGTAATTTTACTGAATTTCAGTTGTGAGATTTTCGCTAACTTACGAATACTGTGTATAGACAACTTAAATTGGTGTTTCGCAGTTGTTTATAGAAGGGGTGATTACATGGAGGATATTAAGAAGAAAAAAATGGAAAAAAGACTCATTATTTTCTTTAGTATATGTATTCTATTATTGCTCTCTGTTAGAATACAATCCTGGTATGTAAGAAAAGAATTTGAAGGTCTTAAAGATATTGCCTATCTGTTAGATTGTGACTTTGAATGGAAGGAGTATAATTGCTACATTATAAATGGGTTTGGATGCGAAGAGGTGATGGGGGCTGATTATTATGTTGTAACACCTGTTGGAGGATTTTTTTGGGAATGGGTAGGTTTTAGCCGCCTTGACAATAAGGAGTTGGGTTTCCCAAGAAGTATATGGTATGATATAAGTTATCCTAATACATTTGTTTATCCAACAAAAGAAATAAAACTGGAAGAAATAGAACCGAATGATAGAGATCGTATATTAAACTACTCAAGGAACAGAGAAAGAAGTTTTAATAAGAGATGTTCTCTTAGCGAAGTGGAACGTGAGTTTGATTTTGACACTATTAGGTGTTTATGGGTGGATACTTACGGGGAAACAGATATCAGCCAATTTGAGTATTTTAAAGGATCTGCAGATGCAGAGAATTGTGCTTATGTAATTCCATGTCAGGGATATCATAGTTTTCAGTCGGCAGCAGAACATTTTTGTGATGTGTTAAATAAATATAAGGATAAACAGTATCTAAAAACAGGAAAATATTTACATAAAGTCAAAACAGGAATCAAAAAAGAGGGAGAGATAACATTAGATAATTTGGTTATTATAGGTGCTGGATTTGAGTATGATTTTAAGGGAAAATCATCTATCATACGAGATGTTGAGGCAGAAGCAAAAGAGGAAGAGTAGAAGAAAGGGAAAATGAAAATATTAAACAATATTTGTGGGCATAAAGTAAAGGAAATAAGGCTAAATCTTCCAGTAAAAACATCACAAAGAAAATTAGCAGAAATGCTTCAAATAGTTGGATTAGATATTGATAAAAACGGAATACAAAGGATAGAAAGTGGTCAAAGATTTATAACCGATATTGAGGTGAAAAAATAGCAGAAGTTTTAAATGTAAGCTATGAGGATTTATTTGATGAATGAAAAAATGTCCAGTGGGTGGAAAACTCACAAGGACTTTTTATAGACAAAGTTAAAAAAGTGTTTATTTTTCGACACTATGCTAGTTTCCATTTGTGCTATGGAGTGAAGGGAGATATTTCGCTCTGTTCCAGATGGGTACAGAAGGAGGTTCAGGTAAAGTGAAGAATGGAAATGTTTTTGTAAGTGTAGGTATGATTCTGGTAGCAGCAGCCCTGCTATTGGAAAGCAATCAGATAATTGGAGAAACGGTATTCAGTATTCTTTTAGGGGTTGCAATAGGTTTGGGCATTTTAAATATGCTGTTGCCCTGTATCAAAAAAAGCAAGAAAAAGGGCGCATCAGGTGGCAAATAGGAGGATTCATTATGCAAATTAGAAAATGTATGTGTGGAAGCGAAAAGATTAAGAATTGATGAAATATGAAGAATTTGAATCAAAAATTCCGGAAGATACTTTGGAAATGCTTTATGAATTGGGTGAAGAGTTGAATATCGACCCCTTGTCAAGTTCAGAAAGCGAGGACTATTTTTGTAGATTGATTTCAAATTATCGTGGAAAAAAGAAGAGCTCATGTCTTATTTAAACAAGCAGATATAAAGAAGATTTCAAATTTTTAGAAGAAATGCCCGAATGGATGCAAGAACAAGACTGGCAATTTCATAATGGCAAACCTATGTGCTTTGTTGGGCAAATGGAAGTGAAAGTTGATGATTCCCAAAGGACAGAACTGACATGTTGTATAATAGCTCAAATGAATATGATACAGTTGGAGGTACTGTGATGAATTTATTGAACAAAGTGGAAAAAATTAAGAAAGATGGATATAGGCATAGTGAGGCAAATGCAGAAACGAAGCTGTGTCAGGACATTGTTATTGAGGCTGTTTCGCAGAGCAGCTTGAATAGAAATGTTACGATAGATTATTATAATAAAAATGCCAGAGATTTTGCATTAGCAACCAATTCTGTAGAATTTAAAAGTATACAGAACCACTTTATTGATAAATTACCACAAGGTGCCAGTATCCTTGATTTTGGTTGTGGCTCAGGACGTGATACGAAGTACTTTTTGGAGCAGGGATTTCAGGTTGAGGCAGTTGATGGTTCTGGTGAACTTTGTAAGATTGCCAGTGAGTATACAGGAATTAAGATAAAACAACAGTTTTTTCAAGAACTTGATGAGTGTGGAAAGTATGAGGGCATATGGGCTTGTTCGTCTATATTACATTTGGCGAAGCCAGAGCTTAAAAGTGTGTTAGAAAAGATGGAAATATCAGTTAAGAGCAATGGAATTATATATACATCTTTTAAATATGGAAATTTCGAAGGTGAGCGTAATGGAAGATACTTTACGGATATGACAGAGCGTACCTTTATTGACTTAATAAAAGATATAAAAAATTTGATGATAGAAGAACAGTGGGTAACATCAGATGTGCGTCCGGGACGAGGTGAAGAAAAGTGGCTCAATTTGATTCTGCGGAAAAAGTAAATTTTGAAGAACAACAGAGTGAAAATAGTGAACTGAATCATATAACAATTGATTCTACAGATGTAATGACTGGTGATAGGAATCGAAGCCGTTTTTTGTATTATCAGCTAAAAATGAGTATAATGAAAGCAAAACAGATTGATATTATTGTGTCTTTTCTTATGGAATCTGGTGTCAGAATGATTTTAAAAGATTTAAAGTCTGCTTTGGACAGGGGTGTTTCCGTCAGAATTTTAACTGGAAATTATCTTGGAATTACACAGCCTTCTGCTCTTTGCCTGATAAAAAAGGAACTTGGAAATCGTGTGGATTTAAGATTTTATAGCGAAAAGAACAGATCCTTTCATCCGAAATCCTATATTTTTCATTATGAAAATATGAGTGAGATTTATATTGGTTCATCTAATCTTTCTAGAAGTGCTTTGACATCAGGAATTGAGTGGAATTATCGTTTTAACAGCACAACGGATAAGAAAAATTTTCAGAAGTTTTTTGATACTTTTGAGGATTTGTTCTTAAATCATTCCATTATTATAGATGATGAAGAGTTAAGCCGTTATTCAAAGAACTGGCATAAGCCGGCAGTGGCAAAAGATTTAGCAAGATATGATGCACAGGGAGAAGAGGATGACACAAAAGTAGAAGTCTTGTTTCAACCGAGAGGGGCACAGATAGAGGCATTGTATGCATTAGAAGACAGCCGGGCAGAAGGAGCAGAAAAGGGGCTTGTGCAGGCGGCTACTGGTGTTGGAAAAACCTATCTTGCTGCATTTGATTCTGCAAAGTACGAAAAAGTTTTATTTGTTGCTCACAGGGAAGAAATATTGAAGCAGGCAGCAGTTTCTTTTCACAATGTACGCCATTCTGATGATTATGGTTTTTTTTATGGCAAGCAGAAAGATATAGATAAATCTGTCATTTTTGCATCAGTATCAACGCTTGGAAGAGAAGAATATTTGAAAGAAGAATACTTTGCACCAGAATATTTTGATTATATTGTGATTGATGAATTTCATCACGCAGTTAATGATCAATATAGAAGAATTATAGAATATTTTAAACCACAGTTTATGCTGGGGCTTACTGCAACTCCAGAGCGAATGGATGGCAAAAATATTTATGAAATATGTGATTATAATGTTCCCTATGAAATTTCATTAAAAGATGCAATCAATAAAGGGATGCTTGTACCATTTCATTATTATGGAATATATGATGAAACTGATTACTCTGGTTTGCATCTGCTGAGAGGGCATTATGATGAGAGGGAACTGACAGAAATATATAAGAATAATGTAAAGCGGTATGAATTGATTTATAAATATTATATGAAATATCATTCAAAGCGTGCATTAGGATTTTGCTGTTCACGAGCCCATGCTGAGGAGATGGCAAAGGAGTTTTGCAAAAGAGGAATACCTTCTGTGGCTGTTTATAGCAATGCAGATGGTGAGTTTTCAGAGGATCGGGATAAGGCAGTTGAGCAGTTGAAGGCACAGGAAATTAGAGTGATTTTTTCTGTAGATATGTTTAATGAGGGATTGGATATTGCATCTTTGGATATGGTTATGTTTCTTAGACCAACAGAATCACCTGTTGTATTTTTGCAGCAGTTAGGACGCGGACTTCGTACATATAAAGGGAAGGAATACCTGAATGTCCTTGATTTTATTGGTAATTATGAGAAGGCTGGCAAGACATCGTTATTGCTTGGCGGTAGGAATTCATTTGAGCAAAAGAAGGCATATGATTATTCGGATATAGAATATCCGGATGAATGTATTGTTGACTTTGATATGCGTCTGATTGATCTGTTTAGGGAACTTGATAAAAAATCTTTATCTGTAAAGGAAAGAATTAATCAAGAATATTATCGGGTAAAAGAACTGCTTGATGGTAAGATACCTACAAGAATGGAGCTTTTTACATATATGGAGGATGATATTTATCAGTATTGTATTAAGCATGCAAAAGAGAATCCTTTCCGAAGGTATCTGGATTTTCTGGCAGAGTTGAATGAATTGTCTGCTGAAGAAAAAATATTGTATGATGGAATTGGAAGGGAGTTTCTATCAATTATTGAAACTACTGATATGCAAAAGGTTTATAAGATGCCGATTTTGTATAGCTTTTATAATCATGGCAATGTGAAGCTTGCGGTTACGGATGAGGAAGTGTTGAAAAGCTGGAAGGAGTTTTTTAATAAAGGGACAAACTGGAAAGATTTTGCAGCAGGCATATCTTATGAAAATTATAAAAATATGACAGACAAACAGCATTTGAGTAAAGCAAAAAGTATGCCTATAAAGTTCCTAAAAGCATCAGGAAAAGGATTTTTTCTTGAAAGGGAAGGGTGTGCTATTGCTATCAGGGACGATTTGAAGACGGTAATTGACAATGATGCTTTTAAAATTCATATGAAGGATATTTTAGAATATCGGACGATGGAGTATTATCGGAGAAGATATGTAAAGAAGTAGAAAGCGGTTATGGAAGAGTATAAAAAGTATCAGAGAAGATGTTTATGATAAAATGGATAAAACCCCAGGCTGGGTGTATGAAGAATATAAAAATTATGTAAGTAAGAATGATCGGATTCCAGATAAAAGCGGGGATGAAGATATCATAGATATAGTATTACATAAAATTGAAGAGGCGGAGATTTGGATACCACATAGTGAAATACCAAAATCATCAGCCTGTTTCCTACCATGAACCCCAAATCGTTATAAATATTATCCGTCAGGACATTTTTTATTGTTACGTCTGTCAGTTTATCCTGTGTAATGTCAGTATCCTCGGGATGGAGTGCTTTATAACTGTAACAGATATTTTTTATCTTGAAACAGGTTGGTAAATACACAGATGAATTTAAACAACAACTGGTAGATTTATATCATGCTGGTAAACGCAGATGCGATATCTGCCGTGAATATGCCATTGCATTTAACACATGGTCTGTCCACGCTGTAGTTTTCAATCCTTCTTCTGCTTTATTACAATCAATCTGTAATATGTAACCGTCAAAGGTAGTAATATCAATGCTGTTGTGATGCATATTGTAACTTGCAGAAACAAAATTCATATCATCAACTTCTCATGTTTTAATATTTAAGCATATCTTTCAGTCCAATTACCTTTTTATTATTTGTTATTTGATATTATAGTTTTTCCTTTCTCTTATCAGCACTTGTAATCGTAAGGGAAATGATATAAAATAAAACAAATTTGACTTTCTTAAATTTAGTGTTTTCAAGGATTGATGGTAATTTTTATGATAGTTTATAACAATTATTAAATATTCTTAAATGAGAGGATTAACAATATGGATTAAATAATAATTTGCATGAGCCTGCTCCGGACGATGGGGATATATTTGAAGAACTTATGGAAGATCGTGAGTATGATGCCTCTTGCCATATAGTGAACAAGACGGATTAAAAATAAATCTTATTTGTCAAACATGTGAAAGAAAGCATTTGTTGTTTGATCAAGCGGCACAAGGATACGATGGATTTGTATGTCATGATTGTAAAACTGTAAAAGATGAAAAACTCAAGATTTTAAAATGTGAAAAGTGTTGTGCAGATACATTTTCTGTTATGCTTGAAATTGAGGCAGAAGATAAAGAACAATTTATCCAGGAATGTGTAATGGAATATCCTGATGAATTTTCTGCTGATGATTATGTAGATGTATTCAATTGGATAGTGGTTACTGTTCAATGTTCTGAATGTAGCAATACAGAAGAGTAGATAAATAAGGAACTTTCATAAAATTCGATATTATTAATTAGTTGGGATTGCTATTGGGTTATTTTGAAAGGAGAAGAAATGGATATAGAAAAAATAATAGATAACATAGTATCAATTGATTATTCGTCAATTGATATTGATGAATTCCTGGATAATAGGGACAGTAAAGCGTTCGAAATAGAGTGGATGCATATTTATAATCAAATAGATAAAGATAAAATACCTTCTGAAATAAAAGAGTAGTCTGATAAATTCAGAAAAGAAGTTTTCTTGAAAATAGATAAACTAACAGGTGGCAGCGAACTTTCGGAGTATATATCCGATGATATAGAATTATTAATCTTTGCGGATTTTCTTGATATTACAAGTGACTGGTTTGAAAAATTTATCAAGAAATATGAAAGCGGAGTGCTGCCAATAGGTATATTATAACTTGAGGATAAATTCCGATAAAACTAACAAAAGCTCATAAGGAGAATGTATTGCTGAAAGAACAAAAAGGACAGTAATAAGCAGGAAAGATTATTGTATACATCAGCTTGCTTTGAGCTGTAACAGTTCAGCCTCCGGCTAAATTGTTACAAAACCTCCATACATCCTTAGTGTGCCACCATAAATGAAAGTTATGAGATGCATGTCGGAATACCTGAATTCAGTTTTTTGCTAAAGCAAAAAAGGCACTTTGATAGAAAATTAATACAGAATATAGGAAGATAAGAAAGGATTAAGATAGGTGTAAAGAATGATTAATTGGACACATAAAGAGGAAGGCACATGTGAAGGTTCTTTTGAGAGTAGTTTTTTTAAAAATGATGGTGATAATGAATTGTATATTTATATTGAGAGTGAATCGGTTGAAGATTACGCAGAAAAATGCGTTGCTTTTATAAATAATATTTCTAATCCGTTAATAGATGAAATTTGTAAGGGTATTATAGAAAGTATAAAAGAGGACGGGTACTATGATGATATAGAATTAGAAAATGCAGATAATGTACGTGAAATATTAGATTATTGCTGGTTTACAGCTGTATATGTGAATAAACCCAATAATGAAAATGAAATAACATTTATCGTTGAAGGAGAAGGTGACTGGGGTGAAGTTATAGGCTTTGTTATAAAGGAAGGCAGGCTTGGATATGCAGGTGTTGATTATTTCGAGCAGCTCTAAATAAATTGTGGGTAGAATGTAAAATGGAAACACAATCAAATTTAAAATTGTGACAGATATCTTGTAACAAGCAATTTGCAAACACACTCTAGCAAATATTTTAAAAATGGAGATGTGGGTAGTGGAAATATGGAGGGAACAGTTAAAAAAGAAACCAGTAAGATATTGGCTGGGAACCTATGCTTCAAAAAATAAAAGAATTTCTACCATATGATTGGAATAGGAAAGTGTTTTTGCTATTGTCAGATGGCTGGGTATATGAAGGATACATAGATGATATACTAGAGGTATTATATGAAGTTGATGGTATTGTTGAGGACTTCTATATTGTTACACCTGAGTATGATAAGTTTGCATTATATTGTGAAGATGGGGGATGTTTGGTTATTTATGAAAAATAACATAAGAAAAGATTCGATATTCCTTGGAGAAATAGGATGTTGATGGAGGAGATAAGATATGGCAGAAAGCAGATTTGTTACTTATACAAATCATGATAAGGACATTGTCCGAAGCGGGATAACTGCTATTCAAGAAGTTTTAATGGGAACAGATTCAGATAGAAAAAGAAGTTTATTATTTTGTCTTGATTGGTTTATGGATCCGTATTATGGGCAGGATATTTCAATGATTAAAGGTGAGCTAATTGATCTTTTGCAAACAGTAATTATTACAAATAATGAGATAGATGTTAAAGAAGATGCTATACAGTTACTTGGAGATTATACTTGGGGCCCATATGAAATATTGGAAAAAGGGGACGAATGTATAGAGGAATGTTTAAAGGCAGATGTGGATTATATCATCAATATGCATAGAATTGCTAAGGTTGAAGAAGTTCTGCTTGGTGAGTGTGTTAATATATATTAAGATATAAAATCAAATTTTGAAACGGCCCGGCTGAAAGGAAAACAGATCAGGCAGCTTCCCGGACAGAAGATGAATTGTGAGATATACCAGTCTTACGAAAGAAAGTATAGAAAAAAACGAGTTTAAGTGACACAGAAATAGGAGGAAATAAAATGTCAAAAATATATAATATTCCAATGAAATATAAAGAAGGCATATATGGTATTAAAGATTTTGAAAAAAGTATTAAAGATGTAATTGAACTAAATTATGAGGAATTTGGTGAAATAGTTAAATATCAAGTGCCTGATTATGAATGTTATAAGCAGATTACTTTGTATGGAATTCCAAAGGATAAACTTGAAAAGACACTGAGAGCAGCTTATAATGACAATGGATGTTTAAGAAAGATTACTGCCAATATTGAAAATAAAGATAGGCTTTTATATATTCATTATGAAAATATAGAAAATTCCAAGCAGGAGATTCAAAATTTTGCAATTAAAAATGCGGATTTGATGATTGAAAAAATCTGTATGTGCAAGGATGTGGTTTCAAGATTATTTATTGAATATTTTAATGATGGGGAATGTATGGATTTTCATGCAAAGATTGGAACTGAAACACAGAAAAAGGCACTGGAAAAGGAGTATCCTAATAATAAAAATATTGCTGATAGTTGTGGTGACTATCCAGCGGAAAATATTGAGGGCAATAATGATGAATTTAAAATAATGGTTTCGTGTGCTGATAATGATAAAATGAATTTTTTTCAATTTGCAGTTGATATAATGACAGAACAAATTGCAGAAAAAGTGTTGAAAAAACTGAATAAAGCAGATGATTTTAAGTTTTTATGTATGGAATACGACTGAGAAAAAATATGAATAGAGAAACAATTCACACTTCAATGAACAAAATATATCATTAAAAAAACAAAGATAATATTAGATATAAAGCCAATAATTATGCTATAAATTGAAATTTTAAATTCTGATTTTGCTCAGTATAGAGAGGAAAACAAGAGTGTCAAGAATAGACAACAATGCATTAGAATTTATGGACTTGAAGTGGTTTGGTGTGAATCAACTGCGGGCTTTGTTTCTTGGTTGGAAGTAAAAATATAAGAGGCTGCTTAATCAGTAGGATGAAATAATATCGAGTCAATTAACTAAAATGGAGAAATGGAAATAGGAAATCTGGAATTTGTAAGGAGAAACAGAGATGATCATGACATACGATTTTATATTCTATGCACAACGGGATGAAAAATTTATGCGGCAAATTAGAGAGTGTATTGCAAGTAGAACAGATAGGGAGATTTGTACAGAAATTCATCAATTGCATTTTTATGGAAAACAGCAATTGGTTATTGTGAAACCATTATCTAAAACTAGTAAATTTCATGAGAAAGTTATTCCTAAAATAATTGATTATCAAACTTTAACAAGAATGTTAGATGGTCATTGGGATGAAATAGAATTTAATAAAATAAAATTTGATACCAACGAATTTAAAAAAATAGAAAGGAATATTATGGAGAAAGAAAATAAAAATACAGATTCTGCCAGACAGGAAATCAGGGCAGTATTTACAGATGAGACCATTCGGGTGTATCAGGCATTTAAAAAGGAGATAGCAGAAGAAGCGGTTCATTTGGGAACTTTTGGTTCCCATTTTAAGATGGAGAGAATGTCGTGGATTAAACCGTCATTTTTATGGATGATGTATCGGTGTGGATGGGCTGCAAAAGCGGGGCAGGAAAGGGTATTAGCAATTGATATAAAAAGATCTGCTTTCGATTATATTGTAAATAATGCTGTTGTATCTTCTTTTAACCAATCAAAAGATATAAGTTATGAGGAATGGCGGGAGAAAATCAAACAATCAGATATTCGCTGTCAGTGGGATCCTGAACGGGATATTTGGGGGAATCCTCTTAGTTACCGATCTATCCAATTAGGATTGCGTGGAAATGCTTTATATCAATATGTGAATGATTGGATTGTGACAATAGAAGATATAACAGAGTCAGTAAGGGAATTAGATGAGAACAAGAGAAATGGAATGGATATATTAGCGAAATTGCCACAAGAAAAAATATATCATATTGCAAAAGCAGAATAAGCAGCTCTTAGAGCGTGTCTGAAAATTGCTTGTTACAAGATGTATGTCACAATATGTGGGGATTTGTCAGAGTTTCAGCAAGATATTAATGTTAAACTAATAATGTATCAAAATGTTTTTATGGAAGTATCCGTAAAAATGCGCATAGTTACACTTCTCATTTTTCTATTGAGATAATTTTTCCTTCGCCAACTTGGTAAGGCCCTTCCATGATTGCAAACAATTGGCCTGGTGTAACCTCCTGATAATGAACCTCTTGAAATGAAAATTTTATGGCTGCAGCAGTTGGAACATCAAACTTTTCAATTGGCAGTTCAATAAAGGTAATGCCCCAATAATCTTTCGTTTCGTTAAATATGGCATCTGGACGATAGCCGTCTGTGGGTAAATGTTTTCGCTGCCCAGAATAAAAGATCACTTCTGTAAATAAGTACATGCCTTCTCGCTCCTTTATGCCAAAAGCAAACTGCTCTGTGTATCAATTGTATTGATATAAGGATAATTCGATAGATAAATTATCTAGTCTCTTTTAAGACAATCAATATACATATTTATAGTCTCTTCAACTTTCTCCCAATTTTTATTAAGCTCAGTATATAATCCTGTTTCACCAAGCCCAATCATATTGTAAAGTGCCAAAAGTAATTCCGTATTTAAGAATCTGCTGCTGCAATTGGCAATTTCTTCTTCTCTTAAAACCTGTGGATAGTTAAGTTCTTTTTTCACTCTTTTTGAAAAACAATACTCTAATAAATTAGGAGGGATATTGTTTCTTCGATTTTCACCCAAAAGTTCTCTTGCTATGCGGATTTCAAGTCCATAAATAGTTTGGATACCATTATTCCAACATCCAAATTCAAATGAAAAATCTACCTCATGGGTAATTTCACAAATCTCCAAGGCAAGCTCTTTATCGCCATAAATATAAAGCCAATAGGCTAAAGAACATAAACAGCTTGTATCTGAAATGCTTTCGAAAGAGCATTTTTGAAAGTATTTCAATCAGTTTGGTGCACCTGTTTGTTTTGTGTTATAATATGTTATATGATGTTGTTTCCCTTATCAGGGTTCGTAATGCTTTATGCGAAGATATAACATGAGGGAATTTATAAGGGGAAACTCACTTATAAGAAATTTAGTGTTTTGAAGGGCTGACAGAGATTTTAATAACAAAATATAATGCGCCATATTTTACTTAAAAATATCAAATCACAATCGGAGAAATAGACAAGCCAAGATGTGTCAGTTATTTTCCTACAGATCCTAAGAGCTTATATTTATAATGGAACAGTCTATATAGGCAAATTGATGGTTCACCCTGAAAAACAACATCAGGGAGTAGGAACAAAACTTTTGATTGAAATAGAAAGTAAATATCCTCAATATAGATACGAACTTTTCACAAGTATTATAGAAGCAAAAAAATATAGTACTTTATGAACGATTAGGATATAGAATTTTTGATGAAAAGCAAATTACAAACCAATTGAGATTTGTATATTTAGAAAAAGGATAAAATGGAAAATTCCAGTTGGATTTTGACAAAGAGTGAAATAGTCTGTGGATAAGAGGATGTTGTTCTGTATGGAAACCTGCAAAGAATTGAGGTATAATTTTGATGTTGGAAATATCCAATAAATGATAATGAAAAGAAAAGAGAAAAATGTGATGAAAGAAAAAGAAGCAGAGGCAGTTTCAATCATTGAAGGTGCTGATGGTCCGACAAGTATTTTTGTAGCAGGGAAATCAAAAACAAAAAAGAAATCTCTAAAAGAGCATGCCAGACAATGCATTTATAAGTATAGGTGCAAAAAAGCGGAAAAAAGGATTTGTGCAAATCCACATACATTGGAAGAGGTTGCCGTATATGCGAACAAAAAATACGATGCGGCTGAAATCCCGAAAACACAAAAAAAGTATGCCGAACAATATGCGAGTCTGAGAGAGGGATTGATTATCATGCACAAGCCGGAATTGTTAGGTATTTTGGGAGAGATTGCATGCCCGGATGTGCTTAATGAAGAATCAGCAAAGGAAATGTACCACAAGATTCAGTTCCGTAGCGAAATGATTGCCAATATTCCTGATCATGAAATGCCTATGGATTTCCATATCTATGAAATCAGTATGGAAGATGGGTGTCTTGAAATGGAAATAGATTTTATGTGGGATATTTTTGGAATGTCCTATTCAGGGAATAAGAAGACAATGAAAAAATTGAAAAAGGTAGTTTGGGATTTGTATATGTATTATGGGGTATCCGAGGAGGATATTAAAAACAAGACAAAAAGGTACTCATCGCTATTGACTGTATTAAGCAGTAAATAGATCTTGATGAATTTATGAAACAGCAGAGAGTGGCAGCAAAAATCTGAAATAATCCGGATAAAAAGAGAGGTGCTAAAATGGTACAAACTCAGAAGAAAAAACAAAATATATTTCAAAACAAATTTTTTGCGGCAGTATTTGCAGCAATTTCCGCAGTTGCATGGGCGAGTGCTTTTCCGCTGATAAAAATAGGATTTCGGGAATTCTCGATTACTTCAGCTGACACAGGATCAAAGACTTTATTTGCAGGGATTCGTTTTTTTGCGGCAGGAGTTGTCACATTGGCGATTGCAAAATGTATGAAGCATAAGTGGAAGATAAAAACAGGGAAGGAAGCAGCATGGCTGGCATTTTTTGGACTAGTCAATACTGCACTTCATTACTTTTTCTTTTATATGGGACTTTCTTATGCTAGTGGTGCAAGATCAGCTGTTTTTGATTCGTTAGGAACTTTTTTCCTTATTATTCTTGCATGTATTTGTTTTAGGGAGGAGCATATGACATGGAGGAAAGCTGTAGGATGTCTGTTAGGATTTGGCGGGGTCGTTCTTATTAATATAGGCGGTGGAACTTCTATAACAGAAGGAGGAAATCTGTTAGGGGAAGGCATGATGTTATTGAGTGCTGCCTGTTTCGCTTTTGGCGGCGTGATTACAAGAATTGTAACAAGAAAAACAGATCCCTTAGCAGCAACAGGAATTAGTCTGGCATTTGGCGGAGTGCTGCTTGTTATGGCAGGAATGATGATGGGTGGGAATTTACAAAAAGTGACATTGACAGGGGTGTTTGTATTGTTTTTGCTCATTTTGGTTTCCTCTATTGGATTTTCTTTATATAACCAGTTAATTTGTTACAATCCGGTAGGAGAGATTGCAATATTTAATTCTTTTATTCCTATATTAGGAACAATTTTATCCTGTGTGATATTAGGAGAGCCGTTTATGGTAAGGTATTTGGCAGCTGGCATTATGGTAGCAGCAGGAGTGTATGTGGTTCACAGCAAAAAATAGAAAGAAATATCCTGCTTTAACTTGACTTTTCATATTTGATTATACTATAATGAATCTATCGTTTGACAGGAATAACAAAGCCACATTGGTAAATTGGTATTTACTCGTGTGGTTTTTTTAAGAGATAAATGATTACATGGAGGAAAATAAATATGAATCAGTCAAATATTTATCGCAGTACTACATTAGATCATATTAGTGAAGAGAATGTAGGGGAAACAATTAAAATTGCAGGTTGGGTAGAAAATATTCGTGACCACGGTGGAGTATCTTTTATTGATTTAAGAGATATGTATGGTGTAATGCAGGTTGTTATGAAAGACACTGAGTTATTGGAAGGTATTAATAAAGAAGACTGTGTATCTATTGAAGGTGTGATTGATCATCGTGACGAAGAAACATACAATCCTAAAATTCCAACAGGAACCATTGAATTGGTGGCAGAAAAAGTAGAAATTTTAGGAAAAGTTTACAAACAGATTCCATTTGAAGTAATAACATCAAAGGAAATTCGCGAAGATTTGCGTTTAAAGTACCGTTATCTTGATTTGCGTAATAAGAAAGTAAAAGATAATATCATATTCCGTTCGGAAGTAATCAGCTTTTTAAGACAGAAAATGACGGAGATGGGATTTTTGGAAATTCAGACACCAATTCTCTGTGCTTCATCACCGGAAGGTGCCAGAGATTATATTGTGCCATCTCGTAAGTATAAAGGAAAGTTTTATGCTCTTCCACAGGCACCGCAGCAGTACAAACAATTGCTTATGGTATCAGGATTTGACAAATATTTTCAGATAGCACCATGCTTCAGAGATGAAGATGCACGTGCAGACCGTTCTCCGGGAGAATTCTATCAGTTAGACTTTGAAATGAGTTTTGCAACACAGGAAGATGTATTCCGAACAGGAGAAGAAGTGTTGACAGAAACATTTAAAAAGTTTGCTCCAGAGGGATATACAGTGACAGAAGGTCCTTATCCTGTGATTAGTTATAAACAGGCTATGTTAGAGTTTGGTTCTGACAAACCTGATTTGCGTAATCCTCTTAGAATTGTGGATGTAACCGACTTCTTCCAAAAATGCACTTTTAAACCTTTCCATGGAAAGACAGTACGTGCCATCAAAGTACATGCAGATATGTCAAAAGGTTTCCATGAAAAATTGTTGAAATTTGCACAATCTATTGGCATGGGTGGGTTAGGATATTTAGAAGTAAAAGAAGATATGACTTATAAAGGACCAATTGATAAATTTATTCCTGATGATAGAAAAGGAGAAATCGCAGAAATCGCAGAACTTAAAGCAGGAGATACGATTTTCTTTATTGCAGATAAAGAGGAACAGGCAGCACTTTATGCAGGACAGATTCGCAACGAATTAGGAGAACGTCTTGGCTTAATAGAAAAAAATGCATATTGTTTCTGTTTTGTCAATGATTTTCCTATGTTTGAATATGACAAGGAAACGAAGAAGATTATCTTTACACATAATCCATTCTCTATGCCGCAGGGAGGTTTGGAAGCGTTGAATACAAAAGATCCATTGGATATTTTGGCATATCAGTATGATATTGTATGTAATGGTATTGAGTTATCTTCAGGCGCAGTTAGGAATCATAACTTGGATATTATGGTAAAAGCATTTGAAATTGCAGGCTATACAGAGGAGGATTTAAAAGAAAAGTTTGGAGCACTTTACAATGCATTTCAGTTTGGAGCACCGCCGCATGCAGGTATGGCGCCAGGAGTAGATCGTATGATTATGCTTCTTAGAAATGAGGAAAATATTCGTGAAATTATTCCATTCCCAATGAATGGCAATGCACAGGATTTAATGTGCGGTGCACCAAATGAAGTGACAGAAATGCAGCTTCGTGAAGTGCATATTAAAGTAAGACAGTAGTTTTAGACGAAGCAGGCACATATAGCAGCGATGATATCAGGTGTAAATAAAATAAAAACCTTTTCAATAATGTGATACAGATCCATTTTTGAGAAGGTTTTTGTGTTCTAATGGTTTCAGGGTTTTTCCTTTGTCAGCATAATATTAAATTCTGCACCGATAAAGAGCATATACATACAAACATAAAGCCATAACATAAATAATACAATAGCAGTCAGACTTCCATAAGTATTTCCAAAAGAAGCAAAATTATCAATATAAAAAGAATACAGATAAGAAAATCCCAGCCATCCTACAGAAACCAGAACCGCACCAGGCAGTTCGGTTTTGATTTTAGATTTCCGGTTTGGAATGACCAGATAGAGCAATAGGAAAAATATAATTAAAATGAATAAAAAAACAATGGTCCGGATGCTGATAATCAATAATAGTAGATTTTGCATGACAGGGAACATATGTGTTAGAGCAGCTACAAGAGTATTTCCAAATACAAAAAGGCTAAGGCATACAATCAGCATAACGGTAAAAACAAGTGTATATATGGCAGCGACTACTCTCAATGCAATATAGTTACGGTTTTCCTCAATTTTGTGTATGGCATTTAATCCGCTAATCAGTGAGAAGAAAGCTTTTGAAGCAGACCAAAGCGTTGTAATGGCAGTTACGGAAATAATTGCGGCAGCAGAAGAATGATAAATCTCCTGAATCATTACTGTTGCATAAGTATTAAGTCCTGACGGAAATACAGAAGCAGCAGCATTTAATAAATCCTGTTCTGTAAATGGCAGATATTGTATCATTGTCAGCAAAAACATACAAAAAGGAAATGCTGATAGAATCGTAAAATAGGAAGCCTGTGCTGCATAAGCGGCTACTGCATCTTTTTTCAGCTGTTTCAAAAATTTTTGTATGAGAATAATGAAAGTCCAGATATGTTTCATAAATAAAACCTCCAGAAAATAAAAAGGGAAAGGTACAGTTTTATATGTTCATAAGAGCATAATTGGTATCATTGCATCATTCCTTTATTGTTATTATATTATAAAAAAAGTAAAAAGATTATTCAACCTTTTTCGTTTCTGTATTTTTCATTCAACATTACTATTCATTTATGCCATTCATACCTCACTTTTGAGTGCAAAGCATATCCATTGCGGTTACCTTATCGGCCAAAGTCTGTCAGTCCGAAGAGCATGAATTGTGGTATGTTCAACTGGGGATGCCAGATAGGTATAAGTTACTATAATGAATGATATATATTTGAAACAAAAAAGGCAGCCACTATATCAATGTGGCTGCCAGACAATGGCATTGTTTTAGTTTTGAGGATATCTGGTCAATACATAATTTCCTGTTTTTTCAAAATTTTTTCGTTCAAAAGTTCTTCCCCAATGAATGGAACTGTTATAATTTCCTTCTGCAACAACAACTTTATTTGCATCTGCTTCTAATATGATAACCGAGTGTGTATCGTTGTTGATTCTAATAATATCTCCTACTTTTAGATCGCTAAGATTTGTATGTTTGCGGGCAGGTAAATCTCCAAAAGCAGCATCGCTTAGAAGAAATGCAAAAGCCACACATCCATAACCTCCAGAATAAATTCCGCCCTTCCAGCGATAGTAATCATTATTTGTCCATGACATACCTTCTGGATATTTTTCTTTCATTTTTATTATACTTTGATAAACTTCATTTTCAGTTGGTGTATTTTGGACTGGATTACTTGTAGCAATAGGTTTACTTGTAGCAATAGGCTTGTTTGTAGCAATAGGCTTGTTTGTGGCAATAGGCTTGTTTGTGGCAATAGGTTTGTTTGTGGCAATAGGATTATTTGTAGTAATAGGTTTGTTTGTAGTAGTCGGTTTGCTTGTAGCAATAGGTTTATTTGTAGTAGTCGGTTTGCTTGTAGCAATAGGTTTATTTGTAGTAATAGGTTTATTTGTAGTAATAGGCTGTTTTGTGCTCGCTGGTTTTTGTGTTTGAGCTGGTTTATTTATGAAGCAATTTTTTACGATTACTGTGCATTTGTATTTTTTTCCATTTATAGTACTGACAATTACAGTTGATCCTGCTGTTTTTCCGGTTATTTTTCCAGATGAAGAAACAGATGCCACAGATGGTCTTGTGGACTTCCAACTCACTTTTTTCGAAGTGATTGGCAGTTTTAATTGAAAAGTTTCTTTTTTGTATATTGTTATTTTGCTTTGCAGTGACTTTTTACATGAAGCATTTACTGCTGTTACAACCCTATTTTTATCAACTGGCAGCACACCACCATATGTACCCAGTATTGATAAAATCAAAAGTGAACTTATAATAAGACGAAATATTCTTTTTCTTTGCATACTGTTTTCCTCCTTTTATTAAAGTATGATTTAATATTTTTTCAACTACAAATGCTCCTCGATTATACCATAGAGATTTGTACTCTACAACAAGATATATTTTCCTATAATTTAGAAAGATTACCAAATATGGAAGAAGCATTTGCAATTGGTATTCTTATATGTTAATATATAAATAAATTATAATATTAATTTGATAATCATAATATGAAAACACAGAATTTCAATTATGATAAGAAAGCAGAAGAAAAAAGGATATGGAAATAGTAGTGGGAATTTGCTATAATTATTGTATATGTAGATTGATTTTTTAGTTACAGTTCAGCCATGTGGAAACAATTGTGGAATATGCATGTGGGAGTTTGCTCACTAAGGGGCATATTCAAAATCGTTTCTATAGGACGGACACCTGACATGAATAATTCTTGACAATAGAAAGTCTGCTTTTTATTGTATTCCCAGTGAAACTGTAATTTTTTTGTGATAATGTATATTCTGGGAAATGATACCTGTTCGGGCATACCACAATACATGAGCATTTTTATCATATTATATTCCAAACCTTATCAAAGAAAGAGAGGATAATATGAAAAAAACAATGAAACCATTTGAGGAATTAACCTATGCAGATAATTTTCTCTTTGGGGAAGTAATGCAGGATGAAACTATCAGTAAGAATATACTGGAAATTATTTTGGGAGTGAAGATCAGAAAAGTTGTGATTGTAGAGAAAGAAAAGCATATTGATAATGTACCAGATAGAAAAAGCATCCGGCTTGACGTTTATCTTGAAGATGATGAAAACACTGTTTATGATATCGAAATGCAGATAGATAACAAGTATGATACTCCTAAAAGAAGTCGATACTATCAAGGATTGATGGATGTCAAATCTCTGCCATCAGGAACAAAAAATTATAATCGGCTGAATAGATCGTTTGTCATATTTATCTGTCTTTTTGATCCTTTTGGCGGCGACAGATGTCTCTATACTTTTGAAGAACGATGTATGGAAGATTTGACACTTTCTCTTGGAGATGAAACACGAAAAATATTTTTAAATACTTCTGGTAAAAATCGTAAAGAAATATCAGAGGAACTACAGGAATTTTTGGATTATGTAAGAGATCCATCTGCAGTAGTAATTAAGAAGCCCCAAATTAAGGAATTGGATAACCATGTAAAAAAGATTAAAGCAAATGCAGAAGCGAGGTCGAGGTATATGACATTGATGAATTGGATTGAAGAAGAATGTGATAATGCTAGGGCAGAAGGTTTGGCAGAGGGTTTGGCAGAAGGTTTGGCAGAGGGAGAAATGAAATCTAAGATAAGTTTTATTCATTTGAAATATATAAAAAATTACAGTAGTAGCGAAACAGCAGAGCTTCTTGAAATTGATGAGGATTTTGTGACAGATATCTATCAGTTGTTTCAAGATAATCCAGAAGATGATGATACAGAAATTACAACAAAATATATGGAACAGATTAAAAAATTGTGACACACATAAATGATTTTTGGATATATGCTGTTATAATGTATATGGCTGAATAGTAACATAGAAGTGATAATCCATTTTAGGTTTTGTCTGGTTGAATGAAAAATCACTTGACACTTTTACGCTTTGTGTTTAGAATAGAAAACATGAGACAAAGGCAATGACGGTGCAGGTTATCAAAACCACAGGCTGTAAAATACTTTCAGAGAGAAAATGCCACAGGCTGCAAGCGTTTTTAAGTTCCATTTACAGCGGACATTCACACCCGAGCTTTATTTCTGAAAAAATAGTAAAAAGAGGCACAGTGCATAAGAAATAAACGTATGCAGTATAAAGTATGTTGGATTTTTCTGGATGAGTAGGAAATAACGTAAGTGTACGTTACACACATGGAAGAAGTGTTTATCTGATTGTTTGTTGTTATCATATGGTTCTGGCGATATAACCATTATTATAGTATAAAACGAACAGAAAGATAAGAATAAGGGTGGTACCGCGGATAGTCTGAAATGTGTTGGAAGAACACATTACACTATAAAATTCCGTCCCTTGCAGTTGTTGCAAGGGGCATTTTTTTGTGCAATTTATGTAAAAAGAAAGGAGTTCATCGTTCATTATGAAAGAAAAACTAGAGAGCATTAAAAAAAATGCATTACAACAAATCAATTCCTCAGAACACTTGGAAAAATTAAATGAAATCAAAGTTGCATTTCTTGGTAAAAAAGGAGAATTGACATCTGTATTAAAATCCATGAAGGATGTTGCCAAGGAAGACAGGCCCAAAATTGGTCAGATGGTAAATGAAGCAAGAGCAGAAATCGAGAAGGTATTAGAGGAAAAAAAGGCAGCATTTGAGAAGAAAATGCGGGAAGAACAGATTAGGAGAGAAACAATTGATGTTACTTTACCCGCAAAAAAACCAATGACAGGGCATCATCATCCAAATACAGTCGCATTAGAAGAAATTGAGAGAATTTTCATTGGGATGGGATATGAAGTAGTAGAAGGACCAGAAGTGGAATATGATTATTATAACTTTGAAGCATTAAATATTCCTGCAAACCATCCGGCAAAGGATGAGCAGGACACCTTTTATATCAACAAAGATATTGTGTTAAGGACACAGACATCTTCCACACAGGTACATGAAATGGAAAAAGGAAAACTTCCAATCCGTATGATAGCACCAGGACGGGTATATCGTTCAGATGAAGTGGATGCAACACATTCCCCGTCTTTCCATCAAGTAGAAGGATTGGTAATTGATAAAAATGTAACATTTGCAGATTTAAAAGGAACACTTCAACAATTTGCAAAAGAAATTTTTGGCGAAGACACAAAAGTAAAATTCAGGCCTCATCACTTCCCATTTACAGAGCCAAGTGCAGAGATGGATGTTTCTTGTTTTAAATGTGGTGGAAAAGGCTGCCGTTTTTGTAAAGGTGAAGGATGGATTGAAATACTAGGCTGCGGAATGGTACACCCACATGTATTAGAGATGAGCGGCATCAATCCGGATGAATATGTAGGATTTGCCTTTGGTATGGGATTAGAGAGAATTGCATTACTAAAATATGAAATAGATGATATGAGATTATTATATGAAAACGATGTAAGATTTATCAAGCAGTTCTAGAGCGTGTTTGGAAAGGAAAATAGGAGGTATTGTAAAATGAATACACCATTATCATGGATAAAAGCATATGTTCCCGATTTAGACTGTAGTATACAAGAATATGTAGATGCAATGACATTATCAGGAACGAAAGTAGAAGGTTATGAAACATTAGACAAAAACTTAGACAAAATCGTAGTAGGTAAAATCAACAAGATAGAAAAACATCCTGATGCAGATAAATTAATTGTTTGCCAGGTACAGATAACGGAAGAAGGCGAAACAGTACAGATTGTTACAGGTGCTTCTAATGTATCAGAGGGAGACAAAGTTCCTGTTGTATTAGATGGAGGAAGAGTTGCAGCCAGTGCCCATGATGACAAACCACATCCGGACGGAATCAAAATTAAAAAAGGAAAGCTCCGCGGAGTAGAATCTTTTGGAATGTTATGTTCGATTGATGAATTAGGAACGTCAAGGGATTACTATCCTGATGCGGCAGAAGATGGTATTTATATTCTAAGCAATAATGCAGATTATAAAGATACAGCAATTGGAACAAGTGTACCAAAACTGCTTGGATTACATGATACAGTGGTAGAATACGAAGTAACTTCTAACCGTGTAGATTGTTTTTCCATGTTAGGAATTGCAAGAGAAGCGGCAGCAACATTTGGGAAGAAATTTATCCCGCCTGTTGTCACAGTAACAGAAAATCAGGAAAAGACCAGCGACTATATTGCAGTGGAAGTGCAGGACAAAGAATTGTGTCCTCGTTATGTAGCGAAGGTTGTAAAAAATATTAAATTTGGACCATCTCCTGAATGGATGAAACGCAGGCTGGCAGCATGCGGCATCCGTCCAATTAACAATATTGTAGATATTACAAACTATGTTATGTTAGAATATGGACAGCCAATGCATGCCTATGATTTAGATAAGATTGCAGGAAGAGAAATTGTAGTAAAGAGAGCAGCAGATGGAGAAAAATTCATTACATTAGATGAACAGGAAAGAATATTAGATTCCTCCATGCTTATGATTTGTGATGGAGAAAAGGCAATTGGCATTGCAGGTATCATGGGAGGAGAAAATTCAAAAATAACAGAAGATGTTACAACCATGTTATTTGAAGCAGCCTGCTTTGATGGAACCAATATTCGTTTAAGTGGTAAAAAGTTAGGAATGAGAACAGATGCCCAGGCAAAATTTGAAAAGGGCTTAGATCCTAATACAGCAATGGAAGCAATGAACAGAGCCTGCCAGTTAATTACGGAACTTGGAGCAGGAGAAGTGGTTGGCGGCTGTGTAGATGTTTATGACAATGTAAGACAGCCAGAGCGGGTAGCTTATGATGCAGATAAAATCAACCGTTTATTAGGAACAGATGTGCCGGAAGAGGACATGATAAAATATTTTGAAGCAATTGATATCAAAGCAGATACAGATAAGAAAGAACTGATTGTACCAACATGGAGGCAGGATATTCATTGTATGGCGGATGTTGCAGAAGAAGTGGCACGTTTTTATGGATATGACAATATTCCAACTACATTACCATCAAGCGGAACAACAGGAGGATTTTTATCATTTAAATTACGCATTGAAAATATTGCAAGGAATCTGGCAGAGCAGTTTGGCTTTAATGAAGCTATGACATATTCTTTTGAAAGTCCAAAGGTATATGATAAATTGTGTATTGATGCAGACGATCCAATTAGAAAAAATATTGTAATATCCAATCCGTTGGGAGAAGATTACAGCATTATGCGGACACTTCCAATTAATGGCATGTTATCTTCTTTATCTACAAACTATAACAGAAGAAATAAAGATGTACGGTTATATGAGCTGGCAACCATTTATATTCCAAAAGAACTTCCATTAAAAGAACTTCCAGATGAGAGAACACAGTTTACATTGGGAATGTATGGCACGGGAGACTTCTTTGATATGAAAGGTGTCATAGAAGAATTCTTAGCAAAAGCCGGTATGAAAGGACTTATTACGTATGATCCAAATGCGGGAAAGAACTTTTTGCATCCGGGAAGACAGGCGAATGTTATTTATGATGGATTGGTAATTGGATATTTAGGAGAGGTGCATCCTGATGTGGCAGATTGTTATTCCATTGGCACAAAAGCATATGTGGCAGTATTAGATATGCCATATATTGTAGAAAGAGCAACTTTTGATGTGAAATTTGAAGGAATTGCCAAATATCCTGCTGTGACACGTGATTTAAGTATGGTAATGAAGAAAGATATCTTAGCGGGTGATGTAGAAGCAGTAATTCGCAAAAATGGCGGAAGGCTGTTAGAAAGCTGTAAGCTGTTTGATGTATATGAGGGAGAGCAGATTACAGCAGGCTATAAATCAGTGGCATATTCCATCTCCTTCCGTGATAAAGAAAGAACATTAGAAGAGAAAGATATTAGCACACAAATGGACAAAATCCTTGCAGGATTACAAGAAATGGGAATTGAACTTCGTCAGTAATAGTGTCATAAACAAAGCAGCCAGCCAATACAAATATCTTAGTGGATTCTGTATATTCTGGTGTTTTGTAAATGATATCTCCTGAGCAGTAAAAATATTTTAAATATAAGTGGAGCTATAGAAAGAAATGTCAAATAAAAAAAAGGGCTTTATACATTCACTTTGGATTATGGTATTTATCAGTTACTTGGTAGTTCTTGTATATTTTCTCTTTTTTAGTGAACGATATGGAAGAACAATAGGCAGCGGAGAGTATCATTACAATCTTCAGTTATTTAAAGAAATTAAACGATTTTATAAGTATCGTCAGGCTTTGGGAGTTGAAAGTGTGGTAGTGAATCTGTTTGGAAATATATTTGCATTTTCACCATTAGGTTTTTTCCTGCCTTGCATAAATAAAAAATATAAAAGTTTGTTGTCTGTAATTTTGTTAGGATTTGGATTTAGCTTAACAATTGAATTATTACAGCTGATCACAAGGGCAGGTATCTTCGATATAGATGATTTATTTATGAATACATTAGGTGCAGCAATTGGGTATATTATATATCTTATTATTTTTGGAAAAGGCAAAAAGAAGCAATCAGTAAATAAAAAGACATGATTGGAATTGTATACAAAAAGTTTTGGATTCATTGGAAAGAAGGGGAAGTATGGATTTAGATATCAGCTTAAATGATGAAAGGAAGAAAAAGAGACAGAAAAAGAATAGAAGAAACAGCATGTTTAGCGAACAAAAGAAACTGCCAGTAGCGGCTGCTGTTTCAGTGATTATTACAGTAACAGCATTCATAGCACTTTTGATATTAATATTCCTTTCTTTCCTGTCTGATGGAAAGTCAGGCATATTGACAGGTGCAATAGGTACACTTATGCTGTTTGCTGTAATAGGAGGATTTATTGCTGCACTGTTTTCTTTTCGACAACAGGAAATTAGTTGGAAATACCCTTTTATTGGAACATTTGGGAATGGAATCTTAATTTTAGTGTATGGAATTATTTATTTAAGTGGAACAGGATTTTTTTAAACATTTATTAATAAGCAACAACAAGAGAGTATCCGGTATATCATCAACTTTTTAAGTTATGAAAGGGATACTCTTGTTTGTTTTATTTTGAAATATTGTAAGAAAATTGTAAGGATTTATAAAAGATAAATATGATACTATTTACTTAGCAGAAAAATGTGTAACAGTTCGGACATGCAGAATTGATGGTATAAAATGGATATTTGTTCAGATAAACAATGGCTGTGTTTTGCACTGAAACATAAGGTATGATTGAGTTGCAGCGGGCTGCATCAATTTAATTTGGGACAATGAATTTTCAAACACGCTCTAGTGCACCACCATAAACGAAAGTTATGAGATGCATGTCGGAATACCTTATAGGACGAAGTCCGCCAGCCCTAGTGGGCATGAATTGCGGTATGCCTATTAGAGTATACCTGAATTCAGTTTTTTGCTAAAGCAGAAAGGGGTACTTTCATAGAAAATGTTAGGAGGTCATGGAATGAAGCAGCCAATAGTCTTAGTGGTAGATGATGACAAAGAAATTGCAGACTTGGTGGAGATACATCTGGTAAGTGATGGATTTAAGGTATTTAAGGCATATAATGCCAAGGATGCATATGAGATTTTCAAAAAAGAAAAAATTCAGGTTATGATTTTAGATATTATGATGCCGGAGATAGATGGACTTACATTGTGCCAGATGATAAGAAAAACAAGCACAATACCGATTATTATGCTTAGTGCAAAATCAGCAGATTTAGATAAAATTGTAGGATTAAGTACAGGGGCAGATGACTATGTTGTAAAGCCGTTTAATCCATTGGAATTGATTGCAAGAGTAAAATCCCAGTTAAGAAGATATACAGAATTTAACAAAGGAGGAAAGGAGGAAGAGGATACCACCATTCGTTTGGATGATTTAACCATTAATAAAGAGACGCGAAATGTAATTGTTTATGGAAGAGAAGTAAAATTAACACCGATAGAATTCAATATATTGTATTTGTTAGCTTCGAATAAGGGAAGAGTATTCAGTACAGATGAGATTTTTGAGGAAGTCTGGAAGGAAAAAATGTTTGAAGCGAATAATACCGTTATGGTGCATATACGAAGATTGCGGGAAAAGATAGAAGCGGACCCTAAAAATGCAAAAATTATAAAAACTGTATGGGGGGTAGGTTATAAAATTGAAAAGTAACATTATAAAAAGTTTTCGTTTTGAGATTATTGTTTATACGTTACTGAGCATAGTTTATACTTTTATTACAGAAGTTGTGATATATGGAATATACTGGATTGTAAAGAAAATATGGAATGGATTGATTGGAAAACCTGAGATAAAAAATGCAGAACCTACAAGTATTCCTATGAATCGGGATATATTTAGGTTTCAGGAAGAAAAGTATCAGCTGCCATTAGGAGGTCAGTTGAATTTTCACAGAGAAATAAAAAAGGAAAAAGTTATTTTTTGGGTAGTTTTTATTGTTCTGGTTAGTTTGATTTTGTTTGTGCTGTATTTTTTGTGGCTGACAAGAAAATTTTCTAATTATTTGGAGGAAATTGTTGCAGGAATTGGCAGAGTGGCAGAGGGAAAATTTGATAACAAGATACCTGTGAAAGGAAAAGATGAATTCACCCATATTGCGGTGAAATTTAACGAAATGGCGGAAGATATACAAGTCTTAATGGAGAATGAACGGACCAATGAGAAGACAAAAAATGAATTAATTACAAATGTAGCACATGATTTAAGAACACCGATTACCTCAATCTTGGGGTATCTGGATCTGGTTACCCAAAAAAAGGATACATTAGAACCTGAAATGAGAGAAAAGTATATTCAAATTGCGTTGGATAAATCAAAAAGACTAGAAAAACTGGTAGAAGATTTATTCAGTTACACAAAATTTAGTGAAGGTGCTGTAAAATTCAACCCTGTGAGAATTGATATGGTAAAATTTATGGAACAGATGATGGATGAATTTTATCCAAGTTTCGAAGAAAACCAATTAAAATATGCCTTTCAATCTAATACACACAGTGTAATAGTAGAGGTGGATGGTGATTTAATGGCAAGGGCCATAGCGAATTTATTAGGAAATGCAATTAAATATGGAAAAGATGGAAAAATCATTCATGTTGAATTAGAAGAGAAAGCACAAGAAGTCAATATCTGTATTGTTAATTATGGTGAAATGATACCAGAAAAGGATATTAACAGTATTTTTGATAAATTATACAGAGTAGAGAATTCCCGTTCAAGGGAAACCGGTGGAACAGGGCTTGGACTTGCAATTGCAAAACGTATTATTACGATGCATGGAGGCAGGATTTTAGTAAAAAGTGATTTTCAGGGAACTGTATTTACTGTAATTCTTAAGAAAAGAGCAGAATTAAAAACAGTAGAAGAATTGTCACAGGAGATTCCGAAGACAGACAATAAAATACGGCAAAATCTGGAAAATATTCAAAATTGGGAAAGGGAGTATGCGATGAAAAAAAAATCAACAAAATTGTAACATGGTAATATTATAAAATTTTATGAAAGGAAAAAATGAGAATGAGAAAGAAAGTAAAAAATGTATTTTGGTTGATTATCTTTGCCACAATTGCAAGTGGATTTATCAGCCATAAGGAAATGGGAGCTGCAAAGGAATATAAGACAAAAACAGACATAGAAGTACCAGCAACACCTTCTTCAGATGAGGATAATGAAGGTGACACAAATAATAATAAATCAGGAAGTTTTTTAAAGAATTTAAAAACAACAATAGAGGATTTAAACAAAAAAAGTGCAGAAAGTAAGTTGGTAACAAACAGCATGGAACTTACAATGCAGTGCGGATTTGAGAATATGGTCAAATATGAAAGAAATATTTGTATTCAATCTACTATTGCAAACAATGGAGATAATTTTGTAGGATATATGCAGATTGTGATACCATCTTATTCGGGAAACAATGATAATGTAATGTATCAAAAAGAAATATCGATTCCAGCAGGAGAAACCAAAAACATTACCTTTCCTCTTTCACCAGAAGCAGTGGGAATCAGATATAATGTCAGGATTGTAGACGAACAGGGGAAAGAAGTGGTAGCAAAGGAATTGGTGCCGAATTTTCAATATAGTGCAGATAAACTGTTTGTTGGTGTTTTAACCGATGAAAAAGATTACTTAGGATATTTGTCACAGACAGACCAAAAAGTATTTTATCTGGATAAAGATAAACTGCCAGATGAGGAAACAGCGTTAGATACACTTGATATCATTGTAATCAATAACTTTAATACAGGTAACTTAAGTGAGGAACAATATAACGCATTGAAAACGTGGGTTAATAATGGTGGAAGTCTTGTAATTGGTACAGGAACGACAGGAAGTAAAACATTAGATATTTTCAAAGATGATTTTATTAGTGGTACTTTTGGAGATGTGGATTCAGAGGGAGTAATGTCACTGAAGTTAGAGGATAGCCAGGAGATTACAGTAAAGAAAGCTTCAAGAACGTTCTATCATATGAAAAAAGGTTTGGGTAATGTACTTGTTTGCAGCCGGGATCTGGGGATGGAATATACGGATTGGGCAACTGTTGGAAAAAGCATAGTGAACGAACTAAGAAAGTCTTTGAGTGATAGCAAGACTATGCAGACAGAAGATTATTATGATGGAAGCTATTATGATATATTAGAGGGTTTGAGGACATCCACTGTGCTGCAGATACCATCTGTAGGAAAATATGCATTTGTATTAATCATTTACATTTTACTGACAGGACCTTTTTTATATCTGATTTTAAAGAAGATAGACAAACGTAATCTGTTATGGGGACTCGTTCCGGTATCTGCTGTCATATTTGGAATCGGGATTTATGCTTTGGGAAGTGAAACAAGATTAGAGGATCCGTTTGTAGGATATATGAACTTTTATCAATTAGATGGTTCAGGGAAAGATCAGGGAGAGGAGGATATTTTCTTTAGTATTACAATGCCGACAAATGAAAAATACACATTTGAACTGCCTGAGACAACAAAAATTTCCTGCCTGAATGAAAATTATATGGGGTATGGTTATGCATATACATATGATAGTAACCAGCAGTACAATAAGGAGAATAAATGGAAATACAAAACAGCGATTAATTATGGTGCTACAGGAACTACGATACAGTTAAAAGAGTATTCCACTTTCTCAAGTGCATATTTTAAAAGCCGTTCCACGCATATAGCAGATGGTACATATGATTACAATTTAAAAGCATATGGGCATAAAATGTCAGGAACTTTCACGAACAATCTGGGATATGATTTAGAACGTGCCATTATTGTATGTGATCAGAGATTGTATTGTCTAGATGATGTGAAAAATGGTGAAACAGTCGATTTAGGAACGATAGATGAGAAAAAAATATATAATATATCTACAGCTGATTGTGTGTATCAAGGGGATTTACTCTACGAATTGTCCGGTGGGGAACCATATTCCTCACGTAACAAAGATTCAAGCATTGTAAAACGATATAGAGCATTAAGTTATATGTTTAATTACCACTTTACAGAAATTGTACAAGGTTCAGAATTAATTGCTTTTACAGAAGAAGAGTCAGGGGAAGGCTTCGTGCAGCAGATGGATTTGGATTGTAATGGAATGAAAATTATAGAGATTCCATTGGATGTAGACAGGACAAGTGGAAAGAACGAATTTATAGGAAACTTGGATGAGTATACAGAAATCATCGAAGGAGATATGGATACAACTTATCGTTATTCATATACAGAGGAAGCACTGTTTCAAGTGCAGTTTAACGAAGGGGACAATATTAAATCTATTGGATACGATAAAGAAGTGAATCCGGAACTGGAAAATAAAAGCAGCTATTATGGATTTGATGGAAAAATATATTTTTACAATGTAGAGAAAGGCAAATATGAATTGGTGATAGAAAGTGGAAATGAAACAAAAGTAACTGATATGCAGAAATATCTCGATAAAAATAACAAATTGTTGATTAAGTATAAATTTTCCAATAAGGATGAGAATACATTCCCGATTTTATCTGCAATTAAGGAGGCGAAATAAATGTTAGTCATAAAAGATCTAAAAAAGAAATATGGAAAGTTTGAGGCATTAAAAGGGTTGAACATGCAGATTGGAAAAGGTGATTTGTTTGGTTTTGTAGGTCCGAATGGCGCAGGAAAGACAACAACCATGAAAATTGTATCAGGCCTCCTGTCAGCAGATAGCGGGGAAGTGATCATGGATGGACGTCCGGCTTTGGGAAATATAAAATATTTAAAAGAAAAGATTGGATATATGCCAGACTTCTTTGGGGTATATGATAACTTAAAAGCAATGGAATATATGGAATTTTATGCATCTATTTATGGCATAGAGGGAAAGGAAGCCGCAAAATTATGCAGGGATTTGATGGATCTTGTTAATCTGAATGATAAATATGACAGTTATGTAGATGGACTATCCAGAGGGATGAAACAGAGACTATGTCTTGCGAGATGCCTGGTACATAATCCTGAATTGCTGATTTTAGATGAACCAGCATCTGGTCTTGACCCAAGAGCGAGATTTGAGATGAAAGAAATTTTAAAGAATCTGACTGATATGGGAAAGACTATTTTAATCAGTTCTCATATCTTGCCGGAACTTGCAGAAATGTGTACTTCCATTGGAATTATTGAGCATGGGGAAATGATCATAAATGGAACAGTAGATGAAATTTTAACAAAACTAAACAACACCAATCCATTGATGATTAAAGTATTTGATGGAAAAGAGGAGGCACTTCGGATATTAAAAGAAAATCCTGCCATTCAGAATATTGTCACAAAGGAAGAAACCATTTCTATAGGGTTTGAAGGAAACGAAGAGCAGGAAGCAGAATTGTTAAAAATGCTGATTGAGAATGGAATTAAAATTTCTTCTTATAAAAGAGAAGAAGGTAATCTGGAAGAATTATTTATGCAGATTACAGACAAGGACAGGGAGGAGTAGGAAATGAAATTAAATCCAGTTTATAAAAAAGAATTAAAGTTAAGTGTCAGAAGCAGGAAACTTCCGATGACAATTGTGGTTTATAATGGGATACTGGCAATTTTCAGCCTGTTAGCCTTTTATGCAATATTTGGTATGATAGGATATAGCGGTGATGTGCGGTATGAATCTATCTTAATGCTATATGCAGTAATAGCAGTAATGCAGATTATACTGGTTGTATTTATTGTACCATCCCTGACAGCAGGTTCTATTGCAGGAGAGAGGGAAAAGCAGACATTAGAGATATTGCTGACAACAAAACTATCTTCTGGCCAGATTGTGCGTGGAAAGCTGGCATCTTCTATCAGTGACTTGATTTTAGTTGTCTTTTCAAGTATTCCGGTTATGGCAATTGTGTTTTCTATCGGTGGTGTCAGAGTCAGAGATTTATGTCAGTTGATTTTACTAATTGTAGTAACTGCAGTTCTGGCGGGAAGTATTGGTATCTGTATGTCAGCGCGATTTAAAAAGACAATGCTTGCTACCATATATACTTATGCGGTTATTCTATTGTTTGGAATCGGATATCCAATTCTTGTTGGATTGCTGCAAAATATTGTATATATGAATGAATGGAAAATAAATCTTAATTTTTTAACTTATATATTCCTGCTGCATCCGGGAGTTACATTAGGTGTTATGCTGAGTAATCAATTTGGAAGCACAAGCTATCTGCTGGAAATATTTGAAAGATTTGATATTTCAAATATTTGGCTGGCAAAAAACTGGTTTTGGATTAGCATTATATTACAGTTGGCTGTTTCAGCGTTATTTTTGTTATTGGCACAGAAAGTACTCAATCCAATTAAGAAACCCAAAAAGGAAAAAACAGCGGAAAGAGCAAAACACATAGAAGAAACAGATTCCATTGAAAAAGGAACACAAATGTAAGGAGAAACAGATTAGGAGGGGATGATATGGAGAATAAGGAGAAAGAGATAAGAAATTTTGTAAAAAGAGCAAAACACAGATTATCCGCCAATATCTTTTTGAATTCATTATTGATTTATATTACGGTTGGACTGGTTGTAGGAACTGTGATTAATTTTATTGCTTTGTTTGTACCAATTTATAATAGTATCTTCTTTGCACTGGCTGTGATTCTTGCAGCACTGGTTGTAGGTGTCATTTACAGTATGATAAAATCGCCAAATGATAAACAGGCTGCGTTAATAGTAGATAGTAAGGGGTTAGAAGAACGCCTTACTACTGCATTAGAACTAGAGGGCAGTCATGAAGTGATAAGTGAATTGCAAAAGGACAATGCCGTTGAAGCAATCAGGGATTTTTCCATTAAGAAGAAATTTCCTATGCAGGTGGCACTGTTTCAAGTTGTGCTGATGGTCATGGCAGCAACAACATTTACGATAGCTGCAATTCTTCCTTCAGCAGCAAAAGAGGAAGCAGCAAAAAGGCACGATACGGCAAAAGAGGCAGAACAGGAAAAAGAAAAAATAGAGAAGGTACAGGAAGAGATAGAAAAGATAGCAGAGCTTAACAGTAAGGAGAAGGAAGAAGTAAAGGAACATTTAGCAGAGGGATTAGAAGAACTAAAAGAAGCGGAAAATTTAGATGATATCCAAAAGGCGAAGGAAAGATTAAAAACAAAACTGGAGCAGTCTGTAGCAGATATGAATGATAACGAGCAGGCAAAGAGCATAGAAAGTGCATTGAAAAAAAACGGACTTATGGATAAATCAGTTGTTGCACAGAAAGAGGAAGAAGCAAAAAAACAAAAAGAATTATCAGAAAAGCAGAAAGAACTCCTAAAACAGTTGGAGCAGCAGCAGATTCAATTAGAAGAACAGATGAAAGGCAATGACAGCCAGTCACAGGATAAAGCAGAATCAAAACCGGAAAGTGTAAGTGAAATGGAAGATTTGCTGGAAAGCCTGGAAGAACTACAGAATGTTATGGGTGCAGGGCAGTTGTCAGAGGAACAGCTTGCTCAGTTACAGCAGATTTTAGAGCAGATGCAGGCAAATGTGGACGGCGGACAGATGACACAGGCACAGATGGCTCAATTGGCACAAAGTGCAGCCTCCCTTTCACAAAGTGCAACAGCAAGCCTGCAGGCTTCCCAGAGCGGAAACCAGTCTGGACAAAATAATTCTGCACAGAATAATTCCGGGCAGGGAAATAGTGGTTCCGATTTAGGACAGGGACAAGGAAATAATGCAGGTGGTTCCGGTCAAGGAAGTGGTCAAGGAAGTGGTCAAGGAAATGGTCAAGGAAATGGCAGCGGCAATGGTGGCGGCAGAAACCAGGGCAGCAAAAAAGGAATAGAGCGGAATGATGCATTAAAAGAAAACCAGGAACAGATTACCATTCCGGAAATGGCCGAAGGTAGTGATGAAAATGTAACAGGGACACAGGGAAAGACAGGAAATTCTTATAAAACAGAAGGTGGCCAGGGTATTACGTGGGCAGGACAACATGTAGATTACAATCAGGTATTGAAAAATTATTCCAGTGAAGCCTACAGTAAAATTAATAATAATGCTATTCCATCAACAATGAAAGAAGTAGTAAAAAGCTATTTTGATGAGTTAAACCGATAAAGAGAAATGCTTGTTTAGAAGCAGTGTTGTGAAATCATAAAAATACATGGAGGTTAACATGATAGAGAATCAGAATGATATGAAAGAAATAATTGAAAAGATTAGTGCCTGTGAGGAGGAAATCGGAAAGGCTATTATTGGACAGAAAGACATTGTGCGTCAGGTAATGTTGGCAATTCTAACAGGAGGCAATGTTTTATTAGAGGGTGTGCCAGGACTTGGAAAAACACAGCTGGTAAAGGCTTTTTCTAAAGTGCTAAGCATGAGTTTTTCAAGAATTCAGTTTACGCCTGATTTGATGCCAGCGGATGTAACAGGTACGAATTTAATTATTAAGGAAGGGGATAAGAATGTATTCCAATTTGAACAGGGGCCGGTTTTTGCAAATCTTGTACTGGCAGATGAGATTAACCGTGCTACTCCTAAAACCCAGTCAGCATTATTAGAGGCAATGCAGGAAAAAACTGTTACAGTAGGAAAGAATACCTATCCAATGCCACAGCCGTTTATGGTATTGGCAACACAGAATCCCATTGAGAATGAAGGAACGTATCCTTTACCTGAAGCACAGCTCGATCGTTTTCTATTCAAGTTGAATGTAGAATTCCCAACACTAGAAGAATTAAAAGATATTATGGAAATTACTGTAACAAACAAAAAAGTAGAACTGCAGCCCATGCTTACAGGGGAAGAAATTTTAAAAATGCGAGAAGCTGTAAAAGACATACCGATAGCAGAACCGGTAAAAGAATATGCATTAAAACTAGTAGTAGGTACTCATCCAAATACAAAAGATGTGCCGGAAATTACACAAAAATACATCACTACAGGAGCCAGTCCAAGAGCAGCCCAGGCAATATTCTTAGCTTCCAGGGCAAGAGCTTTAATGGAAGGACGCTACAATGTGTCTTTTGAAGATGTAGAATTTGTGGCATTTCCGGCATTGCGGCATAGAATTTTACCAAATTTTGAGGCAGTGTCAGAAGGTGTAAAAAATGATGATATTATAAAAGGAATCATCAGTGCGATTCCAAAAGGCTGAGAAAAACAGTATCGTACAAGAAAGGGTAAAAAGGTGAATGGAAATGGAAGAGCGCCTATTTGACAGTACATTTTATGCCAAATTGAATACCTTAAAGTTAAGCACTAAGTTAAAGCTGAATGCTGGAATGAGCGGGAGCAGGAAGTCAACTGCAAAAGGAAACAGTGTAGAATTTTCGGATTTCAGAGAGTATATGTTAGGAGATGATATACGAAGAATAGACTGGAATGCTTATGGCAGAATGGACAAACTTTTTGTGAAATTATTTATGGAAGAAAAAGAAGGATTATTCCATATTATGTTAGATTGCAGTAAATCCATGGATTATGGAGAGAAGAAAAAATCCATACTGGCAAGAAGAATTGCTGCTGCATTGTCTTATATCATTCTGAATCAATTAGATCGTGTCTATCTTACAACGATAAAGGAAAATGAAGTAAAAAGCACAAAAGGAATGACAGGCAGGCAGTCCTTTCAGAAAATACTGATGGAATTAGAACATATAACTTTTGAAGGAAAAACTGACTTAAAAAAAGGTATTATATCTAAACCATACCCTTCAAAAGGAGTGGTCATGATTATATCAGATTTTTTTGATCAGAATCAGGAACAGTTAGAAGAAATAGTAAAGTATTTGACCTATAAAAAGCAGGAAGTAGTATTGATACAAATCCTTGCAGTTGAGGAAGTACACCCGGAATTAGAAGGGACACTACGCATGATTGATATGGAGACAAAGCAGGAAGAACGGATTACCATGAGTCAGAAGGTAATCAAAGAATACCAAAAAACGCTGCATCGGTTTCAAAATAATTTAATGCACATAGCAAAAAAATATCAGGCACAATACCTGACCATGACAACAGAAGATCCATTGGAAAAATTATTACTAGAAGGGATACGAATTGAGGTGAGAAAGTAAGTGAAATTATTATCATACTGGCCTTTGGGTTTTCTTGTGATACTGCCTTTGATTATACTGTTATATATTTTAAAACAGAAGGCACAGGATTATGAAGTTTCCAGCACATTCTTATGGAAGGAGACTTATAAAAATACAGAGGCCACAAAACCTTGGGAAAAATTAAGAAATAACTTATTAATGTATCTACAGTTATTGCTTATGTTTCTGATTATTCTTGCACTTGCTTCCCCTTATCTTACCAAAGGTGGAAATGATTATAAGAATATTGTACTTGTAATTGACAACAGCGGCAGCATGAATGCCTGCTATGATGGAAAAAATACAGGGCTGTCTATTGCCAAAAAAAAGGCAAAGGAATATATTGAACATGTGAAATCAGGTGTTAATGTCACACTGGTAACCAGCAGCACAGAAGCACACATTATATTAACAGGAGCAGATGACAAAAGCACAATAAAAAATGCAATAGACAGTATTCAGGCAACAGATGTACAAGGAAACTTAGAAGCTTCACTTGCATTGGTAAAATCATTAGGAGAACAATGGGATTCTTATGAGACGGTATTATTAGGAGATCAAGTCACCGCATGTGAACAGATTAATGGAATCATGATTGATGTAAGCGAACCAATAGGCAATACAACTGTGGATTATGTCAGTCATTCGATGCAGGAAGATGGAACGATTACAATATTAGCAAAATTAAGCAATTACAGTGGAGAAAGTGTAACAACAGATATTAACCTGTATTTTAATGATAAAATGGCAGATATCCAAAATATCACTATTCCGGCAGGAGAAAGCACAGATGTATACTTTGAAAAAGAGAAAATTCCAGATACTCTAAGCCAAGAAGAGATAAAGAAGGGTATTGTGATAAAGGCAGAAATTAATGAAAAAGATTTATTACCAGAAGACAATGTTAGTTATGATATCATAAAAGACAATATGAATCAGAAAGTGATGCTTGTAACAGAACAGAATGTGTTTTTAGAAAAGGCAGTATTGTCAAGTGGACAAGTAGAGGTATATAAAACAAACAATGTATCTCACTTAGATGAAAAAGATGATTATGATTTATATATTTTTGATGGCACTATGCCAAAGACACTTCCCCAAAAAGGAAATATATTGTTTGTAAATCCACAGAAAAATCCACCGAATGATTTATTTGAATTGGATAAAGAGCAGGAAGGGTGTTATGTAAAAACCGCCGACCATGTAGTAACACAATATATTGGAGATTACAGTTTTGGTGTAAGCGCTTATACAAAAATCAAAAAACCTTCCTGGGCAGAAACATTTCTAAAGGCAGACAAAAATAGTATTGGTTTTATTGGAAATATTGGAAACAGAACAGTAGCAGTACTGGCATTTGACATTCATAAAAGCGACATTGCCCTTCAAGCAGAATTTCCTATGTTAATAGCAGGCATATTAAGAGAAAGTCTGGAAAGTTCACTATTGGAAAATAATGTTATTACGGCTGGGACATATTATACTTTAAATGGTGTGTCAGAGCAGAAAATGGTATCAGGTATCTATGAAGTAAGCGGCAGCCAAAATGAAGAAACCCTAAATGAAAATCTGGCGGTAAATTTTGCAGTTTCCGAATCAAACCTGTTAGAAAAGGGCAGCCAGAATCATGAAACAACAGAAAACGTAGTAGCAGCTGCAGAAGTGAATACAGGAAGAGATTTAAAAAATATTGTTTTAGGTATCATACTACTAGGATTATTTGCAGAGTGGCTGGTATATCTTAGAAGGTTATAAGGAGGAGAGAAACAATGCATATTACAATGGAACATCCATATCTATTATTTCTTATTCCGGTATTATGTGCCCTCTTCATTATGACAGGAAGGAAAATGCGGACATCCAGCCGGAAAAGAAAGTATACAGCAATTGGCATACGGATTGCTGTGTCGGTTTTTCTTGTATTGGCTATGTGCGGCATCGGTTTAAGAAAGTCAAGTGATCATGTTACAACCATTTATTTGTTGGATGTATCAGATAGTATAGCAAGCAAAAAAAGTGAAGTAGAACAATTTGTAAAAGATGGTATTGGGAATATGCCTGCTGGTGACAAGGCAGGTGTCATAGCATTTGGTTCTGATACAAAAGTAGAACAGTTTGTGACAGATAAGAAATTGTTTACAAGCGTGGAAACATCGCCAATTACCACAGCTACAAATTTAGAAAAAGCAGTACAATCTGCTATGGCGTTATTTACAGATGACAGTGCAAAACGCCTGGTACTCGTTACAGATGGAAATGAAAATGAAGGCAGTTTGCAAAATATGTCAACAGCACTTGTCAGCAATAAAGTTGTAGTAGAAGTCTATAAGGTACAAGGGAATAATGAAAAAGAAGTCTATATTGACAATGTAACCGTACCGGAAGAAGTGAATTTAGGTGATACTTTTCAGGTAGAAGTTCAGATTGAAAGTACAGTAAAAACAACCGCAAAACTTTCACTCTATTCAGGTAATACTGAAAAAGCCACAGAAACAGTGGAATTAGAAACAGGAACCAATCATTTTGTATTTAGGGATACACAGACAGAAAGTGGATTGAAAACCTATCGTGTCCGTATAGAGCCATTAGAAGATTCAAATACAGTCAACAATGAATATGCAGCATTTACAAATGCAAAGCAGGGAGATGCAGTTCTTTTAATAGAGGGGGAGGCAGGGCAGTCAGAGGCCTTTTCACAGGTATTGGATGCAGCAAATATCAATTATCATACAATCGTGCCACAAACAGCACCAACCACAATAGTTGAGATGAATGCATACAAATCTATTATTACATTAGATGTCCATGCAGATGATTTGCCAAATGGATTTAAGGAGAACTTAGAAAGCTATGTAAAAGATTATGCAGGCGGATTTATTGCAATTGGCGGTGAGAATAGTTTTGCATTAGGGGAATATAAGGATACACCATTAGAAACAGTCCTTCCAGTGTCTATGGATTTAGAAGGAGAAAAAGAAGTGCCTGCATTGTCTATGGCAATGGTCATCGACCATTCAGGAAGTATGGAAGATGGAAATGGTGTTATTACTTATTTAGACTTGGCAAAACAGGCAGCCGTATCAGCGGTAGAGCATTTAAGAGCCATTGATAAAGTTGGTATTCTTGCTTTTGATGATAAATATCAGTGGGTAGTAAAGCTTTCGCAGGCAGAGGATACAGAGACAATAAAAGATAAGATTTTCAGTATTGCAGGAGGTGGGGGAACAAGCATTTATCCGGCAGTGGATGCCGCAGAACAAGCGTTGGAAAAGGTTGATACGAAATTAAAACATATCATTCTCTTATCAGATGGACAAGATGGATTCAAAGGATATGATGATTTAATCAAAAAATTGAATGACAATGGAATTACCTTGTCAACTGTAGCTGTTGGAAGCGGAGCCGATACCGTGTTAATGGAATATTTGGCGGAACAGGGCGGAGGACGCTATTATTATACTGGAATAGAGACAGACCTTCCACGGATTTTCGCACAGGAAGTATATCTGTCTGCTAAGGAATACTTAAACCAGAGAGAATTCACACCAGTTATCACACAAAACAGTGATATTTTGAAAAATGTAATCAGTGAAGGACTTCCAAGTATGTTAGGTTATATCGCATCTACGCCAAAATCAACATCCACTGTCCACTTGATGTCAGATACGAAAGATCCAATCCTTACAACATGGCAGTATGGTTTAGGAAGGTCCGCAGCATTTAATTCAGACGGTGAAAATAAATGGACTGCTAATTATGCAGGCTGGAATAATTATGCAGTATTATGGAAAAACATAATAGAATGGACAATTGCAGGGGAAGAAGACAATGGCGAACAATTTTTTGTAACACAAAATGGAAATACAGCCACCTTATCTTACCAATTAGAAGATTATAATGCCAATACAAAAGTATCAGCCGTTTATACAGATGAAGAAGGAAACACAAAAGAAATACAATTAGATGCGGTATCACCTGGAAAGTATGAGAAAAACCTTACCATTGGTGAAACAGGTGTGTACAGCATTAATATAAGAAGAGAAGAAAAAGGCGAAGTGGTCAGCAGCAAGAATTCAGCTATGGCAATGCAGTATTCACCAGAATACAAATATGAAGAAAGTCATGAAGCATTAGAAGAATTTATAGAGAGTACAGCAGGTGTATGGATTAATGAGCCATCTGAAATTTATCAACAGAAACCACCAAGAGCAAATGAAAGCTTTTTTCTTACCAATCTGTTTTTGATTTTTGCAATGTTATGTTTCTTTTATGATATATTATATAGAAGACTACAAAGAAACTTTGTGATGGAAGGGATACAGTTTTTCTTAGAGAAGACAGGATGGAGCAGACAGTTAGAAAAGCAGCGATCCAAAGCAGCAGAACAGAAAAAAGAAGCAGAACTCAAAAATAGAAGAAAGAAAACAGAAGAAAAAGTGCCAGTAAAACAAAAAACAGATGTAAAAAAAGAGAAAAACAAAGGAAAAGGAAGAACGAAGCTGAAACAAGAATCGCAGCAATTGGATACTACAGCATTATTAAACAGAAAGAAAGAGAGAGAACGATAAAAGGAGAAGGGATAATTTCTAGAGTGTGTTTGAAAATGCATTGCCCAAATCTGCACACCCCACTTTGCGTATCCATCCGGGCATACCACAATCCATGCCCATCCGGGCTGGCGGACTTCGTCCAATAAGGTATGTATATTTGGTCCGAATTCATGCAATGTAACCTGCTGTACCTCATGAATTTGGATCAAATCCCCCCGCAAATTATGACCCACATCTTGTAACAAGTAATGTTCAGGCACATTTTGAGAATCATAAGAGCCCGGATTGTCTATCCGGGCTCTTCTATATAACTATGAAAATGGAAGAAGAAAAATATACATATATTATAACACAAAATTAGGAAAAAGATATAAAAAAAGTAAAAAAAAATAAAAACTGTAATATATATCTAAAAAAGACAGGAAATATCCAGTTAAAATAAGTAAAAACTACCAAAAAAATCATAAAATCATTTAGAAAATTCCCTGATTCTTTTTGAAATACGAATTTTATGAAACAAAGAAGCGTATGTAATTGCATCCATATTATCAATATAATTAGTAAAAAATTTTTTTTTCACACCAGCTTCTGATAAAATTTTCACTGCCTTATTATAAGCAATCGCAGCTTCCGTTTCATCAGAATATCTGCCAACCAGAAAATCTCCATGAATATGAATCTTTACTTCATAAAAAGGAATACCTTTTTTCATAATTTTAGAAACACCATAATAGCGATTGATTACTTCTATATTAGCATAACGAAAATCAGTAGAATCTCCATTAATAAAGCGGTAATCTTTTCCAGAAACAGCAAAATTCTTAATGCCATATCGGGAAAGAAGGTTTAGCTGCATTCCAAAATCAGAATAAAAGTAGTGCCCGCCCCTATGCATAATCGTATGTTTGGAATAAAAAAACAGATCATCTGCATCAAATTTTAATTGTGTTTTTTCATCTAAATAATATAGAAAGAACTGCTTCTTAATATAAATCGGTGTTTTGCAATAAATACCATTGTCACGAAAATTAATAAGAGATACCCATTTAAAAAAAGAAAGATAATGCTCTGCACCATACTGCTCTATTGAAATATCCTTAGAGGATACCAAACGGGAGGCTTCATTATAAGCATAATGGGCAAGTTCTTCTGTAGGAAAACTGCCAAGGCTGATATGCTTGTTCTGAAAAGTAATGGAAGCACGATAGTATAAAGTGCCATCTGTTTTATAATTGGTATATACACCTGGTAACATAACCCACCTCGAATAAAAGAATATATGGTAATCATTCTAGCATAAATCCTATAAAGAGGCAATTGACATTATAAAACTGTCAGAAAATGTGTAACAGTTCAGCCATGCAGAAACAATTGTCCAATGTGTATGTGGGAGCTTGATCACTAAAAGCATATTGTACAATTGTTTCTATAGGACGGACACCCGACATGAATAATTTACCAGCCAAGTTGTAAATTGGGGAAATAATAGTACATTCTGGGAAATTATGAATGGTATGGCTGAATAGTTACGAAAATGTATAAAAATCAAGGAGAACCCCAAAATAAGGGAAAAAATCAAAATTCAATAAAAATAATCAAAAAAAAGTATATAAAGGTCTGTAAAAATTATGTAACAATTGCTAGTAAAACCATCCAAATCAGCTTCAGAATTAACCCTTAAAATTCAGTTACATTAACACTAGCTGTAAGAAAAAGGAAATGAAAAACTATAGTAATTAACGAAAGTGAACAAAAAGCCTTGACAAAAAAAACGATTTTGATATAAAATGCATAACCATACGGAGCACAAAACCCTTTTGCAGATAAAAAAATAGACAATAACAGTCTGGTAAAAGGAGATAAATTGTATGTGCATCGTAAATACTAAGAAAAGAGGTAAACGGTATGCAAAGCTTATGCGCGTTTCTTCAGAGAACCTGGCAGACAATGAGAAAGGAGTTTCAAAAGAATAAAGAACAGTGTAAGGAAACTCTGTTATATATGGCGATGGTATGTACAGTTGCCATAGTTGTAGCTGCTGTGATGGTATCATTCCATGCACCACAGATTATTGAAGCGTATGCTGTGGCAGCAGATTTCACAAAAGAACAGTTTTTTGAAGAAGTAAAAAGCACATCAGAAGACATATTACCAGCACGACCCGAGAAAGAAGAACTGATACATGATAAATTGGCAACAGGAATACAGATAGAACTAACCGCAGAGGGACCCGAAATAGAGATTATTAGTGACGTAATAGAAGCAGCCACAAACAGTGTAAGTGTAATAGAACAATCAGAAGAGAAAAAAGCCGAAGAAAAAACATTTCAGACAAATTCTAAAATAGCGAAGAAAAAAACATCCGCATCAAAGAAAAAAAAATCAGAAAATACTCCCCAAATAAAGATATCAGAACAAGATAAAAAAGTATTATTAAGAATAGTAGAAGCAGAAGCAACAGGAGAAGATATGCAAGGAAAAATGCTGGTAGCTAATGTTGTTTTAAATCGTGTAGCAGATGATGAATTTCCAGACAATATAACAGATGTTGTATTTCAGAGAAAAGGAGGAAAATGCCAGTTCTCCCCAATCAGTGATGGACGTTATTGGGATGTTACAATATCAGAGGATAGCAAAGAAGCAGTAGAGCGTGTATTGAATGGAGAAGACAGTTCACAGGGCGCCTTATATTTTATGGCAAGAGAATATGCAGATTCGGACAATGTAAAATGGTTTGATGATGATCTTACATGGTTGTTCAAACATGGAGTGCACGAATTTTTCAAGTAAGCTGGGACAAAAGGTGGTTTGAATTCACCTATTGCTTTTCTTGTTATTGTATATTATAATGACAAAAGAAAAAAACAACCAATCACATTAGTATGAAAAGGATGAAAAATATGAATTTAATGTATAACAGTACAAGAAGTAGCAATGAAACAGTAACCGCTTCCCAAGCTATTTTAAAAGGGCTGGCATCTGACGGGGGATTATTTGTACCAGAGCAGATACCAGCACTAGACAAAGATTTGAAAACACTATCAGGAATGAGTTATCAGGAAGTAGCTTATGAAGTGATGAAATTATATATTACAGACTTTACAGAAGAGGAATTGAAAAATTGTATTAACAAAGCATATGATGCAAAGTTTGATACAACAGAGATTGCGCCATTAAGAAAAGCAGATGGTGCATACTTTCTGGAATTATTTCATGGTTCAACTATTGCATTCAAAGATATGGCATTATCCATTCTGCCATATCTTCTGACAACATCAGCAAAGAAAAATAATGTAAAGAACGAAATTGTAATCCTGACAGCTACATCAGGAGATACAGGAAAAGCAGCTTTAGCAGGGTTTGCAGATGTAGAGGGAACAAGTATCATTGTATTTTATCCAAAAGACGGGGTAAGCCCAATCCAGGAAAAACAGATGGTAACACAAAAAGGAAATAATACAACTGTTATAGGAATCAGAGGAAACTTTGATGATGCCCAAAGTGGTGTAAAAGCAATGTTTGGAAATCAGGAACTGGCAGAAAAGATGGATAAGGCAGGATACCAGTTCTCATCTGCAAACTCAATTAATATCGGACGTCTGGTACCACAAATTGTTTACTATGTATATGCATATACAAGATTATTAAAAGATGGTGAGATTACAGAAGGGGAAAAGATTAATGTAGTAGTACCAACAGGAAACTTTGGAAATATTTTAGCAGCATACTATGCAAAAAATATGGGGCTTCCAATTGACAAGTTAATCTGTGCCTCCAATGACAATAAAGTATTATATGATTTCTTCCAGACAGGAACATATGATAAGAATAGGGAATTTATCTTAACCACATCACCATCTATGGATATTTTGATTTCCAGCAACTTAGAAAGATTAATCTATAAAATTGCAGGAAATGATTCTGAAAAATGTGCAGATTTAATGAAAGCACTGAACACAACAGGAAAATATGATATTACAGATGATATGCAGGCACAATTATCAGATTTTGCTGGCGGATATGCAGATGAAGAGAAGACATCTCACACAATTAGGGACTTATATTATAAAGAAGGATATATTGTGGATACGCATACAGCAGTGGCGGCAGCGGTATACAATGGCTATAAAAAAGAAACAAATGATACAAACAAAACAATTATTGCATCTACAGCAAGTCCATACAAATTTACAAGAAGTGTTATGAATGCCATTGATGGTAAATATGATTCTATGTCAGACTTTGCATTGGTAGATGAGTTGAATAAGCTCTCAAAAGTAAAAGTGCCACAGGCAATTGAAGAGATTCGTTCAGCAGAAGTATTACATAAAACAATATGTGATGCAGACAAGATGCAGGCAGCAGTAGAAGATATATTGAAATTAGTATCATCAACAATATAAATAAATCGTAAAAGAAACTCACTCACAATGCTTACCAATGTGAAGTGAGTTTTTTCGTAATAAAATTGTAAGAAAATTAATTAAAAAAGACCAATGCATGACATAAAGTTGCCATAAAGAAAGTGCATTATATGAAGTGAATTGAGGATGGTGTTAAGAAATATGTGAGAAAACAACATATAGTATGAAAACCACCGAAATGAAAAAGCTGCACAAAACAAAAAAACATCAACAAAAAAATCATCAACAAGAAAATGGAAAGATTAAAAAAGAAAAAACTCTTGACCTTTCAAAAAAAAGTTGATATAATCATTTTGTTCTTGTGTAGATTGCAAAGAAAATGCCGATATGTGAAGTTCGAAGTTTTCGAAAAGGGGATGCAGAACAAGGATCGGTACAAATTTGCAGAAACTACATTAAGTTTGTCTAATTTTTAAGGAGGAAGAAAAATTATGAAAAGATATGCAAAACATACTGCATTAGCTTTAGCAATGGCATTAACAGTAACTTCTGTAGCACCTGCAACAGCAAGTGCTGCAACAAAACCGAATTTCAAACAGAGATATTCTAAGGTTACAAAAGGAAGTACTTACACTTACAAGGTTAAAAGAATCAAGAAAGGTACAAAAGTACAGTGGAAGATTACAAAGGGTCTTCAAAAATATGTATCTTTCAAGAAAAATTCTAACCTATATAAAGAAACAACAACAGCAGCTAAGACAAAAACTACTTCTTCAAATAAGATTTATGTTAGAAATAATGCTGCTACAAAGAAAACAGGTTATGTAAAAGTAACTGTAACAGGTAAGAACGGAAAGAAATATACATTCTCTGACAAGATTGCAGTTAAGAAAGCAGCAGCAACACCAACTGCAACAGATACACCAGCACCTGGAACAGATGTACCAGCACCTGGAACAGATGTGCCAGCACCTGCAACAGATGTACCAGCACCTGGAACAGATGTACCAGCACCTGCAACAGATGTACCAGCACCTGGAACAGATGTACCAGCACCTGCAACAGATGTACCAGCACCTGGAACAGATGCACCAACACCAACTGCAACAGTTGCACCTATCACAGCAGGAGCAACAGCAACAGTTGAGAACAGTATTACAGGTTATGATAATGTAGTATTGGTAAATGACAACGCAATTATTACAGTATCTGTAAATGATGAAAATCAGCAGCCACTTGCTGATAAGACAGTTGTAATGTCATTAAGCAATGAAAAACCTAATAATAGTTCTGTGACTGACAATGGAATTGAAGTAAAAGGAAGCACAGTAGCTACAACAGATAAAAATGGTAAAGCATCTTTCGTTGTTGCATTGAAAAAATCTGGTTTAAAATCAACAGATACTGCTTATGTTAACTCTGTACAGTTCAAAGCTACAGTATTAGGATCAGGAACAAATTATACTGCAACAGGAAGAGTTGGTTTTGCAGCTATTACATTAGGAAATGTAGAAATAAAAGGTGATGGCAAAAACTTATATCCAGGTGAAAATTTGATTGGAAACCAAGTTCAGAATACTTATTCATTAAATGCAGAAACCAGCACAGATGTTCAGTATTTAAGAAGCCAGAAAGTAAGCCCTGAAAATACTACAAAGAGTGCAGTTACATTTGGAGTAACACCTAAAATTACATTACCATTATTAGAGGATAAGAGCGAAAGAGTAGATGATTTCGTACAAGATGTTAATGAAAAATCAGGAACATATGGAACATATGAAACAAAAGAAGCAATTATTGTGTTAAAAGAAGATACAAGTGCATTAAAATATGCTACTTTGAACTTCAACAGCATTCAGCTTTCAAAATATACTAAGATGACAATTCAGTCTTTCAGTGATGAGAAATGCATTTTCCCAATTGCTAAAAGTAAGGTTGAAATTGAAGGCGAAAAAGAACAATCTAATTTCGCATATCAGATTCCAATGACTGAAGGAAGCGTAAAAGCAATTAAAGTAACACTTGAGTCACAAGGTCAGGTACAGACTAACAAAAATGGCGGATTTGATATTAAAAACATCACAGGTGTATATAATGATGTAACTACAAATGGTGGTACAAAAGATTTAACATCAGCTAAAATTACTTGGTCAGCAGTAACACCTACTTTTAGTGAAGATAAGACATTGTCTATAGCTGATGCAGAAAAAATTGGTATTACTAACACAGCTGAAAAATCATATTTATATCAAGTACCTGTATTCCCATTCACTGGTAATGCAGTAATTAGAGAATATGATAAGAATGGTATTATTGTTGGATATTATCTTGCTCCTACAGTAAAATCTAATGATGCAAAAGATAATACTAAGAATACAAATGTATTAGATACAACTAAACAAGCATATAAAGCAACAAAAGATGAAGCAACAAACATTATTACAGATGGAGTTACAACAAGTGGTAACTTTGTAACAGTAGATTCTACTAAAGTTGGTTCTACTACATTACAAGGAAAGATTTCATTAGAAGGTTTAGGCAGTGAGCAATTAGATGCTTCTAATTCTACAGTTTATACTTCTGTACATTGGAATCCAATTACAAATGCTCAAGAAGCAGTACAGAGTGCTCCTTTCCTTGCTCTTAGCGGACAGAAAATTACAGTATACGCACAGGTAACAGATGCAAATGGTAACCCAGTTTCAGCACAGGGTCAGGATATTTCTTATACTTATGGAAACAGCGATACTACTTTGACACAGAATAGTGGAACTATTGGAAATACTGGTGTTTCTGTTATCAGTAAAGAGAATGCAACAGATGTAAATGGTAGAGCAACATTAATTTTAAGTGCTGCATCAGCAAGATCATTAATCGGTTTACAGGCAAAAACAAGTGAAAATAGTAGATATAATGTTAGACTGTACATCGGAAATAGCGCTGTAACACGTGCTGATTTATACTGGGTAAATCCAGATTTAACATACACAAATACTACACATCCTACAACTGATGGTGCTATCAATGTAAGTAAGGTTACTACTACAACAGATAATGATTCTAGAAATGCTGAAACTTCATATCCTAATGTAGGAACACCATGGCAGTATGCAGTAAAAGTAGTTGCTAATAGCAATAGAGCACTTGATGGTGGACGTTTAGACGGATACTATATTACAATTGATGGTCTTAAGATTAATATGTCTCAGGCAGAAGGCAACAGAGGAACATATGACTTTACAACAGGAAATGGTGTTGCAGTAGCAAAATCAGAATATGCGAATAACGACACAGTTATTGCAAGAATTACTGAAGATTCAATCACTTCTGCAATCACATTTACTGCAGCTAAAGGCAGCGATAAATTAAATCCTTTATATGTTGGTGAAGGAGCACCTAATATTAATGCTAGATTGACATTAGGAGTGAACTGGAGAACAGTTGGTGCTAACATTTCATTAATTGCGCCAGCAGGTACAACAGTTGCCAGAGTTGCCAGCGGAAATGCTATTGCAACAGGAACAAGCGATATTTATGTAAAAGCTGTAGATAGTACAGGAAATAATGTATTAGCAAATCAGGAAGTAACATTTACATCAGGAAATAGAAATGATGAGTTGTCAGCAACAGGATATGATGCAGTAGCTACTTCAAATGGTGCAATTGTAGTGAAGACAGATAACAACGGTATTGCAAAAATAACTGTAGTAAACAAAGAAGCAAATACAAGCAGTTCTATTATTACAGCAACAGCAACAGGTATTGGTCAGGTAACATCAACAACAATTAACTGGATCAATCCTCAGAATGCATTTGGTATTGTAAGTGCCAATGTATCAGCTACAGACAGCAGTGTTGTAGAAGTAAGATTTAATAATGAAGTAAATGCTTCTTCTGTAAAGGCAAACGAATTTACATTGACAGCAACAGATAATAACGGAAAGAAAGTAACATATGAAGTGAAATCTGCACAGGCAAATGGAACAAAAGTATCTCTTACATTAGCTGAGAAACTTGCAGCTAACGAGTATACAATTGAGATTGAAGGAACTAGAGAAGCTGGTATTAGCTATGAGTTAACAGATACTTATGGTCAGAAAGTTTCTGATACTGCTAAAACAGTAAAATTCTATTCAACAAGAAATGCTACATTTGGATTAAATTACAGCAATGGAATCGTAAATGTGACAGATATTAAATCACCTGTAGATCTTAGTGCAGAAGACTTTGTAGTAACTGTTGATGGTGTAATCGTTAATGCAGCTGTAGTTGTTAATAATGATGCTAAGACAGCAACAATTTCTGGTGTGTCTGCTAACCAAAATCAGACAATCAGAGTATACTACATGGGAACATCAGAAGGTTATACAGTAAGATAATAGAATTACTCTTTGTAATATACGAAATACGTAACGTAATATAAGAGAAAGCATTGCAATCGATATTAATTCGAAAGCAATGCTTTCTTAATATAAAATAGATAGAAAGGAAATGACATGAAAAGAAAATCTTACCACTATATAATAGTAATAGCAGCATTATTATTGACACTTGTAGGATGTAATAGTAATTCATCTTCTGATAATACAGCAAATGAAACAACAGATGCACCTGTGGTAACTGCAAATATTGCAGATGGAGATGTTTTGGAACCACAGGAAACAGAATATCAAGAAACAGACGCTCCAGTCAGCGAAGCAGAATATGATGGAAAAGTTTACAAAAACGATGGAGTGCAGCTAGAATATGATGCATCCGTTTTTGAGGCGAAAGAAGAAGATGGTACGAACCGTATTCTGCCAAATGATACAGATAAGGATGCTCAGAAAAATCTTAATTTATATATTAATGTGATGCAAATGAAAAATGTGAAGGCAGCAGATATGGAAAAAGAATTAACAGCAAGTGATGATACACAAACATATGATAAATCCACTGTTACAATTGGTACAGGCAATGATAAATGTACTAAGATTTCAGTAAAAGAAAAAGAAACTACGTTCTCTCGTCATGAATATTATTTAGTAGAACGTTCTGATAGTCTTTGGTTTATAGAATTAAAATGTCCTTCGAAATATGAAAAAAAATATGGAGAGAAAATGGATAAAGTTCTGAGCACATTGTCATTTGACAAATAGCTGTGTGATTACACCAATCTCTCACTTTGTGTCTGCCTAATTATAGCAGATAAAATATACTGTAATCAGGAAACATAGTTTTCTACGTTTCCTGATTACAGTATTTTATTACTATTTATACTTGCAGCACTGATATTACGCAGGCAGGTTTATTTCTCAAATGATAACATATTTAATATCTTATCCATTTTTTCTTGATATTTCTTTTGGTATTTCCAAGGGCACTTTAACTCTACAAGCCACAGTATACCAGACTGCTCTACTAGATAATATTCATGAAGGGTGTCATGATTGTCCGGTGAGTTACCCTCTGTTGACTTATTTTTTACAGAAATTTTAGTAGCTTTATCATGATTGACACCAATAGTTACAGCGGATGTATCATACACTTCAATGTCGTTTTTTGTTAATTCCTTTTCCATGTCTTTTGCAGTAATATCTTCCATCAAAATTATACTTATCAATACATTAAGGTTTTCCTGTGCCTCTGTATCCGTATCATTTGGAAGAATCTTAATCATATTGTCTTCCTCTTTGACTTCAAAAACGGACGAATCATATTCCAGTTGAAGTCCTTTGTTATTTTTATAGATTTTTCCATTGTATTCTAAATCGCTGGCTGGAGCTTCTGTTTCCTCTAATCTATCCTCTTGCGGCTTGGCAGTCATGTCTGTAATAGCGGTTTCTTCTGGTGCTGGCGATGTATTGGAATCTTGTACATTGCCAGATGGATCATTATTTTTGCATCCTGATAAGGAAAATAAGAATACTAAGAGGAATGATAGATAGATATAATTTTTCTTTTTCATTGCTTTTCCTTTCTTTGCTATTAAGAAAGCATTGCATCTGACTAAAAACCAGATGCAATGCTTCTATTATAGTTTTAATGTTAATAGTTTTAACATAATAGTTTTAATGTTAAATAATTGTAATATTAAACATTTTGTTGTCAATAAATACTACTGTGCTCTTGCAAATTCTACATATCCCATGTAATATACACGTACAGTATCATTGATATCTAGGTTTTTGTTAATTGTGACTGTATAGGCTTTGTTTTCTGTAACTTCTGTTACAGTAACATCTTCCATAATTTCTCCATTTACAGTAACAACAAAATCTTTTGTATCAACTGGTGTGATAGGTGCTTTTAAGTTCTCGATGTTTATCGTGTTGGTATCCTTTACTGCACTGACATCGAATTGAGCTACTGCATCTGAATTAAACACTGCTTTAGTATTTGCAGAAATTTTCTTGCCAAGAGTATCTGTTAAGTTATACTCAATACCAGCTTCTTTGCAGCTGCCTACTTCAATTGTATATTCATTTGTACTTAATGCATTTGGCAATGTAAGATATACTTTGCTTTCCTCTGCTCTTGCAGCTTTTACATTATATGTGATCTGTTTGTTGTTTACAGTAGCTGTTAATGTGAATTCATCTGCTTTAACAGAAGATGGATTGACATCTTTGTTAAATCTTAGCTCTAACTCAGTGTTATTATCTCCTGATACCTTTGCACCAACGATACCAAAGCCTATTTTGTCATCTGTTACCCAGTTGATTTGTGTAGATACTGCATCAATTGTGTCAACTTTAGCTGTAATAACAGACTTGTTTTCACCAGATTCTGATTTTTCTACAGTTACTTTTGCAATACCATTGATGTCTGTTGTCACTTCAATTTCTTGTCCGCCAGTTGCTGTATTATTATCTGATTTCAATGTATCATTTCTATTTCCGGATTGGAATGTTACCTTTTCGTTTGGTAATACATTCTTACCTGTGTTATCCACTACTTTTACATAAATTGCAGTTCCTGTTGTAGCAATAGAAGTACCTTCTGGTGTTAACATAGTAAGATTTACACCATCTCTCTTCCAGTCAATTGGCAGCTGTAATTTAGCATTTACACTTGGTGCACCTGTACCTACACCAATATATTTCTCTTCCTTGCCATCTTTTGTTAGAACAAATGTTACATTAGAAGCAATAGAATCTTCACTGATTCTTGCAGTGATGACATCATTATCAATTACATTTGCATATTCAGATTTTGCCAGAGCTACACCATTACCACCTGTAGTAAAGTCGTATGTTCCTTTGTTTTCTCCTGAACCGGACATCGTAATCTTTAGTCCTTCCACATCTTCTATTGTCCAGCCAAATAATATTCCGTCCTCATCTTTCGTTGCTACTGTTTTTACTGCATATTCCCAAGGTGTTCCAACAGTAGGAGCTGAAATCGCTGCTGGTGTAGTATTATTGTTTGTCACTACTTTATTTGTTACAAAAGTTTCATTTGCTCCGGCTACTAATTCATCATCGCCTTTATTAGAATCTGATTTATATAATAGATCAGCATCTACCCAATATAAATCAGCCAGCAATACTTCACTGCCTCCAACAGATAATTTAACACCATAGCCTTCGTTACCATTAATTGATGCCTCCACATTTGTCAATGCCTGAATCTGAGAGGAAGTTAAAATTAAAGTAGATCTTCCGTTTACATCTGTTGGTTTTTGATCAATTACACTAATTCCATCTTCAATGCCTTTCGCAATTATTCTTCCATTGCTTGTATATACAACATCTCTTCCGCTTAATGATACAGGGTTGCCATTCTTATCAACGATTTGACCATATACTGTGATTTTCTGTCCTGTAAATGCAAGAAATGCTTTTGAGTCACTTTCCTCTACATTTGGAATTGGATTCCAATGTACGGATGTGTACAATTTTCTATTTGTGGCATCAAGCTGTTCCTGACCTAGTCCTTCAATCGATACAATACCTTCTAAAGTAGTAGAACCTACCTTGGTTGAATTAACTGTCACATTGTTTCCATTTTGTGTCATACCATCTTTAATAGTCTCCAGTGCTTCCTCTTTTGTCGCTTTATACAATCCCTTAGACAAATCTAGTATGTTTGTATTTTGTGAATTTCTTGTTCCATTGTTCTCTACTGTACTGTTTAAATATTCAAATATATTAAAATTAGTATACTTGTCATTGGAACGACTATTTGTAGATCTATAGGTAGGTGCAAGATAGTAGTTTACAATATTATTATTCTTGTCGAATTCCTTAATGATTGCATTACCTGTATATGGGAATACTGGCACCTGATAACTGAAAGTATGTTCTCGAATTTCACTCTCTCTATCACTTTCTATAGCTATAACAGCATCCTTTATTTCTTGTTGCTCATCATATTCGCCTTCTTTTTTGTTTCCTAACTCATTACTACGAACCGGTTCTACAATATTCCAGTTAACGCTGGCACCAGCTAAAGTAACATATTCGCCATCAGTTGCACCTTCTTTATAAACACCTGTAATATTCTTAATGTCAAAACCGGCATTCTTATCACTCTGAACCTGACCAGCCGATTCAATCCATACTTTAACAGCTTTTACACCGGCTGTCATAGGAATCTGATACGCAAAAGCAGTTTGTTCTTTTGGTCCTTCATATATCATTTCAGATCCTGGTACCATATGGCTTGCCCTGCAATCTACATTATCGTAGGCAGCAATTTTTAGTGTTGTGTATTGAGAAATCTGAATGCTGTTGAAGTTCAATGTTGCATATTGCAGGTTGTTTGTATCTTCCTCTAATTCAATGATTGCTGTTGTTCCTTCATCAACATATTTTTCAGTTTCATATGTTCCATAAGTACCTGATTTTCTATTCACATTCTGTTCAAAATCTTTTGCTTTTACAGATTCTACAGTCAAATCATGAACATAGATTCTTGGAGTTACGGAATAAGTAATGGCATTGCTTGTTGTAGCTTGAGCACTTACTTGCTGTGCACTTACATATTCAACATCTTTTTCACTTAAAGATGTTGTAAGCGATGGTTTAGTTGGAGTCTTAAGAGTACTTTTAGCATTACTTCCAGGATTTAACATAATCTCATTTTGGACTTTTGGATAGATTGTCTCTACTTTACCAAGATCAATATCACTAAAGCCTACTTTTCCTGTTATGCTGTAGTTTGTTCCTACGATTGTTGCATTGTATTTGGCCACACCTCTGGCGGAAGCATTAGTAGGATCTGTTACTGTATTTTTATTGCCTACAACAAATGATGCTTTACCATCCTGATCTGTTACAGCTGTTGTATTTCCTTTGGTTTCGTACTTACCATTACCTGTATCGGTTAAAGCGAATACAACTGTTTTGTTCGCAATTGGTAATTTGTTATCATCTCTAACAGTTACAGTTACAATCGCATTCTGATTTACCAATACCGTATTATCATATCCTGTAAGATTGTTGTCAACTGTCGCACTGGCTCCGGCTGTAACTGGTACTGGTGTTTTTGTTGCGATAGGTGCAACTATTGCAGTAAAATTAATATGATACAAATATTCTGACTCAAACAGCATTGATTTTATCATAAATTCAGCCGCTTACTATGGTGAGGTGGGATAACTGTTTGGGAAGCCAATCATACTATATTGATGTTTTATGAGGATTTTAAATGGGAAATTATGACAATTATGAGGAATTTTCATAAAAGTTAATGGTTATGGCGGAAGTTGTAATGCATCATGTTTGTGCTAGAGTGTGTTTGAAAATTCATTGCCCCAATCTGCATGCCCCATTTTGTGTGCTATTTGCCCCAATTTGTACACCCCGCTTTGTGTACTTTAATCGTCCTATTTTATTGGAATTAGGATGATAAGTAAGTAAAATATAAGAAAATAGCTGCATTTTATAAAATTTATGAAAGGATGATAGATATGGAATTAACGAAACTGATTACTACTTTTTTGAAGTATTTGGAGGATAAGGAATGTTCTCATTATACTGTAACGCAGTATAGAACAATTTTGGTAGACCTGCAAAGGTTTTTGGAAGAGGATATTTTGAATGGACGGGCATATTTGGAGCATATTGAATTAGATCATCTGCAAATGTATATGTCAGAGCGAAAGAAAAGGGGAAATTGTGCGAAGACAAGGTCAATGGTACTGCAGGTTATGCGTACATTCTGGAATTATCTTTACAAAAGAAGATATATTTGTAACAATCTGCCCCAGCAATTAGATGACATTAAGGTGGAGAAAAGGGAAAGAGTATATTTGACCCAAAAGGAATTTCATTGTTTATTAGATGTAATAGAAAATGAAACAATCAGGGCAGTTGCGTATACATTAGGATATACTGGTCTGCGTATTTCGGAATTAAAGGCTTTATCTGTGAAAGATGTGGATTTTGAAAATGAGGAAATTAAAGTTCTGTGTGGAAAAGGAAAGAAAGGAAGGACTGTGCCATTGCATCCGGTGTTGAAACCGGTGCTGCAGAAATATTTTAATGAAATCAGGAATCAGGACAGCAGGCATTTTTTTGCGACAAAGCGTTCTGGTACGATTACCCAGCAATATGTAAATAATAGTCTGATAAAGGCTGCAAACAAAGCAGGAATTGAGAAACATGTGACAGCACATATATTAAGGCACAGTTTTGCATCAGGTTTGGTTTCTGAAAATTGTAATATTACGGTCATACAAAAACTGTTGGGACATGCTGATTTGAAAACTACATCTATATATCTGCATGTGAATCGAAAAGAAATGGAAAATGCAGTAAAAATGTTAAAATAACAAATAAAATGGGAAAATTGTAACAAGCAATTTTCAAACACGATTTAGTGAAAGGATGTATGGAATATGAAAAAAAATGAAATAAATTATAAGGAACGGGAATTGGATATTTTGAAGAAATTAAACAATGGGGCTGCAAGAGAAGAAATTTATGCAGAATATGGATATGTTTCATGGAGGTCGCTGGATGGTTTTATGCGTAGAAAAGGATATGTTTTCCAAAATGGAACCTATCAAAAGCCTGAGAAGATGAGAGAGGAAATGCTGGAAAATATAAAAGGAGGAACTTCCTGTAAGGCATCTTTGATTGCGGATATATTTGAAGAAAAGAGGGAGACTGCAGATCCTATCAGAATAGCAGAAGAGTTTGGTTTTTCAGATTGCAGAGAAATGAATCGTTACATGAAAGAGAACGGATTACAATATAAAAGTGCATCACAAAAATATGAGAGGGTGTTACAGGAAAATCAAAGAACAGATAAAGTAAAAGAGGAGTCTGATGTGGAGAAAGGGGAACAGTCTGTTAACCAGATAGAGCAGAGTCAAAATATTATGTTGACAGAAATGCCAGAGCAGAGGGATATGAAGCAGTATATGCCTTTATTAGATTTTCTGCTGAAGCATCAGGAACAGTTAATGAAGTTGATGAATACTTCTTCTATTGAGCAGATTCCACATTATCTTGTGCCAGGAATACCAAAGGTGAAAAGCATCTATATTTCTGATCTGCTTACACAGATTCTAGATGATTTTGCACGAAGTAAAAATGTAACAATCAAACAGATTTGTGAGGGTGCAGTGATACAATTTCTGTCAAAATATGGATATGAAACAGAAATTCAAATGTTACTAAAGCGGAATGTATAATTTTCTAAAAATGGGAAATAGTTATAAATAAGCATATATGTGAACCAATAGAAAATGAGGAGTTGTATGATATGGAGCGATGGAGAAATAGTGTTTTTGAAAAAATGGAATGGAATTTAAAAATGAAAATGACATTGTATGCCATCTTTATATTGAGTCTGGCTGCAATTTTGCAATTAGCAGTTAATCGTACATTTATTAGTGATTCGCGGTTGATAGATGCTTTTTCTGTAGGAAATGTGACAGCACCGGAAGGAAATTTATCTTGTCTGGTTTCTTATGGAAAGGCTTATTTATCCCAGGAAGATAAGAAACAGCTGCTTGTTTATCTGGCGGAGAATCTTGGTTTACATACAGAAGAAGGCGATTGGACAGAGGAAAAAGAAGAAGGAAGGCAGACAATACGGATTGAAAAGACTGCACAGGATGGAGACTGCAGTTTGTCTTTTATTAGTGTGGGAAAAGAAACAGAAAAACAAAAGTATTATATTCATGTGGAATTACAATTATATGATAAATTGGATAGCCTGACCACTTATAAAAAGCGTCTTTCCAATTGCATGAAAGAATTGAAAGTGGAAGAATACCAGCCATTACTTTCATTTAATGGAGAATATGAGGGGGTATTATCCGAGCAGGAAAAAGAACAGCGGGTACAGGAGATGATGTCCATCTTAAAAGCAGAGATTATTAGTGAGAGCAGTTCACAGAATACAAAAAATGTTTATGGTTATACAGAATTTCTTGAAGAATATCTAGTGGTTAATCAAAAAAGAGTCAATGTGAATCTGGTTATGACCTATGATGAAACAAGGAATAAGACAAAATTGTATCTTGCAGCACCCATTTATAATAAAGATTATTGAAAAATAGAATGGTTGTTTAGAAGGCAAAAGGCAGCATAGATATGATACCTTTTGCCTGTTTTTTCATATTTTTAATACCAGCGATTATGCTCACGATAACGGTTTCTTCGATAATTCATTTCATTATAGAGCATAATTTCAACAAGATTTTTCAGCCAGTTCGGTTTGCCATCTGGTTTGTAATCTGGTCTTGGAGGGTTACAATGTCTGCCGTGACAAGGAGGGGGAGGAGGGGGAGGACAATGTCTGCCATGACAAGGTCTTGGAGGAGGGGTTTTACAATCTGGTCCAAAACAAAGGGCTGGTTGTATCTTGCTTTTTTCTGCTTCCCTTTCTAAAGATTCTGCCTGTAATCCGCTAATAGATAAATCCATTGCAGAGACACGTTCATAAATCTGGTCTACAAGAGCTGCCAGACGAAGGCGGTCAGGTGCTTCATCAAACATGTAGCTGTCCTTGTATTCTAGTTTGTCACATTCCTCTTCAATTTCAGCTTGAATACGTTTTACAGCCTTTGGATAAAGCTGTTTACTATATAGAATATCTTTTTCCATATCAAAAGAAGAATCATATGGAGAGATAGAAAAAGGGTACAATAATCCGTTTTGATAAAAGGGCTGGCGGTATTGTGTCTGCCACGAGGCAGAAGGATTGCCAGAGGGAAAATAAGAAGAATTCATATAATACCTCGAAAAAACGATTTGATTTAATATATGAGTGTGAGAAAAAAATGTGAGTATATTGTCTTACAAAATTTAAGTTATTATTCAGCCATGTACAAACAATTTATTATTGACCATTGTAAAAATGAATGATAAAGTGTACAATAAAAGAGATATGATAGATTAATAGTATAACGAAAATGAAGTTTTGGATAGGTTGATGCAGAATATTCTTTCGAGAGTGCCGCTTCATAAATGCAGGTTAGTGGCGGCTGTGCCGAGGCTTGAGGAGTTTCGCAATTACCTGGTTGTACTAGTAATAGAATGGAGTGAAAAAGTGTTTGATAGTATTATAATTGGTGCAGGCTGTGCAGGTGCAGTTGTTGCAAGGAAATTGGCAGAGAAGAATAAGAAAGTGTTAGTGATTGAGCAAAGAAATCATATTGGGGGTAATTGCTATGATGAGAAAGATTCCCAGGGAATTTTAATTCATAAGTATGGTCCCCACATTTTTCATACAAATGAGAAAAAAGTATATGATTTCCTGTCAAAATATACAGAATGGTATGAGTATCGTCACGAAGTAGTAGGAAATATACATGGGAAGTTTTTGCCGATTCCATTTAATTTAAATACATTAAAAATGGTATATGGTAAAGAAAAAGGGGAAAGATTAGAACAGGAACTAATAAAAGCATATGGAAAAGATGCCAGGGTGCCTATCTTGGAGTTGAAAAATAATCCATCAGAAGAGATACAGGATATTGCCAAATTTGTATATGAAAATATATTTTTAAAATATACAATGAAGCAATGGGGACAGACCCCGGAACAGGTGGATTCGTCAGTTACTGCCCGTGTACCAGTACTATTATCCTGTGATAACAGATACTTTCAGGATATATATCAGGGTATGCCTCTGCATGGTTATACAAAAATGTTTGAAAACATGTTAAATCATGAAAATATAACGATAAAATTAGAAGTTCATGCGAAAGATTTACTTTCTATAAAGGAAAGAGATGCTATATATTTTGAAGGGCAGGAATTTAAGGGACCAGTGGTCTATACAGGAGCACTGGACGAGTTATTTGATTGCCGTTTTGGGCGCCTTCCATATCGTTCCCTGCATTTTGTATTTGAACAGTATCAAAAACCATTTTATCAAAGTCATGGTGTCGTTAATTATACAGTATCAGAGGATTACACCAGAATTACAGAGTTTAAATATTTAACCGGGCAGGAAGAAGAGATACCGGATTGTACAACAATAATGAAAGAGTATCCACAGGCTTATACAGGTGAGAAGGGACAGATACCATATTATGCCATCATGAATCAGGAAAATAATCAACTATATGAAAAATATGTATCTTTGGTAGCGAATATACCAAACTTTCATTTGTTAGGAAGGCTGGCAGAATATAAATATTATAATATTGATGCGATTGTGGCAAAAGCATTAGAGATGGGAGAGAGATTATGAAATTATTAAGCATAGTAGTACCATGTTATAATTCAGCAGAATATATGGAACATGCCATAGATTCCCTTCTCGTGGGGGGAGGGGATATTGAGATTATTATTGTTAATGATGGCTCTGTAGACGATACAGAGCAGATTGCAAATCAGTATGCAGACCGGTATCCAGGGATTGTAAGAGCGATTCATCAAGAAAATGGAGGACATGGAGAAGCAGTCAATCAAGGACTTAGGAACGCATCAGGTTTGTATTTTAAAGTAGTTGATAGTGATGACTGGGTAGACAAAAATAGTTTGCTTCGAATATTAGAGAAACTTAGGGAAATGGTGGAAAATGCAGAAAGTCTTGATATGCTCATTACGAATTATGTTTATGAAAAAGTAAGTTTGAATAAACAAAAAGTCATAGATTATAGAAGCTGTCTTCCACAAAATAAGATTTTTCATTGGGGAGATACAGGCAGATTCAAAAACAGCCAGAATATTTTAATGCATTCAGTTATATATAGAACAAAATTGTTGAAAGATTGTGGATTGGAACTCCCAAAACATACTTTTTATGTGGATAATATCTATGTGTATATACCATTACCAAAGGTAAAGAATATGTATTATATGGATGTGGATTTTTACCGTTACTATATAGGAAGAAATGACCAGTCTGTCAATGAAGATGTCATGATGGGAAGAATCGACCAGCAGATAAAAATTACAAAAATCATGATTGATTCCCATGACCTGACGAAAATAAAAAATAAAAAGCTGAGAAATTATATGATGAAATATCTTGTAATGATGATGACAGTAAGTTCAGTTTTTCTTGTAAAGGAAGGTTCAGAAGAAAGTCTGGAGAAGAAAGCAGAATTATGGGAGTATTTAGAACATAAGAATAAGAAGTTATCAAAGATGGTAAATAAATATTTTCTGGCATGGTCCATGCAGCTGAAAGGAAAGGCTGGACACAAACTTATTGTTATGGGATACCATATTGCACAAAAAATATACGGATTTAATTAACAAAAAAGAAATTTTATAAAACACAGAGCGTGTTTGAAAATCGTTTGTAACAAGCAATTTTCAAACACGCTCTAGTATATTAACACGTTGATATCCTGCAAAACTATTTGCCTGGATATCACCTTTAAAACATTTTCTTGAATGGTTACTATTGCTTCTTATGCAATTTCTGTACCATTTTCTTTTCTTTCCCTGATTTTACGGATAAGTCCTGCATAATCTGCCTTATACACAAGTAAGTACATGATAATGCTTAATCCTATAGCACAGATACCATCAAAAACAGAATGTTGTTTTAAAAATACAGTAGAAAAACAGATGGAAACTGCTAATACAAAAGAAGCAAAGCAAACTCCTCGTTTTTCTTTTAATTTACTGTTAGTGATAGCAATGTGTGCACCAATAGAATTATATACATGAATGCTTGGACATACATTAGTAGAAGTATCTGTTAGATATAATTTCTTTACAATTGTTACAAAAATGTTATCTCTTGCAAAAGAATCCGGTCTTAAATTCTGTTCATTTGGCCAGAAGGTATAAATTACAAGGCAGATAGTCATACCGATGAATAAAAAAGCACAACATTTATAGTAATCTTCCTTTGATGTAAAGAAGAAATACAAAATCGTAGCAACGATATAGGCAAACCATAGAAGATAAGGAATAATAAAAAATTCATTAAAAGGAATGAAATCGTCCAGCTTTATGTAAATAGAACGAAAGATTACATTAGAACGATGTTCCAGAAGAAAGAACCATATAAGGTATATAAAGGTATAGAGCAATAACCAACTGTGTTTATATTTTTTTATCCATTGTTTCATAAGTAAGAACTCCTCTCTAAAATGTGAAAGAACGATACTTTCATTTACCTGGTAAGTAATCTGTTAAACCGAATTATAGCATAGGAAAAAGAGGTTTACAACATAATAATATAAAATATTTCTTAAAAAATACTTGTATATTTTAAGGGATAAGGGTATAATAGCAATATAAATTTGAAAAAAGTAAATTATATTAGGTGCAAAGAGGCATGTGGTTCAATTCACATGCCTCTTTTTTTAGATAAGGGGGATATAATACAACTTTTTTATCATTATTATAAAGAGAAAATTCACAAAAGAAAGGAAGAGAATTATGGATAAGGTAGATATGAAGTTGATTGGACTGCTGCAAAAAAATGCCAGATGTTCTTTGAAGCAGTTAGCAGAGCATGTATTTTTATCATCTCCAGCGGTTTCTACACGAATTGAAAGATTAGAAAAGGATGGTTATATCCGTTCGTATCAGGCAGAGATTGATGAGGAGAAATTAGGATATCATATTATGGCTTTTATTAACTTAGAATTGTCACCAAAACAGAAACCTAGTTTCTATCCATTTATCAGTCAGTATCCCAATGTGTTAGAGTGTTATTGTGTGACAGGAAGTTATTCTATGCTTGTAAAAGTATCTTTTCCAAGTACACAAGAGTTAGACAGTTTTGTAGGACAGCTCCAAAGATTTGGAAATACACAAACACAAATCGTTTTTTCAACGGTTGTAAGACCTAGGGGAATACAGGTAGGAGAGATGGAAGAATAACATACATCTGAAATTGCCTTGAAACTGCCTTATTTTAGTCCTAATATAATCAGCAGCAAGCCATCTTGGTTTAGGCAGCTGTTGATGTTTGTGGGAATAAAGCAAAAGAAGGGAAAACGATGGATAACTTTATATTTAGTATTAATGCAACGGTACCAATATTTCTTGTCATTATAGTGGGATATTTTTTAAAGCAGTGGAACATTTTAGATGATCATTTTGCAACAGTGGCAAACAGATTTAATTTTAAGATTACGCTGCCCATATTACTTTTTAAGGATTTGGCCAGTGCTGATATTTTAGGGAATTTTGATGGAAACTATGTTGTGTTCTGTATGATTGTGACATCAGCCAGCTTTTGGGTAATATGGGGATTGTCAAAGTTATTGATAAAAGATAAGAGGATAGTAGGTGCTTTTGTACAGGGTTCTTTTCGTGGCAGTGCGGCAGTACTTGGAATAGCATTTATTCAAAATATGTATGGAAATTCAGGAATGGCACCTCTCATGATTTTAGGAACTGTGCCGCTATATAACATTTATTCTGTAATAGTACTTACTTTTGAGGCAGAACATAAAGGAGATGGCAGCCAGATAAAGAAAGCTTTGATTAATATCGTAAAAAATCCGATTATTATTGCTATTGTTTTAGGATTGGCGGGGTCAGTGTTACATATATTTGAATTTTTACCACAGATTTTTTCTAAGACAGTAACAAGTATGGCTTCTATGGCAACACCACTTGCACTGATTACAATTGGTGTTGGATTTGAGGGAAGGAAGGCACTGGCAAAAGTAAAGCCTACTATAGCAGCAAGTTTTATTAAATTAATGTTATTACCAATGATATTTTTACCAATTGCGGAATATATGGGATTTCGGGAACAAAAAATGATTGCATTGCTGATTATGCTTGGAGCACCAACAACAGTATCGGCCTATATTATGGCAAAAAATATGGATAATGATGGTGTCCTGACTTCAAGCATTGTGGTGGTTACCACCTTATTATCATCTGTTACAATGACTTGGTGGATTTATTATCTGAGAACAAGGGGTTTGATATAGTGATAGTCCGCCCTATAAAAACAATGGTACAATATGCCATTCGTGAGCAAGCTCCCACGTGCATATTGTACCATTGTTTCTGCAAGGGCAAACTGTAACCAAATATTATTTGTATTTCACAGTGCCTTTATTTGTTTTATCAGATACAATAATTTTACAAGTATCTGATTTGCCATTGTCAATTGTAACTTTAATGGTAGTCTGACCTTCGGAATGAGCTGTAATGATACCACTAGTGCTAATAGATGCAACATCAGGATTGCTGGATTTATAAGTAGGTATCTCAGCAGTTGTATTTGGTTTGATAATAATATCATCACTTAGCAGATACTTGTTCTTAGGTTCTAAATAAATAACAGGAAATGGAAGTTTTACACTGATTGCCGGTGGTGTAACTGTAATCTTGCAGGTAAGAGTGGAAACTGTTTTAAAAGATTTTTTGACCTTTACGGTAATCGTAGCAGTACCTACTTTATTTCCTGTAATAACAGCTGATTTTTCAGCCGATTTTTCCACAGAAGCAACATCTTTATTGCTAGACTTAAAGGTAACAGTGTGATCCTTAGAAGTACGGTAAACATTTAAGGAAAAACTATCATTTTTTACTAGGTTTTTTGATTTAAGATTTAATGTAATTTTACTTGTTTCATCACTGGCAAATACTGTTGTACTAGAAGATAGCAGATCTCCTGTTACAGGCAGGCAGGATAAAATATTAAGTATCAGACAAAAACAAATGATACGTTTGAATAAAAAATATTTTTTCATAGTTTGCACCAAGCCTGACAAAAACCAGTTTGACTGTATTTGACAGGCACAAACACAAAAGGAGAAAGATGTGTGTTTGTATATTTTCCCTTTCCTTTATTTTTCTTTCACCCTTGAATAAATATTATATATAGTATACCCAAAGTCTTTGTCATAATAGTGGCAAAATGTGGTCAAATAAAAGAAGTAAATTTCCACTTGTGCAAAAAAGTCAGATTGTTTATAATGTATGATAGACAAAAGACGAGGAGAATGAGACAGGTAAGCAAGGAGGATGCAGAATGGATCATATATTAATTGCAGATGACAATCAGGATATTACAGATATTTTATCTGTTTATGTGGAGAATGAAGGATATCAGCCAGTGGTTGCCGGCGATGGAGAAGAAGCATTGAAAAAGTTTACAGAGTGTTCTCCGGCAGCAGTATTATTAGATGTTATGATGCCAAAAGAGGATGGCTATGCAGTATGTAGAAAAATAAGAGAAACTTCAAATGTTCCAATTATATTAATTACGGCAAGAGGGGAAGATTTTGAGCGGATTATGGGACTGGATATCGGAGCAGATGATTATATTGTAAAACCATTCAGTCCAAGTGAAGTAATGGCAAGAATTCGTGCAGTTATGCGAAGAATCGAAAGAAATGATATAAAGGAAGAAGAACAAAAAAACTCTCTGACGGTTAGCAATTTAACCATTAATCTCGATGAATATACATTGTATATTGATGGCAGCAGGATATCTTTGACAAAGAAAGAAATAGAGACTATGTGGACTTTGGCAAGCAATCCGAATAAGGTCTTTACAAGAGATAATCTGCTAGATAGCCTTTGGGGATTTGACTATTTTGGAGACAGCCGGACAGTAGATTCACATATAAAACGTTTAAGGGCAAAGCTGGATAAAGTGGAACACCCGGATTGGGCAATTAAGACAGTATGGGGAGTTGGATATAAATTTGAAGCACAAAAATAGCAAATCATATAGAAAGGTAAGAAGACTTTTTCGAACAAACAGATTTTTTTTCAAAATATATTCGTATTATGCAATTATTTTAGTTTTGGTAGCAGTGTTAATTAGTGCAATTTATATTCGCCTATATGAGAACAGTACAACAGATATTTATCAGCAAAGGCAGCTTCGAAGTGCGGCATATGTGGCAAAGCAGATACAGAAATATGTATTTATGCAGGATGTAGAAGGATATCAGTCTTACATGAAATTTTTGGAAAATGAGGAAAATGGTGAGACGAAAGATATTTATGTGTTAGTAGACAAAGATAAAGCAGAAGGACACAGCATAGAAGAGGTATATGCTAATATAGATATAGAAGATATTGAACTGACGAAAGAAGGAGAAGATGCGATTGAAGAAGCATTTTCCGGGAATACTACCTGCAGGCAGGGATATGATCCCACTTATGAAATGGACATATTATATGTGGCAGTTCCGATTTTGGACAATGGCGGGCATGTAGCAGGTGTAGTATTGATGAACTGTTTTGTGGAGAAAAACCAAAGTGCAATTAACGGGAAAAAGACATTAGTAGTATATAGTGTATTAGCGGCATTAGTTATTTCTTTTATTATTGCATTAGTGTTTGCAAGAAATCTATCAAAACCAGTAATAGATATGACCAAGGTGGCACTTAAGATTTCTCATGGAGATTATGCTGCCAGAACCAGTATTATGCCAAAAAATGAGCTTGGTATTCTGGCAAGAAGCTTAAATGTGTTGGCAGAAAAGCTGGAGAAAACAGAAGCAGAGAGGCAGAATATAGAGCAGATGAGAAGAGATTTTTTTGCAAATGTGTCCCATGAACTGCGTACTCCGATTACAGTAGTAAGAGGATATGCAGAAATGCTTGTAGATGGAGTTGTAAAAAATGATGACAAGAAGCAGCAGTATTATGATAGAATCTTAAATGAGTGTAAGGGTATGGAGCGGCTGGTAGGAGATTTGCTGATTTTGTCAAAAATGCAGAATCCAGATTTTGCCATTGAGAAAGAGCCGGTGAATCTGATACAGGTTTTCCATGACCTGACAAAGAATCTCAAGGTAATATGTAGAGCAAAAGATGTTCATCTGCGCTTGAAAAGTGATAGAGATTATTATATGGTGCTGGGAGATTATGACAGGCTGCGGCAGATGTTTCTTGTTATTTTAGATAATGCAATTAAATTTTCACCGGAGGGTTCTGACATAGAAATTATGATGGCGGAAAAGGAACAGCAGATAAAGGTAGAAATTTTAGATCATGGTGTAGGCATTTCTTGTGAGGAACTGCCTTATATCTTTGAGAAATTTTATAAATCAAAGCTGCGGCAGAATGCAACAGGTTCTGGTCTTGGGCTGGTGATTGCAAAATATATAGCAATGAAACATGATGGGACGATTGTAGTAGACAGTGAAGTTGGAAAAGGAACAAAGTTTACGTTTTTGTTTCAGACTCTGGAAGAAGAAGATTATGAGGAGGAAAGTGAAGATTAGACAAATTCCAAATAGATTTTGGAAAAGAATGGGTTTTGAACTTATAGTTTATCCATGCAGAAATAGTAAAATTTTTTGTTTTCCAACAGAATATAATTTTGAAAAGAGCATATAATAAAACAACAGTAACCATTCAGAAGATGCCATTCACAAAATGCCAGAATATATATATTCACTAAAATAAAATGTTCTGACTGGTTATTTTGCTTATGATGCTGTTGCTGGCGATAAAGTTATATGTACAAATTGTACTTTATGAGCAAACTCCTACGTGCATATTGCACAATTGTATCTGTATGGTTGAACTGCAGCAATAGTTACAAAACCTCCATGCATCCTTAGTGCACCACCATAAATGAAAGTTATGAGATGCATGTCGAAATACCTTATCAGACGAAGTCCGCCAGCCCTAATGGGCATGAATTGCGGTATGCCCATTAGGGTATACCTGAATTCAGTTTTTTGCTAAAGCAAAAAGGGTACTTTCATAGAAATAATAAAGAAAAAACACAAATCTTGTCTTGCAATGTAGACAGGAATAGGCTATAATAACAGTAACAGAATTCCTGAGATGTTCGGCAATCCTGATATTTTGAACCTACATGACATAAAACGGGATTCCAATATTTATAGATGGATGTCAAGCCGTCATTATGCAGCGGAAGGCAGAAGTCTATGTGAGGTCACCCACCTAGCATAAGCTAGGCGTCAAAGTTCAGGAATCGGCATTTTGGGTTATAGAAAAATATTGAAAAGACAACCGGACTAAGGTTGTCTTTTTGTATTTTATATCAGTTGACAAATATTATGATAATGACATACGTATTCCCAACTGTAGAGATATGATGAAAGAGTGAAGGATGAGCAGAAAAACTGCTTTGTGGTTCACTCTTTTTTTATTAGGTAAAAAATGAAAAGTAATAATACAAAAAACAACAAAATTCGAGATTTTTTTCATTTTTTGATAAATTATATTGTGTTAAAGAAAAAGATATGGTAGAGTGATGTTATATATTGGAATTAATATAATTTGTTATTTCTTAAAGACATAATAATGTTACCATTTAGCCGTATCGTTTAGAATTTACCACAATATATATTTTCTGCTAAATATAGTATTATAATACAGTTAGATTTAATCAAACTATATTTAATGTATTTTTGATATAGTATTCAAAAAATGCAGCTGTGGCAGACACTGTATTGGATTTTTGAATACTGTATCAGGGAATCCAAGCAAGCAGTTTATTAGATTGTCAGCTGGTTAGGTACTTCATGCAGAGTATTTTCTTTATAAAAGGATAGCTGTATGGTGGAATGGTATCCTAAAAATAATGAAGAAAGGGTATGGGTATCAAAGAAAAGATATCGTATGGGTGAGAGATTTCATACAGGAGGGCGGAACTGTAACTGTAAATGGCGGCAATCTGGTGGTAGAAGGGAATTACCAGATTGAATCCAAACGTGAGACAGAGGGAACTGACGTTTATGGAAAGAGCAGGGGCACTCTTATCATGACAGATAATGAGGATTATGTAAAAGTAAAAGGAAACTTTGTACAAGGCTCTATTGCAAGCCATAAATCCAAACTTACAGCGGGGACTTTGGAAGTACAGGGAAACTTTACCCAGAAGCAGTATGTATCTTATGAGAATTTTGCGGCAGGCGGAACGCATAAGGTACTGCTGAGCGGAGAAGAAAAACAGGAAGTTAATTTTGCCAATACGGGAATTGGCTATTCTTATTTTGCCGGTTTGGAAATCACAAATGAAAGCGAAGAGGGTGTTGTATTTGGCGGAAATAGGGCAATGGCAGCCGGGGCAGTCAATGACCATGGGAATAAGACAAGCGGTTATCTTATGCTGGTTAAAACCACAACATTTGAGAATCATACTTTTCATGGAAACCTGTATTATACAGAAAGTATGACAACACCGGAAGAGTTGACCGTAACAGGAAATGTAACAATTGGAAACAGAGTGTACCTGGGGGCGGATTTTGCGGTTGGAAAGGACCTGACAATAGCATCTGACCTTGAACTGAATGGAAACCAGCTGGAAGTGGATGGAAACATTCACCATACAAGCGGAACATTTTTTATTGATGGCGGAAAGGCAGTGTGCCAGGGGGATTATACGGTTGGAGATAACTGGTATACATACAATTATCTGCGGATGACAAACAGTGCGGATTATTTCTGTGTCAATGGAAATGTATTGATGAACAACCGCTATTCATATAGGGATTTCCTGACAGCGGGAACATGGGAAATCAAAGGGGATTTTACCCAGAAGACTTCAATAAATTCCAGCAACTGTATGGCAGGGGGAACCCATACAACCATTTTTAGCGGAAGTAAAAAACAAACGATTCGGTTTGATTCTGTCAATTCATATCTAAACATTGTAGAATTAAGAAATACAAGTGAGGAAGGAATCTATTCTGATACAACGATACATGCCAACCAGTTGATAAATTATGGTTCTAAAATAAGTTATGGTAATCACAGTGTGTCCGGATGGACTCTGACAGATGATATGGTCATTGAAGATGATCTGTACATTGCAGATGGAACGATGGACCTGAATGGGCACAATTTAACAGTTAATGGGAATCTCATATTGGGAGCAGGCGAACTGAAAATCAATGGCGGTTTCCTAAATGTTACAAAAGATGTTAGAATACAAGGAGAGAATATTTCAGGAGAGAATAGTTCATATACAGTAAGCAGCGGCATTTTGGTTATGACACAGGAAAAAGATATGGTTTGTGTTGGAGGGGATTTTGTATTCCAATCCAATGCAGATCATACGGACTGTTTACTGGCAGGGACTTTGGAAGTAAAAGGAGATGTGTACCAGTATAATGCTAATGGGACATTTGCATCTGCACAGCAGCATACTTTAAAACTTTCCGGTTTGGATACACAGATTGTAAGTTTTGCATCTTCTTCTGCAAGCACAAACCGTATTGCAAATATTGTGATAAAAAACACATCTTCAAAAAAAGTAAAGATAAACAGTGTGGTGTATGTTACTGGAACTGTAACAGACGAAAGCGGAAATATTGCCGGGTCAGGCTCTGTTTATATTGGAAAGCTTTCACAGCTGGCAGGCAGCAATTACAGCGGAAATGTAACTTTGACAGCTGCAAATACCTGTGAAGAAGATTTCACAATCGGCGGGACATTCACGCTTGAAAATGGTCTGGATGTAAATGGAAAAGCAGTGAAGGCAAGAAATATCAATATTACTTCCGGTATTTTTCGTGTAAATGGTGGAAAGATACAATGCAGCAGCAATTTTACAATGTCAGGATACTCTTATCTGGTAATGACAAATGCGTTAGATTATATTATAGTCGGCGGCGATTTTAGTACATCCTCTGGTTATACACATAAAGGTTATCTGACCAATGGAGTCTTAGAAGTAAAGGGTGATTTTACCCAGATTGGTGGAAATAGCTATAATTTCTGTGCAACAGATGCTCATAAAGTGATTCTAAGCGGAAAAGCAGGAATTGCAGGCAAAAAGTATACGCAGGTCATTCACTTTGGAAATGCCGGGGATTCTAAGTTTGCTGCATTAGAGCTTACGAGAAATGATTCAAACTATCTGTTTTCTACAGATATGAAAAAGTTGTGTGATACATTCATTCATAACATAAAAGATGAAGAAGCACCTTCAAAGGTAACGACTGTATTTGTATCTGAGGCAGGGGCCTCCAGCCTGAAAATAGAATGGGAGGACGCAGCAGACAATCAAGGTGTTGCCGGTTATGAAGTTTACCGTAATGGTTCAAGAATTGCAACCACTGGAAGTACAAAATATACAGATAAAAATTTAAAACCAAACACAGCATATACTTATATCATATATGCTTTTGATGAAGTGCGTAACAGTTCGGAACCTTCAGACGAATTAACGGTAATGACATTGAAAGATGAAGAAGCACCAAAAGTACCAGAAAACCTAAAGGTAAAATCCAAAACAGGTTCTTCTGTTGTGCTGGGGTGGGATTTTTCAGAAGACAATGTAGAAACAACCGGATATCAAGTATACCGGAATGGCGAATTTCTGCAAGATGCCGGAAATAACACAGAATATAAAGACAGCACAGTTGCTGCAGGAAAGACTTATACCTATCAGGTGCTTGCTTATGACGAAGCCGGCAACCAGTCAGAGCTTTGTGACCAAATAAACGGATTTGCGGAGAAACCATCCATTAACCGTATTACACCAGCCGGTCACAGCAAATTAGGCGGCAGCAATGTAAATATTCAGGTTTTCTTCAAAAATGTAGGAAATAGTACAGGCAATAAAATTCAATTAGAATACAGCAGGGATAATGGTGAAACATGGGAAAAAATAAATGCAAACATGGTTGGGCAGCGGACTTATAACAGCAAAGAATTGTATGCTGCTGTTACATGGGACATCAGTAATTTGCACAGCGGAGAATATATTGTACGTGCCATTTTGTATGATGCAGACAACAATACAGATACAATGGAAGTAATCTATCAATTAGATAAAGATGCACCAGACGCACCAGAGAAGCCAAATGCTGTTTCACAAGATGGTGTGGTTACATTAAACTTTCTTACTTCTATCAGTGTAGACGTAAAATATCATACTGTGTATCGAAAAGCAGAAGAGGAAACTGCATTTAAAGCTGTAAGCAGAGTAGATGGCGGGTATATTATTTTTTATCAGGATGCAGATGTAAAAATTGGAAAGACATATGAATATTATGTAACAGCAACAGATGAATATAATCAGGAAAGCAGTCCTTCTGAAACTGTATCCATCAAAGTGGAAGAGGACAAGACCGCTCCTGTGATTGAAAGCATCCAGCCATCCGGTAATAGTAAAATTAACAAAAAAAGTAAGATTACTGTTCAGGCATATGATGCAGCAGGTATTGATTCTGTTATGTTAGAATACCGGCTAAATGATGAGTGGATTGCCATTGATGAGAAGAAAGCCTCCAGTAACGGGCAGGCTGTCTTTACATGGAACAATGCAGAGTTAGAAGATGGAACATATGTAGTGAGAGCAATCGCCTTAGACAAAAACGGAAACTACACAGAAGAGGAATACACTCAGAAATATATTGTAGATAATACAGGAATTTCAAAAATCAATGTAACCAGTGTAACTGCCGACTCTTCCTATGTAAGTCTGAAATGGGAGGATGTAAAGGAGGATGATTTCGCCTATTTTCAGGTGGAGCAGCTGATAGATGGAACATTTGTTAGTGTTGGGACAGTATCCAATGTATTAGGGATGCATATCAAAAACCTGGATGCAGATACAAAATATACTTTCCGTGTAGTGGGATATGATACATTGGGAAACCGCGGGGAGGAATCAGACGAAGCTGAGATTATAACAAAGGAAGATACAACTCCGCCGGTGATCACACAATTTCTACCGGCAGCAAAAACATTTAGTAAAACAATCTTCTTATCTGTTACAGCCACAGACAATATAGGAGTGGAAAAGGCTGTATTTGAGTATTCACTGGATGAGAAGGACTGGACCGGATTAACACAGATAGAAAAGAAAGCAGCGGCAAGTCATACATTCACATACAGATGGAATCTATCAGAACTTCCGGAAGGCAGTATATATGTGCGGGTGCATGTATATGATACTGCTGGAAATGAAAATGTGTATGCAGATGGCATACTGACAAATTCATATGTCATTGACAGAACAGCACCGGAAGCAATCAAAGATTTTAAGGCGGAAGGCAATGAAGGATATATTGCACTGACATGGACAGCACCAGAGGCAGCAGATACCGCTTATTATAAGATTTACCGTGCAGAGGAAGAAAGCGGCATTTATGATGTGCTTGTAAATAAATGTATGAATTCCAATTATTATGATAGTTCTGTAGAATATGGACAGACATACCGTTATAAGATTACATCAGTTGATATGGCTGGAAATGAAAGTGAGTATTCCAATGAAACAGCAGCAGATGTACAGAAGGATACAAAGGCACCGGTTATTTACAGTATTTCTCCGCAGGAGGGCAGTATTGTAGGACAAAATGCAGAAATTAAGGTGCTGGTTTATGATAATGTAAAAGTATCGGAATTAACAGCAGAATATAAATCCGGGGATGACAGTGACACATGGACAACTGCGGATACCATAAAAGTAAATGCCTCTGAAAAACTAGTAACTTTGAACTGGGATACCAAAGACCTGGAAAGCGGTACATATGACTTTAATGTATATGCTGTGGATATCAACGGAAACAGAAGTGCAGCATATACAACATCTTTTGTACTGGATGCAGATGCACCTGAAAAAGCAGAACTGAAAGCAGAAGAAGCAAACTGGGAGGTTGATTTGTCATGGAAAGAGGCCGAAGAAGAGGATTTTGACCATTTTGAATTATACCGCAGGGCATACAATGAAGAAAAATATACCTGCATTATGAGTGGTACAGATACCGCTTATGCAGATTTTGATGTCATTCCTGAAGTGGAATATTCTTACTATGTATATACTTATGATGGCAGCGGTAATTACAGCAAAAGCAATGTAATAACAGCCTCAGCAGGCAGCGAAGACACCATTGCACCCATAGCAGATGCATCCTCTAACATGTCCGGAGTGGCAGGAATGGAGATTGCTTTTGACGGTACTGGTTCCACTGACAATGTCAGGGTAACGGAATACAGGTGGAAGATGGGTGATGGGACCACCTTAACGGGAGCCCAGCCAAAACACATTTACAAAGAAGCAGGAACATATACGGTAGTTTTAACAGTAAAAGATGCAGCAGGCAATCAGGCATCCACAAAAATTACAGTAGTGGTTTATGAAGCATCCACAGCCGGAACAGTTACCGTACAGGTAGTGGATACCAACAATGCACCGCTCTCATCTGCCTGTGTATATGTCAATGACAACAGCAGGGATTCAGGACAGACTTTCATAACAAATGCAGAAGGCAGGGTGACAATCAGCGGCGAAAACGGAACTTACCAGATGGCCGCATATAAACAGAACCACCTTCCGGCAGAAAGATACATCAATATTGAAGGCGGAAAACAGAAAACAGCGAAGATTGTCCTTGAAAAAGGAGACATTGTTGTCGGAAATCTGGAAGTAAGGAAAATGGAACTTGCTGAAATTGTGGCTGCAGGCATTGACCTTAGTGATCCCAGCAATTATAATACCTTTTCTTATGCAGTCACCCTGGTCTTCGCAGAATCCCCATTGCCTGTGGAATATGAAATTACAGTAACCGGCAGTGGAACAGTAAAGGCAGCAGTAACCGGCGGAGGCGGAGGCAATGCCGGCAGCGGAGGCGGCGGTACAGACAATAAGGAAAAGCCGGCTGTATTTTATTCCATACCCGTTGAGAGAGGAGAAGCAGAAGAAGAGATTCCGCTGCTTGCATACTTAAGCGATGTGGGAAGCATCTCATGGCTGAAAGAAATGTTCTCAGTGGAACTGGGTGTCATCAATGCAGCAGCACCGAAGTTTGTATTAGAGAATTCCTCAGCAGCCTTAAACCTGCCTGACGGACTGTCTCTGGTATCCCTGAACTCAGAACAGCAGCAGCTGAGAGCTGCCATGGGGGATATTTCCGGGCAGCAGTCCGCATCCGCTATCTGGTATGTGAAAGGTGACAAATCGGGAAGCTACAGCTTGTCGGCAGATTTCAGCGGAACGCTTATGCCGTTTCACAAAGAAGTAAAGGCAGTATTTGAGACAAAAAGTGATGTCAGTGTACAGATGGGAGAAGGGCTGCAGCTTACCATCATGCCGGAAAGTGCGGCATATGTGGGAGAAGCATGTTACATACAATATGAGTTGACAAACACTTCCTCCAGGTATTTTTATAACCTGAAGACAACCTTGGGCAGCTATAAAGTGCCGGGAGAATACCGTTCACAGAAAATTGTGGATCTGGACACAGGGGAAGTTTATATCACAGAAAGCAGAGGAAGTGATTATTATGTAAGCGGTGCAGACAAATGCCGCACAGTGCCGGTGCTTTATGAAGGCGACACGCTGGAAATTGGTGTCTTTGCACCGGGAGACACCCTGTACGGAACCACCGTCATGGCAGCCCCGGCTTCCACAGGACAGTATGACGAAGGAGAGTACTATTTCAGCCTGGTAGACAGCTTTGTAAACACGATACAGGGCAAAAACTTAGGCGTGAATGTCATCGTCAGCCCAATCAGCAGCCACGCATCATGCAGCATTATAAAACGCATGACAATAGATACCAACACATGGGGCGACCCGGTGGACACCACATCAGGTGCTTTTGTGGAGGAATATGAGGCACTGGCAGTAAATGGGGGGACAGCTGTATCCCTGGACCTGAATTACAGCTCCATGCTCACAGATACAAAAGGGGAAATGGGAAAAGGCTGGAGCCATAACTTCCAGGCATGCCTGAAGGAAGAAGGCGGGCTGGTCAACCTGTACTGGACACCAGACAGTTATTCCACCTTTGTGCGAGAGGAAGCAGTCACTCACAGTGTGGTTTACGGAAATTATATCAACGGGCAGCAGATTATATTGTCCGAAGACCTGCCGGATGAGCAGAAATATTTATGTATTTCAGCCGGAATGGACAAAGCAGTACTGCAGAGAAACAAAGATTTGTCCTACACATTAACACTGCCAAGCGGCATGGTCTATGAGTTTAACAGGCAGGGCAGGCTTACCGGAATGACTGACCGCAGCAAGAGGGAATTAACATTGAAATATGGAACAGAAGAAGATTCCGGCAGCCAGCTTGTCACAGTCACGGAAAAGGCAGCAGGGCAGAGCATTTACCTGCACTATAATACAGACGGATACCTGAAAAAAGTAACAGACAGCACAGGACGTGCCACAGAATTTACCTATGAAAACCAGTGCTTAACCGCCATCACCAACCCGCTGGGCGAAACAACCGCTTACACCTATGACAAAGACGGGCATCTCCTGACAAAGAAGAATGGCAGCGGCACTGTAAAGGTTACAAACAAATATGATGAAAAAGGCAGGGTGGTGTCACAGAAGGATGCAGAGGGAAACCGCACGATATTTAGTTATGATGACAGTGCCGCCGGCGGAAACCTGTCCGTTACCATTACAGACCGCACCGGGGCAGTAGAAAAAGCAGTCAGTGACAGAAGCGGAAACCTCCTCCGTTCCACAAACGGAAACAGCGAAACAACCGTATACATGTATGATGCACAAAGCAATCTGCTCTCGGTCAGGGATGCAGAAAACCAGGCAGTATATTACACTTATGATGAAAACGGGAACCAGACAAAGATTATGGATGCCTATGGGAAAATAACGCTGATGGAATATGATTCTGCCAGCAATCTGACCTCGGTAACAGACGGCAGGGGGAACAGCACAACATATACATACAATGACAGGAACCTGCCGGTCCGGATCGTATACAGCTCAGGAAAAACCGTCACATACAGTTATAATGCAGACGGACAGGTGACAGAGGAAACCACCATAGGGCTGGGGACCAGAAAATATGCATATACGGACGGATATTTAACAAAACTGACCGACATGAACGGAAACAGCACCACCTATGCCTATGACAGCACCGGGAACCTGATACGGGAAACAGACAGCTGCGGCAAAACCACAAAGTATGAATACGACAGGCTGAACCGTTTAATAAAAGAAACCGTCATGAAAGATTCCGATACGGCATACAGCACGGTAAAATATACCTATGATGCCGACGGGAACAAAACCTCCGTAACCGACGCAGAGGGAAACACAACATATTACGGATACGACGGGAATGGTGAACTGTCATACATAAAAAGGGGAGGGGATTCTACAAAACTCACTTACGAAAAAGATGCAGAAGGCCGTGTCACAAAACAGACCGCAGCAGACGGGACAGAAAAAACCTACACTTATGATGCGGCGGGAAGGGTAACAGCCGAAACAGACGAAAACGGGAACAGAACCACATATAAGTATAACAAACGCGGGGAAATCATCCAAAAAACCGATGCCCGCTCCAACAGCACCGCTTATGAATACTACCCAAACGGAAAACTGCAGAAGGAAACTTATGCAGACGGAAGCCATACACTCTACAGCTATGATGACTGCTGGAACCTTGCGAGGATAACAGAAAGTGACGGCACCTCAACAACATATGAATACGATTCAGTAGGGAACGTAACCTGCATCCGTGACGCACTGGGAAACGAACAGACATATGCATATGACACCTATGGGAGAAAAGTATCGGAAACGGACCCGAACGGGAACACCACATCCTATACCTATGATGCGGAAGGCAGCTGCCTGACACAAACCAATGCACTAGGGGAAACAGTATCTTATACCTATGATTCGGAAAACAGGCTGCTTACCGTTTCACACCCAAATGAAGAAAACAGGATGGTAAAGGTCACTTATGAGTATGACCTGTACGGAAGAAACACAAAAGTAACCGACGAGTGTGGCAGCACAGCCCGGAAGACCTATGACAGAAACGGAAACGTACTGACAGTTGTCGATGCACTGGGCGTGACAGTGCAGACATGCAGGTATGACGAAAACAACCAGCCAGTATCCGTCATGGATGCCCTGGGCATTACAGACAGGTATGCCTATGATGTAATGGGAAATCTAACAAATCTCACTGCACAGGCCGATACAGATACAGAGCAGGAAACAAAGTATGCCTACAATGCAGACGGCACCCTGTCCAAAGTGGAAGATGCCGCAGAAGGCACCGCCAGCTATGCCTATGATGCCGCAGGAAACATCACCGGGGTGACAGACCCGATGGGCGGCACCACAGCATACACATATGACGAACTGGGAAGGGTGACAAAGGAAACCGGGGCAGCAGGAAGCGAACGTGCGTATTATTACAATGAGGCGGGACTCCTTAAAAAGTATGCCAATGCAGAAGGAGAGACAACAAAATACACTTATGATGCCGCAGGGCGCCTGACAAACATAAGAGACAAGGCAGGAAGCATCGCCTACACCTATGACAAAAACGGAAATGTGGTAAAAGCAGAGGACGAAAACGGAGTCATTGAAAGGACATATGATGCCTTAAACAGGGTGTCATCCTATACAGACTGTAACGGAAACACCATCACCTACACCTACAATGCCATGGGCTCCTTAAAAACCATGACCTATCCGGACGGGGAAAAGATAACCTGCCATTATTACGACAATGGGAAACTGAAATCCGTCACGGACTCCCAGGGGCACATGACATCATATGAGTATGACAGGAACGGTTTGGTGATGGCACAGAACAACAGCGACGGGACCACCGACACATATGAATATGACAAAGCAGGGCAGCTGGTAAAACAGCAGGTGGTAAAAGGAACTGAAGTATTATCAGAGATTACCTACACCTATGATGAAGCAGGGAACATAGCGTCAAAAGAATCAAGCATGCCGGAAGGAGCGGCGGGAAGCATACCGTCAGTAAAAATGACCTATGACAGGGCAGACCGCCTGAAAACATACAACGGGGAAGAAGTCATCTATGATGCGGAAGGGAACATGACATACGGGCCGGACGCAGACGGTATCATGACGGAATACACCTACAACTGCAGGAACCAGCTGGTACAGGCAGGAAACATAAAATATGAGTACGATGCCGAGGGGAACCGCACCGCACAGACAGATCTGGAGACCGGAACCCGCACAGAGTATGTAAACAACACAGCAGGCACACTGACACAGGTAATCACAGCAACGGAGACAGGCGGGGGAAAGACAGAAACCACCACCTATGTATACGGAAACGGTCTAATCTCACAGAACAGCAGCCCGGGATACCTGACCTTCCATTACAACAACACCGGAAGCACAATCCTGTTAACCGATGCACAGGGAAAACCGGAAGAAAGCTACAGCTATGGTCCATACGGCGAGCTGTTAAGCGGGGACAGGAACAAAACAGCATACCTGTACAACGGCATGTACGGCGTGGCAACAGACACAGGCGGCCTGTATTACATGAGGGCCCGTTACTATAACGTCAGCATCAAACGCTTCATCAACCGGGACATTGTAACCGGCACCATCGGAAACAGCCAGAGTTTAAACAGGTATGCCTATGTGCAGGGCAACCCAATAACCTTAACAGACCCGTTCGGGTTAAGCCCAAACATCAGCCTGACCGGAATCGGGCATGCCGCACTGGACCTGCTGGGCATCATACCGGGGCTGGATCTCTGCGACGGAATCAATGCGGCATGGTACTTCCATGAAGGCGACTATTCCAATGCAATATTAAGCACGGCAGCAGTAGTGCCGCTGCTCGGAAGCGTAGTCGGAAACGGCATCAAATGGGGAGCCAAAGGCGCCGCCAACGCAGTAAAAATAGCAGACACCATAAAAGCGGGAAGCAGAATCATCGGAAACGCATCGGCACTCATCTTATCAGGAAGCCAGGCAGTGGAAACAGTAAAGAACATCCACACCGCATATGTGGAAACAGGAGAGATATTCAGCTGGGGAAACGCAAAGGAATTTATCACACTGGGCTTAAGCGTGGCAGGAATGGGACTGGCAGGCAGTTCAATGGCAAAAAGCGGGAAATCGCTGAAAGCCATGTGGCAGGGAGAGAGTGTCGTTCAGTCAGCCGCGGTGAGTAATGCGACGAAGAAGGTGGCCGGCGGAAGCAGTTCAGGGCTTAGGTATGATTTGCAGATGTTTGCTGGGAAGGGTGGTAGTGATTCTTTATATAAAAGAAGTGGTTTTCGAAAAAAAGCAAGGATAAAAGCGGAAGCTGAAGCACCAAGAGATTCATCTGGAAATATGATTTGTCCTACATGCGGTGAAGTGATACCAAAAAAAATAGTTATTAACACAAAGAATGGTCCAAGAACAAGAGTGGGATATGATCTAGATCATTATCCGACCACATGGGCAGAAAGGGTAGAAACAATGAAAGCGTCTAGTAAAAAATATACAAGAAAACAGGTGTTAGATGAGTACAATTCGGATTTAAGAGTACAATGTTCTCCTTGCAATCAAGGGCATCAATTTGAAGGAGTGAAAGGAGAGTTTGCCAATGAAAAATAATAGTATAGGTGAAGAAATTCTAAATCATTACGAAAAATTTTTGGGTGTATTTGAAGAACGAAGATTGTTCAGAGGGAATGAAGATATGCCATCAATACAACTGCTGCAGTATAGCAATATTTTTAAAGGATGTAAAACATATGTATCTTTTGGACTATCAAAATTTTCTAAAATGATAAATAATACATGTGAAGCAATCCTGGCAGTAGATGATGATTACCAAAGAGCCGCACTTATTTTAGCAAATGTATTATTCTATATAGTTGAAAATAAACTAAGTTTTGGTAGGGGGACATATATAGAAGGAATAGAAAATATTGATAAAGAATTTGCGGATAGGCATAAAAAAAATGCCGTTTATTTCACAGAAACATATGTTTTTCCAGATGAGTTTTCTGATATTAATGGGACTGCAAAAATGTATTTAGCATTTTTCATTTCACAAGAGGAGTGTAATTTTATAAAAAACTATGGTTGTGAAAAATTTGAAGAGAATTTGGAAGAATATGAAATTGATATTATGAACTTGAATAGATAACTACATATCTTTGAATTTCCCCGTTTTTTCAATCTGCTGTTTGTAAAGCCGCATAGACACTGAATATATGGCTAGGTGTTAGCTGCGATTGTGCATTTTATGAGAATCATTGCTTTTATGTGGGTTTCAAGAATGTTAATTTTAACTATGACAAAAACGGAAATGTGGTAAAAGCAGAGGACGAAAACGGAGTCATTGAAAGGACATATGATGCCTTAAACAGGGTGTCATCCTATACAGACTGTAACGGAAACACCATCACCTACACCTACAATGCCATGGGCTCCTTAAAAACCATGACCTATCCGGACGGGGAAAAGATAACCTGCCATTATTACGACAATGGGAAACTGAAATCCGTCACGGACTCCCAGGGGCACATGACATCATATGAGTATGACAGGAACGGTTTGGTGATGGCACAGAACAACAGCGACGGGACCACCGACACATATGAATATGACAAAGCAGGGCAGCTGGTAAAACAGCAGGTGGTAAAAGGAACTGAAGTATTATCAGAGATTACCTACACCTATGATGAAGCAGGGAACATAGCGTCAAAAGAATCAAGCATGCCGGAAGGAGCGGCGGGAAGCATACCGTCAGTAAAAATGACCTATGACAGGGCAGACCGCCTGAAAACATACAACGGGGAAGAAGTCATCTATGATGCGGAAGGGAACATGACATACGGGCCGGACGCAGACGGTATCATGACGGAATACACCTACAACTGCAGGAACCAGCTGGTACAGGCAGGAAACATAAAATATGAGTACGATGCCGAGGGGAACCGCACCGCACAGACAGATCTGGAGACCGGAACCCGCACAGAGTATGTAAACAACACAGCAGGCACACTGACACAGGTAATCACAGCAACGGAGACAGGCGGGGGAAAGACAGAAACCACCACCTATGTATACGGAAACGGTCTAATCTCACAGAACAGCAGCCCGGGATACCTGACCTTCCATTACAACAACACCGGAAGCACAATCCTGTTAACCGATGCACAGGGAAAACCGGAAGAAAGCTACAGCTATGGTCCATACGGCGAGCTGTTAAGCGGGGACAGGAACAAAACAGCATACCTGTACAACGGCATGTACGGCGTGGCAACAGACACAGGCGGCCTGTATTACATGAGGGCCCGTTACTATAACGTCAGCATCAAACGCTTCATCAACCGGGACATTGTAACCGGCACCATCGGAAACAGCCAGAGTTTAAACAGGTATGCCTATGTGCAGGGCAACCCAATAACCTTAACAGACCCGTTCGGGTTAAGCCCAAACATCAGCCTGACCGGAATCGGGCATGCCGCACTGGACCTGCTGGGCATCATACCGGGGCTGGATCTCTGCGACGGAATCAATGCGGCATGGTACTTCCATGAAGGCGACTATTCCAATGCAATATTAAGCACGGCAGCAGTAGTGCCGCTGCTCGGAAGCGTAGTCGGAAACGGCATCAAATGGGGAGCCAAAGGCGCCGCCAACGCAGTAAAAATAGCAGACACCATAAAAGCGGGAAGCAGAATCATCGGAAACGCATCGGCACTCATCTTATCAGGAAGCCAGGCAGTGGAAACAGTAAAGAACATCCACACCGCATATGTGGAAACAGGAGAGATATTCAGCTGGGGAAACGCAAAGGAATTTATCACACTGGGCTTAAGCGTGGCAGGAATGGGACTGGCAGGCAGTTCAATCGCGAAAAGCGGGAAATCGCTGAAAGCCATGTGGCAGGGAGAGAGTGTTGTTCAGTCGGCGGCGGTGAGTAATGCGACGAAGAAGGTGGCTGGCGGAAGCAGTTCAGGGCTTAGGTATGATTTGCAGATGTTTGCTGGGAAGAGTGGTAGAAGAACAAAGGATATATACAGAGCAGTTGGTGCAGATGAATACTATGATATAATGTCTACTCATAAATTTAGAGGTATGGAAGGCACTTTTGCTGCCAAAGAATTTGGTAACAGATTTGAAGAGACCTTAAATTTTGCAAATAAATCTATAAATAAGGATAAGGTTGCTATCATAAAAGTTACAATTCCAGAAAATATTTATAATCAATTACATCATATGGAATTAGACACTTATGTATTTAAATCTGGTACTCCGGTTGTTGAGCCTGATATGTTAAATGTGTTTAATAAAAATATTATCAGTATCAAGCATGTGTACTAAGGGGGTGGGGAAACTGATTAGAGTAGAGGCAATGATTAAACTATCCAAGGATGTAACTTTAAATGGTAATGAAATACAAACAGGGTTTCGTATTACCATGAAAGTTGATAATAGAGGTTATTATACACAACTATTTTCTATTGATGGTGAAAATATTCCTTTAGAGAGAGAAACAAATGTATATATGGACATAGTGTATGGGGAGCTGGAGATTGAAAAGTTTCTAAGCCATAGTTCCTTTGAGTTTGTTTCCTGGAAAAAATTAGGAGTTGGTCAAGTGATAGATGTTAAAGAGGTATGTGTTGAGACAGATGCTTTCAAAGAAGTAGGTATGAAGAGGCAGAGGGAGATTATGACTATTGTGAAAAAAATAAATGAAAATAGTATTTAATTAAGGATAAACTTTGGAACTTTATTCTCTAAAACCCCTTTTGAAAAAAAGTGTTTTTTCAAAGAATTTTATAAGAAAAAGGATAGTTAACAAAATATAATATTTTGATAAGAAAAGACAGAAACCACCACCTATGTATACGGAAACGAGCTGTTTTCACAGAATTACACATCGAGGAACAAATGAAAGTATTGCAAGAAAGCTGAAACAGGGCTATTTGGAGGCTAATTATCCAAAACCCAATATTACTATTGTAAAATATGCTGAACATACAAAAAGGCAGTTTGGGTATCAGAAGGTAATCCTACATTGTTAAATAGAATTTTTTCTGGTATAGTTGGTGAAAAAGGGGAAGCATCCATTACATTTGAAGTTTCTTTTGATTTAGTAAAAAGACCTAATGGTTTCATAAAAAGATGGTTTGGAAAAGCACAGAAAGTAATAGAAGAAGATGTGCCAATTCCTAAAGAAGCAGTTGTAAAGTTTGGAGGGGAAAATGACTATATCAATAGTTGCGATTTGTATACCATTTCTTGTTCTTATGTGTATATATATATTCTCATAAAACATCATGATTGGTATTTATTCTTGTTTCCAATGTTTTTATTATCTGGTATATCTGCTATATTATCATTAATATCAGATATATTAAGTATAATTTTTGCGGTATTTTTGTATTTATACATTGTATATAGTTTTACCAATAAAGAAGCACGTAATAAGCGTAGTTGGAAACGGCATCAAATGGGGAGCCAAAGGCGCCGCCAACGCAGTAAAAATAGCAGACACCATAAAAGCGGGAAGCAGAATCATCGGAAACGCATCGGCACTCATCTTATCAGGAAGCCAGGCAGTGGAAACAGTAAAGAACATCCACACCGCATATGTGGAAACAGGAGAGATATTCAGCTGGGGAAACGCAAAGGAATTTATCACACTGGGCTTAAGCGTGGCAGGAATGGGACTGGCAGGCAGTTCAATCGCGAAAAGCGGGAAATCGCTGAAAGCCATGTGGCAGGGCGGGAATGTTGTTCAGTCGGCAGCGGTGAGTAATGCGACGAAGAAGGTGGCTGGCGGAAGCGAAGCGACAGGTCAGCATAAGAGTAAAACATTGGTAACACATAGAGGTACTAATGAACATATTAAAGAAGTTTTGGAACAGGGATATATAAAGGCTTATGGACCAAGAACAACGGCTGACAAACTTATTGATCATAATGGGTTGGCGGTTTGGGTAACAGAAGGTAAGGCAACTTGGTTTAATAGAATATTTTCTGGAATGCATGGAAAAAAGGGAGAAGCTTCCATTACTTTTGAAGTAGACTCAAGTTTGTTAAAAAGACCAAATGGTGCGGTTAAACGATGGTTTGGAAAAATACAGAGAGTAATAGAGGAAGATGTGATGCTTCCAGAAGATGTAATTATAAAGTATGGAGGTAGAAAATGATATTTGCACTAATGATTGTTTGGATAACGTGTTTGGTTCCCACAATTATATGTTTTGTATTAAAAAAGCATGATTGGTATTGGGTGTTTATATTTCCAATGATTTTATTATCTGTTGTTTGTATGCTTTTGTCAATAATATCAGATAAGATAAGCATTGCTTTTTCATTGATAGTATGTTGTTATGTTATTTATAGTTTTACTAACAAAAGAGCTAGAAATATATATAGGGAATCCAGACAGGACAAAAAAGAAAGATATTTAGAGTATAAAAAGAATGAAGCTGATGGTCAATCTGGATTTAAAGATTATCTTTTGCCAAGTGGAAGAAAAGTTGATTATATCAATTTTAATACAAAAACTATTTATCTGCTAAGACCATATACAGAAAATATTGAAAAAAGATATGAAAAAGAAATTAAAAAATATATATTTGAATTAGAAAAGACATATGGAGGAAAGTGGAATTATGTTATAGATACATATTGATCTATTATTTCTTAATGAAAATGCATCTGTTAGTTATTAGGTAATTGTGAAACTTAAAAATAACTAATGCTGATAACTTTTGGAATGAAAAGAAGTTATAGAATTTGTGGGTATGGAGCATTAAAAATAGTCCATATAATCCGGATATTATTGCAAAAAGGATTAAGTGTGATTATGTTCCTAATCCAGCACATGATGCTGCATCCAGTTTATATAATCCTAGAAAAACGCCGGAGCCAGATGATGCAAGAATTGTTTATGATAATGTATGACGGGGGAGTGGGAGAATGGTATGAAACGAATGAAGCAGGAGAAATTTATCAGTTTTTCTATGATAGAAATTAGGGTGTTTATTTTGCGGGAATTATTTCTAAACAAGATTTGGCAGATAAAATTCTTCCATGTTAAAATAACTGGGAATTTTAATGAAAGGAAAGAGGTGATATGGGATGTGCAGTAGTTTAATAGGGATGAAAGAAAAATTCGCAATAGAATATAAAATAACAGAGATTGTGAATCAATTTGTTTATGGGCATATTTGCTATTGGATAAATGGATTACAGATTGGCAGTTTTGATGATGAAACAATAATCAGTGATATCTTTGTATTTTTACCTCAAATAATTAAAGATAATGGTAAACGAGACAATGAATTTTTTTTCAGAATAGAAAAAGAAAAAATCTATTATCTGCTAGGTGGTCAAGCCTATTTGGATAATGAGAAATATGAAGAACAGGCAATTGAAGAAATGTGGGCAAGATTTGACATTAACATGGGTTTGGATGTTTTTGGTAATACTATGGTAAAGCTTGTAGACAATTTAGAAAGGTCACGGATTGTTTTTGTTGATAATAATAAATTTTTACATGAAATTTATTTAGAAAAAGGAATTGTAGACGAAATTTTCATTTGTTTTTATAGTGAGTTTAGTAGATTTTTTAAAGAACAGGGGATTTAACCTGCAGCAACGGACCATACGGCGAGCTGTTAAGCGGGGACAGGAACAAAACGGCATACCTGTACAACGGCATGTATGGTGTGGCAGCAGATGCAGGTGGCTGGCGGAAGCGGAAGCAGTTCTGGGCTTAGGTATGATTTGCAGATGTTTGCTGAGAGTGGTACACAATCTGGTAGAAATTTGATTGATAATATGGATGAAATAACTGAAGATATTATTAATATAAATAAGCAATATTCAGATGGTTTTGAGTTGAATAATAGTATAAAGAATATACTTAATTCAGCGTCATATTATGATGACCCATATGAACAGGTGACGGCAGTAACAAGAAGTATTACAGACCATGCATTTGCTAATGGTAATAAACGAACTGCGTTTGATACACTAAATATGTTATTGGGGGATTTAGGATTAAATAATAAGTCAACTGATAATCAAAAATGGAATTTGATATATGATATAGCGGAAGGGAGATTAGATGATATTACAGAAATTGCCAATATTCTTAAATAATAATAGTGCAAAACTATTAATAAAATATGATGGGGAACGGAATGTTAAGAAATATACAATAAGACTTTTGTATAATGATATTAAACATAATAGTTTAGGTAGTGATACCGATTTACCATGTGCTGCATTGAAAGAAATATTTCGAGGAAATGATTTATTTGAAGTAGAAGATATATTGGATTTTTTTACTAATAGTATTAATATAGGTATTGAGACTTTGAAAAAAAAATTTGGTGATGTATCTATTATTTCTGTCATAATGGAAGAAGAAGGCAATGACATCCTGTATACATTACATATTCAAACAGTAAAGGGAACGAGATACCTTTCAAATATAAATTACAAAAAAATATACGAGACTCTGATAATAGAAGGTATTTGAAAACTTATTGTGATATTTTTAAGTAGTTTATAAAGCATCTCCAGAAATATTAAGGCAGGCTGGATTTGATATAATATCAAAAGGTGATGCAGGTAGTGCTTTTATAAAATATGGAGGTAAAATAACAGGTGGTACTAGACAAACTAAAGGTATACCATTACAGATAATTTTAAGGAAAGTAGGTGGACAATGAAACAAATAGATATAACTGGAGAAAAATTTGATTTTGTGGATTACTCAGAAGGGAATATTTTTTTTGATACCTTTTCAGAAGGAGAAAGGTTTAGCGTAAAAGTTTGGGGGGCAACATTAATGCATAAACTAAGAGTTGAAGAAAAAGATGTTTATATAGCTGCTATGTCAGATTTAGTATTTGAGGATGTTGCATATATTTTTATATATTATGGTATATATGCAAATGAGAAAGGTACAAAGTTTATAAGAAATATGGAGGGTAATTCTACAGACATGCAATTAGCATTAGGCAAAAAGAAAAACCTTAGTGAGTACACAGAATATATAATGGGAGGAATTTTAGGCAGATACGCAGGTTATGGTGAAATTACAATTTATTGTAAAGGTAAAATAACATTAACATACGATGAAACAGCACTGATTGATGCAACTGAGTTTTGTTTAAATACTGAAAAATATAGGTTTCATTGATGGGAAGATAAGGATGAAAGAAAAAGTGGATTTTTAGGAATACTTCACTAAGGAGTCGTAAAACTTCTGAATACAAACGGTAAATGAAAACCATTATCATACGGCTATGGTAATAACAGCCTTTTTATGTTCAACGTTTTTTGATGGAATTGTATTTGACTGCAAAATAAGGCTGTTTCCTGATTCTGACTGCGGAAAGGACGCACTGGACCTGCTGGGCATCATACCGGGGCTGGATCTCTGCGACGGAATCAATGTGGCATGGTACAAAAGCTAATATCTCCCAATGCCTGCCAGAGAAAAGGAGGAGTAAAACATGAAAGATAATGGAAGATGGTATTTTGTCACAAATTTTATCGTGTATATTTTTATATATATAGTATGTTTATTTGTGGTGATAAACTTTGTTAAAAGTATTACGACTGAAATTATCATATTGGTGGTTTTGCTTTTGGTTTGCGGATATGTTGAAGAAAAAGTGTTGTCACGATTTGTTAATGATTTTGTTGAGAAAATATTAGAAGATAAATAAATTTTATTAAGAGACTTTAGAGCAAAAATTGCCAGTTGGGTGCACATAAGGATATTTAAGATAAAACCGCGGATTTAATTTTGAAACACGGACTATTAAGGAAGCAGTTTGGATTTCAGAAGGAAAGCCTACATGGTTTAATAGAATATTTTTTGGAATGGTAGGAAAGCGAGGAGAAGCATCAATTACATTTGAGATACCATTTGAATTGATAAAAAGACCAAGCGGAATAAAAAAATTTTTGGAAAAGTTCAACGAGTTATTGAACAAGATGTTGAAATATACAAGTAATGATATATGGCAAATGTTAAATACCCATCCAGCATATAAACATTTAAAGTAATAAATTTTATAAGGAGAATATAATGAAAAATAATAAAGAATATAATGGATTAGAGGATGATTTACCATCTCCCGAAGTATCATACGCAGATTTGTATGAATTTATGGACTATAGAAGTGCAAATTTGATTTTAGTATGAGGAGAAAATATTAATAAAAATAAGCAAGTGATTATTAAAAAAAATGTATCCAAAGTTGAATGAATTAACAGCAACAGAAATGCGAGAGATAATTAAAAAAAATGAATTTCAGTGGCAGTTCGCTGAGATGAGATGGGGACAGGCATTGGATTTTGTAGACAAGGCAAAGAAATTGGGTTTAAATATAATACTAAAAGAAAGCAAGATGGTATAAATGATAATTTTCCTGCAAACCTTATTTAGTCTGTGTTCCAATTCTGGATTTTCAAGAATTGGACATGCCATGTTAACCTTATAATGATATGTACGGTGTGGCAACAGACACAGGCGGCCTGTACTACATGAGGGCCCGCTGCTATAACGTCAGCATTAAACGATTCCTCAACCAGGATGTTGTAACTTCCAATGCAATATTAAGCACGGAAGCAGTAGTACCGCTGCTCGGAAGTGGAAGCAGTTCAGGTCTTAGGTATGATTTGCAGATGTTTGCTGAAAGTGGTAGTAAAACTATAGCAGTGATAAAACCATTTTGGAAAAAACATCTAAACCGATTACACCGATTAAGTCTATGGTAATTAGGAGGGAGTTTTTGGAATTTTAAAGGAGATTTATAGCATGAAGGATAATGGAATATGGTATTTTGTAGCACATTTAACTATAAAGTTAGCGATACAAGAAAAATTCATATATTGGAAGAGGAAGGTCCAACAGATTCTAGGCATAGTCCTAATAGAAGATTTACAGAAGGTGCTTTTCCAGACACATGGAATGATGAACAAGTGATTACAGCTATAGAAAATGTTGTTAATGCTCCTAAAATGACTAATAAGGGTACGCCAGTTAGATTTACTGTTAGAGGCCGTAATCATGGATTAAATATAACAGTTATCCTTGGGCAAAATGGCGAGGAATAGTAACTGGTTATAATAAGGGCAGATAGGAGGTAAATATGGATGTTCAAGCATATGAAGAATTTTTACAATTAATTGAGACAATGTCAGCAGATAAAATGTTTTTTTTATATGAGAGTGAAAAGGAAAATGGAGTAAAGATAGTTAAAAGTGCAGTAAATGAGGCTAGAGAATTAGGAAGCTGCGGTGAGCGGCGAATTGCATTAGAGAATTTGATAGATAATCTTAGTGAAGTTGGACTCTTCTTATCATCGGAACAAATAGATCTTGCAGATAAAGCCTTTGGGAAACAAAAAGATAAGAATGAGCAAATGCTTATAGATTATTATCAAGAACATTTAATTAGAGTTATACTTTAGGGCTCCAAATTACTTAAGTCCCTTTTTCAAAAAAAATCTATCTCCTGCCTGTTCACAGGGTGAATACATGTAGTGGATAGATTTATTTAGTCCATTATCATAGGGAATGGACTATTGAGGGCAAAATTTGTCTTTGAGTAAAGAGAAGTGCATATGAAATTCCAAAAGGCTGATATAAACGCACTTTGTGTAACAAAAAAGTCTGGAATATTTTCTGGAATGACTGGAAAAAGGGAGAAGATTCAATTGCTTTTGAAGTGGATTCAAGTTTACTAAAAAGACCAAATGGTATTAAAGGATTGTTTGGAAAAATACAAAGAGTAATAGAGGAAGATATAATGATTCCAGAAGATGTGATTGTAAAATTTGGAGGTAAGTAAATATGGTTATATCTGTAATTATGATTTGTATATTATTTTCGATTTTTATGTGCAGAGAAATTATCTTAAAAAAACATGATTGGTATTTATGGATTTGTTTTATTGTTGTATTGTCTGGTATTTCGGTCATACTGTCATTAATATCAGATGTGTTAAGCATAGGGTTTGCGGTATTTTTGTATTTATACGTTATATATAGTTTGACCAGTAAAGAAGCACGTCAATGTTATTACGAGTTTGACCAAAGAAAGGAGAAGATATATAAAGAATATAAAGAAAATATGGCTGACAATCAGACAACATTTAAAGATTATGTTTTGCCAAGCGGCAAAAAAGTAGAGTATATTGATTTTAGTACAAAAACATTTTATCTGTTAAGACCTTATGATGAAAACGTAGAAAAGAAATATAAAAGGCAGATTAGAAAATACATATCCGAGTTAGAAACAACGTATGGAGGAAATTGGAATTATGTCATAGATGTATATTGAATGTAAAAGTAGGGATGAGAGAGCACAGAAATAGAAAATCTATTGGGTTCTTTTTCAAAACCTGACCGGAGAAACAGGGCGAGAGCGTCGTTCAGCCGGCAGCGGTGAGTAATGCGACGAAGAAGGTGGCTGGAGGAAACGGAAGCAGTTCAGGGCTTAGGTATGATTTGCAGATGTTTGCTGGGAAGGGTGGTAGTGCACAAGCCGAAAGCTTTTTGCCAAATGGAAGTAGGATTAAATGGGAAAAGAATATGGTAGTAATAATGTTAGCCATAATAATGCAATAGAATTTGAACTGGATTTTGCAGAACAGAAGGGGCGATAGAAATTAAGAAAAATAGGTATCAGGTTGATATAGATGGAAATGTTATCAAAGCAAATAGACAAAGGAAGCTAGATGATGTTTGTAAGCACAAAAAATAGTGTTTTAAATAGTTTTTAGAGTTTTGCAAAAATTTGATTAAAATAATAAGCGAAAGGAGAATGTTTATGCAACCAAAGCCTGATCACATAAAAGGATATGTTGAAAAATTACCTAATAAAAATAAATATGTTGAATATGAATTTGATGAATATACCATGGCATATGAAGTTAAATGTACTTGTGGGTGTAAGGAGTTTAAGGTGTATAATAATTTAGAGCCAAAAGTAGAATTACAATGCACCCACTGTGGAAGCAGGATTATAGTATATGATTTAAATTATTATACTTGTGCAGAGAAATATATGGAGGAAGAATTAAATTCATACATTTCGCCTAATGGAGATGATGTTTTTAATGTTTGTGTTGTATATGAATATTCGGATGAATTTTGTTTTTGGGATAACAATTTTGATAATAATGATATAACGTGGTGTCATGTTTATGTATATGGAATTAGGAGTAAACAGGTTTATAAAATAGTAAATGACGAAACTGCATAAACTAGTATAATGGATGATGTTAGTACATAAAAGTAAATATCACATATTGAACCGCTTATAATCAGCACCATAGTGTAAAGGAGTTGTTCAATATGTGAAAAAGAATAACTCTAGTGGCAGACGGAGTAAGACTGGCTCTAATTACCTATATAGAACAATAAGACCAGAAATAGAGTTGTAAGGATTGATATTGATAAGTTTCCAAACAATGTTAGAATTTATGATTTGTCAACGGAGTTGAATCATCAAAATCTGTTAAATGGCTGGAGAACAAGAAAATATGCTGAGGCTTCAGTAGAAGTGGATATACAAGGGGTCATTCCTGCAAATGCTATTGAGTTATATTATACACCTAATTAGGAGGAAGAATGGAGACTATTAAGGAATTTTGTGAGATTATGGATGAAATATGGAGACTATTAAGGAATTTTGTGAGATTATGGATGAAATAATGTTAGACTTACGTTTTTTGAGAGGATTGGATAATGAAAAAGTCTGTAAGTTTAGAAAAATTTTGAAGGAGATAATTCATTGCTGCAATCTGCACGCCCCGCTTTGTGTGCTATTTGCCCCAAATTTAATCGATGTAGCCCGCTACAACTCATAAATTTGGACCAAATCCCTCACAAATTGCGACGTACATCTTGTAACAAGCAATTTTCAAACACGCTCTAGTGTGCCAAGAGACAAAATAGCAGAATTGGCATGACAAACAAGAAAATTTGCAATAGATAATGGATTTTAAACATTAGGAGTGATAAAACATGATTGATAAAAATTATATAATTCCGCTTGTATATCAAAAAATGAATGAGAGAGGATATACAAATCCACAGAATGATTCATATTTATGGCTAAATGAAATGGAGTGGATGCCAATAGATAAAATTAAGAAATATGAGTATGATGAAGGCGAGACTAAATCAACAGTTCCATTTGCAATCACAGGTGCGGGAGATAAATGGGTATGGGTTATTGCGGATAAAGGTGAAGAGTATTCTGTCGGGTTATGTGAAAGAGCAGAAACAAATGGAATTTATTATGCAAAAAATACTGAAGATGCAATATTAAGACAAATAATTGAGTATGCAGCCAGTTCGAATTTTTATTTAATTAAGGAAGAAGCTGAATCTTATCAAATAAATGAAAAGGAACTAAAAATACAATTAGAAGAATGGAAAAATAACTTTAGAGGAATCATTAATGATGAATACATTAGCATAATTGAAAAACTGAGTGAATTGGGTTTAAAGCATATAAAATGTCAATATGGTGAGTGGTATGCATTATTAACTTTAGAGGAACAAGATGAGTTAATAGGTAAGTATATTAAATTTGATTTACTTGATAAGGAATTTGAATGGTATATTGAATAAGTATTTATATTTATTCTAAATATGGCCATCTTGTAACAGTCACGGAAAAGGCAGAAGCTTCCATTACTTTTGAAGTAGATTCAAGTTTGTTAAAAGGATCAAATGGTGTGTTTAAACGATGGTTTGGAAAAATACAGAGAGTAATAGAGAAAGAAGTGATGCTTCCAGAAGATGTAATTATAAAGTATGGAGGTAGAAAATGATATTTGC
>CAYRAV010000002.1:0-110286 GCA_964422365.1 uncultured Lachnospiraceae bacterium | reverse complement strand
TGTTAAAACTTTATACGGGTATATTTAGTAGTTATATTTGTAAGGTGGTAAGTTTATCCGATTTAGATTATTCAAGAATAAATAGAAATGAAGAATTCGATTTGATTGAAAAATATTCAAAAAACATTACTAATATGCCACCAATTGTAACATCTCCTGCGTTTGATGGAAAAAGAATTGTTTATGATGGATGTCACAGATGTGTTGCACTGGAAAACTTAGATATTAAACAAGTTGTAGCATTAGTCCCATACAAGACCAATGATGGAAGATTGGTTGAAGATTTGGAAGCAAATAATCCACATATAAATAAGTGTAAATATGGAGAATGTGATCAGGGAAAATGTTGTTTGTGTTGTGATAATAAATCAGAATGTGGTGGTATATGCACAAATTGTTTTGAAGTGGGTGTACTTCACAAAACAATTAAGAAAAATGTATCGTTATTTTGTGATGGAGTTTGGTAATCAACAATGAAATAATAGATTTATGGAGGGTAGTATGGCGCTAGAAAATAAACTAGGTATTAAAGATTCGACAGAACTTGCGAGAGCAGAAGAAAAAATAAGCAAAATTAAAGCGATTGAATTATATGAAAATAACATTGTTGAAGAATTTGAAATTGGAAAATTTTCTGGACTTGCAAAAATTCATAAACTTTTGTTTGATGAAATATATGATTTTGCTGGAACATTAAGGACAGTAAATATAGCAAAAGGAAATTTTAGATTTGCACCTGTAATGTATTTAGAAGCTGCACTAAAACATATTGATGATATGCTTCAGTCGACATACGATGAAATTGTTGAAAAATATGTAGAAATGAATGTCGCTCATCCATTTAGAGAAGGGAATGGAAGAAGTGCACGCATATGGCTGGATTTGATTTAAAAAAAAGAGTTAAAGTTAGTGATAGATTGGAATAAGGTTGATAAAGAAGATTATTTACTTGCTATGGAGAGAAGTCCAATCAAGGATGTAGAAATTAAAGTTTTACTTAGAAATGCATTAACAGATCAAATATATGATAGAAAAATATATATGAAAGGTATTGATGTAAGTTATTATTATGAAGGATATAACACATTTAAATCGGAGGATATATAGATTAATTTAAAGCATTGATAGAATCTAAGTTTTATTGGAGTGTAGAAAATTGTGGTAATTAATCCTCTTATAAGATATAATGGATGTAAAATATTTTATGGGAGGATTTTATTATGCTGTTAGTAGCAGCTAAATGTACTCAGTGTGGTGCAAATATCAAAGTAGATGATACTAAAGAAGCGGGTATTTGTGAGTTTTGTGGTACTGCTTTTATAACTGAAAAGGCGATCAATAATTATAACACGTACATAACAAATAACAATAATTTTTCTGGAGCTACTATAAATATAACCGCCCCTGACATTGGCAGTTTACTAGAATTAGCAAAAAAAGAATTATTGATTCGTAATTATTTAAATGCAAATTTTTATTTAGATGAAATAAAAAAAGAATGGTGCTGATTTCAATCAAAGAATTTCAGATTTGTTTAATAATTTGGGAATTTTAGAGTGGACAAGAACGGCTTGGAATAGCAATCCGAATTCACAAGAAACAAAAGAATTGATGAAAGAAATAACTATATATGATTCACAGAATATTAATGTATGGTTAGTTATGTTAGAAACTTCTTTTTATCCTCCTGATATAGTATCTTTTTGGTAATAAGATACTGATGTTATCTTTGCAAGATAAAAGTGTATATTATAAGGAAAAGGTTTATGAAATATACATACAAAAAGAGTTTGATCCTAATAAAGTTGTGTCTAGTGTAAATTTAGTTTCTGAAATTCCTTATAAATTTATAATAGAAAATGATAAGCTGCAATCAATGCTTATGGAAAATTGTGTCAGGTTTATTTCTAAAAATAGAACGATAATTATAAATTATCAAGATACAATAAATGATTGGTGTAGACAATTACAAAGTGACAAAAGAGATGAAATACAAAGAATGTTGAAAAATAATAAAGGATGTTACATAGCAACTTGTGTATATGGTTCTTATGATTGTCCGCAAGTTTGGACTTTGAGAAGATTCAGAGATTACACACTTGATGAAACATGGTAGGCAGATTATTTATCAAATTTTATTACGCAATCAGCCCTGCATTAGTTAAATGGCTTGGTGAAACAAAATGGTTTAGGCGATTTTGGAAATCCAGATTAGATAAAATGGTTTCTAAATTGAATAATAAGGGTGTTGATAATACATATTATCACGATAAATATTAATAATGCAACAATAAAAGGCAGGCGGCTATACGACCTGTCTTTGTTATTTTTATTACAAAGTGTGTCCTTTTACAAAATAGAGAAATATTTGGTATAATGGATATATCTTAATAATAGGAAGGTGAAAAAAATGATAGCTTATTATAAATTATTAGATATGCTCAATCGTAAGGGAATGACAAGGGAAGATTTAAGAGTAAAAGCGTTTTAGGTGTGTGTTATTTAATAGTAGTGAAACAAAAGGGCTGATTGAACAACTTAAATATGATGGTTTCACAGACAAAGAAGCAAGATATGCTGTTGGAGTGACTGGTATTTCTATGGAAGATCATGGTGAAGTATTGCCACCCCCTTCTTGCATATCTGAAATCGATGTGTCAAACTCTACATTTAGTTCAGAGGGTAATAGTTTTTTATCAATGATAGATGTTGACTTTTCAGAATATAGAAGAAAGATTGATATGAAAACCGTTAGAAGAAATGTTGCCCTTCCCAGCTGGCTCAATTATGAAGCTGATAAAGCGGGTATTAATGTTTCAAGAGTATTACAAGAAGCACTTATGAATGTCTTGAATGTTTCTCCTGATGGAAAAATAACTCATAAATAAAGGAGATACAGAAAAGATGTTTATTAGAATGTTTTTATATGCAAAATCAAGTAAGGAAGCAGTTAGTATTTGTAATGATATTTTGTCTAATATAGATTTGTATACTGAAAAAAAAGAAATAGTTGAGATAGCTCCTTATTGGAAAATAGAAGGTATTTTTCAAATAGAACTTAGTGTTGTTTTAAAAAGTACTAGTATTAATAATGAAGACTTGGAAAGACTTTTAAAGATATTTTCTAATATATGGTTAAGCTATGGACAACCAATTGATGAAATATTAATAACAAGAAAATTAGATAGCAGTATTATATATAATGAAAAAATCGAAATGATTAATATTTTTTTTGATAGTGAAAAAATTGTTGCATCTTAAAAGTGAAACTAAAATTATGAATACGATAGACAGGGAAATCTGTTGAAAGATAACTGTGCTGAATACAGTTACGATGGATTTAACCACAGTTTTAGGTGTATGTTATTTTGAATAATAGTAAAACCGGACAAAATTTGATTATGGATGTCATTTATAAATCTAAATTTCATAAGTGTAATAACAAATTGCGTATTCTTTTGTCTTTAGAACGTGTTTAAAAATTAAAAACTGTACAAAAAATACCCAAAATGTCTATAATACTGGAATGTAATCCTAAAAAATCCCCGATTATTGTATGAAAGCAGGTTAGACTTTTACATAATTTATGCAATTTTTTGGCATATTGACGAATGGCAAGCAATTTTCAAACACGCTCTAAATAATCTTTGTCCTCCATCTGAATCTGTAATTTGAAAACTATGTATTATCCCATTTCTCTTACTTATAATTTTGTGAACTTTCCATTGTCTAAAGCCAATGATATTGCAGTCACCTTATTTCAAACCATTTTTTTATATGCATTTCCAGATGGTACAATCAGATAATTTCGACGCAAGTATCTATTTGCATATTTTTTCATTCCCTTATTATGATCCTTACAGAATGGAACTCGTTTATAACTTCTACTCATAATCTTTCTCCGCTTAAATGCAACATTTCAAGATCTCTGATGCAATATTTAAATACTTATCTGTTGTTTCACTATGATTCAAAATAACATACACCTAAAATTAATTAAAATTGGTTTTCACAATAAAGCATGTTTCACTATTATCCAAAATAACACACACCTAAAACATAGAATAGCAAGGGTTAAGTAATTTTGTCTGCATGTTACCATCCTTTTTATATATTATGAATTTAAATCTTTATTGTGGATTGTCGGTCATTTTTTCCATCAATTTGCCCCAAAGTTTTTCTTTGGACTCACTCTTTTGTGGTATCAATCTATGTATTACATTTGTGCTGATACCAAACAATCCTTATTCTGGATTTTGCCAGATTGCTCTTTTTATTGATCTAGGTTATTTACCAATTGTTATTGGTGTATTTATACGTGTTCTGATAAATAAACATACCACTTTGCCGCTTCTTGTAAGAGACATTAAAATAAAAAAATATAGAAGGATTAACTATAGTGAAAGAATCAGTTTGCCTTTTATTCCTGCGGGCAGCGGGAATGCCTTGTATGTTTTTGATAAAGCAGAAACACTTGTCCTTTTATTTGGTGCTTGCCGCGAAGATTACAAATAACCATAGTTTGCTATGTAGATGAGTCTGAGGTCTTGTCAGTTTGCTGTGGGGAATTTGGTTTGCTATATTTTTTATTTTTGTATCTGTTTTTCATAATTGCAATTGCAGCTGTCCCTGCAGCCACTCCAACTATTATGCCGCCTAATATATCTGTTGGATAGTGTACAAATAGATACATGCGTGAAAATGCAAGTGTCAATGCAAAGATAAGTGCAGCTATTCCTTCCCGTTTGTGATAATATAGAAAAGGTATGACTGCTGCAAATGCTGCTGCTGTATGTCCTGATGGAAATGAGTAATCTTTTGGATTGTCTATTAACAGGGATATTGTTTGATCCACCCAGCAGGGGCGGGAACGTGCTACTAGGTTTTTCAATATAAGATTACATATAACCACATCTATGATTAATGCAGCAGCCATTGTAATGCCGCATCTTCTGTATTTTGGAAAACACAACAATAAAATAGTAAATATAATCCAAATAATGCCGGCATTTCCTAAAGAAGATATGATAACCATAATTTTATCCAATACAGGATGATGTATACCCTGAAGTATATGTAATATTTTTAGTTCCATTTTTCTTTTCCTTTTCTGTTTTTTTGGTTTTATGTTCCTTTCAAACAGGCTTTAGAACATGTCTAAAAATTCATTGCTGAATCTGCACATCCCACTTTGTGTGCTATTTGTCCCAAATTTAATCGATGTAGCCTGCTACAACTCATAAATTTGAAACAAATAGCACACAAATTGTGACGCACATCTTGTAACAAGCAATTTTAAAACACGCTCTAGCTTATTCTTTAAAAAATTTATTTTCCAGTCTTCTGTTCTTTTTTTCATGTACTTTTTTATTTTTGTTCCGTAACGCTTCTGCTTCTTCTCTGGTGATGCCTTTTATTGTTTTTACTGCAAAGTACTTGTTTGTAATAGATTTTTTCATTCTGATTTTTCCCTTTAAATATCCATGCTCCCTGCAGAAAAATAATCCATAGTAATTTTTAGAATTATTTGAGAACCAATTAATCTTTTTAGCTGCACGTTTTCCACATTGGAAGCAGATATAGCTTCTGACATCTTTATCTGCCATTAGCTGCTCCTTCGTTGCAAATTCCATTGATATATATTTGCTGTAACCATCAAATTGCAGATAAATCTCTTCTTTTTTACTTTTTGGATTCCAAAAATAATCTACTGAGAAATATTTTGCAACTGTTTTGGTATCCAGTTTTTGAAATATTTTTGCTGTATACCTTGCATCAGAAAGTGCTCTGTGAAATGTCTCAGAATGTTCTAGCTGCAATTGATCCACAGCATATAACAATGTTCTTGGTGTTTTATTATTTTCATAAATCAATGCAAACAATTTCTGTACATCATAATATACAAATGGTTTATGAAACACTTGAATGTCATAATATTTCATATTACGCTGCAATTCGACTAAATCCACTGGACCCCATGTAGCAAAGCGATATTCTTTTCCGCACCACTTAAAAAATTCTCTAATAACCTGTGGAAATGCTCTCCCATGCCGCAGTTCCTTCATCTCTACAGGTACAATTTCTTTTGTTTTTTTGTTTAAAACAGTGTATACAGCAGGCTTAATTATTTCATGGAATTCATCTATAATTTCTCTTTCCTGATTTACTTTAACTGCTCCAATCTCAATAATTTCAAATGGCAGCATTTTTTCTTCCTTTTCTTTTCCCTCAGGACATTGATTCCACTCAAGATCAATAATAACATAATTCATTTCATGTACTCCAATCTGCTCTTTTCCAAATGTCTCCTGTTGCAACGTTGTTGTTTGCATTTCTTTTGTTTCTATCTTATTCCTTCACTAGAGCGTGTTTGAAAATTTATTGCCCAATCTACACGCCCCACTTTGCGTACCCATTCGGGCATACCGCAATCTATATCCTTTCGGGCCGTCGGACTTCGTTTGATATGGTGTGGATATTTGACCCAAATTCATTCCATGCAGCCCGCTATACCTTATGAATTTGGAACAAATCCTCCACAAATTGTGATGCACATCTTGTAATAAGCAATGTTCAAACATGCTCTAAGATTAACTTATTAAGATGATTTTCTTTATATTCATTATATCATACCATAAATGAAAACTCAAATTTCACATTCTAAGTGCCACAAAGATGGATTAAGTATTCTGCGGCAAACTAACAGGGCATCAATCTTGCCGGATTGTTCCATGATGTTATTATCTCCTGAACAGTTACTTCATATTTAAAATTGTGAAAAAATTTTAAATTTTTATTCAAATTTTAAAAAGTTCTCTACAACAAAAAATAATACTTCTGTTGTTGGCTAAAAGTCCACAATGCAATATCACTATTTCTGCATGGCTGGACTGTTATTTAAGACATATATTTTTGCAAAATAGCTCTTGCAATTTTTATAATATAGGTGTAGTATTATTTGTATCAGTATATGGTTTTCAAAACTACATTATATATTTTTTTAATCTACTGCATATAATTATTTAAAGGTTTTATGTGAGGATTGTCATTGAAACAAAAGGAATTAACAAATGTAAGCCGGTTTGAGTTTACATTGCTTTTGGGAAAAATGCTGCATAGATTGCATTTATTTCATAGTTCACAAGCTGCAAAGGTGATTGATTGTAACAATTTGTTGTAATCAAAACCTTCGTACAAACATAATATAATGTTGTTTTATAGCTGAAAAATCAATCATATAAAATGATTTGCAATAAAGGAGGTTTTTTATGAATATAACAAAAAAACGGTATTCTTTTTGGGAATTGCCAATTTTTAAAAATGTAAAAGACCCAGGAAGTTCGTTTACTCATTTTCTTGGGATGATAATGTCAATGATTGCAGGTATACCATTGCTGCGAAAAACAATGCTAGAACATAATTCTATCCATACTTTTTCTATGGCAGTGTTTATTACCAGTATGATACTATTGTATGCAGCAAGCACGATTTACCATACTTTTGATTTATCAGAAAAAACAAATCATATTCTGAAAAAATGTGATCACATGATGATTTTTGTAATGATTGCAGGCAGCTATACACCTATCTGTCTCATTGTTCTTGGAGATACACGAGGTTTTGCTATGTTTATGAGCATTTGGATTATGGCATTGGCTGGAATTTTGTTAAAAGCGGTATGGGTATACTGCCCAAAATGGGTATCGTCCATCATTTATATTGCTATGGGATGGACTTGTATTTTTTCCATTACACAAATTTTTGATGCACTATCTGGTGCTGCTTTTAACCTGCTTCTGGCAGGAGGCATTATTTATACAATTGGAGGTATTATTTATGCATTAAAACTTCCTGTATTTAATAACAAATATAAAAATTTCGGTTCTCATGAAATCTTTCATGTATTTGTTATGTTTGGAAGTTTGTGCCATATCATATTAATGTATCATTTTGTAGCAGTAATGTAATTCTTATTTCAAACCAGTTAATAACACAATATAAAAGGGTGTTGCCTGACAATGCAAGCATAGAGCGATTGATTGTCAGACAATACCCTCTTTATTATTTCTACAAATGCTCCTATTGTAGAACAAGCAGGCTTATTTCCCTCTATGCCGTTATACGGTAAATTTTTGAGAATTTGGAATAAAATGCCACAAATTTCTTACAAAAAACTCACATATTTTATTTTGAAATTAGTTAGAATAGTATTATAATGGCTGTTTTATACGATAATGACAGTAATTAATCATTCCTGATAGTATTGTAATTCACCAAAGAAAGCTAGAGATAGAATCGATATAGAACGAAAGAAAACAGAAGAGATGCTTAAGGGTGAAAGAAAAATAGAAGAAAGGGAAATGGCAAACACACATCTTTCACTCTTTGTGTTTGCGCCTATCAGTACAAACTAAATTGTAGTTGGTGGGCTTGGTGCAAATTATGAAAAGAAAAGTTTTAGCAGTAATGTTAATACTTATATCAGTATTTGCAATATGTATTGGGTGCGGTACAAACCAGGGTGGCAGTCGAAATGCAGAAGGTGGAAAAACAGATGTAAGAGTGGCATATTTTCCTAATATTACGCATACACAGGCATTGTTTTTGAAAAATCAGGGAATAATAGAAAAGGCGTTAGGTGCGGAAACTAATGTAACATGGACAGCATTTAATGCGGGACCTGCAGAGGTAGAAGCGATTTTTGCAGGCGAGATTGATTTGGGTTATATTGGACCAGTTCCTGCAATCAGTGCAAATGTAAAATCGGATGGAGATGTAAGTATTATTGCAGGTGCTACAAATGGAGGTACAGTATTGGTGTCTGGAAAAGATGTATCCATCAGTAGCGTTACGGAATTAAGCGGTTTAAAGGTAGCTGTTCCCCAGTTGGGGAATACACAGCATTTATCCCTGCTTCAGATGCTGTCAGAGAATAATATGAAGACAAGTACAAATGGCGGCGATGTAGAATTAATTGCAGCGGCCAATGCAGATATTAAGACTATGATGGATAACGGTCAGATTAATGCAGCATTGGTTCCGGAACCTTGGGGAAGTATTCTTCAAAATGATATAAGTGCAAATGTTGTTTTGGATTACAAAGATATCTGGAGGGATGGGGATTATTCTGCTGCAGTTGTTATAGTAAATAATGATTTTGGCAAAAAACATCTGGATATAGTAGAGAAATTTTTACAGGCACATAAGGATGCTACTGTGTATATTAATGAAAATTTAGAAGAAGCAAAGGAAATTGTAAATAAAGAAATACAAGAAGCAACAAATAAGAGTTTTGACCAAACTATTTTGGATAGTGCATTTAACAGATTGATTATATCAGAAACAATACCTGTAGAATCTATTTGGGATTTTGCAAATCTAAGCAAGGAAGAAGAATTTATTCATAAATTACCTTCCGAGGACACTCTTATCGACCAAACATATTTAGAAAAATTGCAGTAAGGGTATTGTAACTATTCAGGATTATCATGTATAATTGGTAGAATAAGCCTTTTAGTGACAGATTTACAAACTGACAGGAAATGAGTTATGTCAGCCTTTTTTTCATAGAGTGTGTTTGAAAATTAAAAGTGCACAAAAAATATCAAAAATGTCTACAATAATGGAATGAGAATCATAGGAAATCCCCAATCATTGTATGAAAGCAGGTTAGGTGTTCGTATAATTTATGCAATTTTTTGGCATATTGATGAATGGCAGGCAATTTTCAAACATGTTTTAATAGATGTAAGCGGATACAGGAAAAGAATACAGATGTATTCTTTTCGTATCTGGTTTATATCTGCAGTTCTGAATGGTTCTGAATTATTGAAATCATTCTTGTGTGGAAGATAAAGAAAAAGAACCTGCTAGAGCGTGTTTGAAAATTGCTTGTTACAAGATGTGCGTCACAATTTGTGGGGGATTTATTCCAAATTCATGAGGTGTAGCGGGCTGCATTGAATCAATTGGGGCAAATAGCACGCAAAGTGGGGCAATGAATTTTAAAACACGCTCTAGTATGTATGATAGAAAGGGGCAAATATATGAGCCTGGTATTAAATCATGTCTCAAAAACGTTTCCAAATAGTAATAAATTAACATTAAAAGATATTAATCTTGAGATAAAAGAAGGAGAATTTATCTGTATTCTGGGACCATCTGGCTGTGGAAAATCCACATTATTGAATTTGATAGCAGGTTTAATTGAACCAGGTGAAGGAACCATTATATTAGATGGTGTAGAAATGAAGGGACCAGGAGCAGACAGGGTAATGATGTTTCAGGAATCTGCCCTGTTTCCATGGTTAAATGTATTGGATAATGTAAAATTTGGGATGAAGCTGGCAAAGATATCAGAAGAAGAACAGAATATAAGAGCTGAAAAATATTTAAAAATGGTACATTTATGGAAATTCCGCAATTATCATATACATGAATTGTCAGGTGGTATGAAACAAAGAGCAGCAATGGCGAGGGCACTTACATTAGATTCTAAAATTTTATTAATGGATGAACCATTTGCAGCATTGGATAAACAGACAAAAAATATATTGCGGGAAGAAATACAAAAGATTTGGATGGAAACAAAGAAAACAGTTGTTTTTATTACTCATAGTGTAGAGGAAGCGATGTTCTTTGGCGATAAGGTTATTATGTTATCAGCAAATCCAGGTCAGATAAAGGAGATTATGCCAATTGATTTGCCAAGACCAAGAGAAATCGATGCACCAGAATTTATCACAATCCGGCACAGATTATTACAAATACTAAGAAATGAGGTGGATAAAGTTGCAAAAGAAGAATACGATATGTAGTAAAGTGATAGAAAAAGTGATCTTTTTTGCAATTTTAATTTTGCTTTGGCAGTTCATTGCCTATACTGGTGTAGAGCTAATGCATATATGGAAATCATATACAATGCCAACACCATTAGGAGTATGGAGCAAAATTTTGAAATTATTTTCGAATTCATCCATCTATCTTGCAATTCTGGCCAGTTTGAAGCGGGTATTTATTGGGTATATATTAGCCATATTGATAGGGGCAGTATTGGGTATTCTGATTGTGTGTTTTCCGTATTTAGAACGCAATTTGAAACCAATTATTTTGGGATTGCAGACACTTCCAAGTATTTGCTGGCTGCCATTTGCAATTTTGTGGTATGGATTAAATGAAAGTGCTATTATTTTTGTAATTGTGATTGGCTCTGCTTTTAGTGTTGCGATTTCTGTAGAAAATGGATTCAAAAGTGTAGATCCTATTTTAATCCGGGCAGCAAAAACTATGGGGGCAAATCAAAGAGAGTTGTATATAAAAGTAATTCTGCCTGCAAGTACACCTATCTTACTTAGTGGGCTAAAGCAGGGATGGTCTTTTGCATGGAGGGCATTGATGTCTGGTGAAATGATGTCAGCTACGCTTGGATTAGGACAAGTATTGTTATTAGGAAGAGAACTTGCAGATATTAATCAGGTTATGGTAGTTATGCTTCTGATTGTTGTTATTGGAAGTATCATTGACAAGTGTATTTTTAGTAATATTGAAAGAAGCGTCAGAAAAAGCAGGGGATTAGATAGAGACAAGGTTGAGGTATAAGCAGGCACAAAGCAGGCACACCTTGAGATAAAAATAAATTTACAAATAGAAAGGAATTAAAAAGATGAATGAAAATATTGTATGGCAGCAGACAAAAGTATCTTATGAGGACAGATGTCGTGTATTAAAGCAAAAGGGAATCGTAGTTTGGTTTACAGGTCTGTCCGGTTCAGGGAAATCTACAGTAGCAGTGGAAGTAGAGAGAATGTTAAACGAAAAAAATATTGCAGCATATTTGTTAGATGGAGATAATATCAGACATGGCATTAATGGAGATCTGGGATTTTCAGATGAGGATAGAAATGAAAATATCCGAAGGATTGCAGAAGTAGCAGCATTATTTCAGGATGCAGGTATCATTTCACTGGTAGCATTTATTTCACCATTTGCAAAAATGCGCGAATTTGCCAGGGAAAAGGCTGGAAAAGACAATTTTATTGAGGTGTATGTTAGTACAGACTTGGAAACATGCAAGGCAAGAGATCCAAAGGGCTTATACGGAAAACAGATAGATCATTTTACAGGAATCACTTCCCCTTATGAAGCACCGGAACATCCTGAGGTATTACTGGATACAAAGGATGCAACACCAGAAGAATGTGCACGTAAGGTAGTAGAAAAGATTTTAGAAAAGCTCAATTAAGTTATAATAATGATTTCCTAAATGGTGTGAATCAATAATAAGCTGATACATAAAATAAAAGTTATAGTTCAGCTATACAAAAAATTTTACAATCTGTACAGAGGCGCTTGTCCACTAGAGTGTGTTGGAAATTGCTTATTACAAGATGTGTGTCACAATTTGTGAAGGATTTAGTTCAAATTCATAAGGGGTAGCGGAACTATGCTGCATGGATTTGGTGCAGATATATATACCTTATCGGACAAAGTCCGCCAGCCTGAATGGGCATGGATTGTGGTATGCCCAGATAGGTACACAAAATGGGGCATGCATCTTGTAACAAGCAATTTTCAAACATCCTCTAGGGATTGGTTATAAAATACAGATAAAAATTTCAAACATGTTCTAATTTCATATCGCCGTCCTTGATAAAGTCTAGTTTTCTCATTGCCTGGGAAATAGCAAATGTCAATATACCTGGCAATATAAAACACATGAAAAGAACAATGATGGATGATTTTAAAGGGCTATTATGTTTTAGCATAGAATTGTAAGCCATAAGAGGACCTACAAGACCAGCAGTACCCATTCCGGAACCAGCCGCATTGTTTGTCAGTTTTACAAGGCAGGCAGCAACCGGACCTAGAATAGCACTTGTTAAAATAGAAGGTATCCATATCAAAGGGTGTTTTAATATGTTTGGCATTTGCAGCATACTTGTGCCAAGCCCCTGTGCCAAAAGTCCGCTAATTCCATTTTCCTTAAAACCAGCAATTGCAAAACCTATCATATTGGCACAGCATCCTACCGTTGCAGCACCAGCAGGAAGCCCATGAAGATTTAAAATAATAGCAATAGCTGCAGAGCTGATTGGGAGTGTAAGAAACATACCCATCAGTACTGCAACAATAACTCCCATAAAAAATGGCTGTTGTTCTGTTCCCCATTGGATGGCAGTTCCTAATTTGTTCATAACAGAAGAAATCCACGGACCAGCGAAAAGCCCTATACAGGAACCACTTCCAATAGAAACAATTGGTGTAATAATAATGTCAATTTGTGTTTTCTCAGAAACAAGACAGCCAATTTCAATAGCAATTAATGAAGCAAGATAAGCACCAAGTGGATCTCCAGAATCAGATAGTACAATTGAATCGGAAGTGAGAATAGACCCGGAAAGAATTATCTCTGCAAATGCACCAACCATACCAGCAATTCCAGATGAAAGAATAACCAAAGGGGAGCAGCTGAATTTTACTGCCATACTACATCCAATGCCGGCACCCGTCAGTGAGGCGGCAAGTTTTCCAAGTGTATAGATATAAGTACCTGCTTCACCTGGAATAAATATGCCAAACTGTTGTAAAATAGTTCCAATAATCAACGTAGAGAAAAGTCCTATTGCCATTCCGTTTAATCCATCAATAAAGATGTGTGTCAAAATTTTTTTCATACCCAACTACTCCCTTATATTATAAAACTTAATAATAAAAGGATACCATAAATCTTTTTTGGATACAAGTTATAGAAATTCGACCGTTAATTATCATTTTCTTGTTTAAAGTGTATATTTTGATAAATTATGACTAGTGTGTGTTTTAAAATTCATTGCCCCAATCTGTATGCCCCGCTTTGTATATCCATTCAGGCATACCACAATACATGCTATACAGGCTGGCGGACTTTGTTAGTCTGGAAGTATTTTCATGAAAAAAATATAGAGACAAAGGATATATTAAAGATAAGAATGTTCTTTCATTTCGTAATATTGCAAAACGGTCTTCTTATTATTTTGGAAAAAACATGACATCAAATTGACTAATTTATAGACTAATCTATAGGGCAGAGTATATAATAAAGTAAAACCCCACAGTAAACGAAGGATGCATCAAATATGCAGTACAGTAGTCTGTGGAATAAAAGGAGGAAAGGAAACAAATGGATACGAAAAACTTAAAACTAAAAAGGAGATGTGTTGGTGTTTTATTGATAGCTGCACTATTTTTTGCCCAGCTGCTAGATGTATTTCCTATGACAGCATTTGTAAAGGCAGAAGGTACAGATGTTGAAATAACAGAAGGTAATGCAACAACAAGTGTAGAAGAGATAGTGGAAGATACTGCAAATTTAAGAATGGTTTTTACCACAGATTTGCATGGGCAGCTTACAACTATGAATTATGAAACAGGGGAAATCTTGAAACAGGGAAGTCTCGCAAGAGCCGCAACATTGATTCAAAAAGCACGTGAGGAAGCGGGGCATGACAATACATTATTATTTGATGTGGGCGATACCTTATATGATTATTCTACAGATTATATCTATGATTGTGATGAAAATGCGGTACAGCCCATTTATAGTGCAATGGCATCTTTAGGGTATGATGCTGTGACATTAGGAAATCACGATTTTGATTATAATTTACGTTATATACAGGATCAGCTGCTGTCATCGGGGATGGCAGATAAATGTGTATTATCTAATGTAAAAGATGCCAATACAGGCAAAAATGTATGGAATCAAAATAAGATTATAGAGAGGACAGTCTATACTGCTAGTGGAACCAGCATTGACATAAAAGTAGGTGTGATTGGTGAAACAGTTCCTTCTTTATCTTCAAGAAGAACAAGTTATAAGGGGATTTTAAAAACAGAAGACATTGTAGAAAATGCAAGAAAGGAAGCAGCAACACTAAAAGAGCAGGGGGCAGATATTATAGTGGTTCTGGCACATTCAGGAATTGGAAGTGAGGAACCGGCAGAACTTGCAGATAATGCTGCCTATGCATTAACAAAAATTCCGGAAGTTGATGTGGTATTGTGTGGGCATCTGCATAAATATTTTCCGTCTAAGCTTGCCGCCAGTAAGGAATATTATGAGTTATCTGGTGTAGATGCAAAAACAGATTTGGCAAATGGAAAGAATCTGATTATGGTAGCTGAGCAGGGAAAAGCAATTGGAATTGCAGATCTGACGATTAAACAGGAAGATGGAACAATCTCTATTGTGGACAGGAAATCTACTATTAAAATGGTAACAGGGAATACAGATATTGATGAAAACATTAACAATAATTTTATTGGGAATTGGCAAAGAGACTTAGTGTCAAACTGTAGTACTATTTTAGGGGAAATTGCAACTAATGTTGTCTATCAAAATTATTTTGCCACATTGGAAGATACAGCAGTGATTCAGCTTGTCAATAATGCTAAAATGAACTATGCTTTAAAATATATCAATAGTGAGAATACAACATATAAAGATTATTCTGTAATCGCAGTTTCAAATTATACAAAATATGGTCTGAGTGACCAGTATGATTATGTAGATTTTTCTGGAAATTTTCTGCAATCATATCTGTCAGGCATCCAAAAATATCGGACTGCATTATATATGTATAGGATAACAGGAAAACAGTTGAGAGAATGGGTTGAACTATCTGCAAGTGCATATCAAACAACTGGGGCTGTAACAACTGGTGGTGCGATTGGTGGAACAGAAGCAATGGAACAGAATATCTTAGGAGAAGACTGGGCAACAAACTGGGGTAACTTTTTCGTTTTTGATGGTGTAGAATATGTTATAGATACAACCACAGCACCAAGATATGACCGTCAAGGAAATAAAATCAGTGATAGTTCCCGTGTAAAACAGTTGACGATAAATGGACAAAATGTGAAGGATGAGGATGTTTTCGTATTATCTACTAACAAATTATCCACAAGTATACCTATGATGAAAGAAATAGCAACTCAAAAAATTGCAAACAGTAAGGATAGATGCCAGGTTATTGTAAAAGATTACATTGAAAAAAGTGCTATGAACGGCACGCTGAAAGAGATACAGGATAACAATTGGAAAGTGGAATTTCCAGAAGATAGCAAATATGTTGTACAAAGTGGAACAGATTCAGAAGACATTGCAAAAACAAAAAGCTGGTTTGAAGAAGTTCTGTGTGAGGAAGAAGGATATAAATATTACTTAGCTGATTTTTCGAAAGTTGATAAGACGGATGTCACAGGACCTAATATCGTTGCTACAGAATTGAATTCGGCAATTACCAATAAAGATGTAGTGGTTGCGATAGAAGCAAATGACAGTTCTGGCATTGCTGTGTTGAAGTATGCTTTAGGAAAATATCCTGCAGATTCTACTGTATGGCAATATGCAGAAAATGTATCAAAGAATAGCTTTAGCTGTAGCGAAAATGGAACATATACCATTTTTGCAGAAGATACATTAGGAAATAAAAATGTTTATTACATTAGGATAAACAATATCAATAAGAGTGTTTTACAGATGCCGGCAGTAGATAACTATACAAATCGTAAAACAAAAATTACAGGCACAGCAGAAGCAGGAGCAAAGATTTATTTCGAATTAGAAGATGGACAAAGCTACACAAGTACAGTAGCAGCAGACGGAACATTTTCTTATAAACTACCTCTGCAGGCAGCAGGAAAGACCGTTTATGTTTATGTGGTTGACAAAAAGGGAAGGGCAAGTGCGAGAGCTGTAGTAACAGTTAAGAGAACAGGACCAAATAAACCAGCTGTTAATGCAGTTAACAGTAATTCTAAAATCATCAAAGGAACACTCAATGATAACTATGTTTCTGTAGTTGCATTAGTGGATGGTACAACAATGTATGTTTCTGATGACAGTGGAAAACAAATATATGAAAATTCAGAGTTGTATGATGCAGGCTATAAAACAGTGGAGATTCCGATGCAAATCAGTTCTAGTGGAACATATTCCATGCAATTGCCATCATTACTTGCAGGTGGTACAAGTGTAAAAATATATACTATAGACAGTCTGGCAAGAAAGAGTTCTGTATGCAGTACTACCGTAGTACAAAAGGTGCCAAATAAACCACAACTTGGAAATACTTCGATTACAAATCTGACAAAGAATGTAATAGTATATACAGATGAAAAATGTACAGCGCATGTAAAAGTTTCAGGTGTTGTATATTCTTCTAGCAAAGCCACATATATAGCAGATAAAGATTTATACAGCTATACCATTACTATTCCAAAATCCAATTCGGGAGTGGAAGTTGCAATCTATGCATCTAATACAAAAGGAAATAGTGCATCTTTGACAGTGAAAAAGCAGGAAAGTGCACCAGATACACCAACTTTAAATGCAATTAAGGCAGGAAGTAAAAAAATTACCGGAAAAGTTCATTTAATCTATAATGGAACTGGAACAGCTACTGTAGCAAATTCCAATACAAAAGTATATGTCAAAATAAAGAAAAAAACTTATGCTGCCAAAATAAAAAAAGATGGAACATTTACAGTAAAGGTACCTAAATTAAAAGCAGGAACGACAATTACTTATTGGGCGCAGAATGCAAATGGTACAGGCATTAAGGGAAGTAAGAAAATCTCATAATAATGGAGTATTGTTAATAAATTTATTTTTATGCGGGCTGCCATAAAAAAGGAATGTTTACAATTAAGATAGTATACTTTTTCTTTTTATATGGCAACCCTTATTATTTACAAAACCTCCATGCATCCTTAGAGCGTGTTTGAAAATTCATTGCCCCAAATTCATTCAATGCAGCCTGCTGCACCTCATGAATTTGTAACAAATCCCCCACAAATTGTGACACACATCTTGTAACAAGCAATTTTCAAACACACTCTAGTGCACCACCATAAAGGAAAGTTACAAGATGCATGTCGGAATACCTGAATTCAGTTTTTTGTTAAAGCAAAAAGGGGACTTTCATAGAAAATATAAAATCACATGATATATTGGTAACAACAAAATCAAGCACTGCACAGCAAGCTGATGGTATCAAACCTGTCTATGCTGCAAGCTATGGAGGATTGATTCTTGTACAGCTGCCAATAGAAATAATAATATCGGAGGCAGTCATATCAGGCTTTCACTGCCTGTGGAAATAAGGAAAGGAGAATAGATAGGATATGTTTCGTTTATGGGCAAAAATTTGGAAGGATAACCGATTGAAACAAGATATGGTAGTATGTAATGATAATCCGGAGTTGAATCGTACAAGAAAAATTTTTGAAGCAATTGATGAGATATGCCATGTCTTTGATTTATCAAAACCGATCTGGCTAGATTCTACCATAGAAGATTTTAAACGTCATGATAAGACCAGATTTACCAAAGATTGTTTTATTGATGAGATTGCATTTGACTATTTAGAAATTGAAGTAATAGAAGAAGATTAGAGCGTGTTTGAAAATACATTGCCACAATCTGTATGTCCTGCTTTACATGGACATTTGGACCAAATTCATTCAATGCAGCCGCTGCATCTTATGAATTTGGTCCAAATCCCTGCAAATTGTGAGACACATCTTATAACAAGCAATTTTCAAATACATTCTGGAAAATAATAAATAACTGACACGTTAATATTTAACAAAACTGCCTCATTATATTCATTCAACATAGTTTTGTTAAATCTCAAAGTGTCAGTACACTACCAGAAAAGATATCTACTATTCGTACTTTTCCAGGATACGATGAATTCTATCAACAGGGTCTAATAATTCGCTGATAGAAGCATCATGATTTAAATTATCAATTAAAAGTGCGATATATTTACTCATATCTACATTGATATAATATTCTTTCTGTAACAGTTCTTCTGTCTGATATACAAGATTTGTTGTTAACATTCTATAGAACAAACCTTCCTTGTATGCTTTGTCAAACTTCTCCAGACCATTTGTGAATAATCCAAAAGTAGATGCCATGAAGATACGGTTTGCATTTCTTCGCTTCAATTCTTTTGCAACATCAATCATACTTTCGCCAGAGGAAATCATATCATCAATAATTAATACATCTTTCCCTTTAAGGTCCGCACCTAAAAATTCATGTGCAACAATTGGATTGCGTCCATTTACAATTTTAGAATAATCGCGGCGTTTATAGAACATTCCTACATCGATACCAAGTACATTTGCGTAATATACTGCACGTCCCATAGCTCCTTCGTCAGGACTGATTACCATCATTTTATCAGGTGTAAATTTGACATCAGGTACTTCCTGTAATATAGCTTTAATAAACTGATAAGTAGGCTGTACTGTTTCAAAACTTTTGAATGGGATAGCATTCTGTACACGAGGATCATGAGCATCAAATGTAATAATACTCTCTACACCCATATTCATTAATTCCTGCAATGCAATAGCACAGTCAAGAGATTCTCTGGAACTTCTTTTGTGCTGTCTGCTTTCATATAAGAATGGCATAATCACAGTAATTCTTTTTGCCTTACCACTGATGGCTGCAATGATTCTCTTTAAATCCTGGAAATGATCATCTGGTGACATATGATTTTGGTGTCCGCATACAGAATAAGTTAAGCTGTAGTTGCACACATCTACCAGAAGGTATAAATCATCTCCGCGCACAGATTCTTTCAAGATACCTTTTGCTTCACCAGAGCCAAAACGGGGACAAAGTGATTCTAATAAATAAGAATCCTGCTTTTCAATTTCTCTGTTCTGTCTCCAGTTTACAACGTAGTCATTGACCTTAGCACCAAGTCCCTTACTGCTTTCCAGGGCAATAATTCCTAAGGGAGCAATAGGTGGTGTTTTAAAAGTTTTTTCTTGTTGTGGCATGATAATCCTCCATTTGTAATTTGAAATTTAAATTAAAAAAGTAACATTGATAGTAATTTATATTCATTCCCTCCTTTGTGGAGGAAGTGCATTCGACATAAAAGTCCACTTAATTTTATACCATTATAAGATGCGTTCGTCAAGGTGCAAATGCTTTTTTTAAACGAATGTCATCTCCAAAAATACGAAGCAGGCGATAGTTGCTTGTAATTCTGGAGAAAATACGTTCACTATACTGGCGGCTTAAATCGTCCAGGGAAAAATTTGTGGATATAATTGTAGATTTCCTGCCAAGCTGGCGTTCATTGATGCATACATATAATTGAGAATTAATAAAGTTATTGTTTAATTCTGTTCCAAGATCATCAATAATGAGGAGATCACAATCTAATATGCCATAATATTTTTCCTGAACTTGATAATTTTCCTCATTTTTAGAAGAAAACTTATATTTTTCCAAAATGTCAAATAACTGGTTTGCAGGCAAATAGACAACGGTGTGGGCAGTATCTAATAGTTCTTTGGAAATACAGTTTGTTAAAAATGTTTTTCCAACACCGGCACTTCCATATAACAATAAATTTTCAAAACTCTCATCAAAATGTGCAATAAAATTTTTTGCAACGGCAGTAATTTTCTGCATGTTTTCGTAAGGAGTAAGTCCCGTTGTAGGGTCTTTTTTTTCCCTGTCATAATATTGATAAGAAAAGGTTTGGAAATTTTCCCGTTCAATCGCGGCTTTTTGATTAGATTCTGTATAAAGCAGGTCTACAATAGCCTGTTTAAAACAGTAGCATTTATTTTTGCTTAACAGAAAACGTTCCGGATTCAGGGAAGAAGGTTCTAGGTTTTCAATATAACCAGTATCTTTGCAGTCAGGACAATCATAAGAGGGCATCAGATAATCTTTTGGATAACCATATGCTGTAAGAAGAGCCTGTTTCTCCTCGGAAAGAGCCCTGTTCTTTTCCCGAAGCAAAGTAATAGCAGTGTCATCACCAGCAAGAGCAAGACGGGTGCATTTCACTGCATTGGAGGCAGTAGCCTCATCTAATTCTTTCATGGCAGGAATTTTATCATAGATTTCCTGGAAACGCTCATCCAGTAAATGTTTGTGTTTGAGACGAGTCTGGTCATATTGCCGTAATATTTTATTATATTGAAAATTTTTCAATGCCATATTAAAAACTCCTTTTAGGTAAGTTAACAATTATTTCTATAGGGCAGGCATGGTGCATATTTGATGGAATCCCTTTTATTTTACAGGCTTTTTTGCACTGTCATAAGTTTTTTCTAACAATTTCTTTTCCAAAGAGGAAAAATCATCCTGACTATAAAAGCGCTGTGGAAATGCATGAAAAGCATTTGTTTTTGCAGGCGGTTTTGCTGTCTGTGCATCATTTGATACAGCAGGAGTATTTTGTTTTGTCTGTTTTTTATGTGCTGTGTCTAATTTTTTAATATCTGAAAGGTGATGCACCTGATTTTTTTTCCAGTTTTCTAAAATATGATCTGCATATTTAAAATCTGGTTTATGTGTTCTGAGAATAGTGCGGTTACAAGCTTCAACAATGATGGGAATATCAAAACCATAAATAGAGAACCATTTGTCAATAAACTGCCGTTCTACTGCAACAGGAGAGCGGTTTAATCCAAATGCATTGGTTACAGCATTATAACTGTTATTATATTCTATTGCAGCCTGTTCCGCTTTTTCTACTGTATCAATGCCCTTTTCTGCCCAGGCAAGAGCAACAGCTTCTATATAAGAAGGATTTTTCTTGCTTTTTGAAATACAGTACTCATATAAGTACATAATCAGTTCTACAGAAAATTCCATACTTTCATATAAAAAGAGAATCAGCTGTAAATCACCACTTCTAAGAGGATGTTCCATGTAAGTTTCAATGATATTTAACAACCATTTTACTTCATCATTATTGGTCAGCTCCTGTACCTGTTTTTGAGAGTATTCCGGTCTTTGAATTTTTGTATGCTGTGCAATTGGAGTATTCTGCATGGCAGGAGCATAAGAATCAGATTTTTTGGAAAAGGAATTAGAAATATTTGTCTTGTTTTTTTGTGCTTCTTCGGGGGAAATCATTATAATTTCCTGAATAGAGCCATCCTTTTTTTTCTGAATGGAAAGCAGTCCTGCTTTTTCCCAATAAGAAAATGCTCTTAAAATGTCCTTTTCGGTATCGTCAAATTGATCCGCAATCTCTGAAACAGAGAAAGAAGGACAATGATTGGAGAAACAGTGTAAAAGATATAGATAGACTTTTACATAGTCACCATTTGCCTTTGCCATATACTGTGTAATGAAAACATTAGATACACAGGTAAAGCCAGAGGCGGATTGTGTATTCAAAAGAATAGTATCTGTCATGGATTCTTCCTCCTGTTTTTGAGAGATTGTGGAAAAAAGTATATGTGCAATTTGCACTTTATAAGCAGCTTCACTTGTGTAAATTATACATATACTTTTTTCTATAGTGGAACGGTTATTTGATATTATATCATATAACATTAAAATAAGAAATAGCAGATTTTTTGTTGTAGTTCTGCTGTATAGTAATGGTATGGCTGAATAGTAATGATTTTTTTGTGGAATGTTGTTTGTTTATGTAGTGGATAATGTGGATAATGTGGAAATGTGTTGAAGAAAGAGCGTAAAAAAAGCAAACAGAGAGTAAAAAAAATAAAAAAATACCATAAATAAAGGGAAAATGCTTTAAATATCTGTCTAATAGAATATGGAATGATTGTAGGTAATAAAATAAAAATCCACAAACCTATCTACACAAAATTGTTGATAAGTCTGTGGATAATGTGGATAACTATTGCCCCAATAGGGCTTCACCAATAGAAACAACGTTTCCGGCACCCATAGTTATCAACAAATCACCAGGAATACAATTTTCTAATAAAAAGTTTTCAACTTCTTCAAAGTCTTCAAAATAGTAAACTTCCTTTCCTAGTTCCTCCAATTTTCTTTGTAAATCTTTAGAGGAGATATCACCAGGGTCTTTCTCCCTTGCAGGGTAAATTTTAGTAAGGACAATTTTATCTGCGAGGCATAGTGATTGGGCGAATTCATTTAGAAATGCACGGGTTCTTGTATAAGTATGAGGCTGGAAGACACACCAGATTGTTTTATGTGGATATTTTTTGGCAGATTCCAAAGTGGCACATATTTCTGTAGGATGGTGTGCATAGTCATCAATAATAGTTACACCGCCTGCTTCTCCCTTATATTCAAAACGCCGATCTGTTCCTTCAAAGGAAAGAAGCCCTGATTGAATTATTTCCATAGGAATATGAAGATACCTTGCAACTGCAATAACAGATAATGCATTGGAAATATTATGTTTTCCTAATACATTTAATTTAATATGGCCTATTTTTATGCCATCTTCTAATAGATCAAATTCCCCTTTTCCAAGGTCATCAAAAAATATATTATCAGCACTGTAATTACAGGAATGTTTTTCAATGCTGTAAGTTATCACATTACAATTTAAATTGTTTGTAATTGCTGTATAGTTTTCAATATCCCCATTAATGACTAAAAGACCATCCTTGGCAGGAAGCAGTTTTGCAAAAAGCTGAAAAGAATTTCTGATATCATTTAAATCTTTAAAGAAATCTAAATGGTCTTCTTCTATATTTAATATGATACCAATAGTTGGATGAAATTTTAAGAAACTGTTTGTATATTCACAAGCTTCTGTAATGAAAGTATCAGATTTTCCAATGCGAAGGTTGCCATTAATTGCTTTTAAAATACCTCCTACAGAAATAGTGGGGTCTAAATCACCCGCCAAAAAGATATGGGATAGCATGGAAGTTGTAGTTGTCTTTCCGTGGGTTCCAGAAACAGCAATGGCAGATTCGTAATTGGTCATTACCTGCCCAACCATTTCTGCCCGATCCATCATAGGAATACCTGCATTGACTGCAGCTATGTATTCTTCATTATCTTTGCTTATGGCAGCTGTATATACTATTAAATCAATACCATCATGAATATTAGAGGCGTTCTGCCCATACGTGACCTGAATACCAATAGATTCTAAATGTTGTGTAATTTTACTTTCTTGGGAATCGGAGCCACTGATGGTAAATCCCATAGAATGGAGCAATTCTGCAAAACCGCTCATACTGATGCCGCCGATACCCATAAAATGAATGTGAATTTTTTTACTAAAATCAATCTGATACATAAACGTTACCTCACTCTATTTGTATAATTTTATTATCGCATACAACACATCAAACCAGACATAGAAGCAGTTCTATCCGGCATTGCTGTATAGGTCAGATATCCCATTTTTACCCATACGCCAATATTATAAACCTTTCCTATATAAAATACAAGATTGATTAGCAGAGTTCTACAGTTATTGTACCAGTATTATCACAATTTGGACATGCCATTCATATTTTGTAAAAATAGACAAAGTGGTTAAAAACCTGTTACTTAGCTGGAAAAAAACGGATACTACAACTATTTTTAGTAAATAAATATTTTGTTGTTTTGCAAATGATATCTTCTGAACAGTTACAATTGTAGAAAATAAATACGATTCTATGAACAAGTTTTGATAATTTTGACGAAAGATGCGAAATAAAATTAGAAATATTTATAAAAAATATTCACTTTTGTATATTTTAATGGTATAATGCTATATAAAGGAAGTTGTTCCAACTTTTGAAAACGCGGATAAAGAGTAGAAAATATAACAATAATATATTTTGGGGCTAATACTGCGGAAAAATGTTTATAGTTCAATCATGCAAAAGTATATGTGTAATTTACAATTAGGAAGCTGTTCCATAAAGTGAGAATTACACATATAACTTTATTGGGCAGATGTCCATTATGAAAAATTTGCCATTAATTGTCTGATGACTGTATATTTTGGAAAATTTTGGATGTATGGCTGAATTGTAACATAAATGTGAAGAAACACTGTAAGAGTATCTTCTATTGGGGTAATTTGGTTATAGTTTGGATATGCAAAAGCATATGTATTATTTGTACAAGAATTTGTTTACAAAATGCAGATTGCACATATACTTTTATAGGTACAGCTGAACTGTAACATAATTTGTGACGAGAGGTGATAAGATGATCAAGAAAGAGATGATAGCAATGTTATTAGCAGGAGGTCAGGGGTCAAGATTAGGTGTACTGACATCTAATGTGGCAAAACCGGCCGTAGCTTTTGGAGGAAAATACAGAATTATTGATTTCCCTTTAAGCAACTGTATTAACTCAGGTGTAGATACCGTAGGTGTTTTGACACAGTATCAACCATTAAAACTGAATACCCATATTGGAATTGGTATTCCGTGGGATTTAGATCGCAATATTGGTGGAGTGAGTATATTGCCTCCTTATGAAAAGAGTACAAGCAGCGAATGGTATACAGGAACTGCCAATGCCATTTGCCAGAACTTAGCATATATGGAACAGTATAATCCAGAGTATGTACTGATACTTGGCGGTGATCATATTTATAAGATGGATTATGAAGTGATGCTGCAGTTTCATAAAGAAAATAAAGCAGATGTTACACTTGCAACTATTCCAGTACCAATTGAAGAAGCAAGCAGATTCGGTGTTGTTATTACAGATGAAAAGAAAAAAATCTTAGAATTTGAGGAAAAACCAGAAAAACCAAGAAGCAATCTGGCTTCTATGGGTATTTATATTTTTTCATGGCCGGTGCTGCGGGAAGCATTAATCAAATTAAAAGATCAGCCTTCCTGTGATTTTGGTAAACATATTATTCCATATTGTCATGAAAAAGGAGATCGTATTTTTGCATATGAATATAACGGTTATTGGAAAGATGTTGGAACGCTTGGTTCTTATTGGGAATCTAATATGGAACTGATTGATCTTGTGCCGGAATTTAACTTATATGAAGAATTCTGGAAAATATATACGAATAATGATATTACAGCACCACAGTATATTTCAGGCGATGCAGTTATCGACAAGGCTATTATTGGCGATGGAGCAGAGATTTATGGAGAGGTACATAACTCCGTAATTGGCTCTGGTGTTTATATTGGACCTGGTGTTGTGATTAGAGATTCTATTATTATGAACTTTACAAGTGTAGGAGATAGAACAGTCATTGATAAATCTGTCATTGCGGAGAATGTTGTAATTGGAAATGACTGTAAGCTTGGTGTCGGTGAGGAAGCGGTCAACAAATGGAAACCGGATGTATACGCATTTGGGCTGGTTACAATAGGAGAAGACAGTGTTGTTCCTGGCGGAATTAAGATTGGCAAAAATACAGCCATTTCGGGTGTTACAACTCCTGGCGATTATCCAGGCGGTATATTGGCCAGCGGTGAATCTATTATTAAGGGAGGTGACAGATAATGAGAGCGATAGGAATTGTTTTAGCAGGTGGTAATAGTAAAAGGTTGAAAGAATTGTCCAATAAAAGGGCAGTAGCAGCCATGCCGATTGCCGGCGGATACAGAAGTATTGATTTTGTATTAAGTAACATGTCCAATTCTCATATTCAGAAAGTTGCCGTATTCCCACAATATAATGCAAAATCCTTAAATGAACATTTAAATTCTTCTAAATGGTGGGATTTTGGACGTAAACAGGGAGGGTTGTATGTATTTACACCTACAATTACAGCGGAAAATGGAAGCTGGTATCGAGGCACAGCGGATGCTATAGCACAGAATATTTCATTTTTAAAAAGCAGCCATGAGCCATATGTGGTAATTGCATCAGGTGATGGTGTTTATAAACTGGATTACAATAAAGTATTAGAATATCATATTGATAAGAAAGCAGATATTACAATTGTAGTAAAAGATCTTCCAAAAGGAGATGATGTAAGCCGTTTTGGTGTTATTCGTTATGATGAAGATGGAAGAATTCAGGAATTTGAAGAAAAACCAATTGTAAGCAGTGAGACAAAAGTTTCAGCAGGTATTTACATTATTAGAAGAAGGCTTCTAATTGAGCTAATTGAAAAGGCAATGCAGGAAGACCATCATGATTTTGTAAAAGATATTTTAATTCGTTATAAGAATTTGAAAAAGCTGTATGCATATAATATGGAAGAATATTGGAGCAATATTTCAGATGTAAGTGCATATTACAGAACAAACATGGATTTTTTAAAGCATGATATCAGGGACTATTTCTTCAGACAATATCCGGATATTTATTCTAAGGTAGATGATTTGCCGCCTGCAAAATATAATATTGGTTCGGAAGTTAAGAACAGCTTGATTGCCAGTGGATGTATTATCAATGGAAAAGTGGAAAACTCTATTTTGTTTAGAGAAGTTTATATAGGAAATAACTGTACTATTAAAAATTCTATTATTTTGAATGATGCTTATATTGGGGATAATACCCGCATTGAAAATTGCATTGTGGAAAGCAGAGATACCATTCGCTCCAATATGGACTATATTGGTGAACCGGATAATATCAGAATTGTAGTTGAGAAAAACGAAAGATATGTTTTGTAGTACAACTTGTAAAAAAGGTATGATAAAACATTCAATAAACATATGCTAAGGGGGAAAACTATATGAATATTACAGATGTAAGAGTTAGACAGGTAGTAAGAGAAGGAAAAATGAAAGCAGTGGTATCTATTACAATTGATGATGTATTTGTTGTACATGACATCAAAGTAATTGAAGGCGATAATGGTTTATTTATTGCAATGCCAAGCAGACGGAATGCAGAAGGTGAATATAGAGATATTGCCCATCCAATCAATTCTGAAACAAGAGAGCAGATTCAGAAGATTATATTAGAAAACTATGAGAAAGCAGTAGAAGAAAATCGGATGCAGGAAAAAGCAGAAGAATAAAATGCTTAGGGAGAGCCGCGGAAGCGGCTTTTCTCATATTATTACACAAAATATCAATGCATGGATAGAAAACAGAAATGAATAATCAAGGAGTAAAAATGAAAAAGATTTTTAGTTGTTTCATAATTGTAATTGTGTTTGCAGCAGTGTTTGTTTTACAAACAAAGTTCCATTTGCTTGGTATAATGGGAATAGAACAAATGACAGAGGAAAAGCAACAGGAATTTATCATACAGCTTCATGATGAGATGCTGCAGGGGAAAAAGGAAATTGTATTAGAATACTTTGGAAGTGCAGATACAGTAGAAGATTTTGTCACAAACGCTTTAGATAAAGCGATAGAGATAGATGACAAATCAACTTCTAGTGATTATGATTATATGAAATTTAAGCAGGCAGCAACTTATATGAATATGAAAGGATATGGTTCCTACTATATTGTTACATATACGATGGAATATTTAGAATCTTATGAACAGACACAAATAGTTGATGAAAAGATACAGGTGATATTAGAAGAATTAAAGTTAGATAGCAAGACAGAATATGAGAAAGTAAAAGCCATCCATGATTATATTGTAGAAAATGTAACATATGATTTATCCACAGAAAAAAACACAGCATATACTGCATTGGCAGATCAGGTTTCTGCTTGTCAGGGTTATGCAACTTTATTGTATAAAATGCTGACAGAAGCAGGGATAGAGTGCCGTATCATAGGTGGTTCCACGGATGGGACACCTCATGCATGGAACATCGTGAAAGTAGATGGTATGTGGTACAACATAGATTGTACATGGGATGATCCAATAGGTGGAGGTATTAAGGATAAATACCGCTATAATTATTTTCTAAAAAGTAACAGAGCATTTTCAGACCATATTCGTGATGAGGAGTATAATACAGAAAAATTCAACCAGGAGTATGTAATGTCACCGACCAGTTATAAGCAGAAGTAATATGTGGGCAGCAGTTTAGCCAAACAATAAAATTTTAAGCTGCTTTGTATATTTTGGAGAATACCTATGGGGCAGCTACAAGTCTATTCGGGCTGTCAGACTTTGTTTGTTAAGAGATGCCATAGTGGATTTGCTTTGTGCTGAAAAATATGGCTTGAATTGTATGGCTGAACGGTTGCATATAAATTTAAAAAATGTAAATTACCCCCTTGCATTTTCTGTAGCACAGTGTTATAGTTGTTGTAGAACAAATAAGGAGGGAACAGACTATGAAAGTGAATAAATTTACACAAAAATCAATTGAAGCCACAAACCAGTGTGAAAAAATAGCATATGAGTATGGTCATCAGGAATTGGTGCAGGAACACTTATTATATAGTCTTTTGACCATAGAAGATAGCTTAATCAAGAAAATGATAGAGAAAATGGAAATTCAGCCTGAGGTATTTATTGCACAGGTAGAAGGTCTTCTTAAAAAACGTCCGAAGGTTAGCGGTGGACAGATTTATGTTGGAGAAGGGTTAAATAAAGTCCTTGTATGTGCAGAAGATGAAGCAAAAGCAATGGGGGATGAATATGTATCAGTAGAGCATTTATTTTTATGCATGATGAAATATGCTGATAAGGAAATCAAGCAATTGTTAAAAGAGTTTGGCATTACAAAAGAACGTTTCTTAACAGCATTGTCTACGGTCAGGGGGAATCAGAAAGTTACAAGCGATAATCCTGAGGCAACTTATGACACATTAGAGAAATATGGTTATGATCTTGTTGAGAGGGCAAAGCAGCAGAAGATGGATCCTGTTATTGGACGGGATGGCGAAATCAGAAATGTAATCCGTATCTTATCAAGAAAGACGAAAAACAATCCTGTATTGATTGGTGAACCTGGTGTTGGTAAAACAGCAGCAGTAGAAGGATTGGCACAAAGGATTGTCCGTGGAGATGTACCAGAAGGATTGAAAGATAAAACAATTTTTGCATTAGATATGGGGGCATTGGTTGCCGGTGCAAAATATAGAGGTGAATTTGAAGAGCGTTTAAAGGCAGTATTAGAAGAAGTAAAACAGAGTGATGGGAAAATCATTTTATTTATTGATGAGCTGCATACTATTGTGGGAGCAGGAAAAACAGATGGTGCCATGGATGCGGGTAATATGTTAAAGCCAATGCTTGCAAGAGGAGAACTTCACTGTATCGGTGCCACAACATTAAATGAATACCGAATGTATGTGGAAAAGGACCCTGCATTAGAGAGAAGATTTCAGCCGGTTATGGTAGCAGAACCTACTGTAGAAGATACCATTTCTATCTTAAGAGGATTAAAGGACCGTTATGAGGTATATCATGGTGTTAAGATTACAGATGCGGCATTGGTATCAGCGGCTACATTATCAAATCGTTATATTTCAGACCGCTTCCTGCCTGATAAGGCAATTGATTTAGTGGATGAAGCTTGTGCCTTGATTAAGACAGAATTAGATTCCATGCCGACGGAATTAGATGATATTCGAAGAAGAATTATGCAGATGGAAATTGAAGAGGCTGCTTTGAAAAAAGAAACTGACAATTTAAGCAAGGAACGTTTGGAAAATTTACAAAAGGAGTTAGCAGAACTTAGGGAGGAATTCCAGACTGCAAAGGCAAAATGGGACAGTGAGAAAGCTTCTGTGGAAAGGGTACAGAAATTAAAAGAAGAATTAGAGGATTTACACAATCAGGTGCAGATTGCTCAGAGAAATTATGATCTGAACAAGGCAGCAGAATTACAATATGGAAGAATTCCAGAACTGGAAAAACAACTGCAGGCGGAAGAAGAACGTGTAAATGGCGAAGAAAGAGAATTAGTACATGAAAGTGTAACAGATGAAGAGATTGCGAGAATTATTTCCAGGTGGACAGGAATACCTGTGGCGAAATTAACAGAAGGAGAACGTGAAAAGACCTTACATTTAGATAAGGTACTTCATGAAAGAGTAGTAGGTCAGGACGAAGGAGTGTCAAAAGTAGCAGATGCTATCTTACGCTCCAAAGCAGGTATCAAAGATCCTGAAAAGCCAATTGGTTCTTTTTTATTTTTGGGGCCAACCGGAGTAGGAAAGACAGAGTTGGCAAAAAGCCTTGCAGCAGCGCTGTTTGACAATGAACAGAATATGGTTCGTATTGATATGAGTGAATACATGGAGAAACATTCTGTGGCACGTTTAATTGGAGCACCTCCGGGATATGTGGGATACGAAGAAGGAGGGCAGCTGACAGAGGCAGTCAGGAGAAAGCCTTATTCTGTTGTATTGTTTGACGAGGTAGAAAAAGCGCATCCAGATGTGTTCAATGTACTGCTTCAGGTATTAGATGATGGAAGAATTACAGATTCACAGGGCAGGACGGTAGATTTTAAAAATACAATTTTAATCATGACATCAAACCTCGGCTCCGGTTATCTGTTAGAGGGCATTAACGACCAAGGGGAAATCAGTGACGAGGCAAGAGAGAAAACAATGATGGAACTGCGGGGACATTTTAGACCAGAATTTTTAAATCGTCTGGATGAAATTGTTCTATTCAAGCCATTGGAGAAAATGCATATCAATGGCATTATGAAGCTGCTTATTGAAGAACTGAATGACAGGTTGGCAGACAAAGAGCTGAAGGTGGCATTAACAACGGAAGCGGAAAGTTTTATTATTGACCATGCCTATGACCCTGTTTATGGTGCAAGACCCTTAAAACGTTATTTACAGAAAAATGTGGAGACATTATCTGCCCGTTTGATTGTGGGAGATCAGGTAACAGCAGGTGATACCATAGAGATTTATGTGGAACATGAACCGGAAGACAGACTGGCTGCAAGGACAGTTGCAATAAAATAATAGAAACAAAGAAATAATAATGATATCTTTAAAGTTAATATAAGGTGTATAATCGTATAAAAATTAAGAAGCGCTGTTACAAAGATGAATGTGAGTAGAGCGTGTCTGAAAATGAATTTTCAGACACGCTCTTGACATGTTTGTGTTATTATAGCAAAACTATAGTAGTATGAAATTCATTTTGTGCGGCACTTACTGTAAGGCATAGGTAGCAAGCCCAATACATTGGCTGCAGTTGTATTGTTACAAGAATGTAGAGGAGTAGATTTTAGGTATCCATTTTGACTTAATTAAGAGTTATAGTGTTTTTTATTCTCTAATTCATCTTCTATTAAATATACTTTTATATAAAGTTCTGCTATATCTTGAGTTGTTCTCTCTTTTACTTCAGCGTAGGTTCCTTTAGTGCCCCCGCAAAAGAACGATGCGAAAGTGGGCATGCCATATTCCCCTAAAAATATAAAAAAGTTCCAAAAAAATCTTATTATCATAACAAACATAAAGGCAGTGGCTGCTATTCTTGTTTTTGTGAACATCACATACATTATAAAATTTTCAGAGTCTGTGATGTACACAATTCCATAACAAATGAATATTAATAGAAAAGAAAATATCATTTTTTTAATACATTTGTTAAATCTTCTTTTACTTTGTCTTAGTTCATCCTTATTTTTTCTTATTCTTTCTAAGAGCACCTGCTTTTTTCTGACTAATATTTCATATTCATTATATTGTTGCAATATTTTCGCCCTCTATTCTACCATCTGTAAGTGTAATGATACGGTTGCAATATTTTGCAACTTTTAAGTCATGTGTTACTACTATGATTGTTTTTCCGTTAGAATTGATTTCTTTCAATAATCCCATTAAATTTACAGTATTTTCTTCATCTAAGGCGCCAGTAGGTTCGTCTGCAAGTATAATCGGATTTTCTGCTGCTAAAGCACGTGCTATTGCCACACGCTGCTGTTGTCCACCAGAAATTTGAAAGGGATATTTGTTTAGAAGCTCTCTAATCCCCAACTGCTCTGCTAATTCCAAAGTTCTTTTTTTACGCTTCTTTTTTTCTATATTTTTTCCAACTAACGGAAGCTCTATATTTTCATATATATTGTATTTTTCCATTAGTGCAAAATTCTGAAATACAAAACTAATATTATTATTTCTAAACTGTTCAAGTTTTTTAGAGGATAACTCATGTATCTTTATTTCAGGATTAGAGCTGTTTTTACTATTTTTAAAATAATATTTTCCGGAGGTAATAGTGTCCATTCCGCCAATAATATTTAATAATGTGCTTTTTCCTGAACCGGATGTCCCCATAATTGAAATAAATTCTCCAGCATTAATTTCAAGATTGATATCCTTTAATGCTACTGTTTTGCCATTATTCTCTCCATAAATTTTAGTTACCATATTCAATTTAATCATTATATTTTCCCCCTAAAACTTTTGCCAGACTTTTTTCTTGTAATAATATTATTGGAAATATAGTGCAAACTATAAGCAATATGGCACAATAACAAATCATAACTACTAAAACAATATGTTGAATTTCTATAGATCGTTGTATTGTATAATAATTCTCATTTACAATAATTGTACTCACTAGATTATAAGCTATTATTAAAGGTATACTAATTTTTATAGCATTTTCAAATAATAACATTTTTATAATATCTGACATAAAAAAACCATTTACATTCATAATAGCATATTCTTTTTTCCTAAGCATCACAGTAACATTAGATGCCATAAATACAGACAAAGTAGTAATAATTATTCCTACAAGCATAAAACCAAATGCCATTTTATATATGGCTGCGTTATCTGATTTGTAATATTGAATTTTTTCTTCAATAGAAACTAATGTGACAGGTATGTTATAATGTTTGCTTAATATCTCTACTTTATTTTTTAGATTTTGCAGTTCGGACTCACTTTCTAACTTTAAGTAAATATTATCCATATAAGAAAAGTAAATGTCTGTGTTTTTTTTTTAATAATTCATTATCTGTTATTGCCACCATAAAATCGTCTAATATCATTGTACTTGGGTTAGAGTATAATAATCCATTTGAAATCCATTCGGTCCCTTTTTTCATGATACCAACCACCTTATAATTTTTATCCAAATACTTATTAGTTAATACATCTCCCACTGATAATACTTTTCTATAATTATAACCAATAACAATGGGTATATCATTTTTTTTATTCATAATTTTTTCTACTGCTATTCCATTTGTTGTTTCTAAATCAATAAAATTTAAAAGTGATTTATCAATATATACTATGTCCTGCACATTATATTCTCTATAAATATTTGATGTTTTGGGTGCATTTTGTAACTCTTCAAAAACAAGCGAATATGTAAAATATTTTCCAAAATTTTTTACACCTTTAATACTTTTTAAATCTTTTAAAAATTTTGATAATTTTTCAGCATCTATTATATTATAGTTTTTATCATCAAACTATATATTATATACCAAGTCCTTTTGCTTTATTGTTTGATTCACTTTTATAATTTGATAATATGAATCAATACCTTGAAATAGTATATAATTTAAAACAATCAAAGCGATTGTTATTGTTAACACTGATAGAAAAAAAGAAAATTTTCTATGATATATTTGAAGAAGAATATACTTAATTTTATTTCTTAAATGCATTTTAGTTCTCCTTATCTTTTTGCAATGCTAATATGGGTGTCATTTTCATGATCATCCACAAAGGATACATTAATGTGATCAATGAAAATATAAGAGCAAAAAACAACAATATTATCAAGTTCTTAAGAATATCCATTAAATCAAATAAAAATATATTAGTAAAGGCAAATGATAAAAATATTTGACCTGCTAATACAATTAATGTAGCAACAATAGAAATACAAAATAATTCTTTATATAATTGTATAAAAACTCGAAACTTACTCCAACCAAAAGTATATCTAATTCCAATTTCACGTATTCTTTGATAAATCCATACTTCAGAAACAATAATTACATTAATAAAACAAAATATACAAATCAATATCATATAATTTCTATTAGTTGCTAAATTTGTGCCATTTACAATATTCATAGAACCAATTTCATCAGATATAACATATTTCTCTCTAGAGCTTCTTTTTAGGTACTGATTATAAATATAGTCAACGTTGTTTTTATCACTTTGAATTATGACTTGTATTCCTGTTTTGTTCATAGATGTGAAAACCTTCTCTTTTAACGCTTTTCCTATTCTTCCATAATATAGAATCATATTATAATCCATTAAATTTGAATATTCGCTCCCTATATATCCTATTACCCTATTTCTTCTCCATCTAATTCTATAAAATTTATTTTACCTTTTGTATAAGTGAATTCTTTTAGTTTCTGTCCCAAAAGAATAATATTGTCTTTCTCACCATCCATATAGTTACCACTAACAATAGGATATTTTAAATCCTCATTCTGCTGTATCATAATATTAATTAAACAAGTAGATTTATCAAAATTACGATATGCTGTCATATTCTCAATACTAATATTCCCCTCTTTACATTTCAAAATTTCTGATAAATTTATTTTTTGAGAGCTGGATAATAAGAATCTTTTTTCTGCAATATATTGATAATTTTTCGTATCATTGTTTAATCTTACAATACTTCTTTGTAAATCTGCACCAGTATAAAATGCAAAATATGCAATTATGAATATAACTAGTACACTCACATTAGATAGTGGATATCTGCAAATTATTTGCTTTAGTCTTTTCATTAAATTGATCATCCTCCTGTATATTATGGAGCATTTTTATTATTGTCCATATGAAAAGTCATGTGGATTTTTCAAAATGTGTCTGAAAATTGTTTGTTGCAAATGTGTATCACAATGTAATGCAAATAGTATAACAAAGTGGAATATGTGATTGTAACAATAAATTTTCAGACACGCTTTATTTATATTGCTTTATTAAGTATTAATTTTATTATGTGGACATCGCCCTATAATATGTTTTTGTACCATTATTAATTGTATGTTTTGAGTAGAAAGAGTCACAATTAATTTTTAATGGGGTTGGTAATTCAATGTGAATTTGTCCCGAATTAGAACAATTTGCTTTAATAGTGCCGTTTTTATATGCTGCTACATATATAGTAACATTTGAATACCCTTCATCCGCGGTATTTGAAACTGTACCAGCTGCACACTGATCCTTTCCTATCAAATTCCAATTAACAACAGCATCTGCCCAGCCCATTATTTTTGTACCATTATTTACTGGCAATTGCCTGATAACTGTAGTTGCTTTTGTTGTAACAGGTGTAGCTAATGTTGCAAATAGCAGGATACCTGTCATAATTTTTCTTTTCATTGATGTGGAAAACATAATATACCTCCCAATATACTTTTTGTAATATTTTTCCAAAGTGATTTAACGGATATATTTTCTGAACTTTGTTTGCTGTTAAACATAGCATTACTGTCAGCCCTTTCTAACCTATCATTTCATAGAATCTAAAGATTTATTAAGGGCTTCTGCCAGAGTGTGCCTAAAAATTCATTTCCACAATCTGCATGCCCCGCTTTGTGTGTATATTTGGTCTAAATTCATTCAATGTAGCCAGCTACAGCTCATGAATTTGGAACGAATCCCCACAAATTGTGACGCACATCTTGTAACAAGCAATTTTCAAACACGTCCTAGTATAAAGATGTATAATATAAAAGCTACACATACAAGAATGTTTAACAATGTACAGAATAAAAAATTCGGATTTAAAATTACATTTGTAGTCAATATGTTTACTAGAATTGAAGAAGGAAGCAACTGCTGTGTGCCGTCATATACAACACCAGCATAATTCCATTTCTAGCCCCATATTAATATAGTTATTTTTTGTATTTCACCACAATTTTTAGTTAAGTCCAGTGGTTTTTGGCATAATAATTATTTCATTGTAACATTTCTCCATTCCTCCGTTATATATAGAATATAATAAATATAACAAAAATACAAGATTTTTATAAAATTAATAACTTATATAATAAATACAAATAATATGCAATATATATTTTAACTTTTATAAAAATACGACACTCTTGTTTTTTAGGTTAAGAAAATTTGCGGCTGTTTAGAATATATATCATTTTATAGTGAGTAATCTAAGGGGAAAGTAACTGGTTCAAGCAAAGATTTTTGTTTAATTTAAAACATTATTTGTAGAAAAACGTGGAAACATTATCTGTCCGTTTGATTGTAGGGAAACAGGTAAAAGCAGGTGATACTATAGAAATTTATGTGGAACATGAACTGGAAGACAAACTAACAGCTGGTGTACTGCCACGTTGATATCTGACAAAACTACTTGCCTAAATTTCCATCTGTGGCAGTGTCATGAATCAGCATAGCCATCGCTGCACCTCATTCCTCCGCCTTGCAGGACAGAAATTCATTGTCACAATCTGCACGCACCGCTTTGCGAAGATATTTGCCCCAAATTCATTCAATGCAGACTGCTATGCACCTGTTTTTTGAGCAGCACTCTCGAAGAAAAATCTTCTACACTATTTAAAAGTTACTTCATAACAATTTCTAAGTATTACCAATATAAGTAAAGTAATATCCTAAAAGATAAAAAGAATGGTTAAAATACAATAAAATGGTAACACTACCCTTAAAGAATGAGATGCTGCAGAAATGATGCTTTTTGGCATGTATCTGACAAATGATGGATTGGCATGGCTTGAACTGTTACAATAATTTCAGCGGCTATTCAGAAGAATATTTACATGAAAAGGTTTAACAGTTTCTGCCGCTCTTTATCATAAAGGTCAAAAGAATACTTGGGGTTGTTGCGAGAAAGCCTGCGGCCGTAAGTGTTGACAATGGTTCTATACTCGTCGTGGCTCTGCCATGATTCGGGTTTGAACATAAATGTGCCCTCCTTTGTTTTAAATGTGAAATTGAAAAGTTACTTATAAAACAAAGGGTCGCTTTTGCTGGGAAAGCCAGCAAAAGCGACCGCACATTTTTAGGTTTCTGTCAAGTTATTTACAGAAAAAAATAGGAAAAAATATTAAATTCAATGGAAAGAAAAAGAAGCAAATGTTACAGAAAAATGGAGGTGAAAGTGGAATTTTGGGAGCAAAAAAATGTTGAAAAATAGAGGCATAGGAGTTTCCGAGAGGACACATGAATTGAAGGAGGGAATATGATGAAGAAATTGTCAAAAAATTTTGAAGAAAATAAAAAGCTGTTAGATGGAATGTTAGAGGTAGAAGAAAGCTTTGACCTAATTTACAGGGTTATGGAGGTAGGTGGAAGGAAGGCATGTTTTTATTTTATAGATGGTTTTTTAAAGGATGAACTGATGCAGAAATTAATGCAGTATTTTATGGATTTGAAGGAGGAGGACTTAGGGAAAGACGCCCATGAGATGTCAAAAAAAAATATTCCTTATGGAGAAGTGGATTTACGGACAGATTTAGAGGACATTAAAAAAGATATGTTGTCTGGGGTACCATTGTTACTGGTAGATGGTTATGACAAGGTTATCTGTATTGATTGTAGAACGTATCCTGGAAGAAGTGTGGAAGAGCCTCAAAAGGACAGGGTCATGCGAGGGTCAAGAGATGGATTTGTGGAGACACTTGTATTTAATACTGCATTGATTCGAAGACGTATCAGGAGTCCGAAGCTGGTTATGGAGATGTGTACCATTGGAAAAAGTTCTAAAACGGATGTAGTCATCAGTTATATGCATGGAAGGGCAGATGAGAAAATGTTAGAAGAAGTGCGAAGGAGAATTGGCAGTATCAATATTGATTCTCTCACAATGAACCAGGAAAGCCTTTCAGAATGTCTTTGTAAACATAAATGGTACAATCCATTTCCAAAATTCAAATATTCTGAACGTCCTGATACAGCAGCAGCTTCTATATTAGAAGGAGGAATTGTAATATTAGTAGATAATTCACCTTCTGCCATGATACTTCCATCTTCTATATTTGATATTATAGAAGAAGCAGATGATTATTACTTTCCGCCACTGACAGGAAGCTATCTCCGGCTTTCCAGAATCATAAGTAATATTATTGCAGTTGTGCTGACACCATTGTTTTTATTACTGACCATGCACCCTGAATGGGTACCTGACTGGTTGTCATTTATACTGATCACAAATGATGTAAATGTACCAATCATTTTACAATTTCTTATACTGGAATTTGCCATTGATGGTCTTAGAATGGCAGCCGTAAATACACCAGATATGCTGAGTCTGCCATTAAGTGTGGTTGCGGGAATTGTATTAGGGGATTATACAGTAAGTTCAGGATGGTTTAATGCAGAGGTAATGTTATATATGGCATTTGTAGTGGTATCAAATTATACACAGGTAAACCTTGAATTAGGGTATGCTTTAAAATTTATGAGAGTTGCATTATTGATTTTAACAGCATTATTTCATGGATATGGTTTTATTATTGGAATTATTCTGGTATTGATTGCATTACTCACAAACAAAACAATAGGTGGAAAGGGATATTTGTATCCATTATTTCCATTTGATGGAAAACAGTGTATGAGGAGATTTTTTAGAATCAGCCTGCTAAAAGCAGAGAAGTAAATGAACTGTTACAGATTTGGTACATTTGCTGTGTGTAGGGGATAATTGACATTGTAAAGAGCATATGATACACTTTAAACTGGAAAGAAGAGGAATGATAAAAAATTATTTACAGAGAAAATAAAAGGGGGAAATAAATGTATGTATGGTTCTTTGATAGGCAATGTGATAGGAATTCTGTACTTTCTTATCTATCAGATATTAGGCCTTTTGGCTGCTGAATGTTGCTTTAAAAAAGAGAGGAGAATGTTCCAGATCTTATTTGGAAGTATAATAGGCAATTTTTCGTTGCAATGGTTTCCGTTTATTATGGCATTTTTTATGGGATTTACAAAAAGTTCCAATATAGCAGCACTTATTTTATATGCTTTGATAGTATGCGGAGTGGTGGTTTACTTTCAGAAAAAAGCAAAAAAGACAGGAGAGCCCCTGTTTACTGTTGAAAAAATCAACTGGAAAGAAGAGGTGTTTACCAATCGGATTTTCTGGCTGGTTATTCCAACTTTTGTTTTTTTCTGTATTTTATTAAACAGTCATACACTATTAAGCAGGGATGGTGCGATGTGGACAGGACAGTGTACTTATGGAGATATGAATCTGCATCTTAGCTTTATCACAAGTATTGCAAATCAAAAAACTTTTCCACCAGAGTATTCTATTTTGCCAGGCACAAAGTTGTCATATCCATTTTTATGTGACAGTATTTCTTCTAGTATTTATGTTTTTGGAAGTTCTTTGCGTATCGCTTACATACTGCCAATGATTTTTGCAATATTACAAGCGTTTTTTGGATTTTATTTGTTGGCAGAAGTCTGGCTGAAAGATAAGGCAAAGAGTTGTGTTGCATGGATTCTATTCTTTTTTAATGGCGGATTTGGATTTGTTTATTTTATGAATGGATTGGTAAGAGATCCTAGTATATTTAAAAATATCTTTACGGAATTTTATACAACTCCAACCAACTATGTACAGCAAAATGTTCGGTGGGTAAATGTCATTGCGGACATGTTATTGCCACAAAGATCTACCTTATTTGGATGGGCGGTGCTATTTGGAATTTTAGCACTGATTTATCGGGCGGTAGAGAAGAAAAAAACAAGTTATTTTGTTATTGCCGGAATTTTAGGAGGAGGTCTTCCTCTCATTCATACACATTCTTTTATGGCACTTGGATTAATTTGTATGGTATGGGTACTGGCAGACTTTTATTTTATGGTCAATAAAGAAGAAAATATTGGGGAAAAAAGAAATGTTCTTGGAAAATATATTGTAATAATAGGAATGATTCTTATGTCAGTGTTACAGTATCTTCCAGGTTTTCAAAATAGCATAGAGACTTCAGGAATGATGTTTGCTCTTATAATAGCAGGAGTGGTCTGTATTGTAATCTGTTATTATTTCTATCAAGTAATTTATAATGGAAAGTTAAATACAGTATTAAGAACTTGGGGAATTTTTCTTTTGATTGTACTGGTTTGTGCAGTTCCACAGTTGACGAACTGGACATTTAAGCAAGCAAGTAATGGCAACTTTGTAAAGGGGTTGTTTAACTGGTCTAATGAAGGGGATCTTTATTTATGGTTCTACCTGAAAAATATCGGTTTGATGATGATTTTGACAATACCTTCGGTTATTTATAGTAAGAAGAAAAATTTCCTTACAGTATTACCGGCATTTTTCATATGGGCAATTACAGAAGTTGTGGTATTCCAGCCTAATATCTATGATAATAATAAATTATTATTTGCTGCCTATGGATTGCTTTGCTGTATTGTTGCAGATTTTGTAATGAATGTGTCAAGAAAAATTCGTCCGTTAGAAAAGACAGGAAGTATCGTATTTGTAGCTTTTATTTTAATTATATGCAGTATTTCAGCAGTGCTTACATTAGGAAGGGAATATCATTCAGAGTATGAGTTGTACAGTGCCAGTCAAGTGAAGGTCTGTGAATATATTGAGGAAAATACAAAAGAAGATGATATAATTTTAACAAATACAAGAGTGAACAATGCAATTAATTCATTAACAGGAAGAAGTATTGTCTGTGGTTCAAGTACTTTCTTGTATTATCATGGTTTGGATTATGAGGATAGAGAAATTGCAGTGAATGAAATGTATAATAATCCTGCTGGTACAACAGAGTTATTGAAGCAGTATCATGTTTCTTATATATTAGTGGGGGATGATGAACGTGCTTCCTACCCTGCAATGGATGAAAGTATCTTCCAATCTATGTATGAGTGTGTTTATAATCAAGACGGAGTGTCGTTATATAAAGTCCAGTCAAGTACTCCATAGCAAGCGGGCATGCATAGCAGGCGCATTTTTTGCGGGGGATAGGCGGCATAGCTTGTTAAGAAAATGTAAGTTTAGAAAGGGTATGGAAATTAATGAAGGAAAAAGAGGAATTTTTAGGGGAATTGGCAGACATGATTATTGTAGTATTGAGTATGCTTCTTATTCATCTTGTATTGTCAGCCTTTACAGGAAAATGGCCATGGTCAGGTAATCCGTATAATTCCTATACATTACAGGCTTGTGCATGGTTAGAAGGGCGTCTGGATCTGGGAATGAATTATGAATATTTAGAATTGGCGATACTTGGCGAGAAATATTTTGTAAGTTTTCCACCGTTTCCGTCGTACTTATTGCTTCCATTTGCTGCATTGACGGGAGTGAATACACCAGATGGATGGATTGCACTGTTTTCTATATTAGTAGGAAGTATTTATGCAGTAAAATTATTCTGGTTGAAAAAAGAAACAAGAAAACATGCAGTTTTTTGGACATTGTTTTTATTCTTAGGGACGAATGTAGTGCTTGTTACAATGGATGGATGGGTATGGTTTATCGCACAAAATTTATGTCTAACATTATCTCTGATGGCAATTTATTATGCTGTGAAAGGAAAAGGTGGATGGTCATTGTTTTTCTGGGGGTGCTCTGTAGGCTGCCGTCCGCTACAGGTGCTGTATTTTCCGATTTTGGTCTATTTACTGTATCGCAATTTAAAGGAACAGGAACCAGAACAAAATTTTTGGTATTTTTTAAAGAAAAAATTTTATTGGGCAATTCCTGTGGGAATCATTGCACTTTCTTATATGATATTAAATTATGCAAGGTTTGGAAGTATTACAGAATTTGGGCATAATTATTTACCAGAGCATACAAGAGATGGAAAAGGACAGTTTGGTATTGAATTCTTTGCTGAAAATTTAAAGAACTGTTTACGGCTGCCGGTATTTACAAAAGAGGGTAAAGTTCAGTTCTACATGTTTGATGGAAATGCGTTCTGGCTGGTAAGTCCATTGTTTGTTTCTTATGGAATATACTGGATTCGCGGTATTATGAAGAAGAGAAAAGGAAATCCGATTTTATATTTTGGTATTCCCCTTTGTATAATAGTGCATATGGCGGCATTAATGCTTCATAGAACGATGGGAGGAAGCCATTTTGGCAATAGATATTTAAATGATATACTTCCTTATATCTTTCTTGGTATCTGGCTGCTTATTTACGAGGGTGACAAGAAAAAAGAAGATGTACCAGAGAAAGAAGCAGAGTCTATAGAACAAATGGAAAAAGGAGGAGTAATAGATGATTTTATCATAAAATTACAATATCCAATTGCTTTGTTCGGTATGGCTTTAAATGTAGTTGGGACACTCCTTTATTATAATGGATGGGCATAATTAATATTGGCATTTGTTTTCTTATTTATTATAGTTACAAGTAGAAAAGTAACAGGGACTGTTGCATTAAAATCAAATGATACAACAATAGTTAGGTTGCAGTCAGAATATTGATAGCAATATATGGTGGTATTTTGGCTTAATGCAGCAGTTCTTGCCTGTTTTTATAACTTTTCTCCTATTTTGTATTCATCAATATCAATGGAAGTTATTTCAGAAGTATCTTCAAAAAACAGTTTTTATTTTTAAATAATTTTCTTATGTTCTTGCACGCATGTTCTATTAATCATTAGCTGTGTTCTGACTGTTACATACCTGAATTTCTCGTTAAAGCAGCCAAAATCTTTAAAAAATTCCATAATCATGATAATTTAGCCCTTTTTGTTTAAAATGAATTTATGGGTGATGATACTATTCAGAAGATATTATAATGGATGTACTTCTTGCTAAAAATAAGGTGGGAATGGAATGGTCAAACTGTAAGTATATTGTATTTTGATAAGAAACTAAAAATCCAATCATTTCCTGCTGAATCTTTTAATATTTTTTGCTTTTTTTCATAATATATGATAGAATAAAAAGATAGGTATAATTTGTGGAAAAAATAGGTAATTTTTTAACTGCTGCTTCGGAGGATAGTTTGTGCAATAATATAATTAGTATACCAGTTCATAATTTTTTGCTCAAATGTATATTCTGGAAGATAATATCCATCTCGATATACCTAGTCTGCATACCGCAATTTATACCCATTTGGGCTTGGCGGTCTTTGTCTGATAAGGTATATCACAATGGATGTGCTTCACACTGAAAAATAAGGGATGAATGGTATGACTGAATGGTAACCGGTTTTTTGTGTAGAAATGAAAGATGGAGGACGATAACATGAATTATCATGAATTAGATCAGAATTACTATTATGATGGCAATGATTTAGGAAGTATTTGTAAAGAAGGTGTTACTTCATTTCGTGTATGGGCACCTACAGCAGATAGAGTGATACTATGTTTGTATAAAGAAGGCACAGGAGACAATCTGATACAGGAAATACTAATGGAAAAGCAGGAAAACGGAACATGGTACTATCTGGCAGAGAAAGATTTGCATGGTGTTTATTATACCTATCAGATTGATATTGATGGACAGACAAACGAAGCGGTAGATGTCTATGCAAAAGCAGCTGGAGTAAATGGAGAACGGGGAATGGTTGTAGATTTGGAAAGAACAAATCCTGATGATTGGGATACAGACAGAAAACCAGAATTAAAACAGCCAACAGATACCATTATCTATGAACTTCACATGAGGGATTTATCTTCTGATAAGAGTGCGAATATTCAAAATGTAGGAAAATATATTCAGTTTATGGAGGAAGGAACGAAAAGCAAAGATGGTTTGGCAACAGGTATTGACCATTTAAAGGAAATGGGTGTGACCCATATACATTTGCTCCCACTACATGATTATGGTTCTGTAGATGAAGCACATTTGGAAAAACCACAGTTTAACTGGGGATATGATCCAATTAATTATAATGTGCCAGAGGGCTCTTATTCTACTGATCCATTTCATGGAGAAGTGAGAATAAAGGAATTCAAAAAAATGGTTCAGGCACTTCATAAAAATGGCATCCGCGTTATTATGGATGTAGTATATAATCATACTTACAAAAGTATTGACTCTAACTTAAATAAAACAGTTCCGGGTTATTATTACAGAATGAACGAGGAAAGATTTGCCAATGGTTCGGGTTGTGGAAATGAAACTGCTTCTGATCATAAGATGATGAGAAAATATATGATAGATTCTGTATGCTATTGGGCAGAAGAATATCATGTTGACGGATTTCGTTTTGATTTGATGGCAATTCATGACATTGATACAATGAATGAGATTGCAAAAGAGATGAAAAAGATTGACCCGACTATTATTTTGTACGGAGAAGGATGGGCATCACAGCCGCCTTTGCTGGACAAGAAGGAATTAGCATTTAAAGACAATGCAGCAGAAATGCCTGGCATTGGTATGTTCAATGATGATATCAGAGACACTGTAAAAGGAAATGTATTTATATTGGATTCAGCGGGATTCGTGAATGGAAAAGAAGATTTAGAAGAGTATGTGAAAGCATGTGTAGTAGGTGCAACAAAACATAGGGAAGTTGATTATGACAATTTAGAGAATATGAAACAGTGGGCATTAGAACCATCCCAAAGTATTAATTATGTATCTGCTCATGATGATATTACATTGTGGGATAAATTAGCTTGTACCAATCCTAAGGATTCGGTAGAAGACAGAAAAGAAATGAATAAGATGGCAGCAGCTATTGTATTTACAGCACAGGGAATTCCTTTTATTCAGGCAGGAGAAGAGTTTTTAAGAACAAAACCGGGAAAAGAGCCGGGGACATTTATTGAAGACAGTTATAATTCACCTGATTCTGTCAACAGTTTGAAGTGGTATGCAAAAAAAGAAGAACAGGAAATATGCAGTTATTATAAAGGATTGATTGCATTTAGAAAAGCACACCCTGCACTTCGTATGGCAACTGCTGATATGATTGAGAAGCATTTACATTTTTTGCCAGAAGAGCAGAAAAATGTAGTGGCATATACAATTGATAAGCCTGTTAAAGAAGAAACAGCAGAACAGATAACAGTGATTTACAATGGAAACCGTAAGCCGGTTTCTGTGTCAATTCCAGCAGGGGAATGGAGCGTATATATCAATAAAAAAGAAGCTGGTGTAGAAGTGTTAGAGACTTTTAAGGTAAACGAAGGGGAAACAGTTACAGCAGAATCATTGTCTGTGATGGTGTTAACTCGTTAAGAAGCGTATACCGAACAAAATTGCATATGCTTTATGTGGCGGCATCTAGAGTGTGTTTGGAAATTCATTTGGCATAGTTTTATGAATCTCAATGTGACAATATACTAGAGCGTGTTTGAAAATTGCTTGTTACAAGATGTGTGTCACAATTTGTGGGGGATTTGGTTCAAATTCATGAGGTGCAGTTGAAGTAGAAAGTTTTTAGCAGCCTGCATGTGTGTGAAATGCCGCATGATTGGAGGAAATTGAGCACATGAAGAAGAAACAATTGAAATTAGAAGGTGCATTGAAAAAATATTTAAGATGGCCATTGTATTTAACACTGCTTTTGTTTGTGATGAATATAAGTATATTTTTGATTAACAAAAAAGCAGGATTGGTGATGCTCGTATATTTTATTATTTATCTGATAGTAGCACTGATTTTATATACATCAAAGAAAACAGATGTACTGAATGATGTAGTAAAGTATGCGGTAGATTTCAGTCAGGTACAGAGGCAGTTGCTAAAGGATATGGGATTGCCATATGCATTGTTAGATACGGATGGACATCTTTTATGGGGAAATAATCAATTCATTGATATTATTGGGAATGAAAAAGCAGCGAGAAAAAATATTGCAAATGTATTTCCGGGCATACAGCCAAATCGCCTGCCAAAAGATGAGCATGATGTAGAAATGTATTTTAGTTTAGAGGACAGGGATTACCGGGTCGTGCTTAGAAGAAGCTATATTGAAGAATTGTTAGATGCAAAGATGATTGAAGAAGGTGCAAGGATACAGGAAAATGCACTGATTTCCATTTATCTTTATGATGAAACAGAAATCCATTCTTATATGAAACAGATTGCAGATGAGAAAATGGTAGTAGGTCTTTTGTATCTGGATAATTATGAAGAGGCTTTAGAAACAGTTGATGAAGTAATGCGTTCTCTGCTGCTGGCGCTAATTGACAGAAAAATTAATAAATATATGCAGAATATTGATGCGATTATAAAAAAACTGGAAAAAGATAAATATATTTTTATGTTCAAGCACCGGTATTTAGAACAATTGAAAAACACAAGATTTTCCCTATTAGAGGAAGCTAGAAGTATCAATATTGGAAATGATATTGCAGTTACCTTGAGTATGGGTCTGGGGGTAAATGGAGACAGTTATCAGGGCGGTTATGATTATGCCAGAGTAGCGATGGATTTGGCATTAGGCCGTGGTGGTGATCAGGCAGTAGTAAAAGAAGGGGAGAAAATTTTTTATTATGGCGGCAAGAGTGTTCAGGTAGAGAAGAAAACCCGTGTAAAAGCAAGAGTAAAAGCACATGCATTGCGGGAATTGATAGAAGCAAAAGAAAGTGTTCTGATTATGGGGCATAAAATTGGCGATGTAGATTCCTTTGGTGCTGCAATTGGTGTATATCGGATTGCCAAAACTCTTGGAAGAAGGGCACATATTGTTATTAATGATATTACCACTTCTGTCAGGCCGATTATGAATCGTTTTATTGGGAATTCAGAGTATACAGAAAATATGTTCCTAAATAGCAGTCAGGCAATTGAGAAGGCAGATGGAAATACACTTCTTGTAGTAGTCGATGTTAATCGTCCAAACTATACAGAATGTGGAGAATTGCTGGAATTGGTTCAGACAATTGTAGTACTTGATCATCATAGGTCCAGTGGGGAAGCGATTAATAATGCTGTACTTTCTTATGTGGAGCCATATGCATCTTCTGCATGTGAGATGGTAGCAGAAGTTTTACAATATGTGGATGAAGGATTGAAATTAAGACCAGTGGAAGCAGAAGCCATGTATGCAGGAATGATGATTGATACAAATAATTTTTTGACAAAGACCGGCGTAAGAACATTTGAAGCGGCTGCATATCTTCGCCGAAGCGGAGCAGATATTACAAGAGTAAGGAAAATGTTCAGAAGTGATATGTTAGAGTATAAGCTGCGGGCAGAGGCGGTCCACCATATGGAGGTATTTTTAAATGCATATGCTATTACAGAATGTAGGGCAGAAGGTGTGGAAAGTCCGACCATTTTAGGTGCACAGGTAGCAAATGAACTGTTAGATATCAATAATATCAAAGCCTCCTTTGTATTGACAGAATATAATGGAAAAATTTACATTAGTGCCAGGTCCATAGACGAACTAAATGTTCAAGTTGTTATGGAAAAATTAGGCGGCGGCGGACATATGAGTGTAGCAGGTGCTCAGTTAGAAGGTTGCACAATAGAACGGGCAAAGCTGCTTATGAAAGAAACTTTAAGAAAAATGAATGAAAATGGAGAATTATAAAGGAGAGATAAGAAATGGAAGTTATTTTATTAGAAGACGTAAAATCATTAGGAAAAAAGGGGGATAAAGTACAAGTCAATGATGGTTATGCAAGAAACTTTATTTTAAAAAAGAATTTAGGTGTAGAAGCTACAGCAAAAAACTTAAATGATCTGAAGCTTAAAAAAGCGAATGAGGAAAAGGTAAAACAGGAAATTTATGAAGAGGCACAGGCATTTGCAAAAGAGTTAGAAGGAAAAACGGTAGAACTTAAATTAAAAGCAGGTGAAGGGGGAAGGACTTTTGGCTCAGTTTCCGCAAAGGAAATTGCGGTTGCAGCAAAAGAGCAGTTAGGATATGAACTGGATAAAAAGAAATTTCACTTGCCTGAAGCAATCAGAAATTTTGGAACATATCATGTTCCAATTAAGCTGCATCCAAAAGTGACTGGAGAATTGAAAGTAAAAGTAACTGAAAAATAGCAGGCTGAATTATGACTTGGTAAAAACTTTTAGAACCACTTATATAAGTGGTTCAATTAATTCTAAAGAAAATTGGAAGACTAGTATAATGAAAATAAAGTTTTGGATGGCTGGCACAGAATACACACATAAAGTGGGGCGTGCAGATTGTGGCAATGAATTTTCAAACATGCTTTAGAGTAACAAACAAGAAGTTTATCAGCAGTTTGACCTGACTGACTGTTTCTTTTAAGCATTGCTTCTAAGCCAAAGTACAGCGCGTCGATTCTGTTTGTGAAGCAGTGTTATGGAAGAAATATACTTTGCCAAACGAAACGCTCTAAAACTTATTGTTTGTTATACCAGAGGCGAGGAAATTCTATGGAAGAAACATTAATCAAAAAAATACTTCCGCATAGTGTAGAAGCGGAACAATCTGTGATAGGTTCCATGATTATGGATAAAGATGCTATTACAACAGCAACAGAAATACTAGACAGTGAAGATTTTTACCGCACACAATATGGTGTTCTGTTTCAGGCAATGTCAGATTTGTATCAGGAAGATAAACCAGTAGATGTTGTTACCTTGTCTGACAAGCTGAAAGAAAAAGAATTGCCGGAAGAACTTGCTGGAATAGAAGTCATAACAGAACTGTTAAAGATAGTACCTACATCTGCCAATGTAAAATATTATGCTGATATTGTAAAAGAAAAGGCAGTATTGCGGCGACTGATAAAGATTACAGAAGGAATTGCAAATACTTGTTATCTGGCAAAAGAACCAGTAGAGGATATTCTGCAGACAACGGAAAAACAGATATTTGATATTGTGCAGAATAAGGGTTCTAGTGATTTTGTCAGTATCCGTGATATTGTATTGCAATCTATTGAAAGTATTGAGGCAGCCTCAAAAAGCAAAGGAACTGTAACAGGAATTGCTACAGGATTTTATGATTTGGACTACAAGACAGCAGGATTACAGCCATCTGATCTTATTTTGGTGGCTGCCAGACCTTCTATGGGAAAAACTGCTTTTGTGCTTAATGTTGCAGAATATGTAGCTTTAAAGTCAGATATTACAACAGCAATATTTAGTTTAGAAATGTCAAAGGAACAATTGGTAAAGCGTATTCTCTCCATGAACTCTAAGGTAGATTCGCAGATCATCCGAACTGGAGAACTACAGGACGAAGACTGGGCAAAGTTAGTAGAAAGTGCAAGGCTGATAGGAAATTCTAACTTAATTATTGATGATACACCAGGTATTTCTATATCAGAACTTCGGTCGAAATGCAGGAAATTTAAATTGGAACACAATCTGGGACTCATTATTATTGATTATCTGCAGTTAATGACAGGTAGTAAGAAAAGTGAATCGAGACAACAGGAAATTTCTGAAATTTCCCGTTCTCTCAAGGCACTGGCAAGGGAAGTAAATGCACCAGTAATAGCATTGTCACAGCTTAGCCGTGCGGTGGAACAGAGACCAGATAAAAGACCAATGTTATCAGACCTTCGTGAATCCGGAGCCATTGAGCAGGATGCCGATGTGGTAATGTTTATTTACCGGGATGATTATTATAATCATGATTCGGAGGAAGCAGGAATATCAGAAATCATTATTGGAAAACAGAGAAATGGTCCCACAGGAACCGTAAAGCTTGCATGGTTGTCACAGTATACGAAGTTTGCCAATTTAGAGAGGAGCAATTAGAAGTTGAAACTTTTTTCATTTTAGGTATAATAAAGATAGGGAACAGGATGAAAAGAATAATATATTTTGGAGGAAAAAATGAAAAAGAGATACTTTAGAACAGTACTGGCATTTGTCATAACAATATTACTGACAGGCTGCAATAGCCAGGAAAATATACAAAAGACACAAGAAACGCAGACAGCAGAAGCGACACCCGAGGTTACAGAACCAGTGCAGACAGTGACACCAACACAGACTATTTCTGTAGAACCCGAAGCAGGATATGAAACTGTACAGGAGACAGTATACACAACAGACACTGTAAATGTACGTTCAGAAAGTTCTACAGATACAACAGATAATATTGTTATCACACTTGCAAAGGGAAGAGAACTATACCGTGTTGGTGTAGGAGATTTGTGGAGCAGAGTTTTATATAATGGGAAGATATGTTATGTTGCGACGGAATATCTGACCACAGAAAAACCAGCAGAGATAAAACATATTGTGGCAATTGATCCAGGGCATCAGGAGCAGGCAGATACAGGGAAAGAACCAGTGGGGCCTGGAGCATCAGAAACAAAGGACAAGGTGGCACCAGGAACCAAAGGAGTTGTTTCAGGATTAACAGAATATGAATTAAATTTACAAGTATCCATAAAATTAAAAGAGGAATTAGAATCCAGAGGATATCAGGTCGTGATGACAAGAGAGAAAAATGATGTCAGTATCAGCAATGTAGAGCGGGCAGAAGCTGCAAACTCATCAGGGGCAGACATATTTATTAGGATTCATGCAAATGGTTCTAAAAATACCAATACAACAGGAATTATGATGGTATCACCCACAAAAGATAATCCGTATGTCGGTGATATGTATGAAGAATGTCGTAAGTTATCAGACACAGTTTTATGGCATATGGTAGAGGTAACAAAGGCAAGAGATAAGGGAGTCTGGGAAACAGATACCATGAGTGGTATCAACTGGAGTAAGATTCCTGTAACGATTGTGGAGATGGGATTTATGAGCAATGAAGAAGAAGATAAGAAGATGGCAACGGAAGAATATCAGAAAAAGCTTGCACAGGGAATTGCAGATGGTGTGGATTCTTATTTTGGAGAGCGGGACAATTAGAGAAGATATAATGGTCAAATAGTGATAATATTTAAGTACTTTCAAGTGCCCTTTAAAAAGAGAAGCGGTGTTATGCTGAGAAAAAAGTATAACACCGCTTTGATTCTTATTTTAAGCAAAACTGTAACAAATGTGTTCCTATTTGAAACAGCCAGCCTTTCAACATGCTTTAGTTTAAGTTTAATTTTTTCTGTAATATGTTTGTTGTAATGAAGTAGAATACAGCAATAAATATAATATTCAGTGCACCAATAATAATATAGGTATTATAGATTACCTGTTGTGGGTTGTTTGAGTTTGCTGTAAACGAAATTGGAAGCAGTACCACAGAGGAAATAATCTGCATAATAATATAAATGGCAATAGAGGCAGCAATGGCGCCTACTATTTTGTGTGTGGACAGCTGTCCAATTGCAATGGAACAATAGGCATAGAAAATCGTATATATTTGTGATAGTATCATCAATACAACACTCCATACAATCAATCCGGTAAGGGATATGTTCATTTCTGAGTAAAAACCTTTTGTAATTACATCGTAATAATAAAAGAACTGATCTTTTGTTTCAGGGGTATAGATTACTGCTGTAATAGAAAGAAAAGCAGCAACATAACATAATATAGTCCAAAAGAAAGATACAATTGCTTTTGATAAAACGATAGAATGTACACTGACTGGAAGGGTAAACATAAGATAGCCTTCTTCTGTTAACAGATTTTTATAAAAACGGTAAATCATAAAAATAAAAGCAGTGACACAAATAGCAATAATCAACACGATATAAGAGATTAAAGTAAGTGAAGGGATGATTTGTGTGAATCCCTTGAAAATATCAAGTGATAATACTAGCTTTGTAATTGGTGTCAAGATTAATAAAAGGACAAACAATGGTAAAAATATTCTTGCAGTTGCTTTCCATTCATATTTTAATAATTTTCCTAACATCTGAATTCCTCCCTAAATAACGCATCTACAGACATTCCTTTTTCCTGACGTATTTGATCTACAGAGGAAGTAAGGAATACCTGGCCGTTTTTGATAAATATTACATCATCTAAAACAGTTTCTACTTCTGAGATTAAGTGGGTAGAGATTAGTACAGAAGCATTCTCGCTGTAATTGTTGATAATTGTGTTTAAAATATATTCTCTGGAAGCAGGATCTACGCCCCCAATTGGTTCATCCAAACAGTAAAGGGATGCTTTGCGGCTCATAGTCATAATAAGCTGTACTTTTTCTAAAGTACCTTTTGACATTGCCTTTAATTTCTGATTTGGATCAAGGTTTAACCGCTGTAACATTTCTTCTGCCTTTTTTTCATCAAAATCATCAAAGAAATCATTGAAAAATTGTATCAGGTTTTTGGTAGTCATCCAGTTACAGAACATATTTTTATCTGGAAGGTAAGAAATTACTTTTTTACTCTCAATACCAGGTGCATTACCATTAATCAGAATTTCTCCTTTACTTGGTACTAAAAGCCCATTTAGGGTTTTGATAAAAGTCGTTTTGCCGCTTCCATTTGGTCCAAGCAAACCAATAATACGCCCTCTGTTTAATGTAAGGTTAACATTATCAAGAGCGGTGAAAGGACCAAAATATTTCGTCAATCCTTTACATTCAACAAGTGTGTTCATACATGTTCCCTCTTTCTTTATAAATTTTGTGTGTCACTTTTTAGAGTGATTGTTTTACAAAATAAGCAGCATTGTTAGTATTCTGCTTCATCTGTGTCGTCTGATACTAAATGTTGTAACAAGGCAGCAGAATCTTTATATGAAAAACCGAGATTTTTCATATTGTGCAAGTATTCATGCATAAGTTCCTTTGCTGCATTAAATTTCATTTCTTCAATTAAATGTGTATCATCTGTGATAAATCGTCCCGTAGTACGGTTGGTATAAATCAAACCACATTTTTCTAATTCACTTAATGCTTTTTGCATTGTATTTGGATTGACAGCTGCCTCAGTGGCAAGTTCACGGACTGACGGAAGTTTATCTCCTGAATTGTAAGTGCCATTAACAATATTTTGCTGGATCGTTTCTATTAACTGAAGATAAATTGGACGGTCATGATTGAATTCCCATGGCATATAAACACCTCCTGGATTTTTGTATTAGTGTATTAAATAAACAATACAATAATACATTAATACACTTGGAATGTCAAGAGGAAATTTTGCAGGCAGGTATTGAAATTACTTCTTCGTTCTTTTATACTATGATTACAGTTTAGTCATGTATAGCCATTTCTGAATGATGGTTCTTGAACAAAATATTCTATAAAAATTTGGGGTTGCGAGAGATGAAAAAAGAATTAGGATGTATGTTTAAAAAGAAAAAAACAGAACAGCTCATATTAGAAAGAGATGAAAAACATTACATTTCCATCTGTCTGATAGATGAGCATAATAACAAGAAAGCAGTTTTGTCTGTAAAGTATTATCTGCGGGAGAGCCTTAATATAGAAGATGTCAGAAGTTTTAGTGTACATCTTCAAATGATAAAAGTAGATAGAAAATATAGAAGACGAGGGATTGCAACCATGATGGTACATGCATTAATCAGGGAACTATTAGAAGTGGAACAGGAGGAAGGATGCAGGTTTACATTAATCAGAGGAGAAATTGGAAATGCAGGGGGAGATAGTCCAAGACTGTCAAAACCATTTTACCGTTCATTGGATGGTACAGCATTTGGTAATGGCAGAAAATTGGCATTGAAGCTGGATGAGAATAATACAGAGGATGGTATGGACCGGTTCTGTTACTATATTGTTTAGGATTCTTAACCGTTTCTGTATGGCTGAGCAGCGGTAAATATGCTATGGAATATGATTTACAGCGGATATATGAAAGCAGCTCATTATACTAAAAAGAAATGGTAAAAACGAACAGTAAAACAATAAAATACATAATTGAAAGGTTTGGTGTAAAAAGGTATGAAAAAAAGAAAAAATATGAGTAAGAGAATACTTTCAGTATTGCTGGTTTTCTCTTGTTTCATGCAGTCAGCAAAAGAATTGCCACAGCAAAAGGAACAAAGGGTAATGGCAGCAGTACAGGAAACAGATTATTCCCAATATTCTAATACCCGGTATGGCTGGTATATCGTAAGGAAAGAGTATCATGAAAAAGCAGGGGGCGGTATTCCGCAGGGAATAAAGTTATCGGATTATGATGCATATTATATGAATACAAAAACAAAAAAGAAGGTGATTTATCTTACTTTTGACTGTGGGTATGAGAATGGATATACAAAAAAGATTTTAAAAACACTAAAGAAACATAATGCGAAGGCAATCTTTTTTGTTACAAAGCCTTTTATTGAAAGTAACCCCGAACTGGTAAAGCAGATGAAACAGGAAGGGCATTTAGTTGGAAACCATACTAGTACACATCCAAGTTTACCAAGTAAATCGGTATCTGATATTAAAAAGGAAATCACAGATTGTGCAAAAGCATATAAAAAAGCAACGGGTTATACAATGGATCCTTTTATTCGTCCGCCAATGGGAGAATTCAGCCAAAGAACCCTAAAAGTGACAAAAGATTTGGGGTATAAAACGATTTTCTGGAGTATGGCATATTATGATTATGATGTAGATAACCAACCGGGGAAGGAATATGTAGTCAATCATTTTAAGAAGAATTACCACAAAGGGGCATTGCCGCTTATTCACAATACTTCAAAATCAAACTGTGAGGCATTAGATGATGTGCTTACATATTTGGAAAAGAAAAAATACCGTTTTGGAACAATAGACGAATTTACGCTTAAAAAAGGAGAACTGAGTATTGCATGTCCAAATAAGGAATATGATGGAAAACCTGCAAAAGTATCCATACTAAAGAACACAAATAAGAAAGCAAAAATTACCTATACATTCAAAAATGAAAAAGGAAAGGTTGTAAAAAAGGCCATAAAACCAGGCATTTATACTGTAGTTGCAAAAGCAGCATCGACACGTACCTATCGTGCTGTTACCAGCAATAAAGTCGTTTTTGCCATTAAGAAAAAAGCACCATCAACACCCGCAGGGGAAGGGGCAGAAGAAAATGATAATTCCGTAGGGTGAGGGACTAGAGCGTGTTTGAAAATTGCTTGTTACAAGATGTGCATCACAACTTGTGTCCTTATTTGGGCATACCGCAATCCATGCCATCCAGGCTGACGGACATTTTCCGACAAAGTCTATGGTCATTGGTGCTGACATAAGCAGAGTTTGTAAATGAAAGATACTTTGGAAGAAAGGACGGAAAAGAGATATGAGAATTTCAGACATTGTTAGTATAGGAAAGGAGTATGCAGTTTTAGGAATAGGTTGTACTATTTTTATTATGGCGGTATTTTTACTTGGTTATGTGATAATTTATAGAAAACAGTTAAAGGGAACAAAAAAAGTGAAACCAGTCACATTAATTGCATGGGGAATATTTTTTGTATATGTGATAGTTGTGCTGGGTGCTACATTAGGAATAAGAGCCGGAGGAATGGGGACAGGTATCAATATGCATTTATTCAGTTCTTATAAAATGGCATGGAATGGCGGGTTGACAAAGGAATGTAATAATCTGGTTTTTAATATTCTGATGTTTGTACCATTGGGAGTGCTGCTTCCGCTTATGCTGCGGCTGTGCAGAAAATTCTGGTGTAGTTATTTGGCGGGATTTGGTTTTTCAGTGGCGATAGAGATAATACAGCTTGTCACAAAAAGGGGAATATTTGAGGTTGATGATATATTTAATAATACCCTTGGATGTGTAATTGGATATGGAATTGGAATGATATTGTTAACAATTGTAAATGCAATCCAAAGTAGTAGAAATGATACTGTTATAGATAAAACAGCAGTAGAACATAAAAGGGGCAAAACCATATGGATTGTCTGTGCACAGATACCGTTATTGCTTACAGTTGCAATATTTGCAGGATTGTTTATGGCATATCAGAAACAGGAACTGGGAAATATGAATATTACATACAACTATCGCCAGGATATGTCAAATATTCATGTCAGCACAGAGAAAAATTTTAGTGAGAACCGGGGAAAATCTGATGTATATCAGGCAATCACTGGCTCTAAAGAAGATACATTGGAAACAGCAGCAAAAATATTTGCTGTGGCAGGTACTGAGGTAGATACCAGTCAAAATGATGCCTATAAGGATACAATGGTATACTATTCTATGGATGGTAATTATTGTGTATGGGTGGATTATGTGGGATTGACAACATGGTATACAGATTATACAAGCATGGACAGTGAAAAACAATCAGGGGTTAGTTTCGATGAAGTAAAGAAAATGCTTGCTGAATTTTTGATTGAGATACCCGAGGGAACAGAATTTACAGATAATGGGGATGGTACATATATTATAAAGGCAGATATGCTTCTGACAGGCGATGTACTTATAGATGGACAATGTCAATGTACGATAACAAAGCAGGGAAAGATTCATAGCTTTCACAACAATATCATTACTTATAAAAAATATAAGGAATATGAAATCATATCAGAAAAGGAAGCATATGAGGAGATTTTAAAGGGAAAATTTTTGGAGCAATACCTGTATACAGATTCAAAAATGAAGGAAAAAGAGGTTATCATTGATGAAGTTTCCATTAGTTATCTGTTAGACAGCAAAGGATTTTATGAACCAGTGTATTGTTTTGATGGAACGTGTAATGGAGAGGATAGGAGCATTTGTATTCCTGCTTGTGCAAAATAGAGCATAAAATGTCCGCAATAAAGGCAGATAGAGAATATCTGCTTTTATTGTGTGAAAGAATAATATTATAATCAAGAAAGGAGCTGAAAATATGAAATATGTCAAACAATTCCTTATCATTTTGCTTATATCATTTGTGGGGGAGCTGTTAAAAGATCTGCTTCCTTTTCCGATTCCATCAAGCATCTATGGTTTGGCAATTCTATTTTGCGCACTCCAATTTAAAATATTAAAACTAGAGGCTGTACAAGAAACGGCAAAGTTCCTAATAGAAATCATGCCTCTTATGTTCATTCCGGCAGGGGTAGGTTTACTGGAATCCTGGGGTGCCTTACAAGATATTCTTATACCAATTACTGTTATTCTTGTAGTATCTACAGTCTTTGTGATGGCAGTATCAGGCAGAGTGACCCAGTTTTTAATACGGAAGAAGCAGAACAGTAAGAGAAATAATCAGGATAGAATCTAAGAAACTGTTCAGAAACAACTTATGTCACAACAAGAAAGGATTGGAAACGTTAATGACAGAAATGATAAGTAACTCCCTTTTTTTTGGTGTAGCAGTCAGTGTATTTGCATATGAATGTGGTGTTTGGCTGAAGAAAAAATGGAAGATGGCAATCTTTAATCCTCTGCTTATTTCCATTGCAGCAGTGATTATTATATTAAAGGTCTTTCATATAGAGTATAATGCATATAATGAAGGAGCGAAGTATCTAAGCTACTTTCTTACCCCTGCAACGGTTTGTCTTGCAGTACCATTATATGAACAGATAGAATTACTGAAAAAGAATATGGCAGCTATATTAGTAGGAATTTTTTCAGGTGCATTATCCAGTGTAACCTGCATTTGGCTTATGTCCAAGACATTCCGCCTTAACCATGAACAATATGTTACTCTTCTGCCAAAATCCATTACAACCGCAATTGGTATGGGAGTATCAGAAGAACTTGGTGGAATTGTTACTATTACGGTGGCAGTCATTGTCATAACAGGGGTATTGGGAAATATAATTGCAGAGAATGTATGCCGCATTTTCTACATTGAAGAATCTATTGCAAAAGGAATTGCAATTGGTTCTGCAGCACATGCAGTAGGAACCGCAAAAGCCATAGAAATTGGCGAGATAGAAGGAGCGATGAGCGGTCTGTCTATAGCAGTATCAGGTATTATTACAGTTGGTCTGGCAAGTATATATGCGAATTTTTTATAAACATGTGCTGGAACATGTTTGAAAATTATAGCAATCCCTATTTTGTGTTTCCCATAGATACAAAACCTCCATGTATCCTTAGTGCACCACCATAAATGAAAGTTATGAGATGCATGTCGGAATACCTTATCAGACGAAGTCTGCCAGCCCCAATGGGCATGAATTGTGGTATGCCCATTAGGGTATACCTGAATTCAGTTTTTTGCTAAAGCAAAAAAGGGTACTTTCATAGAAATGAGAAACAGTAAATTTTGCTGGATGCAGAGGTCACTTTCAAAAATAGAGATTAGAGTATGAATGACATGACAGAATGATACAACAAATATTTAATAAGATAAAATAAAAAACAAATATTTATCATAGACATAAAAGTGTATTTTCGACGCATTTCGACGGATTTTGCAAAACAATTTAGTATAATATAGAATAAGTAATTATGAAACTCCAGGTAACTTTAATTTATTTGTGCAGATTGATCTATCATAAGCAAGGTAGTGCAAACGTGCCTTGCGCCCTAATGGCAATTTACACAAATATCTGCAAAGTAAATAGGGCTTCGCAATTGCCTAAATATCGAAAAAAGGAAAGGAGAAGGTGTTAAATTTAACATAACTAAGATAAAATACTTAAATTGTAATGTAAGGGAGAATGCTTATGAACAAAATAATGAAACATTGGTCTATGAAAAAATTAATTGCATTGTTATTGGTAATAACAATAACATGTGTATATGTCATAGGAGATAGATGTTCTTTTGTGACGAGTTCTAAAGGTAATCAAGAAAATTCTCAAACGACAGTTAGTATTGGCAGTGATAACTTTAGGCCGATTAGTGAATTGAATCTTGCTGAAACTGGCACGGAAATTGGTAAGGTCAGTGAATTATTAAAGGAAGGGTATGAAAAACTTGTTGCGGCTTATGCCGATGAAGAAGAGTTCAATACTGCCATGAATGATTTTTCGCAGTTGGTTTCAACTCTGAAAGATAAAGTGACCAGAGAACTGGATACAACAGATAATGGTACAGACGAATATAACCGTTATCGTTCCGAAGTGCTATCCGGTTTTGAAAAATTGGAAAACTGTGTTAGTGGGCAGGATGAGAAAAATTCTGAAACAATTCTGAATGAAATGGAAGACATCATTCTTTCTGAAAAACCATATCTTGCTTTGGCAGAGGATTTACCATTTGATAATATTTCTGGCGATGAAATCCCAATGGAAACATATGCAGAAACAGAGGCGATTGCTTATGAAGCTGGAAATGAAAGTTATAGCAGGAGTGATTTGGAGTTTACAAATGATGCAGTAATGAATGATGAAATCCGTTCAGAATTTGCAGATTTATCCAGTGTTTTGGAAGTATATCAATACATAAAAGATAATTATATGCCTGAGTTCTATTACGGCTCTCGTAAAGGTTCTGTCGGTGCATTTGAAGAGAAAGCAGGAAATGATTATGATCTTTCCAGCCTGTTAATAGCAGTTTTACGTGACAGGGGGATTATGGCACATTATGTCCGCGGTAAAATAGAAATTACTGCCAAGCAGGCAATGGACTGGACTGCAGCGGACAATATCAATGCTGCACTTAGGATGATTTCATCATTAGGAATCCCTGTAACAGGATTGACAAAAGATGGAGATATTGTTGCTGCTCGTCTTGAGCATGTATGGGTACAGGCTTATGTGCCATATACAGATTATCGCGGTGCAGGCAATCAATCCGGTGAAAGTCTGTGGATACCCCTTGATGTTAGTTTTAAGGAGCTTAATCATCTGGAAGGAATAGACCTTACATCATTAACAGATTATTTAAAGGATGAAAGTAATTTTTTAACTTCTGATTCGGAAATATACAGTGTAAACATTGGACAAATATCAACAGAAATTAATGAACAGAATTCAGCCTTTGCAAAATATATATTAGAAAATGGATATGGTGAGTCAACAAGAGAGGAAGTGTTTGGAGGACGTGAAATTGTTCATGAAGATTTAGGCTATCTTCCGCTTACGCTCCCCTATGATGTATTGGAAAAAATGGATTCTTTTGATGATATTCCACTTGAATTAACTGACAGCATTTCCTTCTCCTTAATTGGTAATTCAGCTTATGAACTCGAATTTACCAGCTCAAAATCAATTGATAAAATGCTGTATACTCCGGATTTATACGGAAAGCGTGTTGTGCTGGCCTATACCCCGGCTTCAGAGGCAGACAAAGCGGTGTTGGAGCAATATGGAGGTATTTTTAAAACACCCGCATATCTTTTGAAATTGAAGCCGCAGCTCATAATTGATGGAGAAGTTGCAGCAGAAGGAAGTGTCTGCAATGCCGGATATATGCAGAAATATACAATTAATATTCACAATGGGTCCCCGAATAAGAATGACAGTAAGGTGGAAAATTCAGTTGCAGCAGGCGGAATTTATTGTATTGCACTTGATTATGGAACGGTTTCAGCAGGTGAATTGGAAAAATCAGCAGATTATATGGAGAACCTGAAAGAAACTGTATCAGAAGATAATATTTATACAGATATGGCAATGGGGGAGATGCTGAATAGTGTTGCCAAGGCATATTTTGCACAGCTTGATATGTTTAATGCTGTTGCGGCAGGACAGAATAATGTGACATCAACACGTGATTTGAGCATAGGCATAGTAGGGTTTAATGTAAATGTTGTATATATGTTTAACAGGCCTGCTGAATTAAATGAAGGTGGAATCTTTCTTGATATCGGGCATGATGTTCATAGTGTTGTTTCTAATGGAAATGATAATGGCAATGAAAAAACTTATATGCTCCAGACAGGAATATATGCTTCTGCCATGGAACATGGTATTCTTGAACAGATAACAGGGGTGGAATCTGTTTCGACGATTAAAGTTTTAGAATATGCCGATGAAAATAATATACCGATTCATGTGGTAGCAAAAGAAAATATGTCAAGTGAAATGAACACTCTTGATATTTCTGAACAAGTCAAACAGGAAATTTCTTCATCTGTAAATGCTGGTAAAATTGTTATTATACCAGAACAGGAAATAGAAATAAACCAATGGTCCGGTATCGGATATATGATACTTGACCCGGATACATTTGCTTGTGCCTATATGATTTCAGGCGGCTTAGCAGGCGGAGCTATGACTGCGGGGGAAGTGATAGGAGAATATCTTAATTATGTTGTCAGTGGATTGGTAACAGTTATTCTTTATGAGTTGATTAAGGCAGCAGTAATTTCAGTTCTGCCATTTGGATGGGTTGCTTATGCTTTTATGGTGTTTGAATTTATATTGATATTAGATTGGGTATATGAACTTGTTGGTTTGTTCAACAGTTTTTACCAGACTGGGGATGTCCGTTATCTGCAGGAAGCATGTATACAGATTGCATCAGTGGCAACAATTGCAGCCATCATGCCTGCGATAAAACCCAAATTGGATGAATTAAAAACTTCCATTTCCGAAATAATTAACAAACTAAAAGAAGTTCCGGAATATAATGAATCTGCTTGCTTTACTGCAGGAACATTAATCTTAACGACAAACGGTCTGATATCTATTGAAACAGTAGTACAGGGAGATAAGGTATTAAGCTTTAACCCGAAAAATCAGGAAGTTTCAGAACAACTTGTTGAAGAAACATTTGTAAATCAAAGCAGTCAGCTGATTCATATTCAGGTGAATAATGAAACAATCACTACAACACCAAATCATCCATTCTATGTGCCACAAAAAGGCTTTGTTAATGCTATTGAGCTGCGTGCAGGTGACATTCTCTGTACTGTAAATGGAGAGTATGTTATAGTAGAGCAGATACAGCATGAGATACTGGAATCACCGATAGAAGTTTATAATTTCAGGGTGGCAGATAATCATACTTATTTTGTTGGAAATACTGGAATAGGTGTTCACAATGCAAAATGTTCGCAATCGAATATAGGAAATCATGAAACACCAGAAAGTAATATAGAAGACTTTTTAGATGGCAAAAAGACATTTGATGAAGTTGTTGATGATTATGCCAGATTATATGCAGATATTATAAAAAGCAATAAAACGCAATGGAAATGGGATATAGATATTAAAGGTGGAGATAAACTGGATTCTACACAGAGAGGTGTAGTTAAACAAGCAGCGATTAAAAATGGATATATTCCTGATGTAAAAGTTACCAAAGTTAAAGGTATGAAATATGGATTTGCAGATTTTAAAGGAGCCGGTGTGGTGAAGGAAACCTTGCGTTTACCAGAAAAGTTGTGGAAGGCAACTGATCAGGTACAGTTTGACTGGCTTAATGAACAGATTGGTGGAAAAGTAGAGGGATATGTATGGCATCATTCAGAAGAACCTGGAAAGATGGAACTGGTGCCATTTGGAATACACCATAGTGTAACACATAATGGTGGCAGAACAAAGGGAATGTGGGCAGACGCACCACGGAAGTAAATGATGATTATAAAAAAGAAAGGAGAGCATGGGTTTTACAGCATGCAAATAAAAAAGATGAAATTAAAAATAACAGATACACCATCCTATAAACCAGACGAAGCATTTATTAAACGTGAAGAAGAGTATTGGGGAGTAAAATTACCAGCAGAGTATCGACAATTCTTAAAGGAGTTTAATGGTGGAATTCCTGATAAGGGACAATTTATGTGTGAAGGGCAGGAACAAGTTCGTAAGGTAGAACACTTTATGTGTATTTTGGAAGATGCAGATAATGATGATGGTTATTATGATATTGATGCTATTCTCACACAAATAGATGCGGAGATGGTTGTAGATCCTCATTTAGTAGGATGGGAAATCTTACCCATTGCGGAATTGGTTGATAGGGATTATGATTTACGGGGAGATTTTGTATGTCTGGACTTTAGGAAAAATAAAGAAAATCCAAGTGTATGTGTATGGGATCATTTGAAGTCCAGAGAGTTTAAACCTGTGACTTACAAAGTTGCAGATACGTATACGGAATTTATAGATATGCTTTTCTAGGACAACATTTTTTAGGAAAGGAGAGTGCAAAAGTTATGAAAAATATAATGAGATTATTAGCTGTCTTTATTGTTCTTTTGCAATTAATCAATATATCACCCGGTTTGATATATGCAAATGAAATATCAGAGGAAGAGCAACAAGAAACAGTAACTACCACTTCTGTTGAGGATGCAACAGAGTTCGGATTGAGTTATCTTAGTTTAAATCAGGATGAATATGGTGCTTGGGGGGTGAGTGGGGATTATGTCACAGCAAACATAGCCAATATTCTTGAGTATGAAATTTTAACAGGGTATGAGAATGAGATATTGTCTGATATATTAAGCTTGTCAACTGATTATTTTAAAATGATATATATTTTGAATTGTGATAATTTATCGTGCATGTTATTGATTAATGAGCTTCAGAATGAGAAAGATATGGATGTTTTCAAAGGTATGCAAAACGCAGATGGAGGTTTTGGACTTTTCGAAGGTTACGCAAGCGACATCATTGACACTAAACTTGCATTAAAAACCCTTGCTGACCTTGGAGAAACAAAAGCAATGGACAAAGCGGCAACCTATATTGCTTCCCTGCAGAATGACGATGGTGGTTTTCCATACCAGCCGGGACTTGCTTCTAATCTGGAATTAACAGCAGAAATTGCAGACATTCTGGCAGACTGCATAATAAAGAAGCAATCATTGTCGGATACACTATCCGATACTATTGATGGGTTAAATGAATATCTGGAAGCAAATGCAAAACCAATTAATGAGCTTTCTGCAGACAACCTGTCAGAAGTGTACCAGCATTTCCATACAGCGTTGTTTCAATTAAAAACAACAGGAAGATATGATGCTGCACCCTATTATGAGTTACAGAATGAGGATGGAGGGGTATTTGATGACCCAATGGCAACCGCACTGTTCTTGGAATTGATTGTACGGGAACAGAATACAGTGGTTGCAAAGCTGGATTCAATTACAGTTACAAATGATAAGGGTTACTCTGTTTCTTCTTTTAATAAAAATGAAAATGTAAATATCACAGTTGAAAGTGAATATGAAACAGAAAAAGCATATATGGAGCTCTCTATAAACGCGCCTTCTGGTGAAACCATTGCTTTAGAAAGTAAAAATCCGGTATGGAATACTGGTAATTATGAAGAAGGTACCTATACTGTCAAGGCGGAAATCAAGCGATCTTCCAATGATGAAACAGTTGCAGAACTGATGCAGACGTTCCGTATTGAGCATAGGCTGGCAGTTGATAATATTTCTCTTTCACTAAGCCAGAGCTATTCAAGATTAGGGGATAAAGATCCGGTAAGCATCTATGCAGATATAAACCTGCAGAATTATTCAGAAGAAAGGGATGAGGTCAGTATCCGTTGGAAGGCAGACTGCGATGGTGAGGAAGTCTGTTCTGACAATAAAAAAATTACAGAAGCTGATTTAATGACAGACAATATTCTTCTTGGAGATTTTACACCGGATACATCGGAGAAAAGGACATATATGATTACGGCTGAAGTTTTGTTTAATGAATTAGTAGTTGCCCAGTCCACAGCTAACTATTTTGTATCAGACAAGAGTGCAGCTATTTTAACAGATGTGGATAAAGAGTATCTCTATGAATCAATGGATGATGCAGAAATATCAGTTAAGATCAGGGATGAACGGGTAGTAGATTTGATATTAACCACATCTTCTAATGATACTGCACTGATAAAACAATATGCAGATAAAATTGAAAAAATTAAGAAGAAACTTGAGAAACAGGGCTATATCGTTAATCTTTGCTCGGTGGAAACTTCATATCTGACAGCACAGGACACCTTTGCATGGAATGAATATGACCACCCGAATTATGATGTACAGTCTCCATATACAAAACATATAATATATGAGGAAGACAACATAAAAATGACAGGATATCAATATGTTCCATATAAGGACTTTTTGCTTGTGCCGGATAACAACAACTCACAGAAAATATTTACCTTTGATATTCAGAGGGATAATACGGATTGGCATAGTATGTATGGCGGGGGATTTCTGTTTAATACAGTGATAGAAGATGAAACCATTAGCGGATATTATATATTGATAACTTCTGGAGGATTAAGATTATACAGCCTTGACAAGGTCAATCTGAATACTTTCCGAAATAGTTCTAATGCTGGAACTTTGTTAAAGACCTTTCCGTTTTCTAATCTGTATGAGGAACACCATATTAAAATAGCAGCAGATAACCATACTCTCTCACTTTGGGATGGAGAAAATCTTGTTATAGATAATTATGAATTGGAAAAGATTTTTGGAAACGGATATGGACCAATTACAAGCCATGCCAGCCATGCCTGTTCGCAGCGTTCCTATTTCACATTTGCCAATATAACAATGCAGACAATTAAAGGAGAAAATCTGTATGATATTCTAGACAACTATAATTTTGTAAGCCAAAACAGCCGTTATGTCATAAATTTAAGTGACAATGTGATGGACAGCCTTAGTACAGAAGAGGAAATGGAAGCAGTTGCACAGAAAATTGTTGATAAAAATATAACATTTATCGGACTTGGTAATGATACCAATGAAACACAGTATCAGAATCTTATGGATTTAGTTGGAGAGAATGGAAACTATTATGACTATAGGGAAGAAAACACGGAAGACAGCCTGTATGACAATATTAACAGCAGGGAAGAAGAAAAGCGTGTAAAGGTGGATGACCGGACAGTTGCCACTGATCTTGTATTCACTGGGGTTTTACAGGATAATACAACATTTACACAGAAATTTGACAGGCTTTGTGTTGGTGAAACGTTAGAATTTACCATACCACAGGAATTGAAAAAACTTGTTGTGGGAACGGATGCAGTTCTGCTTAAACATATTACATTAACCTATAAAGACGAAAATGGCATAAGCAGAACCGCAAGTGCGGATAATGTTACCCTGCCTGTCATTACTCCGGAAGGCAAAATCACAAATGCAGTTTCGACTGATAAAGCGGAATATTCTTCTTATCAGGATGTTGTCATTTTCGACAGGATACATAATAATGCAAATAGCAGAACTGCGAAAGGACTGACAAATATCATTATTGTCAAAAATGAAGAGGGTGAGAAAGTTTCAGAATATGCCAAAGAACTTCCGGAACTCATGCCAAAGGGTTACACCGAACGTCAGGAAATGTGGAATACAGCAGAATATGCAGCAGGAAATTATAAAGTTATTTCACAGGTCTATGATGGAGAAAGACTGGTATCTGAAAGTACTGCTGATATCACAATAACAATTCCGGATAATCCTAAAATTGACCTTGAAGGTGAACTTATGATATCCGGTAAGAAGTTTCATGTAAGTGATGCCATAACCATAGACAGCAGTATAGAGAATGTTGGACATGCTGATGTTACAAATGGACAGATGGTAATAAAAGTGATGGATACTGCGAATAAAAAGACCGTTTATAAATATGAGACACCATTAAACCTTGCAGTTTCAGAAACAGGCTCGGACAACATTTCTGTTATACCGGAAACAGATTTTGTGGATATGAAAGGCAGTGAATATCTTGTAACTTATGAAGCAGTTACGGAAGATGGACAGGTGATCCCGCTTGCAGGAAGTGGATTTGTATTAGAAGGTATTACAGTTACACTATATTTTATTGACAATACCAACGAAAAGTGGATAAAAAATGATAATGCAGTTATGGAACTTGTGGATAATACATACGGACATGACCACTATATGATGACAAAACTGGATGATGAAACATGGGCAGCACAGGTTCCAGCAAGTGCATATAATATTACATTTAACCGGTATGATTCTGGTAAAACTGCACAGTGGAACTCATGGAGTGCCGGAGGAAGAGATGAAAATAATGCATATTATGCAGAAGGAAATGAATACGGTTACTGGGAATATATGGAAGAGAGTAGTTTGGAAAGGTATTTCCATGAAGGAGATGTTATATATCTGGATTTGTCTGAATTTCCTGCATGGGAAGAGAATGGTGCAATGATGTATGTGAATTTTTCAGATGCTTCCAAAAAAGAAAATGGTGGTTCTGATATAGATATTGAATCAATGGAAAATTTCAAGTTATATCAGCCGCATAAACTGGATTACCAGATCAGTGAACATGTATATGCATACATTGTTACGAAAGAAGATGAGGGAAAGAATGCTTTAAGATTCTGGAGAGGAGATAAAAATACTTTATGGAATTGTTCTGTCCTATTGGATTACAAAGAGTATAAAAAGGGAAATAATTCTGTCAAAGTAACAGGTTGGAATTCACAGGGTACTTTATATGTAAAATAGGCAAAAACCTCAATTATTCACGGTCTTAGTCATGGTTAACAGGTTAATTGCTGTGAACAATTGAGGTTAAAACTGAAAGTGGTTGTGCTGTTTGCAGAGTTGGTAAATTCAGCAGCAAAATATTACATTAACTATTACAAAAGATATCAAAAAGAAAGGAAGAACTGAAAGATGAATGAAAATGAGTTAAAGAAGTATCCATTTGCATATAATGGTGAAATAGAATTAAGCAGTTTTTTTGATTTTTTGGAAAAAAATACAACATTAAAATGTGTTCCAATGCCTGAAAAACATATTGAGACTATTCAGAGAAACCTTCCAAAGGGAAGGAAGCTCCCAGAACAGTATATAAAATTCTTAAAAAGAGCTGGTGCATATTTTGAGTTGTGGGTAGGTTCTGACTATATTGTGGTAACAGAGAGCAATCAATTTCTGGATTTTGGGCATTTTCTAAAGGTAAAGGCATTTTATGATATGTTTCTAGAATTTCAGGAATATGGTTTTGATGTGGAGGAATGTTTTTTCTTTTTTGGGCATCAGGCGAATGTATATGGTTTTTTCCGACTTGATGATGGTGATGATCCCAAGGTGTATTTTGTTGGAGATGGTACAAATAAAGGGATTACTCTTGCTAGTATGATTATAGATGATTACAATGCATCGGTTAGAATGACCAAAAGGAGGAATTCCTCGTGGCATGATATAGGTTCAGCAAGGGAAGAGGAACATATGGAGAAACTCAAAAACAAATTTCAGTATGATATGGCTGCCCATACCCTTGTGATCCCTGTGCCACATGATATATATGACTTTGAAAGCAAAGGGGAGAATAGTTTGAAAACCCGTTTTGAAGTTTTACGTTCCGCTCTTGAAGAGTGCATGACAGCTAATAGTAATATTTATGCATATAAAACCCACACTTTGTATTTTTACTGTCCAGAGGATGACAAAGAAATAGAAAGTATAGTAGATGTATATGATGAACCTGTTTTTTTCCTTTCAAGAGAGTATGAGTGGGGCTGGTTTACAAATGATAAAAAAGTTTATGTGTTTGGAGATAAATTCAGGGAACTGATTGCTCAGAACGCTTGTGCATTGGGATTAAAAAAATACGTAGAAAATTAACTTTGTATGAAAATGATTACAAAAGTTTCAAAAGGAAATCTAACTGTTGATGAGGAAAAATTATTAAATAGTACCTATATTGGGACCTATGCAATAAATTATGTTCTTTCCATGTTTGACATTTCTTTCACAAAAGTGTATAATTAGTTCATTAGTGAACAATCTGGAGGCATAAAGTTATTATGTATGGAGAATATGAGATATTAACATTAGGACAGCAATTGAAAAAATTATTAGAAAAAAAGAGTCTGCCGGTTATGGAAAAATATGATCTTCGAAAGGTTGAATTGGATATTTTGTCTTTTTTTGCAATTCAGGAAAGAGAAGGAGATACAGCAAAGGATATTAGGCATACAAAGCATATTTCCAAGGCACATATTTCAAAATCAATTGATAATCTAAAACAAAGAGGATATATTTATTTGCAAGAGGATACCAAAGATCATCGTCGGATACATATTGCATTAACAAAAGAGGGGACAGAGGTATTAGAAGAATTTATGGAAATAAGAAAAGAATGTAAGGAAATTTTATTTCATAATATTACACAGAGTGAGAAAAAAATGCTAGTGCAAGTGTTAAAGAAGATGCAGAAAAATTTAGGAAAAGAATTGTAAGGCAGCAGCGAAATACAAAATGCAGTTCATGTAGATAATTTTTAAAATTCCAAGTGGAGAATCTGGTATTTTCAATGACTCCAGAGTTTCACAAATGCTTGTTTGAAAACTCAAAATGAAAGGAGATAGATATTTATGCATTATCCAACAATGGAGGAAATGAAAGAAGATTTAGAGAAGTTTTCTGCTCTATGTAAGAAGAATGATATGCAGGATGAAAAATTATATGCAGAGTATGATGTAAAAAAGGGGTTAAGGGATAAGAATGGACAGGGTGTATTATCCGGTCTTACCAACATTTCTACAATAGAATCTTTTGAGGAAATAGATGGAAGAAAAGTACCTTGTGATGGACGTCTGTACTATCGTGGTTACAATATTATTGATTTGGTAAAGGGCTTTTTAGAAGAAGACCGTTTTGGATTTGAGGAGGTTGCATACCTCTTATTATTTGGGCAGCTGCCAACAAAGGAAGAATTACAGGAATTTAGAGGATTTTTAGCAGAAAGCAGAAAGCTGCCAAAGAATTTTACAAGAGATGTTATTATGAAAGCACCAAGTGAAGACATTATGAATACATTGACAAAAAGTGTATTGACACTATCATCATATGATGAAAATGTATCGCATTTGTCTATTGAAAATGTTCTGCGGCAATGTCTGATGCTCATATCTACATTTCCAATGTTAGCAATCTATGGTTATAATGCATACAATCATTATGAATGTGATGAGAGCTTATATATTCACCGTCCGGATATGAGCCTGTCTATGGCAGAAAATGTACTCCGCATGTTAAGACCAGACAAAAAATATACAGATTTAGAAGCCAAGGTTCTTGACTTAGCATTGGTACTTCATATGGAACATGGTGGTGGTAATAATTCAACATTTACAACAAGAGTAGTGACTTCTTCTGGCTCTGATACTTATTCTGTTATGGCGGCAGCATTGTCTTCCTTGAAGGGACCAAAGCATGGTGGTGCTAATATTAAAGTTGTACAGATGATGAATGATTTGAAACAAAATGTAAAAGATCTAAAGGATGAAACACAAATAAAAGAATATCTGTATCGGTTATTAGATGGAGAAGTATTTGACCGTCAGGGACTGATTTATGGCATGGGGCATGCGGTATATTCTATTTCAGATCCCCGGGCATATATTTTTAAGAAATTTGTGGAAAAACTTGCAGTGGAGAAACATAGAACGGCAGAATATGAACTTTATTCCATGATTGAACGTCTGGCACCGGAAGTGATTGCAGAAAAGTGCAGAATCTATAAGGGTGTTAGTGCAAATGTAGACTTCTATAGCGGATTTGTATACAGCATGTTGGAAATTCCATTAGAGTTGTATACACCAATTTTTGCAATGGCAAGAATTGTAGGCTGGAGTGCCCACCGTGTGGAAGAATTAATTAATGTAGATAAGATTATTCGTCCGGCATATAAGAGCATTGGGGAAAAGAAAACATATCAGGAATTAAAAGACAGAGGTGTGGGGAGAATTGCTGATCATAATGAAAATCAGAAATTACTGGCACTTCAAAAAGAGGAATGATAACGGTTTCTCCTTTGTTGTATGCACATGGCTGTAAGTAACAAAGGCGGAAGGATGGCGTAACCTGCAGCCATGTGTGGGTGATTGTAAAGTGAGGATCATTCCTCACCGCCATACTATTGGTACAATGAATAGAAGTCAATTGGCAGTTAAAATTGTCTGTTTTTCTCTAAAATAGCATTAATTTGCATAATGTCCCTTTTGGTTATGTTATATTCAATCACCGATACAATGAGATAGGATATTGTAAAACCAAGCAATGTTCCAATTAATGCATAAGGATTTTTTTGTAACTGCCAGAGCAATGTAATAATTGGTATCCATACAGCACTTGTAAGGCAAAAGTAAATCAGGCTCTGAAGAAAAAATCCAATTCTATTACATTCATAGATAAATGTCATTCCTGAAAATGCAGCACCTATTATGCCATACAATAATATATGCACCTCCACCGCAATTCTTTGTGAAGTAAACAGTTCCATATATTCTGGTGAAATGGGATTAAAGTCGTCCATTCCTGTTATCATGGATACAATTACTTCTATTAACATATTTGCTGTCAAACCACACATTGCAGAAACAGCAAAACCTGTTGCACATTTTTTCATCATTGCAAACATGAATCTCCATATTCTTGTATTTTTTATCAATTAACATTTTAACTTGCATAGTTTTCCCTCTCTATTGGAAAATAATATTTGTTTATTTTATATCAGCTTTTTTAAAAAGACACCATGATACTACACCCATGATACCCACAAACATAAGGCTGACTATAATGCCTATAAACATATCGCCTATTTTGGCATTGATACCAAGCTGCAGTATACCATAATGGTATGGTGTCAATTGATATATATTATCTAACAACTTTACCTTTGATGCAAGAGTGGAAATTAGTGCAGTAATCATGCCGAAGAAAAATCCAAATGCAGTGATGACTGTGGTTTTTTTGAATTTTATTGCTATGGGAATACATATGCTGAGCTGCCCTGCATATACAAATGTATATCCAATATATGATAATAGGAGTTTTCCTATGGATGTATGTTTTGTGTATTCCAAAATATTACTCATAAAAATGGATATCATGGTACCTTCTGCTCCCTGCATTTTTATTTTAAACAAAATACAAATCAGAGAACCGAACATATATGGGAAAACCATAATTATTACAATTACAGCAAAGGTCAATATGTAGTTTGCCACGATTTTCTTTCTTCCAAATTTGATGGCACCATGGATTGTTTTGTTTTCAAAGTCTGATCCCACTAGAAGTCCTATTATCAAAGAACCAAACAGCCAGATTAGCATAGAATCGCCGAGACCTGTTACACTTCCTGCTTGGGCAGCATCTAATTTTCCAGCAGCTATCATTGCTGCAAGCACATAGTAAAGTGTGGCTGCCACAAAAAGAAGCCCTATGGCAATTTTTACTCCCTTTGATTTTCTTAGTCTATATACAGTTGCCTCAAATAATGATTTCATTTCCTGACCTCCTTCTACTGAATCACAGAAAGAAAATATGCTTCTAAACTTTTGTGATGTTCCATTTCCAACTGTTTTTGTGTGATTTCTTTTTTTATCATTCCTCTATCCATAATAATGTAATCAGTTGCGGTTTCGTATAACTCTTGTAAATTATGGCTCGATATTAAAATTGTCATCTGATAATCTATATTTAACCTTTTTATTAAATTCCGTATTTCTATCATACCAACAGGATCCAGTCCATTTACAGGTTCATCTAACATAATAAAATCGGGCTTTTCCAAAAGTGCCGCAGCAATACCTAAACGCTGTCTCATACCGAACGAAAAGTCTTTGGCTTTTTTCTTTTGGTATCTGTAAGACCTACCAGTTCAAGCAATTCCTTATTAGAAAAAGCAGTATTCTTTTTATCACAAAGTCTGCGATAAAAATTCAAATTTTCTTCTGCTGTCATGTTTCCATTTAAACTTGGTGTCTCAATCAATGTCCCTATTCTTTTTGACAGCAACGTAATAGTTCCCTTTGTGGGAATACTCAATCCTGCTATTATTCTCATTATTGTGGTTTTTCCTGCTCCGTTTTTTCCTACCAGCCCATATATTTTTCCTTTTCTCAGTTTTAAATTGCAATTTTTTACAGCAAATGTTTCCTTATACTTTTTTGTTATTTCCTCTAAATTAACCATAATCTCATCCATATTCAATTACCATTCCTTTCTTTTCGTCTGCCTTAGAGTGTGTCGGACTGATACCTAAGTGTCTCAAGCAATTTTCAAGCATACTCTAGCACTTTTTGAAAAAAATAAAAATAGAATTTATATAAACGGTTTATTTCAACATATAAACGGCAAAACAGTCTGGTTAATAACAGATAGCTTCTCAGCAATACTGAGAGGTTATCCGTATTGTATATGGTTTTTCCCCATGTTTGGGTAATTCATAATAATTGGTATTTCTAATTTGCTTGTGTTAGATAGCATTAAATATAAGTGGAGACTAATACAATACCCAAAATTCATTCAATGCAGCCCGCTGCACCTCATGAATTTGGAACAAATCCCCACAAATTGTGCCGCACATCTTGTCACAAGCAATTTTCAAACACACTCTAGCCAACCTCCCTGATTTTATGTAAAATAACAGATGACAGTATCTTACACTTATCTGGGAATACCATAGTGAATAAAATATGAAGTTTAATGGACAACAGATAAAAGTAAAATAACGCATTTTCTGGCAAAAAAGAAGGGCATTTTTAGAAAAATAGGGTTTGAAAGCTCCTAAAAAAGGAATTGAGAAGCTAAGAAGCTATAGATAAGGAGGAAAAACAATGAGACCAGAGCGGATGACAGAATGGTATCATGCCATACTAGAAAGTCAGATGGCAAAGGGAGGAATTTACATTGATGCTACAATGGGCAATGGGCATGATACATTATTTTTATGTGAGATGGCAGGAGAAAATGGAAAGGTGCTTGCTTTTGATATTCAAAAGCTGGCAATAGAAAATACGAGAAAACGTTTAAAAAAACAAGGGGTTGAAAAAAGAGCACAGCTGATTTTAGACAGTCATGTAAATATGACACAGTATCAGGCAGAGGATACAGTGGATGGGATTTGTTTTAACTTTGGATATCTGCCAGGTGGTGACCACAGTCTGGCAACAAAAGCTGACACTAGTGTGGAAGCCATTGAAGCAGCACTTTCACTGTTAAAAAAAGGTGGTATTTTGTGTATGTGCATTTACAGTGGAAAAGATACAGGGTACGAGGAGAAGGAGGCAATTTTGAACTATCTAAAAGAATTAGATGATAAAAAATATATTGTAATTGTAAACCAGTATTATAATAAAAAGAATAGTCCGCCAATACCAGTATTTGTATATAAGAGGGAGAGTGAAACGGCAGAAGTGTAATTTAATAATATTGGAACTTGGCATAGATTCATTTAAAAACAGAACAGCAGAGAAAAGATGTAAAAGAACAAGAAGAAAAAATATATTTTCGGTATAATTTTCCGCTGCATGGAAAGAATAAAAGCAGAGGTGATTATAAGTGAAAAATACGAGAAAAAAATTATATGAAACAAAAATTTTTTATGTTTGTCTTTGTGCAGGGTTATTTGGAGTATTGGTTGTTGGTATCATGCAGAATAGGCAAAATACCAAAGAGAATGATTATTCCCTAGCTGATTTGAATGAACCAGCAGTAGAGAATCCAATTGCAAAAGCAACAGAACTTCCAGTAGAAACAGCACAGAAACCAGGGATTACGGCAGGAGTAGACCAAAGCAGTACAGCAGAAAAGACTACAGATGGAACAGTGGCAGACAGCCAGACAAAAACTACAGCAGACAACAGCAATGCGGGATCTAAAACGGCATCACAGGAGCAAACAAAAGCAGATACATCTGAGAAAACAGCAGATGAGGACAGTGTTGCAGTATTAAGCAGCAAAAATAAAAATACATTTTCATTTGATGAGGAAGATGGATTATTATGGCCGATTAATGGGGAACTTTTGATGAAGTTTAATATGGATTCGGGAGTTTATTTCAAAACATTAGGACAGTACAAATGTAATCCTGCCATTCTGATTGGAGGAACTACAGGAGCGGAAGTTTATTCAGCGGCAGCAGGGAAAGTAACCGAGATTGTAGAGGATGTAGAAACAGGAATGACAGTTACAATGGATATTGGAAATGATTATGAATTGGTATATGGACAGTTAGGAGATTTAAAAGTGAAAAAAGGAGACCTCTTAAGTGAGGGACAGGTAATAGGAACATTGGAGGAGCCAACAAGATACTATGTAGAAGAGGGATGCAATCTATATTTTGAAGTACTGGAAAAAGGAGAACCAGTCGATCCTATGCTGTTGTTACGGTAGAAAAAGAGGAAAGAGTAAAAGGCAGAGTGGAATAAAAAAGATAAGGTAAAACTGTGGTACAAAAGGTGGTGTTTTTGTATCGCAGTTTTTTTCATTTGAGATATAAGCACAATTATGTTAAAATACAGGTTGGCAGAGCAGGCAAAAAACTGAATCACAGTAAGAGAAAAGTGTAAGAGAGATTACTAATGTTGAAAGAGGAAGAAAAATGAAAGATAAATTAAAACAGTTTATGAAAATACATATGACAAAAGAAAAGATATGGAGAGGAATAAAAAAGCATTGCTATTTTATTCCGGCATTGCTTTTGACCATTCCATTATTTGTAAAAGATACACAAGGCCAGTGGAAATTTTGTGCAGAAATGCTGCTCTTATATTTGGTATTAAATGGGTTATTTTATTTGGACAGGTTAGGAAGGAAAGATGGAATCTATAGCAAAATAGTAGGATATAGAAAGGTAGTATCCGGTATTCTTGTTGTATTTGTATGCAGTCTTAATCTGTATTGTATGATTGATTTGAAACTTGATGTATTGAAAACAGAAAAAGGAAATGCATATTTCTACAATATGTTACTGTATCTTAGTTTATATATGCTTCTTTATATTGTGACCAATTCATTGCGGATTACTGCTTTTTTGGGAACAGGATTCTGGACTGTCATTATGCTGGTGAACTATTTTCTTGTGATATTCCGTGGCAGACCGCTATATGCAAATGATTTGCTTGTAATGAAAACTGCCTATAATGTAAGTTCATCTTATCACTATGTGTTAAATGAAAAAACAACATGGTATCTTTTGTATGCTCTGGCAACCATGTTTTGCGGGCTTGGAATGATAAAAGTCTTTCAGTTGGAAGGAACGAAAATTCATTGGAGAAGAAAAATTGCCAGTGCATTGCTGCTGGCAGGATTTTATACCTGTTTCTACCAGACTGATTTCATCTATCAAAATGGACAGGTAAAGGCACAATACTGGTCGCATGAAAAAAATGGATTTCTGCTTAATTTTCTTATGCAGACAAAGGATCTGTTTGTAAAGGCACCTGAGGGATATGATGTAGGGAATATTAAACAAGAAGCAGAAAAACAGAAAGCAAACCAGGAACAGGAAAAAGAGAGCAGATTAAGTACAGACAGGAAGAAAACAGATAACCCAAATGTGATTGTCATTATGAATGAATCATTTTCTGACTTTACCATATATGACAATCTGGAAACAAACAAAGAAATTACACCATTTATCAACAATTTGTCTGAAAATACGATTAAGGGAACTGCTCATGTATCCATATTTGGCGGTGGAACAGCAAATTCGGAGTTTGAATTTTTAACAGGCGATTCTATGTATATGTATCAGGGAACTTCCCCATATCAGATTTATATCCAAAGTCCTGTAGAAACACTCGTTTCTACGATGAAAGAACAGGGGTATAAAACCATAGGGATGCATGCATATAAAGGAAACGGCTATAGCCGGAACAGCGTTTATCAACATTTTGGATTTGATCAGATTGCATTTATGGAGGATTTTGAAAAACAGGAGGTTTTGCGGGGATTTATCAGTGATGAGTGTCTTTATGATAAAATTATAGATCTTTATGAGAAGAAAGGAAAAGAAGAAAAAATATTTTCCTTCAATGTGACAATGCAGAATCATGGTGGATATGAAACAAAATATGATAATTTCGAAGAAGAGATCTATTTAACAGACTGTAAGGGGGCATATCCGAAGGCAGAGCAGGCATTGTCACTTATGCATGAAAGTGACCAGGCTATAGAAAAACTGATATCTTATTTTGCAGAAGAAGAAGAGCCAGCCATTATTGTATTCTTTGGGGATCATCAGCCGAATATTAGTGATGCTTTCTATGAAAAATTATTTGGAAAACCGTTAGATCAGATGCAAGAAGAAGAAAAGGAAAAAATGTACCAGGTGCCATATTTTATCTGGGCGAATTATGATATTGAAGAGAAAGAAGGAGAAGAGATCAGCCTTAATTACCTATCCTCTCTTATGTTGAAAACGGCAGGTTTGGAAATGAGCGGATATCAAAGTTATCTATGGGAGCTGCATAAGGAGTATCCGATTATCAATGCTTTGCAAATTGTGGATAAAAATAAAAACGTGTATTGGACAGAGGAAAACATAGAATCGGAGCAGATTAATCTGTATGAGCAGATTATGTATAACCATCTGTTGGATCGGAAACATACAGTGGAAGAATTTTTTTCAGCAGGTCAATAGAAAAAGATAGAAGGAATGTAAGATATGTTAAAAAAGTTGGTTGTCTGTCTTGTAATAGAGTCTTTGATTTTTGGAAGGTTAATCATTATTCATGCAATACAGCTGATAAAAGGGCTGAGGCGAAAAAGGAAATGTACACAAGAAATAAAATGCCAGTGCATTGGACATCATACAAAATGGATCAGACGCGGCAGACAAGGTTTTATGGGATATGCACCAATTTGGTCATATGAATATAATGGAACAAGAATCTACCAAAGCGAAAGATATAAAAGGCGGGGGGAGTGTCCAGAAGCAGGAGAGACAAGTACAATAATGGTCAATCCGGGGAATGATGAAGAGTGTTATAAAAAGGAAGAATATCGGCTTTTTTATCATGTTATCATTATTGTTGCAAGTATTTTGTGCTTTTGTATAGCTGTGACACCAATCATTGTTTCAATGTGGTTTACATGGAAAATAGGTACATAGTGTAATAGTGAATAGTATTTTGATTATAAGAGGATTTGAATGTTTCGTGGGATAAAATTCAAATCCTTTTTTAGATTCCTGTAGACAGAAAGCCTGCTGTACATCCTTTGAGTAAAGTGGATATGCAGCATGTCGAATGGGCATAATTTGCCGGGAAGATTCATTTAAATAAAAAGTTATGGATTGTCTGGCAGAGTATTCTGTTGACAAAATAATATATATTGTATATAATGAATATATACAATATAAATAAAAAAGGAGATGAGAGGTATTTTCAAATATATCTTGTAAGAAAGGAATGATACAATCTTATGAACATCATTATCAGCAACACTTCCGGTAAACCTATTTATGAACAGATTGCTGTGCAAATAAAAAATGAGATTATAGCCAGTAAACTAAAGGAGGGTGACAGTCTTCCTTCTATGCGTGTTCTGGCGAAAGAGTTACGCATTAGTGTAATTACCACAAAGAGGGCCTATGAAGAATTAGAAAGAGAAGGTTTTATTGTATCCATCACAGGAAAGGGCAGCTTTGTAGCAGGAAAAAATTTAGAATTTGTCCGCGAAGAGGAATTGAAGAAAATCGAAGAATATATTCAAAAGGCAGTAGAATCTGCAAAAATCAGTGAGATTTCTTTAGAAGAACTGGTGGAAACACTGACCATTGTATATAAAGGAGAATAAGAAAAGTATTGTTACAGAAAGAAGGAGTGTTTTATGGAAAATATATTAGAAGTAAAGGATGTATGCAAACAATATAGTGATTTTGCATTAGATCATGTCACATTTCAATTACCTGCAGGGTGTATTATGGGGTTTATAGGAGAAAATGGTGCTGGGAAAAGTACAACTATTAAAATTATTTTAGATTTAGTGAAAAAAGATTCTGGAACCGTTACTATTTTTGGAAAAGACAGCGAAACAGAATTAAAATTAGTCAAAGAGCAGATTGGAGTAGTTGTGGATGAATGTTGTTTCCCATCTAATTTATCAATACAAAATATTAGAAAAATAATGAGAGGCATTTATAAAAACTGGAAAGGAAGAACGTTTCAAAAATATGTGAAACAATTTGCTCTGCCTGAAAAGAAACCAATAAAAGATTTCTCAAAAGGTATGAAAATGAAACTTTCCATTGCAGTGGCATTATCCCATCAGTCCAAACTGCTGATATTAGATGAAGCCACAAGCGGTTTAGATCCTATGATAAGAGAAGAAATCTTAGATGTTTTCTTAGATTTTATTCAGGATGAAACACATGGTATCCTTCTTTCTTCCCACATCATCAGTGACTTGGAAAAAATTTGTGATTATATTACATTGATTCATCAGGGAAAAATACTATTTACAGAAGAAAAAGATGAGCTGCTAGAAAAGTATGCACTTTTAAAGTGCAGTGAAGAGGAGTTAGAAACAGTTTCTATTGATGCAATAAAAGGAAAAAAGAAAAATAAATTTGGTGTAGAAGCTTTGGTAGAAAGAGAGAAAGTAAATGGTAATTTTAATATGGAAAAACCATCTCTAGAAGAAATTATGCTGTATTTCAGTCAAAAATAAAGAATGTTGTTAGAACAGTATGAAAGTATAATACTATAATTTGGAAATTGTTCAAAAATGTATAGGAAGGAAGTTTTGTTTATGAAAGGTTTAATTTTAAAAGATATCTTAAATTTTACAAATCATCAGGGAAAATTATATCTGGCACTCGTTGTATTGTATTTTTTTACGTCATTACAAGCAAAGGACAGCAGTTTTCTAGCAACAGTTGGAATGATATTTGGAATATCATATGTAATTGGTACTTTTGCTTACGATGAACAGGTACAATGGAATAAATATGTATTGACAATGCCTGTTACAAGAAGAGATATTGTGACAAGTAAATATTTAGTGTCAGTGATCGCTATTGCAGTAGGAAGCATTATTTCTTTGCCGCTTAGCTTTATCATAGACAAAAACATTAGTATGGAAAAATTAATGATTTATGGACTATTAGCAGTAGCAGGTATTATGTTTATTGCAATTAGTATGCCTTTTGTTTTTCAATTTGGTGCAGAGAAGTCAAGAATAATCATGATTCTTATTATAATAATACCAGGTATGGCAGGGTATACACTTCAAAGAATGAATGTGGATCTGATTGGTTTTGTGGAGAAAAATGCAAAAACAGTTGAGATTGCAACGGCTGTAATAGCAGTGGTAATCTATATTTTTTCCTATCTGTTGTCTATATTTATTATGGAGCATAAGGAAATATCTTAATACAAAGTTTTATGCAGAAAGTTTAAGTGAGTTATGCTTGGAGTGTGTTTGAAAATTAAAAATTGCACAGAAAATACCAAAAATATCCGCAATAATGGAATGAGAATCATAGGAAATTCCCGATTATTATATGAAGGCAGGCTGGATTTTCACATAATTTATGCAATTTTTTGGCATATTGACGAATGGCAGGCAATTTTCAAACACGCTCTAGGAAGATAAGGAGAGAAGTTCTTATGGAAACAGAGGAAGGGAAAAAGACAGATGATAGAGACAGGGCTTACATGAAGCAAGCCATAAAGCAGGCAAAAAAGGCCTATGCCATTGAAGAATCACCCATTGGCTGTATTATTGTCCATCAGGATAAAATTATAGCCAGAGCCTATAATAAGCGTAACAAAAATAAAAGCACCCTTGCCCATGCAGAATTATTAGCGATTCAAAAAGCAAGTAAATATGTGGGAGACTGGCGTTTAGAAGACTGCACAATGTATGTTACATTAGAACCTTGCCAGATGTGCGCAGGAGCCATCGTTCAGGCAAGAATCCCAAGGGTTGTAATCGGTACCATGAATGGGAAGGCAGGATGTGCAGGTTCCATTATCAATTTGCTCCAAATAAAAGAATTTAATCATCAGGTGGAAGTAAGAACAGGAGTTTTGCAAGAAGAATGTGCAGCACTTATGCAAAATTTTTTTAAAGAATTGAGGGAAAAGAAAAAGCTGGAAAAGGGCAGAAATAATAGAATCTAACTCTAAAACTTTGCAGAAATAAAAACTTCTTTCATGAAATTACTATATTAGCAATGTCATAGAAGAAGTTTTATTAATATATATAATATCCAATTTATTTATTAATTGTTTTCAAAATTTCTGAAGAAGTCACTTTATTGGAAGTCACTGTTTCATAATAAACATGAAAACTATTACCATTTGTAGATATACAATAGTTGTTAATACCCTTTTTATTATAAGTATCGTATGTGTTATATTGCTGCATATTTTTAATGTTGTCCAATGCCTGCATCATAGGGTTTTTATTACTTGTTTCTGGTACACACCTGCTGGTTACAGAAATAACTGATTTTATTGTTGACTGAAACGTTTCCTGCAGTGATTGTGGAAGAGTATCATTACTGAACATGCAGTGATGTGGCACTTTAAGAACACTAAATTGAGTAGTCACCTTATTCTTATTATTAATCTGGTCTAAATAATCTGTCAATCCATTCTTTTTTAAATCCCCTAAGAAAAGATATTTAGCATCTGTTCCGTCTATTTTCATATGAAAAACTAAAGAATCATTATTCACCGCTTCTTTATAATCTTTTTCATTATTCATGACGTCACTGGTTACATATGATGCCTTGTTGTTTTTAAAAGAAAGTATCACATCTTCAGCGAATCTTAAACTTTTATCTTCATTAGTTGGAAAAACTAAATTTGCTTTCTTATTGTTTACTACACTTAGGAAATATTGGTAATTATCATAGTACTGACTGTCAAACTTATTTTTGGCATTTTCAAGTCTCTCAGATACTACTGGTCCGTATTTTCTTGCAAGAAAAGTATCTACTTCAACATCGTCAAGTAAAAATTGTAATGCAGCAACATGATCCCTATCATAATGTGTAATTACAACATAGTCAAATTTTTCAACATTATTTGCATTCATCCATAATTTTACCGGATGTGTGGCCTGTGTATATGTAATATTGAGTTTGTCGCGTGAATTCCATCCTGTATCCACTAACATATAATGCTTTTCGTTTTTTGTGGTTTTCTCAATTATCATTGCATCCGCATCTCCTACATTAAAATAATGAACTTTCAATGGGTCGTTTGAGGCTGCATTTACCTGCATGCAGACAAATGATGTATTACACACACCACTTCCTAGACAAAGTACTACTACTAAAATAAGTAGTCTTTTAAATAAGCTGCTCATTTTCTTCATTTTTTTGTTACTCCTTTTCTTATGAAATAAATTTTTTATGACATTTAGTGTTATTAATAACAATAATGTCACTGTTTTATATTTTAACATATTATACATTTTTTTCAATATAAAAATATCATTTTTTATGATAAATATAAAAATATTTTAAATATTGCATTAAAAGTTATCTATGACTGTTATTTGCTTTGCCAATAATGTAGTGTTAGAATAATCTATTTATCGATTATTCCTGACAAGAATAGTAAGCATTGCCTGTGTCCGGATACAGGCAATATCTTAAACGAAATGGGAATTGGCACAATTGATAATGATGGAATTAAAGAGTATTTTAATAAGTATCATAGGCATGATTGCTGGAACTACTACATTAGGAATTGTAAGTTTTGAAGAAGAAGCAGAATTATATTTAGAAATTGATTTCGAATTAGACATTGCTTGGGACATTTTCTTGCTCACAGGTCAGGGACTTAGAATAGAAAATCCTCTTGAAACTGCACTCTGTTTTTGCAAATTTACAAAAACAGAGTATGTAGATCAAAGCAGTGAAAATATAGGTGAATATGCAGGTTTGCTGTATTTAAAAAATAACATAGAAATGCAAAAAAATATGGCATTATAGGCATTAAAGCATTAGAGCGTGTTTGAAAATTCATTGCCCCAATCTGCACGCCCACTTTGTGTACCCATTCGGGCATCCCGCAAAAATTGTGACACACATCTTGTAACAAGCAATTTTCAAACACCCTCTAGGAAAAGAAAGTGAACCAGAAAAAGTTATGAACTGGCTGACAAATTAGGAAGTAATAGAAATCCATTTTTTGGTCATAATATAATTTCCTTCATATTTCAAATAGATTCTGTATCGGTCAGGCTGCAGTGTATGGAGAGGTGATACAATATAATATCTATTCTCCTTGAATTTTGGATAGGTTTGACGGGTATCAGTAAAATCCTGCTCATAAAAATTGTGATTACCGATGAAGTAAATTTTTTCAATACTATGATCAAAAGATTTGCTATATAGCATATTATTTTTAATGTAATACCTTACAGAAACTGGAAAATCTGCTGTTATATGCATCAGTTCTTCCGGGCAGGTGTCCAATTTTTTCTGTACGTTTAAATGATTGAATACATAAGTGGATGTATCAGACATTGGTTGTGCCAAATGATCATAGTTAAGGGAAAAGGGATATGCGGCAAAAAAACCAGGTTTTACATAATATTCATTTAGAACTTCTGAAGTCTCATAGTTCATTTCGGAAATCATGCCCAGATTATCCTGTAACATAGGCTCTAAAAAACCGCACATGGCAAATAATCGATTTGCTTCAGGGAATAACACACTGTTAGACCGGATAATCGATTTTTTACATGGAGAGGCAGACTTCATTTTTACGGTTCGTTCTGTATCGTTAATTTCAAATATACTGATATAGGACATCGGATCCTTATCAAAAGACTTTACCTTGCGCCGTTTATGCCAATGGTTATCAAAAAGCATAATATCATATTGTCTGTTGCTGGAATTGGCAGCATGGGAAAGATGTACAACTGCATGCTGCTGGTAAAACCATTTGATCTCCCCTACTGGTTGTAGAAGTTTCTCTGACATTGCAGTGCTTTTTTTCCAAAAAACAGGATCACACAAAATCCAGATGAGTTCCTGTGTAGACCAATTGAATTTGGCAATACTGTGAACATTTCTTAGTGAAACAATAATACTGTCATCTGACGCGTCATAAGACAAAGCATTGATATGTGCCCAGTCAGAAGAATCTTTATAGGTATTATCAAAATAGTCATTTAGGTTGAGTTCTTTTACAATTTCACCAGTCTTGCGGTCAATCTCTATCACACCATTTTCTACATAACCGTCAGTGATAGAACTGGCACAGGCAAGAATATTACCATTTTTTGATTTTTCTATTGCATTATGATGGATTCCTTTTTCGATATAGTAGGTATGGTAAACACGTCCAAGAAAATCCATTTCATGAATTTCATTTGCATGCGGATTACCCCAGGAAGGGCGGGAAACATCACGTTCTGCAAATAAAAAGCGGTTTTCTGATAAGAGAAAGATACCATAACCTTTTGGTTTTTCAGATAAATAATAGCGGATGATACCTTCTGCATCATAAACACAGACAGGAATATCAATACCGCCTGCAATTAATACAAATGGGAGACGGCTTTTGGTTGTCTTTTTCTTTAAGCGGACAGCCTCCTGCAATTCTTCTGGCAGTGCAGGAGCAGAAATGATGGTTGTTACAGAATCAATAATAGTATCCTGACTATCCAGCAATTCAATCAGTACCTTGTTTTCCCTTTCAGGATAAAGACCCCAGATTGGAATCTGATGTGTTGTTGTTAGAGTAGACGTTGTTTCAGTAATGCTGGTTTCAGGAATATTTCCTTCTATATGGTAGCGTACCCGGCATGGTACATCTGTATAAAAGACAGACAGTGCCACAAGAGGTGTAAGACCAAATGGATTTTTGATGATCAGCATGTCCTTAAAGGAATATATTTTTTTATCTAACAATCGTTGGATTTCCATTTCATTTGCATAAGAGATACGAATAAGCGAATCTTGTTTCGAGATATTGGTGGTAAAAGTTTTTTTTTGATTTTTAGGAAGGTATTCAAATGTATGCTTTTTACCATTTTTTAAAAGCCAGGAATAGGAACGGAAAATGGTAGTGTATTCCTGATAGGAAAGACCTAATCTCTTTTTTATATTTTTTCTTGTCTGTGCGGGAATAGTATCAAGTATTGTCCGAATGGAAGTTTTAATATTTTTTTTATTTATTTTTTTGAGTATTTTCTTGGTTTTTTTGAGAATAGACATAATATAACTCCTTTTCTTGGATTCCGGTTATGTTTTGGAATAAAATTTTCAAAACAAAGGGTGAAAGAAAAAGACTCTCACTTCTTATTATAACTTTGTAAATGTGTCAAAACTATGGCTGTTTTGTCGAAATATATGTTGTAGTTCAGCCATGCAGAAATAGTTGTGCAATTTGTATAAGTGAGCTTGCTGTGTGAAGGAAGGTTGTACGACTATTTCTATAGGGCGGACGCCAAACATGAATAATTTGCCAGACAAGTTGTAGGTTTTTAGTGATACCCGGATGTTCTGGCAGATTATTCATTACATTGGCTGAGCCGTCACGAAGGTGTTACAGTTTTGCCATGCACAGGATGTGGTTTGCACGAAAAATTAAGGATGCACAGCTAAATAGTAACAAAACCTCCGTGCACCCTTAATACAGCACCATAAATCAAAGTTATGAGATGCATGTCGAATACCTGAATTCAGTTTTTTGTTAAAGCAAAAAGGTACTTTCATAGAAAAGGATAAAGGAGCAGAAGATATTATTTACAGTTAAGAAACTATAGTAATATATTTGTCAAGTGCGAATATATTGCTTTTATAAACAATATAAATCTGGTATTTATCCGGCTTTAAATCATGAAATGGTGCCATAATATAGTATATGAAAGCAGCAAACTTACTATTCTCTTGTTTGGTATCTTCAAAAGAAGTCTCGTAGGTGTAGCGTTTTCCTTTGAAAATAATTTTTTCAATGGCATGGTCTATTGCTTTGATAAATAAAATATTTTCTTCAATATAATAATCTGCATTTTTCTTGAACTCAGCAAACAGCGGAGAGCTATGAGTGTCCAATACATAGGAAGAAACAGTCGAATCTGCAATAAGAACTGGCTGATTTAATGTACCCAGCAGATAATTTGTTTCTTTCTTCATTGGAATAGCTAGTTTATCATAGTTAAGCAGGAATGGATAAGCAGCAAAAAATCCTTTTTTTATAAAACATTCATTTATAATCTTAGAGGAACTGTAGTCCAATTCTAATATTTTGCCAATAGCACCCTTATCCGGGTTTTTCAGGTATCCACACATAGAGAAAATACGATTTTTTTCAGGATACAGAACAGCATTAGAACGGATGATGGATTTAGGCGAAGGGGTAGCACTTTCCATTGTTACTGTCCGGTGTTTTTCATCAATATGGAATATTGTCAGATAAGAATTGGGGTCGTTATCAAAAAAGTCCACTGAACGGCGTTTGTGCCAGTGATTATCAAAAAGTAAAATGGAACAGGTATCATCATCATAGAAAGAACTGATATCAGTGACTGCATGCTGCTGATAAAACCATTTTATATTACCATCAGGTGTCAATAACTTATCTTTCATAGAGCTGTTTTTCCAAAACTCCGGGTTTCCAAGAAGCCAGACCATTTCATTTGTAGACCAGTCAATTTTGGCAATGGAATGTAAATTGCGCAAAGAAACCATAATAGTATTTTCTTTCTTATTATATGTCAGAGAGTTAATATGTGCCCAGTCTCTTCTGTCTTTATAAGTATCATCAAAGCAGGAAGCCAGATTCAATTCTTTTATGATTTTTCCGGTTGTCCGGTCAAATTCTACTACAGCATTTTCAATATGGCCGTCATATAGGGAGCTGGCACAAGCAAGGATATTTCCATTTGGCTCTTTTTCAATGGCATTGTGATGAATACCCTTTGGGATATAGTAGGTATGATAAGTACGTCCCCAAAAATCCATTTCCTGAATCTGATTGGCATGAGGGTTTCCAAGTGTTGGAGCAGAAACATCTCCTTCCGGAAATAGAAAGCGGTTATCAGACAATAGGAAAACACCATAACCTTTTGGCTTTGTTGAAATATAGTATCGGACAGAGCCCATTGCATCTACAATACATGGAAGGATCTCTAATCCCCCAGTAATAAAAGTAAACGGATGTGCAGATGTTTCATTATGTTGTTTTAATCGAATATTGTTTTTTAACAATTTTGGCAAAGTGCCTGTAGTAATTGTTGTGTCACAGGAATCTATTATTTTGTTGTTCTCATCTAGCAATTCTAAATGTACAGAATTTGCTTTGCCTGGGTATAATCCCCAAATTGGAATCTGATGCTTGGTGGAAAGGGAGAGGGTGGTTTCTGAAACAGAGGTTTCAGGAATGTCTCCCTGTATGGTATATCGGACTTTGCACGCAGTTTCAGTATTGAATACGCACATTGCTGTTAGAGGAGCCAGTCCGAAAGGATTCATTATTACAAGCATAGTATGAAAAGAATATAAGGATTTCTCTGATAATCGGTTAATTGCAGCAGTAATGCAATGAGATAATATTGGTTTTGACTGAATTACTGGAACATTGGATTTTAAGTTAGAATGAGAAAGTTCTTTTTTACATAAAGCATAGGCTTTGTTTAAAATCCATGAATGGTTGCGTTGGATAGTTGTATATTGAGACTTAGAAACTCCAAGGAACTGCTTAATTGATTTTCTATGTTTAGGTGGGATACAATCGATTGCATTTTGGATGATCATGGTACATGAAGAAGTTTTTTTGTTTTTATGATGGTGAGCTAGCATAATAAATGCCTCCTTAAATAATTATAATTTTATGATGGTTGTAAACCATTTATTCCTGCGGCAATGAATGTTCAAACACGCTTTAGGTAAAGCAGAACTGCCTGTATTTCTAATTGGTATCTGCACAAGAGTCAAATACCCCCTTCAGTTTGCTGTTTTGTCAGCCTGATGCGGGTATTTGACTTTATAAAAGATAGTTTAACATAAAATTGGTGTTTATAGTAAGATGAAAATGTAGCGAAAAAATTGCAAAATATAGTGAAAATAAGTGCAAACCCTAAAAAAACTAGTCTATTTGAATTATGCCCATAAAATTGGGGAATATTAAAAAAGTATTCTTGGCAATAGAGAGCCTGTTTTTATTGTATGCCTCAGCCAAGATGTAGATTTTTAGTGATGTTGTACATTTTGGGGAATAATTCCTATTTGGGTATACCGCAATAGATTTGCTTTGCACTGAAAATCAGGTATGAATGGAATGGTTGAACTGTAACAGTTGTTTTTAAAAATAGCAACGAATATTGACTTGATTTGTTAATGATGATATAATCTTATGGTGTTTTGAACTGTGCATAAGAAAAAACAGAAAGTTGCAGCCTTGGAGGTAAAGAGATGAAAGTTAGTATTATTATTCCTTTTCATAAAGGAGATGCATTTTTAGAAGATTGTTTAGAAAGTTTAAGACAGGGAAATTATTTTGATATAGAAACAATTATTATAGAAGATCATTACACAGGCGACATAGAAAGAGTAATTGAACCCTATCAACAGGAATTGAATATTGTATGTTATCAATTAGACGAAGAGAAACAGGGGGTTTCAGCCGCAAGAAACTTAGGTTTGGATAAGGCACAGGGAGAGTATGTTTATTTTCTGGATAGTGATGATTATATCTTTGAAAATGCAATTGGACAGTTAGTAGAAGCGGCGGATGAAGAAGAGGCTGATGTAATATATGGAAAAAAGAAATATACATGGTTTAAAAGAAAAGTTTTTTTGGAGGAATTAGAAAAGGGCTCTGAAGAAGAGGAAGAAGAGACAGATGATAGCGAAGAGGCGGACAGCCAGACAGAAGAACAGGAGATAGAAGAAGAGACAGAGGAGATACCGTTTGAAGAATTATTAATGAGGAAACGGAAGTTAGCTGCCAGCAGATTACTTACAAAGCGTGTAGGACTTCGGCATGTTTCTATTTTAAATATATTGATTCGGAGAAAATTTATAGAAGAGAATAATATCCGTTTCAATGAAACAATTTTGTATTATGCAGATCTTTCTTTTGTAATAGAAGTATTAGAAAAGGCAAGATTGTTTAGGAAATGTTATGGTTCTGTGTATATCAAAAGAAACCATAATGATCCTATTAATTTTCCTGCTGTTTCCCAGATGGGCGGAGCGGAGAAATTTAATGAATATGTGGAAGCATACTACTATGCCATATCTCTTATACCAGAAGATAGTGACATCAGAATTAGATTAGATAAGAAAGTAATCAACTTTTACTGCAATTATTTTGTGACAAGAATCAGACGGAGCAAAAACCCTGCATGGAAAAACGAAAGATTTGACACAATGCAGAAACTGGTTTCACAAATGAATCCACAAGCAGTGTCTGTACAGAAAGGCTATAAGAAAAAACTTTTAAAAAGCCTGCTAGAGGGCAATGTGAATAAGACATTGAGTTTGGTCAATAAGAAACTTGGCGTGCAGAAAGTGAAAAAAATTATCAAGAACAGAAGAGAAATTGTGAAATATTGTTATCGTAAATATTTTCTGAAAAAGCCAATTTTGGAAAACTATATTTTGTTTGAAAGTTTTCAAGGGAGAAGTTATTCAGACAGTCCAAAGTATATATATGAGTATATTTGTAAGAATTATCCGGGAAAATATAAATGTATATGGGCATTGAATGATACAAAAACAGAAGTACCTTATGGTGCTATGAAAGTAAAACGTTATGGGATGCAATATGCATATTATCTGGCATGTTGTAAATACTATGTGGTTAATGTGCGTCAGCCATTGTGGTATGAGAAAAGAGAAGATGCAATCCTGTTAGAAACATGGCATGGAACTCCTTTGAAAAAATTATTTTTTGATGTAGAGGAGGTGCACAGTGCAGCACCACTTTATAAAAAGGAAGTATATAAACAGGCAAAAGAATGGGATTATCTAATTGCGGCAAATCTGTTTTCTAGTGAGCATTTTAAAGATGCTTTTATGTTTGAGAATAAGATGTTAGAGTATGGTTATCCTAGAAACGACATAATGCATTATGAGAATAAGGATGAAATTGCAGATGGTATCAGGACAAAACTAGGTATTCCAAAAGATAAAAAGACGATTCTATATGCACCTACATGGAGAGATGATGAATATTTTGCGCCTGGCCAGTATAAGTTTGAACTGAAATTGGATTTGAAAAAATTGCAGCAAGAGTTAGGTGACGAGTATGTTGTAATTTTAAGAACACATTATCTCATTGCAAATCAGATTGATGTGGCAGGAATGGAGGATTTTGTATTTAATCTAAGCAAATATAACGATATTTCAGAGTTATATTTAATTTCAGACATTTGTATTACTGACTATTCTTCTGTGTTTTTTGATTATGCTAACTTAAAAAGACCAATGTTATTCTTTACTTATGATTTAGAAAAATACAGAGATGTGCTTCGCGGTTTCTATATTGATATTGAAGAAGAACTTCCAGGACCATTGTTATTTGATAATGACCAATTGGTGGATGCCATCAAAAATATAGACCGGATTACAGAACAGTATAGTGAGAAATATGATAAATTTTATGAAAAATATTGTGGATTAGAGGATGGACATGCTTCAGAAAATGTAGTAAAAGAAGTGTTCGGGTTATAGTCTGTATCAATAGAAAGGTTATATTGTGAGAACGTATATAGAAAATTTTAAAAAGTATAGTTATTTATTGTCAGAACTAGTAATGAAGGATATCAAGTTAAAATATAGGAGATCTAAACTTGGGATTTTATGGACATTGATAGAACCGATTTTGACAACATTAGTTTTGGCACTGGTATTTGAAAGTTTTAGAAAAAGAGGAAATAAGGAATATTCTTTTGTCATTTATATTCTTACAGGACGTCTGCTATATTCATTTTTTTCAGGTGCAACGAGAGCAGCAACAAAGTCTATTCGTACAAATGGCAGTATGATAAAAAAGGTGTATGTTCCTAAATATATTTATCCTATTGCAAGTATTTTAGCGAATTATGTGATATTTATCATATCTATGATTGTTTTGGTTGGTGCTGTTATAGTATGCAGGGTTCCTCTTACCTGGCATGTATTGGAAGGAATTTTTCCACTTGTTATTATTTTAATTATGGCATTGGGGGTAGGCATGATTTTGTCTACGATTTCAGTCTTTTTTAGGGACATTGAATATTTGTGGGGCGTTATATTGACGCTTGTAATGTATTGTTCCGCAATTTTTTATGAAATGCCGGAAAATATTGAGTGGATATGTAAATGGAATCCCCTCTATGCAGTCATTATGAATTTCAGAAATGCGATCTTATTTGGTAAAGCACCAGATATACAGGAGCTGATATATAGTATAGTTGTCAGCCTGGTCAGTGTTGTGGTTGGTTTCTATGTATTTTTCAAAAAGCAGGATGAATTTATTCTTCATATATAATGGGATTAATTGTAAGAAGAGATAGATTTTTTATAACAGAAGGATGTAGATGGAAAGAATGAATAAAAGGAAAATTACCCTTAAAGTTGAAAATGTTGGAATGAAATTTAATCTCAGTCAGGAGAAAGTAGATGACTTTAAGGACTATATTATAAAACTGATAAAAGGAAATTTAAGTTATCAGGAATTTTGGGCATTAAAAGATGTGAGTTTTGAGTTAAGACAGGGAGAACGGCTTGGAATTTTAGGATTAAATGGTGCAGGAAAAAGTACCTTGCTAAAAGTTGTAGCTGGTGTATTAAAACCAACAGAGGGCAGCGTGATGAGAAGAGGAACTATTGTTCCTTTGTTGGAGCTTGGAGCAGGATTTGATAAACAATATACAGGTGCTGAGAATATATATCTGTATGGAGCAATGCTGGGATATCAAAAGGAATTTATTGATGAAAAGTATCAGGAAATTGTTGATTTTTCCGAATTAGGTGATTTTATTAATGTTCCTGTTAAAAATTATTCTTCCGGAATGAGAGCACGTCTTGGTTTTTCTATTGCAACAGTTGTGGAGCCGGATATTTTAATTTTAGATGAGGTGTTGTCCGTTGGTGATGCTAAATTTAGAAAAAAAAGTGAAAGAAAAATCAAATCCATGTTTAAATCAGATGTGACGGTTTTATTTGTCTCACATTCATTAAAACAGGTGCAGAGGCTGTGTGATAAGGCTATTTTATTGGAGCATGGGAGAATTATTGCTAAGGGAGAGATAGAAGAAGTATCGAAAGTATATTTAGAAAAGACAAAATTCGATCCGGATAGAAGAAAGAGGAGAAGGAAAAGAAGACGTAAAAAAGCGATGGCGGCTGAGAAAGAAGCAGCTATTATGGAAAAAAACGCAGAAACTACCACAAAAGAGAATGAGGAAACAGGCAATAGGATAGAATAGGAGAGATACAGGATATGAAAAAAGTAATCACATATGGAACGTATGATTTGTTGCATGTAGGGCATATTAATTTGTTAAAGAGAGCAAAAGAAATGGGCGATTACTTATTGGTTGTATTGTCGTCTGATGAATTTAATGAGTTAAAGCATAAAACAGCTTATCACAGCTATGAAGATAGAAAAATAATATTGGAAGCGATTAAGTATGTAGATGAAGTTATACCAGAATATTCATGGGATCAGAAAATCAGAGATGTTCAGGAAAATGATATTGATATTTTTGTTATGGGACATGACTGGGAAGGACAATTTGATTTTTTGAAAGAGTATTGTGAGGTAGTATATCTTCCAAGAACAGAAGGCATTTCTACCACAAAGATTAAAAAAGATTTACAGTTAGGTGTTTCAAAGGAGAAATAGCATTTTCAGGATAGGGAAATGATGGAAGGAGTCTTAGAGCGTGCAGGTTGTGTGAATGAATTATCAAATGACGCTAAGAGGGCTTTTTTCATTTTTGTCAAAGTTAAAATTCTGCAGTTTATTATGTTTTTATCTAAAAGAGAAAATAGGAGAGAAAGATGATAGCAATTCTAATGGCAGCTTATAATGGTGAAAAATATTTAGAGGAACAGTTAGATTCTATAAAAAGGCAGACTTTTCAAGATTGGCATCTTATCATTAGTGACGACAGTTCCACAGATAGAACATTAGAAATTGCAAGGAAATTTCAGAAGGAAGTAACACAGCAGGTCACGATTTTAGAGAACCAGGTACCAAAAGGCTCAGCCAAAAATAATTTTTTCCATTTGCTAAAAAATGTGGAAGAAAGTTATATCATGTTTGCCGATCAGGATGATGTGTGGAAGGAAGACAAGATAGAAAAAACACTTTCATGTATGAAGAAGTTAGAGAAGAAGGTAACAGGGCATGTGCCAATATTGGTACATACAGATTTGACAGTTGTGGATGAAAATATGGGAATAATAGCAGATTCGTTTTTTCAGTATGCAAAGGTGAAAAAAAAAGTCGATTTGGCAACATTGATTATCCAAAATAACGTGACAGGATGCACCATTATGATGAATAGGGAATTATATGAAGGAATTTGCCAGGTGAAAGATTTGAAAAAGGTAATTATGCACGATTATTGGGCTGCCTTGTATGCAATGGTATATGGTGTTGTTGGAGTAGTAGACCAGAGTACAATGTATTATAGGCAGCATGAAAGTAACAGTGTTGGTGCGAAAGCGTCCGGAAATCCAATTTATCTATGGAAACATTTTTGGAATGGATATCAGGAATACCAAAAATCAATGAAAAGATCTATGGAGCAGATTGGATATTTCTGTGAGTGTTATCAGAATAAAGTGTGGAATGGGGAAAAAAGAAAGCTTTTATCAGGATATGCAGACTTATGTCATCAGTCTAAGGCAAAGAGGATACTTTTTTATACCAGATATAGAGTGTTGAAAATTGGAATAATCAGAAGAATAATGCAGTATCTGTGGGGGTAGTGATATGGCTCTGTTAAAAAAGATAAGATTGCTGGTAAAATATATCATAATGTATTTATCTATGTTATTTCCGCGAAGTCGTAGAATATGCGTGTTTGGAGCATGGCTGGGGAAAAAATTTGCAGATAATTCAAAAGCATTATTTATAGAGGCACAAAAACATAAAGAATTGCATGTAATCTGGATTGCTAAGGATCAGGAAGTAGTTGACATGGTAAGGCAGGAAGGTTATGAAGCATATACATGGTTTTCTGTCAAAGGGATATGGTATCAGTTAAGGGCAAAATATGCAGTGATTTCTAATGGTATCAGTGATTTGAAACATGCTTTTTTAGGAAATGCAGTATTTATTAATTTGTGGCATGGAGTGCCGCTGAAAAAAATTGGATATGATGATTTTTATGAGAAAGACTGGAACAGCAAAAAACAGAGTATCAGGGATAAGATTATTAATGTGCCATTAGGCAGAGAGTATGTAGTGGCAACCAGCAAGACGATTGCAGAAATTTATCAGGGAGCGTTCCGTCGTCCCAAAGAACAGATTTTATGTTTGGGGCAGCCAAGAAATGATATATTTTTTACAAATACTTCTAATCCTTTGTTCAGTGGGAAAAAGATTATTTTATATGCGCCTACTCACAGAAAAGAGGGGAAGGAACCGATTGATTTAACAAAAATAATGCAGATGGATCAACTAGAGGAGTTTTGTAAAAAGAATGATTATTATTTTTTGGTAAAGAAACATTTTTATCATAGTCTGGAAACAGAAGAGTTATCCTTATACAGCCGTATTTTAGATATTACGAAGGAACCTTATGATACACAAAAACTGCTTATGGCCGCTGATATTCTGATTACAGATTACTCTAGTATATATATCGATTATTTGCTGTTGGACAGGCCTATTATATTTTACTATTTTGATTATGAAAATTATTTACAATCAGATAGGGAAATGTACTTTGATTATGAAAAAGTAACACCTGGTGATAAGGTGAATAATTTCGGGGAATTGTTAGACAGTCTGAATCATATCTCCCATGATAAGAACGATAGCAGAAGCGGAGAAAGGAAAGAAATACGCGACCTGTTTTATGGAAAGGCAGGACAGGGGATGGTGGGAGAAAAAATATTAGCATTAATAGAAAAAGGAGAGCTAATAAAAAATTGAAAAAATGGATAAAAAGCATGATACTTTTTTTATATCATTTCATGGGAAAAGTATTTCCAATTGATAAAAAAATTATTTTATTTGAAAGTAATTCAGGCAGAAATTATTCCGGCAATCCCAGATATATCTATGAAGAAATGGTAAATCAGGGGTTAGACAGAACCTATAAATGTATTTGGATTTTGGAGGATAGGGATACGGTAATTCCGGGAACTGCCATAAAGATTAAGCGGTCCCGCATGAAGTATTACTATTATTTTTCTATTGCAGGTTTATGGGTATTTGATAACAGGCAGCCGGATTTTATACAAAAGCGCCCTGCTGTAATCTATATTCAGACATGGCATGGTACACCACTAAAAAAACTGGGTCTGGATATGGATAAGGTGGCAATGGAAGCCGAAAAAGATATTAAGGCATACCATAATAAATTTATAAAAAATTCGTCTACATGGGACTATCTAATCTCACAAAATGAATTTTCTACTCATATATTCAGAAGATGTTTTGCGTTCCAAAAGGAGATACTTGAAATTGGATATCCAAGAAATGACTTACTTGTGAGAGAAAAAGAAAATATTTCTACATGGAAGAAAAAATTAGGACTGCCTCAGGATAAGAAGGTAATTTTATATGCACCTACTTGGCGGGATGATCAATATTATGGAGAAAGCAGTTATAAGTTTGCTACTACGATGGATTTTGATAAAATGTTACAGGAATTATCAGATGAGTATGTTATGATTGTAAAATATCATTATATTATGAATGACAGGATTGATTGGAGTCCATATAAAGGGTTTATCTATCAATTCAACGAAACAGAGGATATTGCATACTTATATTTAGCGGCAGATTATCTGATTACAGATTATTCCTCTGTTATGTTTGATTATAGTATTTTAGAGAGACCAATGTTTTTTTATGCATACGATTTGGAAAATTACAGAGAAAATTTAAGAGGGTTTTATTTTGACTATTTTGCATATATACCAGGACCTGTTTCAGGAACAACAGAGGAATTATTAGAACAGATAAAAAATTATAACAGTGAAGAGTGGAAAGAGCGATACACAAACTTTAGAAACAAATTTAATGCAAAGGATATTGGAACAGCTGCAGCTAAAGTTGTCAGCTTGATTCAGGAAAAAAGGTAAAAAAGACTGGGGGGAATAAGATAAATATGACCAGACAAGAAGAAGTGATTACTGTTCAGGAAATTACATCTATTTTAAAGAATTATCATATTGGGAAGAAACCGTTAGCAAGATTGTTAGGATGGGGGGAAACAACGATTATCCGTTATATGGATGGCGATATACCTACAAAAGAATATTCAGAAAAATTAAAAATGATATTGAATAGTCCCATGCTTTATTATGAGTTATTGTTGAAGAATAAAGAAAATTTGACAGATATCGCCTTTAAGAAAAGCAAAAAGGCTGTTTTAGGAAAAATGACAGAATCAAAGATACGAATGATTGCACAATATTTTGTAAATTTTTATAATGGTGAAACTACCCCTGCTCAAATACAGACATTACTGTATTTTGCACAGGGTTTTTCACTTGGATTTTATGATGTGGCATTGTTTAGAGAGGAGTACAGGATTACAAGCAATTATTGTCCTTATCCTCAATTGTATCAGGAAATGCTATATACACCATTAAAATATTTTGAATTAGAAGAAAAAATGTTAACACACAAAGAAAAAAAATTAATCAATACTGTTGCAGAGGCGTTCTCCTGGTATGGTCCGAAGGCATTTTTAAAATTGGCGGAGAAAGAAAAGAGTTCATTAAAAATTTCCAGAGATAAAGAAAATAATAAAGTAGTAACTGAAAATTCTATTCGTAATCATTTCAAGAAAGAAATGGAACAGAGTGCAATTAAAGAATTAGAGCAAATTGAAGCATACATAGAAAAATATGTGATGGAATTAAAAAAGAAAACAAAAGAGTGAGAAAAGGAAAAAGAGAAATAGAACAAAGGAGGATTGGAAACGCATATCGTTTCAACCTTTGTATTTGCACCTATCAAATATAAGCGGGGTGTATCTGATAGGTGCAAAATAGAATGGCAGATGCCATTTTTAATAGATTAGCTGTTGCGTTTTGCACGCATTCTCATAGTAGGGTCTAATATTTTCTTACGAATACGGAGATGTTCTGGAGTGATTTCCAATAATTCATCTGTATCAATAAATTCCAATGCCTGCTCTAAACTGAGTACTTTAGGCGGTGTTAATTTCAGAGCATCATCAGCACCAGAAGAACGTGTGTTAGTAAGCTGCTTTTTCTTACAGACATTTACTTCAATGTCATCAGTTTTACCATTCTGCCCAATTACCATACCAGCATATACTTTCTCACCAGGACCGATAAATAAAGTGCCGCGTTCCTGTGCATTGTACAAACCATAGGTAATAGATTCTCCGGTTTCAAATGCAATAAGGGAGCCCTGTTTTCTATACTGGATGTCGCCTTTATAAGGACCATAATCTTCAAATAAGGTATTGATGATACCATTTCCTTTTGTGTCTGTCATAAATTCTCCACGGTATCCAATTAAACCACGGGAAGGAATTAGAAATTCAAGACGCTGGTAGCCGCCACTGGCTGCTGACATATTTTGAAGTTCTCCTTTTCGCTGGCTTAATTTTTCAATGACATTTCCTGAAAATTCTTCAGGTACATCAATAATGGCACGTTCTATAGGTTCTAATAATTTTCCGTTTTCATCGTGTTTGTAGAGCACTTCTGCTTTGCTGACCGCAAATTCGTATCCTTCACGGCGCATATTTTCAATTAAGACAGATAAATGAAGTTCTCCACGCCCTGAAACTTTGTAGGCTTCTGTTGTTTCTGTTTCTTCTACACGAAGACTGACATCTGTGTTCAATTCTCTGAACAGACGGTCACGCAAATGTCTGGAAGTAACAAATTTACCCTCCTGGCCGGCGAATGGGCTGTCATTTACAATAAAATGCATTGCAATGGTAGGTTCTGAAATTTTCTGGAATGGAATGGCGACAGGGTTTTCAGGAGAGCAGATAGTATCACCAATATGCAGATTGGCAATACCGGAAATAGCAACAATTGCACCATAAGCGGCTTCCTGTACCTCTACTTTATTTAAACCATCAAACTCATATAATTTGCTGATTTTCACACGTTTGCATTTTTCTGGTTCGTGAGCATTAACCAAAACAGCATCCTGGTTAACCTTGATGGTACCATTATCCACCTTACCTACACCGATACGTCCTACATATTCGTTATAGTCAATGGTACTGATTAAAATCTGTGTATCGGATTCAGGCTCTCCTTCCGGGGCAGGGATATAGTCTAGGATTTTTTCAAATAAAGGTTTCATGTTTTCAGGTGTATCTTCTATATTATCCATGGCATATCCTGCTTTTGCAGAAGCGAAAATAAACGGACAGTCTAACTGTTCATCAGAAGCATCCAGGTCGATTAGTAATTCCAGTACTTCATCAATGACTTCGTTTGGTCTTGCTTCTGGACGGTCAATTTTGTTGATACATACGATAACAGGGAGATCTAATTCCAGTGCTTTTTTTAATACAAATTTTGTTTGAGGCATAGGTCCCTCAAAGGCATCTACAACTAGAATAACACCATTTACCATTTTAAGAACACGTTCCACTTCACCACCAAAGTCAGCATGTCCCGGAGTGTCAATGATGTTGATTTTTGTATCTTTATACCAAATGGCAGTGTTTTTGGATAGAATCGTAATACCACGTTCACGCTCTAAATCGTTAGAGTCCATGACCCGTTCCTGTACAGTCTGATTAGAACGGAATACACCGCTTTGTTTTAAAAGTTCATCAACTAAAGTTGTTTTACCATGGTCTACATGGGCAATAATTGCAATGTTTCTAATATCATTTCTCTTCATTGTTTACCTCTTTCTTTTCTTTCAATGGTAATGATACGCAAAATGCCTATCATATATTGGGTATCAGACCCAACCAGTAAGTAGTAGATACAACATTTCATTTTATCATATTATAGAGAATTTACAAGTATAAATTTTGAGAATCAGCTAGGCTGCGTAAATGGTTGTTATAGTTTCCGCTATACAAAAATAATTGTGCAATCTGTATATGGGAGCCTGCTCATAAAGGATGATAAATGATTGATATCAAAATTTCATCTTGTGAATATTTAACAAAAAATAAAAAAATAAAAAAAACAGTTCTAAAATAAAAAAATGTACATATATATACTAGTGAAAAAATTTTAAAGCACAATTTCGCAAAAGTATACCCATTCGGGCACACCATGATTTATGCCCATCCGGGCTGCGGAGGATTTTGTCCGACAAGGTATCATGAAAAGCGAAAAGAAAAGAGAGAGGAGTCGTACTATTATGACAGATAAAATATTGGATAATAATCAAGTGAGTATTGCAGGGGAGGTTATAAGTGATTTTGAGTATAGTCACGGAGTGTTTGGTGAAGGCTTTTATGTAGTAAAAGTACGTGTGGAAAGACTGAGTGAATCTTATGATGTCATTCCAGTAATGGTATCAGAACGCTTGATTGATGTAAAACAGGATTGCAGGGGTAGATACATAGAAGCAACTGGACAGTTTCGTTCCTATAATCGCCATGAGGAAAACAGGAACCGTCTGGTATTGTCCGTGTTTGCAAGAGAAATAAAAATTGCTGACAGCAGCATCAGTGCAAAGCCAAACTACATTTTCCTGGATGGATATATCTGCAAGGCACCAATTTACCGTAAGACTCCATTAGGAAGAGAAATTGCCGATTTATTGTTGGCAGTCAACCGTCCATATGGCAAATCGGATTATATTCCTTGTATTTGTTGGGGAAGAAATGCCAGATTTGCTGAAAAATTCAGTGTAGGAGAACATATTCAGATTTGGGGAAGAATTCAGAGCAGAGAGTATCAAAAGAAAGTGAATGAAACAGAAATAGAAAAAAGAGTGGCCTATGAAGTATCTGTAAGTAAATTAGAATGTCAGGTTGAGGTATCATAGTACATCTGGAAATTACAAAACGTGTAAAATAATAGAAAAAGGATGGCTTTTTGTGAGGAATTGTGTTACAATGCTAATTGTTATCTGTAGAACATTTTATGATTATAGTAAAATAAGATTAGGCTGTGATTATAAAGATGATAATGCAATTAGGAGGAAACTAACATGGAAACTGGTCATACGTGTAAGAAAATTGTGCAGGTATATTATGGTTCTGGAAAAGGAAAGACAACTGCAGCGGTAGGACAGTGTATCAGAGCAGCAAGTTTAGGATATGAGGCAATTGTAATTCAATTTTTAAAGGGAAGAGAAGCAGAAGAATTTTCTTACCTAAAAAAGCTAGAGCCGGAAATCAAACTTTTTAGATTTGAGAAAGAAAAAGATTACTTTGATGAACTTCCATTAGAACTTCAAAACGAAGAGAAGAAAAACATTTTAAATGGATTTAATTTTGCACGTAAAGTATTAGAAACCGGTGAATGTGATATGCTGGTATTGGATGAAGTACTCGGATTGGTAGACTGCGGTATTATATCAGTGAGGGATGTTATCAATCTAATACAATTAAAAGACGATTATTATAAGCTGGTTATGACAGGGCAGAATCTGCCATCCGAATTAGAACCATATGTAGATATGATATCGGTGATAGAACAGAAAAAGGGAATGTAAATATTCTTGACAAACAATAGGCATAATGATAAGATAAATTTAAGATTGTTTATTATAGGTTATAAATAGTAGAGGTGCATCTTTTAAGAGTAGTTTTTTGGATATGTTCAGGCATAGAGGAAGAGAATTGAAAGGAAAAGATGCCGAAGGCAGATTAATCCTGATATTGGTTTGTCTGGGCACATAGTAAATAACTATGTGACTGTCATCAAGGTGATTGATGGAGTGCTACAGGAGAATAATTTGCCGCATATGATGCATGGAATTCTTTAGGAGTCGAGTCAATCGACTCCTTTTTATATGCCCTTTTCTGTGCACTTGATTTGAGAAAAAGCATATAATATCATAGGCATTGTGAAAGTATTATTTTTTGCACTTTACAAAAATAGAAAAAGGAGGACATAGAAATGGCAGTTTTTACAGGAGCAGGTGTAGCGTTAATTACACCAATGAATGAAGATGGAACAGTTAATTATGGAAAATTAGAGGAACTTGTAAACTTTCAGATAGAAAACGGGACAGATGCTATCATTATCTGCGGAACAACAGGTGAAGCTGCAACATTAAGCCATGAAGAACATTTAGATGTAATCAGAGCATGTATAGAATATACAAGGAAAAGAATTCCGGTGATTGCAGGAACAGGCTCAAATTGTACAGAAACAGCGGTTTATCTGTCAAAAGAAGCAGAAAAATTAGGGGCAGATGGGTTGTTATTAGCAACACCATATTATAATAAGGCTACACAGAATGGTTTGATTGCCCATTATACTCAAATTGCCAATAGTGTGGAAATTCCAATTATTTTGTATAATGTACCAAGTAGAACAGGATGCAACATGCTGCCTCAGACAGTAGTAAAATTGGCAGAACAGGTGGATAATATTGTGGGCATCAAAGAAGCATCAGGTAATATTTCCCAAGTTGCAAAACTGATGCAGTTATCTAATGGTAAAATTGATTTATATTCAGGAAATGATGACCAGATTGTACCTATATTATCCTTAGGTGGAAAAGGTGTAATCTCTGTATTATCTAATGTGGCACCAAGGGAAACCCATGATATTGTTGCAAAATATTTAGATGGGGATGCAAAGGGAAGTCTGGAATTACAGATGAGATATCTGCCGTTGGTAGATGCTTTATTTAGTGAAGTGAATCCAATTCCAGTGAAAAAGGCACTGAATTTGATGGGAATGAAAGTAGGATCTCTGCGTGCGCCTTTAACAGAAATGGAAGAAACATCAGCAAAAGCATTAGAAGCAGAGATGAAAAAGGCAGGATTAATCAAATGAAATGCCTTGTGCACTGATATGTGGGAATAAAATGAACAAAGACAATGGTTATAAAAGCAAAAGAAAGGACGAAAGAAATGACTAGAATTATTATGCATGGTTGTAATGGTGCTATGGGGCAGACAATTACCAAGATTGTAAAAGAACAAGAAGATGCAGAAATAGTAGCAGGCATTGATATCGTAAATAACAGGGAAAATGAATATCCGGTATTTACGTCTATTGATGATTGTAATATAGAAGCAGATGTCATTATTGATTTTGCGTCGGCAAAGGCAATTGATCATTTATTAGAGTATTGTGTGGCGAAAAAGATTCCTGTCGTACTTTGTACAACAGGTTTGTCAGAAGAACAATTAAAAAAAGTAGAAGAAGTAAGTAAAAAAGTAGCTGTTTTAAAGTCTGCGAATATGTCTCTCGGAATTAATACATTATTTAAACTTGTCCAAGAAGCAGCAAAAGTATTAGCGGCAGCAGATTTTGATATCGAAATTGTAGAGAAACACCATAATCAGAAATTAGATGCACCTAGTGGGACTGCATTGGCATTAGCAGATGCAATTAATGATACTATGAATCAGCAATATGAATATATTTATGATCGCTCTGACAGAAGGCAGAAAAGAGAGAAAAAGGAACTTGGAATTTCAGCTGTCAGAGGTGGAAATATCGTGGGAGAACATGAAATTATTTTTGCAGGACTAGATGAAGTGATTGAATTTAAGCATACTGCATATTCTAAGGCTGTATTTGCCAAAGGCTCTGTAGCAGCGGCAAAATTTTTAAAGGGAAAACCAGCAGGACATTATGATATGAAGGATGTCATAGGTTAAAATCCTGTTTTTATAAATAACCCAGAATCCACATTTTGTTAAAAACATAAAAACAAGATGTGGATTTTTGCATGAAAAGTATAAAGAGGCTTTGTGTCATTTAAATTATAAGAATAAATTGGACAAGGTATGAATAGGATAAGTATAGGTATAAAAATGGGAGAGAGGTGATTCTCATGAAAAAAAAGATTAGAATATTGTTTTTGGCTGTCATCGTGTTTGTGGGCTTGTTTATGGTACAGATGTTTTGTAAAATGCCTAGTGAAGACTTAACCGGGCAGCAGGATGAAAGCAATCAAAACAAGAATCAAACTTTATACAATGTATGGATTGAGAAAGGTGAAAATTATGAAATTACTATTTTCACAGATGGGAAAAGTATTTTATACCAAACAAAACATAAATTGTCAGAAAATATTGAAGGTGTAATTGGTGATGTTGAATTAGAAGATGGAATAGTGACAAAGGTATCTGTAAAACCGGACAAAATAAGTGGAAAAGTATTAGTTGGGAATGAAAAGTATATAGAACTGCAGGGCAGAGGGAAAGTGCAGCTAGATGAGAATTATAAGGTATACCGTATCTATGATGGTATTGCCAGTGAAATGCTTTCTTCTGTTGTGGTAGGTTACAGCAATGCAGAATTTGTCGTGGCTGACGGAAAAATATGTGCGGCACTTTTGACAAAGCCGGTAGAACCTAAAAATATACGAGTGCTCATTACACAGGATGGAACAAGTGGGAAATTTCATGATAAGGTAACATTAAAGTCTAGTGGAGGCTTAAAAATTTCCTGTAATGATCAGGAGAAAGTATATAAAAAAAATGAAACAGTAACCATTGATGGAGAAAACAGTTTATTGAAAGAAGGCCGTTTGATTATTACACCAGTGAAGGAAGATGGGAAGATTACAATTACTTCTATTAAAAGAAATAATCAATGTCCAAGCTATCGGGGAACCATAGAAATTGCAAATTTAGAAGAGGGTATTGTTGTGGTAAACGAGGTTTCTTTAGAAGAATATTTATATGCTGTTATTCCAAGTGAGATGCCAACTTCTTATGGTGTAGAAGCACTAAAAGTACAAGCTGTCTGTGCAAGAAGTTATGCCTATACCCAGTTGTTAGAAAACAGTTGTAGTGCCTACAGTGCCCATATGGATGATACAGTATCTTATCAGGTATATAATAATGTGCCGGAGAATAATAGTTCCATTCAGGCAGTAGATGATACAAAGGACATGGTTTTAAAGTATAATGACAAGGTGATTACAGCATATTATTTTTCTACTTCCTGCGGATATACTTCTAGTGTAGAAGATGTGTGGAATATGACAGAGGGAAAAGAATATCTGATTGGAAGGCTGCAGAATAGTACAGAAAAAACAATGGAGTTGACCACAGATAAAAGCTTTAAAGAATTTTTGAATGACAAAGAGCTCATTACATATGATAGCAGTTTCCCATGGTATCGATGGAGTGTTTCAATAGATGCAGCAGATATTCAGAAACTTTTGGACTTAAAGTTAGAAGAACGATATGAAAATAATCCGGAACAGATTTTGACGAAAGATCAGAAGACAGGAAAGTATATCAGCATACCAGTTGGTACTGTGGGACAAGTAAAAGATATTAAAGTGATTGAGAGAAAGACAGGTGGAATTGTAACAGGGATACGTGTGACTGGCAGCAAACATACAGTGGAGATTTACAGTGAATATAATATTCGTATTCTACTAGGACCTGTGTGGGATACTATTACAAGACAGGATCATTCAACAATAGATGGTATGTCACTGCTTCCAAGTGCATTTTTTATAATAGAAAAAGAGAAAACAGAAGACGGAGATGCCTTTGTCATACAGGGCGGCGGATATGGACATGGAGTTGGAATGAGTCAGAATGGAGTGAAATCTATGACATCAGCAGGAAAGACATTTGAGGAGATATTAGAACATTATTATCCAGGAGTAACATTGAGTCTTGCACAGGAATAAAGAATACTATATAATATGACTGAATGGTTCGTAACTTTTTTATATTCGTCTGCTTCCAAAATTTTGAATAATTACAAATCTTGTGACTATTCAAAGGATTCTTTCGCACATGTGAATTCTTGTTTTGCAGGCAGTTACCAAATTTTGGGTTTACAAAAAGATAGAACAGTCATAGAAATAAGAGGAAGTATTGGGATGAAACATTTCTGAGAGTCATTTTTCGGGCACTGAAGATGGCAGAATAATTTTGAATAGTTAAGTGCAGAACTTTTCTAAGAATGCTGGTTCACAAACGCAGGCATAGAGTGTACTGCGTTTTTTGCCATGTGTTCTCAAAAAACAGCCTGCTAATTGTGAGGTATATCTTGCAATAAACAATTTTCAAAAATGCTCAGGGTTACAATTTTACAGCAAAACAATTTTGTACATAATAAAACATTAGTTGGAGGAATAAAATAATATGCAGACAGCATTGAAAAAAATTGAGTTTACAACAACTCAGATTATAGGATTTGGATTTTTTGTTGCTATTATCATAGGCACAGTATTGTTAAAACTTCCAATCGCATCAGCAGATGGTCAGGCAGCAGACTTAATAGATGCCGCTTTTACAGCAACTACATCTGTTTGCGTGACTGGTCTGACTACTGTAAATACAGCCTCTCATTGGAGCATATTTGGAAAAATAGTAATTTTGCTGCTGATTCAAATGGGCGGATTAGGTGTGATAACATTTACAACACTGGTATTTTTAATATTCCGGCAAAAAATTACATTAAAAAACCGTCTTCTGATTCAAGATGCATATAATTTGGATACACTGAGTGGATTGGTAAAGCTGACAATCTGGATTTTAAAGGGAACATTACTGGTTGAGGCAATTGGAGCATTCTTTTACGCACTGAAGTTTGTTCCACAGTTTGGTTTCTGGAATGGAATAGGGAAATCAATATTTAATTCTGTATCAGCATTTTGCAATGCGGGAATGGATATATTAGGAGATAATAGCTTGGCATCTTACCGCGGAAACTTTATGATAAATTGCACAACAATGGCATTGATTATGATAGGGGGCATTGGTTTTCCTGTATGGAGGGATGTTACTGCAAACATAAAGAAGCAGATGGCAAAAGGATTTTCAATTACTGATTTTTTTGCAAAGATAGAACTTCATACCAAATTAGTCATTACCATAACCCTGATTCTTATGATAGGCGGAATGGTTTTTATTACAATTCTGGAGTGGAATAACCCTGATACATTTGCACCACTGCCGTGGTGGGAAAAGCTGTTATCAGGATTATTCCAGTCTGTCACAACAAGAACAGCGGGATTCTATACAATACCACAGGAGAATTTTACAGATGCCTCATCCATGATTTGTGTTTTATTTATGTTTATCGGGGGTTCGCCTTCTGGTACCGCTGGAGGAGTAAAAACTGTAACTGTAGGAATGATTGTGCTATCAGTATTGTCAATTATAAAAGGGAAAAGAGATACAGAGGCATTTGGGCGTAAGATTTCAGAAAGTAATGTAAGAAAAGGAATGGCAGTTGTTTTGCTTAGCTTAAGTATATTGATATTGACCTTAACTGCATTGTGTGCAGTGGAAGATGTAGATTTTATGTCTATGCTTTATGAAGTAACATCTGCAATTGCAACAGTAGGATTGTCAAAAAACCTCACACCCCATTTATCTGATGCAGGAAAAATCATTATTATCATAGCAATGTATATTGGACGTATCGGACCGATTACATTAGCACTTTTCTTTAATGCAAAACATGATAAGAAAAGAAGATATTCCCTGCCAGAGGAAAAAATTATAGTAGGGTAGTGTTTTAAAGGCAGTTATAGTTTAGACATGTAGAAATGGAAAGATATTGTATTTGGTAAGAATATAGAACAGATGGAGGTAAAATATGGGAATTGGTACTAGAAATTTTCTGAGAAAGAAAAATAAGCAGTTTGTTGTTTTTGGTGTAGGAAGATTTGGACAGAGTGTAGCGAAGGCCTTAGCAGACAGCGGATGTGAAGTGCTGGTAGTAGACAACAATGCAGATAGAATTCAGGATATAGCAGAGTTTGTTACACATGCAGTAGTAACAGATGTAACAGACACAGAAGAACTGGAGAATCTGGGAATACGAAATTTTGATGCTGCTATTATTGGTATTGGTGAAAACTTAGAGGCCAGTGTTATGGCAACAATTTTGGTAAAAGAGCTTGGAGTTGGATATATTCTGGCAAAAGCAAACAATGAAATACATGGGAAAATCTTAAAAAAAGTAGGAGCAGATACCGTGATATTTCCAGAAAAGGAAATGGGAATCCGGATTGCCAATAATATCTTAATGGGAAATTTCTTTGATGCAGTGGAACTTTCCACTACATTTAGTATGATGGAAATAGAGGTGCCTGCTTTATGGGCAGGACACAGCCTGCAGGAATTGGATTTGAGAAAAAACTATAAAATTAATGTAGTAGCAGTAAAGAAAAAGGATGATTTAAGAATTGATTTAGATCCTGTAAAACCACTAGAAAAAGATGAAGTTTTAATTATTATTGGAAAGAATAACCAATTACATGAACTGGTGCAGATGAGTAAAATAGAGCATGAAGATAACACAAAGAAAGAATAATAAAGATAATAGAAACGAATGTTTTTTCTTTGGATATAGAAAGGTTTGGTGCAATTAATGATTTCAAGTTCTGGTAATATTCAGATAAAAGAGATAATAAAATTACAAAAGAGTGCAAAACATAGAAGGAAAGAGGAAACATTCATAGTAGAAGGCAGGAAAATGTTTGAAGAGGCAAAAGAACTCCGATTGATAAAAAAGGCCTATGTTTCAGAATATTATTACAGAGAAGTATGTAAGGAAAATACAAATTATTTTGAGGGAGTATCTTATGAAATAATTTCAGAACAAGTGCTGAAGGAAATTTCAGATACTGTTACACCACAAGGAATTATTGCAACAGTAAAAATGCCAAAGTATCAGTTAGAATCATTTTTTTGTGGAGAACAGATTAAGATATTGTTTTTGGAAAATCTTCAGGATCCGGGAAATTTGGGAACAATTATGAGAACAGCAGAAGGAGCCGGAATGACAGGACTGATTTTAAGTAAAGGAAGCGTAGATTTTTACAATCCGAAAACGGTACGTTCTACAATGGGCTCTTTGTTTCGTGTTCCATTTGTGTATGCAGAGGATTTAAAAAAAGCACTGCATGCAGCAAAAAAGCAGGGCATAACACTATATGCTGCACATTTAGAAGGGACAAATGATTATGACAAGGAGCGGTGGAATTCAAAAAGTGGTATTTTAATTGGAAATGAGGCAAACGGACTCAGTGAGGATATCTCTGAGTTGGCAGATGTGAAAGTGAAAATTCCTATGTGTGGTAAATTAGAATCACTCAATGCTTCTATAGCGGCAGGAATATTGATGTATGAATTATTTAGGCAGACAGGATAAAATATGCTGTGATAAGATAATTTTTTAGATGAAATGGAGAAAGAAAAACTGTTTTCAAATCAAGTTTTAACTTGTAATCTAGTTACAATTCAATTACAATAAAAATGTCAGGGGGGATTTTATGGAACCTTTATATTGGCTGGTCGCCATTGCTGTTTTACTAGTAATAGAGATTATTACACTTGGTCTTACAACAGTATGGTTTGTGCCAGGAGCACTGATTGCATTTTTTCTTTCTTTGTCAGGAGCTTCATGGCAGCTGCAATGGGGAATATGTTTTCTTTTATCGCTTCTCATGTTTTATTTTGTCAGACCAAGTGCAGTTAGAAAATTTAATGTAAAACGTGAGAAAACCAATTTAGATAGAATTATCGGTACAGAAGGAAAAGTGCTGGAAAATATTGATAATTTTAATGGAAAGGGCACTGTTCTTGTGGATGGAAAAGAATGGATTGCAAAAAGTGAGAATGGAAATATCATTAAAGAAGGAAGTATAGTGACCATTTTAGAAATCACAGGTGTAAAACTTATTGTAAAATTAAAGGAGGAAGCATAGTATGGAATATCTTATCCCAATTGTCATTGTGATTGCATTGGTAATCCTTGCTTCATGTGTTAGGATAGTACCACAGGCACATGCATTTGTAGTGGAACGTTTAGGAGCTTATCAGGGAACATGGAATGTAGGGATACATCTAAAAATGCCGTTAATTGACAGAGTTGCCAGACGGGTCAATTTGAAAGAACAGGTAATGGATTTCCCGCCACAGCCGGTTATTACAAAGGATAATGTAACAATGAGTATTGATACAGTAGTATTTTTTCAGATAACAGATCCTAAGTTATATGCTTATGGAGTAGAAAATCCTGTTATGGCAATTGAAAACCTAACAGCTACAACATTGAGAAATATTATTGGTGAGTTGGAATTAGATCAAACATTGACGTCAAGAGACACAATTAACAAGAAAATGAGAGATTCATTAGATACAGCAACAGATCCGTGGGGAATCAAAGTAACAAGGGTAGAATTAAAAAATATTATTCCACCAGAACCGATTAAGGAATCAATGGAAAAACAGATGCGTGCAGAACGTGAACGGCGTGAAGCGATCTTAAAGGCAGAAGGTGAGAAAAAATCCACTATCTTAGTAGCAGAAGGACACAAGGCATCTGCCATATTAGAAGCAGAAGCAGAAAAAGAAGCAGCTATTTTACGTGCAGAGGCAAGGAAGGAAGCTACCATTCGTGAAGCAGAAGGTCAGGCACAAGCTATTCTGGCAGTACAAAAAGCAAATGCGGAGGGGATTCATTTCTTAAATGAGGTAGGAGTGACACCTGAAGTCCTACAATTGAAAAGTTTTGAAACTTTTGCAAAAGTTTCAGATGGAAAAGCAACCAAAATTATTGTTCCATCTGAGATTCAGAATATGGCTGGTTTGCTCACTTCTATGAAAGAAGTTGTAAGTGATAGTGGTGTGAAGTTAGAAAAGGAATAACAACAAAAGGTTTAGAGTGTGTTTGAAAATTCATTGTCCCAATCTGCACGTCCCGCTTTGCGGTGTATTTGCTCCAAATTTAGTCAATGCAGCCTGTTGCGCCTCCTAAATTTGAAATAAATCTCCCACAAAGTGGGGCATACATCTTACAGAAAGCAATTTTCAAACACACTCTAGAGCAATTTTAAGGAATAATTTATGAATAAGTTCCTAACTTTAAGTTTAAGTATAAGAGAGAAAGCTGTCAATTGTGGCAGCTTTTTTTGATATGGAAAGATATTCTGTCAGTTATTGTAAATTACTGTAAATGAGATTTCATTGCATTTAGATATAGAAACCATTATAATTTAAAAATGGAAAGTAAATACATTTATGGGGAGGCAGGTAGATGAGCCAGGTAAAGTACATGATTTCTGATGCATCGAAAATCATGCGGGTAGAATCGCATGTGTTAAGGTATTGGGAAGAAGAGTTAGGTTTGAACATTCCAAGAAATGAACAGGGCCACCGTTACTATACCGAGAAAGAAATGAAAATTTTACAAGGGATTAAGCG
>CAYRAV010000001.1:0-210655 GCA_964422365.1 uncultured Lachnospiraceae bacterium | reverse complement strand
CTTTATGTATAGCTGCCAGAATGCAAAATTCCAATATGAGCAGCTTGGTAAAACAAAGAAAGCAATGAAAATTAACCAGTTTGTTATCTGGTTTATAGAACGGTATAGGAAAACTATGAAAAAAGAATTAGAAGCAAGCAGACGATTCCAACCACCTGTTGAAATTAGAACTTTGGAGGAATATGCAAAACCATTTGTTTCTGCCGGAAACCAAACTGGTGAGGGATGGTTTTTAACAGGAGAAATGATTGAACTTATTCACAGTGATGTTCCTAATATCGTTTGTGCACAGCCGTTTGGATGTCTTCCAAACCATGTAGTAGGAAAAGGTGTTATCAAGGAATTACGTCATCAGTTCCCAAAAGCTAATATTGTAGCAGTAGATTATGACCCGGGAGCAAGTGAAGTCAATCAGCTAAATAGAATCAAGTTAATGTTGTCCGTGGCGAAAGATAATTTAGAGGAAGAATTGGAAAAAGAATCTTAAGAAAACTAATAAGATTGACAAGGATTGGAAATATTTATATAATGGAGCAAGAGTGAAAGAATAATAAAAAGAAAAAATGCAAACAAATATCTTTCACTCTTTATGCTTTTTATACAGGTGTACTTATGATTGAAAGTCAAAAGTAAAATATGAGGGTCTGTTGGCATATTGAAATGATATACGAAATAAGGCAGTCACCACATGAATAAAAGCGAATCAATGGGTTGAGGGAGAACAAAAAAGAAAGGGTTGATTGCAAAGCATGAATTTTTTGAGCAGGTTACAGCAGAAACATGGAAATCATGGGATACCAAATCTAATGAAGTATATTATTGTAATTAGAATAGTTGGTGCTGTATTAGGAATCTTGTCGCCAATATTTTATTATTATTATCTTGCGTTGGATATAGGTTCTGTTTTAAATGGACAAATATGGAGATTGGTTACATTTTTGTTTGCCCCATATGACTTTTCAAGCATATTGAGTATTCTGTTTTTTATGATAGAGATTTCTCTTTATTATGCAATAGGAAATGCACTGGAAAATGCATGGGGAACCTTTATATTTAATTTGTTTATATTTAGTGGAATATTTTTTAATATTTTGGCAGCGGTGATATTATTTATTGCGACTGGTATAGGATATTATCCGATTGGATTGGAATATATTTATCGATCTATGTTCCTAACTTTTGCGACGTTGTATCCAGATATGCAATTTATGTTATATTTTGCTATTCCGGTTAAAGCAAAATGGCTGGCATGGTTCTATGCTGCTATTATTATATGGAATGTATTTTCCTATATCAAAGATGGAAATATTGTAGTTGCAATAGCAATTATAGTGTCTATGGCAAACTTTTTGATTTATTTCTTTGGTATGAAAAATGCAGCAAAGTTTTCACCAAAAGAAAGAAGACGCAGGAACACATTTAAAAGGCAGGTACAGCAGTCAAAAGATATTGTAAAACATAGATGTGCGATTTGTGGAAGAACAGATGAAGACGGTGAAAACTTGGAATTTCGTTTTTGTTCAAAATGTGAAGGTAATTATGAATATTGCAATGATCACTTATTTACCCATGAGCATGTAAAAAGAAAATAGAAAAGAACAAGAAAAGATATTTGAGAGGAAAAGAAAATGGCAAAAATAGTAATTATTTCAGTTATTATGATGGCTGTATTTGGATTTGTTTATATGAAATATATCCAAAAAGAACAGCTGGCTCAAGGTATGAAAGAAAAAGGGAAAATAAACTGGCTAATGTTTGGGATGCTGCTGGTATTTGCTTTTGTAATCCGCTTAATAGCAGGACTCTTATATAAGGGGTATGATACAGACATTAGCTGCTTTTCGGCCTGGTCTGATATGGTATATCAGCATGGATTTGGTAATTTTTATAATTTAGAAGCATTTACAGACTATCCGCCTGGATATATGTATATTTTATTTGTAATTGGATGGCTGAAAAGTGTGTTTCCGGCTTTGGCAGGAAATGTTCTGCTTCTAAAAATGCCGGCTATTATTTGTGATTTGATAGCAGGCGGTTTGATTTACAAAGTGGCAAAAAGACGATTTTGTGAAAATACTTCTCTGATTCTTACAAGTTTGTATTTATTTAGTCCGGCAGTCATTATTAACTCATCAGTATGGGGACAGGTGGATGCGGTCTTTACTATATTTGTTGCATATACATGTTACCTGGTAGCAGAGAAAAAATTGATTCCTGCATACTTTGTGTTTGCAGCAGGTATCTTAATCAAACCACAGACGCTGATTTTTACACCAGTCATAATTTATGGAATTATGGATCAGGTTATTTTGGAAAACTTTGAAGTCAAAAGATTTCTGAAGGAATTGATAATGGGAATAATTGCCATTGTCTGCATGGTAATTGCCTGTGTTCCATTTGGATTAAAAGAAGTGTTTGCACAGTATCAGGAAACAATGAAGTCTTATCCATATGCAAGTGTGAATGGATATAATTTTTGGGCATTATTAGGAAAAAACTGGCATGGACAGGAGGAAAAATGGTTAGGCCTTACTTTTCAAACATGGGGAACAGTTGCTATTGTACTCCTAGTGGCATTTACTACATTTGTGTGGTGGAAGTGCAGAAAATCAAAAGGAAAGTATTTTTTTCTTGGAGCAGTAATTATTAGTTTGATGTTTACTTTTTCAGCCAGAATGCATGAAAGATATATGTTTCCGGTTTTATTATTGTTAATATTGGCATTTTTGTATGAACCAAGAAAAGAAATTGCAGTTTCATATATTATATTATCAGGTATTCATTTGATAAATGTAGCACATGTATTATTTTTCTTTGATGCTGCAACTTATGACTGGGATTCTATTATTCCAAATGTGTGTGGTTTTATGTTACTTGTGTGTACCGGATATGTTATATATACTGCATTTAAGTGTTATATGAAATCATGGGATGAGAAAGAGGCAGCATCTGTAATCAAAGTATACGAGACAAACAATAGTAAAGAGAAAAAGGAACCAGTGTTTCAGAGAACAATAAAAGCACCAAAATTTACAAAACTGGATTGGATTGCCATGTTATCTATTATGCTGATTTATGGTGCAATTGCATTATATGATTTAGGTAGTCACAAAATGCCCCAAACCCAGTGGGAAACACAGGAGTACAATACTACAATTACATTAGATATGGGAGCACCAGCACAGATTACTCAGATACACTATTTTCTTGGAAATTATGAGAATCGTGATTTTACTTTGGAAACAGCAAATGATCTGAATGGTCCGTGGGAAAATTCTTCTACCTTCCAAATGGTAAGTGTATTTGCCTGGGGACGGTATGATACTGACCTGACAGCAAGATATTTTAGATTAACATCAAATTCAGATTGTTGTGTTGTGAGGGAAATGGTATTAAAGGATGCAGGCGGACAGGTATTAATGCCTGTTAATGCTTCGGAATACCCGGAATTATTTGATGAACAGGAATTGTGTCCAGAGAGAAACACATTCCGTGATGGCACATATTTTGACGAGATTTATCATGGAAGAACAGCTTATGAATTTATTCAAGGCATTTATTCCTATGAAAATACCCATCCGCCTCTTGGAAAAGGTTTTATTGCACTGGGAATGTTGATTTTTGGTGTGAATCCATTTGGATGGAGAATTATGGGATGCCTTTTTGGGATTGCAATGCTGCCAGTACTTTATTTATTTTCGAAACGTTTCTTTAAAGAAAGCTGGATGGCAATTGTAGTTACAACATTATTTGCATTTGATTTTATGCATTTTACGCAAACGCGAATTGCTACCATTGATGTATTTGTTACTTTTTTTGTTATACTGATGTATTATTTTATGTATCAGTATACACAATTTAGTTTCTATGATTCAAAATTATCAAGAACACTAATACCATTGGCTTGTTGTGGTACAGCTATGGGACTTGGCATTGCAAGTAAATGGACAGGAATTTATGCCGGTGCAGGATTGGCAGTGATTTTCTTTTGGCAGATATTCCGCCGTTATAATGAATATACAATAGCTGTGAAAAATCCGGGAGGTGAAACAAACGGAATCAAGCATGATCATGTGGTAAAGAGTTTTACAAGAAATACAGTTATTACATTGGCAAGTTGTGTCGTATTTTTCATTGTTATTCCATGTATTATTTATGGACTGGCATATATACCATTTAATGATGGAACAGGGAAGGGCTGGTTCCAAATGATGATAAGAAACCAGACTACAATGTTTAATTATCATTCAGGTTTAAATGCAACACACCCATTTTCATCTTATTGGTGGCAGTGGCCGATTATATATCGCCCAATCTGGTATTATTCAGGGCATGTCAGCGATACGGTTGCAGAAGGGATTAGTGCATTTGGAAATCCACTTGTATGGTGGATTGGAATTCCAGCTTTTCTTTATATGATATATTTATCATTTAAAGAGAAAGATAAAAGTGCAATTTTCTTAGCAATCAGCTATCTGGCACAATACACACCATGGTTTTTGGTATCGAGATGTATTTTTATTTACCATTACTTTCCAAGTGTTCCATTTGTTGTATTGATGATTGGGTATTCTATATACAGATTGAGTCAGAAAGAAAAGATATTCAATATTGTTATGACAAGGAAAAAATGGATTAAGGCAGCGGCAGTTTATACAGCAGCAGTAGTTATCCTGTTTGTGATGTTCTATCCGGTATTATCAGGACAGCCAGTAAGCAAATCATATGTTAATACATTTCTCCGCTGGTTTAACAGCTGGGTATTGTTAGAAAAATAAAACGTCTGGAGGGAAAAACTTGAAATTTGCCAATCTATTATGGAGGGATTTAAAAGAGAGTTTTTACAATAAAAAAATATGGATGTTTTTTGCAATAGTGTCTGCTATTATGATAGCGGGCACTTATTGTGCTGTGAAAGAGAAAGAGGAAAATATAGAGGCTGTGATTTCAATAGGGGTTGTAGATCAGGATGGAAGCTATTATTCGAAAATGTTAGTAGACTACTTTAAAGAGAGCAAAGAAATATCAAAATATGCAAATATTATTGTGGCAACAAAGGATGAAATCATAGAGTTATTTGAAAATGGAATACTCAGTGGATATCTGGTTATACCAGGACAATTTGTGCAAAATTTGATTTCTATTCAAAATGCACCAGTTCAGGTGGTGCTTAGTACAGAAAATACAACAATAACAACTGTTTTAAATAATATACTGAAAAGTTATGAGAAATATATTTCTTCTGTGGAAGTTAATTGTGCAGGATTATATCAAGTGATGCAATATGAGCAAAGACCACAAGATTTGATAAAGAAAAAGAATGTAGATATTTCGATGAAACTGGTATTTATGGCATTAGGAAGAAATGATATCTTTGAAATTCATAAAATAGAAAGTGCAAATCAGGTTTCTTTCAAAGAATATTATGTACAGTCTTTGATGGTTATGATTTGCTTATTTGGCAGCATATTCGCTGGTTTCTCGTATTTAAAAGAAAAAGAAAACAAAACTTTACAAAGATTAAAATTAGTAGAAATACAAGAATGGCAATATCTTATTTATAAAATGGTAATATCCTGTATAGGCTGTAATCTGCTTTTATTTCTTTTATATGGAATAGTAAGTGTGATAACACCTGAAAATATTGCTCATAATGTTTTTATTACTTATGGTTACTGTATTTCTGGCTGTATTGTTCTATCTATAGTGTTTGCATATTGTTGTAGAAGTACAAAAGTATATATGCTGATAACAGGAACAACATATTTTATATTGTATATAGTTGGAGGCGGTGTAGTACCGATGATGTATATGCCAAGGGTTTTATATGAAATTGGGCAATATTCACCAGTATATCAGATGCTGCAGGTGTTAAGTAATTTATAAATTAGGAGATAACATGATTTTAAGAGATATAAAAACTGTAATTGGTTTGAATTTGAAGTTAATGCTGAAAAGTAGAGCAGCTGTCATTATTTTATTAATAATGTCTGTTATATTTTTATTGCTATTAAAAAGTTTTTCTGCTGAAATAAATGTAAAAAGTAATATTCCAATTGGAATGGCGGACGAAGATGGAACAGAACTGTCTAAAGAATTTCTGGAAAATTGTAAAAAGCAGGAAGGAATCTATGTATATGATGCAGAAAGAAAAAATTTAGAGGAAAAACTTTATAAGAATGAAATTGCTGGCTATTTTATCATAAAGCAGGGATTTCAGGAAAGTGTGAGAAAAGGGCAGACAAAGAATCTGATTGCATCATATGCTTATGAAAATGCATCATTCACCAGCGTTGTATCAGACATTCTGGCAGGAGAGATTATGTATGAATTATGTCTTTCTAATACATGGAATATGTATGCTGGTTTAGATTCATCGATGTCAAAGTATAATCAGGAACAATTTTATAACTATATAGATAGGTTGAAAGAGGATACCAGATACAAATATGCATTTGATATTCATATGGTAGAAAAGGATAAGAAAGAGCCAAAGAAGACAGAATTTCAATACCAGTTGATTTATGAACAGATAGTATTAGCAATAATCAGCATGGCACTTTGCATTATAGCCATGTTTTTAGTATGGAGTATTATGGAAAATCCAGATTCGCAAGTTTTAAAAAGAAGGAGATTGCTGTTTATTCCTAATATAGTATTTTATTTAGGGGAGTTGTTATCAGTAGGAAGTGTCATGTCATTATATACCATTTGTTGTAGTTTGATTATGTATTTGATGGGACATTCTTTAAATATAGTGGATTTTGTTTCTATTATGTTTACAGGAATAGCATTTTCGATGGGAGTTGTTATTGCATTTTATGTAATAAGAAAAATAATAAAAAGTAACACAGCATATCAGCTTATATCTTTCCTGTTTATTATTGTGACAAGTGTAATCAGTATGCTGGGTATTTTTAGTGTAGAAATGAAGAAAATGACAATGTTTATACCAAATGATTGGTTTGTTCAGGGAATAACAGATATTATAATTAGATAGATTTTTATTGTTATATACTGGTTTATTTTTGCAATAGCTGATATAATAAGAAGATAGAATAGAATTTAGGAAAGCAAGAGTAAAAGAAAAATAGAAGAAAGGGAAAATATGCAAACACACATCTTTCACCCTTTGTGTTTGTATCTGTCAAATACAAAGAGACTTGTGCTTGGCAGATTTGGTGTAAATAATGGAAAATCATATAAAAAATATAATGAAAAGAATAAAAAGTGGAAATAATTTAGAAGAAGTGATGCCAGAGTATACAGACAGGCTATTTCATGTGTATGCACAGACATCACTGATACATATGACAATGGATTATTATATGTTATATGAAATTATACATGAACAAAAAGAGGAACAACATTCTGAAATTTGGGAAATAATAAGAAAAATCAATGAAGTAGTAAATGAAGTTTTTGTAGAAAAGAAAAAGTTTGAACAGAAGAATGTGGAAATATTAGATGCGCTTCGTGGTGAAGTAATTAAAATTATGAAAATTCTTACTACATATACCGATAAGTTACAGATTTACGAACATGTGTTAAATCGTATTGAGTTAAAATTTGAAAAAAATCTTGTATTAACAAATCAGGAGCAATTTTTACGAAAAACATTACAATTTATTTTTAGTAGTAAAGATAATGTAGTGACAAATTCCCATATCAAAGAAGTTATTGCGGAATTACCTGTAAGAATGGCAAGAAGCAAATATTATCAGCTGGTTAAAAATAGTTTTGGATTATTTAAAGGGGCAGAACAGTCTGCATTAGATGGTTTCATATATCATTTAGAAAGTGCAGCAATGCTATATAAGCCAGAAGGAATGGAACAGCATTTTTTCAATTTACAAGAATTTTTGTTAGAATTAGAAAACATTAATTTTCAGGAACTTACGGAAGAAGAATACAAAGTATTACAGGATAAATTTTTGAAATATGCAGATTTTTGTGTGGAAATTTCTGACAGGTATTTGGGAATACAGAGTATTATTAATTGCTTATATGTTTATGTATTGTCAATGAAATTTATCGAACCTGTAGAAAACAAAGAAACAGAGGCATGCAGGGCAATCATAAATGCAGTGTATCAGTTGTATGAATCTGAAAAAAAGGAGAATATTCCACAAGACATTGAAAATAAGCTGTTTGATACAGAAGGAAAGCAGGAAGAGCTTGCACTTGAATGTGAACAGATGGAATCTGTATTTTATGAGATTAGGACAACAAAAGAAGATATGATAAAACAATTACAATTAGAAGAAAAAATAGATACATTGCACCAGATGGAGCAATTAATGGGAAACAGTCTATTTATTGAATTTTCTAAGGATAATAAAGAGACATTAGAGGAAAATGTATCAGAAGAAAAACTAGAAATAGTAACAAAAGAATTTTTAAATAAGGCAGCAGAGCTGTTTACAAAAAATCAAATGTGTGTCAATAGAGCAATTATTGCTAGTACATTGGCAGTCATACCAAATTTTTTCCATAGCGTGGATGAAGTTCAGGAGTATGTGCAGCAATCAATAGAACAATGTACAGATGCAGCAGAACGGCAGGCAAGTATGAATATAATCAACAATATTATAAAAGGAATGGTATAAGCATTATAGTAATAGTTAGCATCTGTAGAAAAGCTTTTTGTATATTATAGAGGATAGTTTTAGAATGATTGCCAGTATAAAAAAATTGTGGTAGGATTGCAGGTGGATATATGATAAAATGGTATCATACATTGTATGTAGATGAAAGATTAGAAAAGAACTTAAAAAAAATACTCAAAAAACTTGAAAATGAGAAGCTGACATTCCAAGTTTACTGCATTGCACTCGCATCTAATCCACAAAATATGTTGGATATTATTGATGCAAATGAGCTTTTGTTTAAACATTATAAAAGAAATGATATTTATATTATTGGTCTAGCAAGAACAAAAACAGGTGCAGTTTCACTTGTTGTCAAGATTATAGAAGAAATTTATAGAAAAACAAATGATGTAAAAATACGGGAGTATTTCAGAGAGAAAGAATTTGATGTTCAATAAAAATAGCAGCAGGGATGTGAGAAAGAGTGCATATATTTTTGTTGATATTGAAAATAATCGGAATTGTACTCGGATCAATTCTAGGATTGTTATTAGCATTGTTACTAGTGATATTGTTTGTACCTATCCATTATCAAATCAATGCAGAACAACAAGGAAAATTTCAGTGTCAGATAAAAGGTAATTGGTTGCTTAAATTCATTAGCTATTCTTGTGAATATGCAGGAGAACGGTTTATCTATCGTTTAAAAATTTTAGGAATTACAGTAAAAAGTAACCTTCCTAAAAGAGTGAAGAAAGCAAAACAAAAGAAAAGCAATACAAACAAAGTTAGCAGAAAAAAGAAACAAAAAGATAAGTTACAACAGAAAAAAAATTCTGTTCATACAGATAAGAATGAAGAGAAGAAACAAAACACTGTAGAGGAAACTATCGAAAATGAAAATTTTTCAGATTCGCATAAAAATCTATATCAGAAGCATGAGCCGGTAGAAATAGAAAAAGATGTAAAATTAGAACTGAATGGACAGGAGTTAGAAAATGAATTTACTTTTTTTGAAAAAGCCAGCTGTATTTTTAATGATAAATATCAGAAATTTTTAAAAAAAATACAAGGTATAAAGAAAAAAATAAAGAATATGATAGTAAGTATCAGAGGCAGTATTTCTCGAATTAAAATTATATGGGCATTTCTTACAGAAGAAGAAAATAAAACAGGTTTTCATACTTGCATGAAGGCAGTCAAAAAAATAGTAAAACATATAAAACCTAAAAAGCTAAAAGGTTATCTAAAGTTTGGAACAGGAGATCCTTGCAGTTCGGGACAGATATTGGGAGTGATTGCTGTATTTTATGGGAAATATGGAAAATTTTTTCAAATTATACCTGATTTTGAAGAAAAAGTATTAGAGTATACCATTTATGCGAAAGGAAAAGTTCGTATATTTACAATTGGAAAAATAGCATTGCAATTATGGTTTAGTAAAGAATTAAAAAAATTAATAGAAAACTTTGAGCATTGTAAGGAGGAATTAGAAAATGGCAGATAATACATTTAATCAAACAGTAGAATCATTATTTAAGGGAATGGATAGTTTTTTAACAACAAAAACAGTAGTGGGTGAAGCAGTGAAATTTGATGATGGAACAATTATATTACCATTGGTGGATGTTAGCTTTGGAGTGGGGGCAGGAGCCTTTGCACAAGAGGATAAAAAAAAGAACAATGGTGGTGGAGGAATGGGAGGCCGCATTCAGCCAAGTGCTGTATTAGTAATTCAAAATGGAACAACAAAACTTGTTAATATTAAAAATCAGGACAGTTTAACAAAACTATTGGATATGGTACCTGATTTCCTTGATAAGTTTTCATCGAAGGATAAAGAAACAAATGAGGTATCTACAGAAGATTTTGGAGCGGAAGAGGAGTAGATGGCTTGCTGCCAATATATAGTTGAATAAAAAAATTATGAATCTGCATGCTCCACTTTGCGAGGATATTTACCCCAAATTCATTCAATGCAGCCCGCTGCATCTTATGAATTTGGAACAAATTCCCCACAAATTGTGACATACATCTTGTAACAAGCAATTTTCAAACACGCTCTAGTAAAGCAGGTGGCCATGTGCAGATAATACAACTATTTCTGCATGATTGAATTGTAACAATTTTTTTGAAAAAAATAAAAATTTTGCTTGCATTATGTTGTAAGTTTTGGTAGAATGGTCTTTGTTTGATGTATAGCAAAATATATTGCTATATGGAATAAGTCATAAGGAGGTGCTTTCAATGGCTAAATGTGCAATTTGCAACAAAGGTGCTCATTTTGGAATTAAGGTGAGTCACTCACATAGAAGAAGTAATAGAATGTGGAAATCAAATGTAAAATCTGTAAAGGTTAAAGTAAATGGAGCTGCAAAGAAAATGTATGTATGTACAGCATGCTTAAGATCAGGTTTAGTAGAACGTGCATAATGTATATGATTTAGAAAAAGTGTTTAGAGTGTGGGTAGCATAGTCTAAACACTTTTTATTTCTATGAAAGTACCCTTTTTGCTTTAGCAAAAAACTAAATTCAGGTATTTTGACATACATCTCATAACTTTCATTTATGGTGGTGCATTAGAGCGTGTTTGAAAATTAAAAATTGTACAAAAACACCAAAAATGTTTGTGATAATAGAGTGAGAATCATAGGAAATCTTTGATTATTGTATGAAAGTAGGCTGGATTTTCACATAATTTATGCAATTTTTTGGCATATTGACGAACAGCAATGAATTTTCAAACACGCTCTAAGGATGCATGGAGATTTTGTAACGATTGTTTCGTACTAAAAAATAAGATATGAATGGTGCGGCATGCGGCTGAATAGTGACTTTTAGTTATATATAGAAAAATATTGATACAATTGGCATATGTGACATTTAACAGGTAAATAAATTATAACCTAATATTAAAAGTAAAATGATAATTGCGAGTGCAATCAGATCATTTCTAACAAATAGCATAATACTCATTCCAATAGCCATCCAAAAAAGGATGAATCCACACATTCTTTTCATAAAAATCTTTTTCAACTCGAAAATAAATTTCAATATAATATATGCAAAATGTATTTTTTTATTTCTTTTTTCGGAAAAAAAGGGTATAATAATTAATACAACGAAAATTAAGCATCCGAAGTTTAAGCGTAGAATATTTTTCCGGGAGTGCTGATTTACAAATGCAGGCACAACAGGCTGTGCTGAGATTTATAGGGTAGTACTCTTAGGAAAAATAGGAAGAATTAACTACGAATTACTTAATATATGTTGTATTTGAGTGTGTTTGAAAATTCATTGCCACAATCTGCGTGCCCCATTTTGTGTATCCATCCGGGCATACCGCAATCCATGCCATCCGGGCTGGAGGACTTTGTACGATAAGGTATGGAGATTTGCACTAAATTTATTTAATGTAGTCTGCTGCATCTCATGAATTTGGAACAAATCCCCGCAAATTGTGACACATATCTTGTAAGAAATAATTTCCAAACACGTTCTAGTAAAAAATTTAATAGAATAGATAGATGGAGGAAATAAATATGAAGGGGCATGTAAGTACACAAATTGGTAATGTAGTAATAGATAATGAGGTTTTGGCAAAATATGCAGGTTCTGTCGCAGTAGAATGTATTGGTGTAGTTGGTATGGCTGCGATCAGTGTAAAGGATGGAATTGTAAAATTGTTAAAAAGAGAAAGTGTCAGTAGTGGTGTAAATGTAACAATTGAGAATAATAAATTAAATATAGGTCTGCATATTATTGTAGCATATGGTGTCAGCATAGCTGCAGTAGCAGATAATCTGATTAATAATATAAAATATAAAGTAGAACATTACACAGGATTAGAGGTAGAAAATGTGTCTGTTTATGTAGAGGCTGTGCGTATAATGGATGAATAATAAGCAGAGTGAATCAGACATTATAGAACAATGAATCATACAGGAGGACGATTGTAAGATGAAGAAGACAATCGATGCAGCATTATTTAGAAAGATGTTTTTGGCAGGAGCAAAATGTATCGAAACTCAGAAAGATTATATCAATGAACTGAATGTGTTTCCGGTTCCAGATGGAGATACAGGAACTAATATGACAATGACGATATTGTCAGCAGCAGATGATGTGGCAGTTTTAGAAGATGCATCAATGAAAGAAATTGCAAAAACGATTTCTTCGGGAACTTTAAGGGGGGCAAGGGGAAATTCAGGTGTTATATTGTCACAGATTTTCAGAGGATTTACAAAAGTAATTGGCGAAAAGGATGAGATAGATGTATTGACGTTGTCAAAAGCCATGCATAAAGCAGTAGAAACTGCATACCATGCAGTAATGAAGCCAAAAGAAGGAACAATTCTTACAGTAGCCAGATCTGGTGCTGAAAAAGCAAAGGAGCTAGAACATAAGACAGAGGATATCATTACTTTTTCTACAGAAGTGCTGTCCCATATGGAAAAAACACTACAGGAAACACCGAAAATGCTGCCTGTTTTAAAGGAAGCTGGTGTAGTTGATTCTGGCGGACAGGGACTGATTACCATTTTACATGGAGCTGTAGATGTCTTATTAGGAAAAGAAACAGTATATGAAATAAAAAATAGTAAAGCAAAAAAGAATACCATTGGTACAGAAACAGTTTCTGGTAAAGAGGCAGATATTAAATTTGGGTATTGCACAGAGTTTATTATTTGGTTAGAACAAGATAAGAGCAGGGAAAAACCACAGAAGCCATACAATGAAAAAGAAGAACAAGAATTAAAAAAATATTTAGAGTCTATTGGGGATTCGCTAGTACTTGTTTCAGATGAAACATTGGTAAAAGTGCATGTGCATACCAATCATCCCGGACTCGCATTTGAAAAGGCATTGGAATACGGAGCACTTTCAAGAATGAAAATTGACAATATGCGGGAAGAACATAGGGAGAAATTAATTAAAGAAGCAGATCGAAAAGATGCCATGAGAAAAGAGGCAAATCAGAAGCCGAGAAAACCAGTAGGATTTATTAGTGTGGCTGCTGGAGATGGAATGATTGGTATTTTCAGTGATTTAGGTGTGGATTATTGTATTGAGGGCGGTCAGACAATGAATCCAAGTACAGAAGATATGTTAAATGCAATTGAAAAGGTAAATGCAGATGTTATATTTATCCTTCCGAATAATGGAAATATTATACTTGCAGCAGAGCAGGCAAAAACTTTAGTTGAAGATAAGAAAATTATTGTGATTCCAAGTAAAACTATTCCGCAAGGAATAGCTGCTATGATTAATTTTGTTCATGATAAATCGCCAGAAGAAAATGAAGCATATATGACAACAGAAATGCAGAATATTAAATCGGGTGAAGTGACGTATGCAGTCAGGGATACTACAATAGATGGAAAGGAAATCCATGTGGGAGATTATATGGGAATTGGAGAAAAGAAAATGCTGGCAGTTTCCAAAAATCTTGAAGAGGTAGTATTTGGTTTGTTAGATGAGCTGATTGAAGAAGAAGAATTGGTTACTTTATATTATGGAGAAAATATAAAAGAAGAAGATGCTGAAACATTAGCAGAAAATATACAAGAAAAATATCCAGATATTGAAATAGAATTACAGGAAGGCGGACAGCCGGTATATTTTTATTTGGTATCAGTTGAATAAGCAGAAGAAACTGTTGCAGAGAAAAACTGTAACAGTTTTTTTCTGGTATGAAAGGGTTGGTGAAACATGGAAGCACAAGACAGAATTACTGTTATTAAAGGTGTGGGGGAAAAGGCAGAGAAAAATTTTAATAAATTGCAGATTTTTACTGTGGGAGATTTGTTAGAGCATTATCCAAGAGGATATGAGATTTATGGTGAAATCATTCCCATTGAAATGGCAAAAAATATGGAAGGTGAAACGATTGTCATTGAAGCCTCTCTTGTCAGACTGCCGCAGATGAAAACAGTAAGAAAGCTGCAAATACTTTCTGTGCAGGTAAAGGATGATACAGATTCTATTGTGCTTACATGGTTTAATATGCCTTTTTTGAGGAATTCATTGAAAATGGGGAGTAAGTATTTATTTCGTGGAAAAGTAACAAGAAAAAATGGTGTATTGGTAATAGAACAGCCTAAGATACTTACAAGAGAAGAATATTACAATAAGAAAAAGATGTTGCAGCCGATCTATGGGTTAACAGCTGGACTGAGCAATAATGCAGTTGCAAAAGCAGTAACTTTGGCATTAAAAGAAAGTTGCATGGAAAAAGAATACCTTCCATTAGAATTAAGGAAAAAATATCAATTAAAAGAAATCAGGGCATCATTAAAAGAAATTCATTTTCCAAAGAATGAACAAACAATGATAGAAGCAAGAAGACGTATTGTATTTGATGAATTCTTTTTCTTTGCTATCGCTATTAAAAGTTTAAAGAAGCAGAAAAAAAATAAAGCAAATGCTGCACCAATGAAATCTGTACCAGAATGTGAACAATTAATCACAATGCTGCCATACAAGCTAACAGAAGCACAAATGAAAGTTTGGAGAGAAATTGAAGGAGACTTATCTGGAAAGTATATTATGAATCGTCTTGTACAGGGAGATGTTGGTTCTGGAAAAACAATTATTGCTATTTTGGCACTTTTAATGGCAGTAAAAAATGGCTATCAGGGTGCACTTATGGTTCCTACAGAAGTATTGGCAAAACAGCATTTTGAAAGTATAGAGGAAACAGTTCTTAAGTTTGGAGTAAGAAGTGTGTTATTAGTTGGTTCTATGACTGCAAAGGAGAAAAGGCTTGCATATGAAAAAATCCGAAATCATGAAGCTGATATTATGATTGGAACACATGCTCTGATACAAGAAAAAGTGGAATATGATAATTTAGGGCTTGTTATTACAGATGAACAACATCGTTTTGGAGTAAAACAAAGAGAATTGTTGTCTAAAAAGGGAAACGAGCCGCATGTCTTAGTAATGAGTGCCACACCGATACCAAGAACATTAGCGATTATTCTGTATGGAGATTTAGATTTATCAATGATTGACATTCTTCCAGCAAACAGACTTCCCATAAAAAATTGTGTGGTCAATACAGGATACCGTCAGACAGCATATAGATTTATGGAAAAAGAAATACAGGCAGGGCGGCAGGCATATATTATTTGTCCTATGGTAGAAGAAAGTGAAACAATAGAAGCAGAAAATGTCATGAATTATACAGAGCAAATAAGAGCTTCTATTTCATCTGGAATCCATATATCATATCTTCATGGAAAAATGAAGCCAAAAGAAAAAAATGAGATTATGCAGCAATTTTTAAATCATGAAATAGATATTCTAGTATCAACAACAGTAGTGGAAGTAGGTGTGAATGTGCCAAATGCAACCGTTATGATGATTGAAAATGCAGAACGCTTCGGACTGGCACAGTTACACCAATTAAGAGGAAGAGTAGGACGGGGCAGATACCAGTCTTACTGTATTCTGGTATACGGACGAGAAGGAAAGGAAACAAAAAAGAGATTAGAGATTCTGAATCATTCTAATGATGGTTTTTATATTGCGGAAGAAGATATGAAATTGCGTGGTCCTGGAGATTTATTTGGAATTCGGCAAAGCGGAATACTGGAATTTAAAATGGCAGATGTATTTCAAGATACAACTATATTAAAAAATGCGTATGAAGCGGCTCAAAGCATTACAGAAAAGGATATTGAGCTGATGTGTAAAAAGCATCAGGGATTAAAAGAAAAAATCAATGTCTATTCAGATGATATACCGCTATAGCAGGTTGATACAATAAATTGTAAGAGGTATGCAAGCAGCTCCTTATAGAGTTAAAGGTAACAGTTCAGCCATGCTATTCATACGTTGTTACTGTTCACACCTACGGTGTGCACAGTAACGGAATCCAGCCTATTAAGAGTTCGCTTTCAGCGAAAGGCTGGATTCTTCTCTACCACTACTTATTCTTACGTACTTTGCAGCAAGTGCAAAGTACTACCTGTAAATAGTAACCATACGTTACATTAAAGAAAGCGAAAATTTTAATTTTTTTTGACATTGTTTGTAATTATAGTTATAATAAGAGGGGGATTTTGGAAACCATTGTATTACTTTCTATGAGAGTACCCTTTTTGCTTTGGCAAAAAACTGAATTCAGGTATTCCGACATGCATCTCATAACTTCCATTTATGGTGGTGTACTAAGGATGTATGGAGGTTTTGTAAATGAAAGAATGGAGGTTAGAATAATGCTTCAATGTTGCTATTCAAAAAAGAAGCTATATGGAATTGCAGAAGAAAATTATCAAAATTTGGTGAGATTTTGCAGAACTTTAGAAGAAGAGGGTTATTGGAATCAGCCAGAAGAAATTTTGCAGAAAAGCATTATGGATGTGTTAGATATGTATGTGCAGGCACTTCTGATGAATCTTGCGATTTTTAGCGGAAAATTCCAAAAAAGAGAGAAGCAATTTATTATAGATTTACCCAAGACCAATGCAATTTCATGTTCTTTAGAAGAAAATATTGCAGAAAGCATAATTCTGACAGCTAAGAAGATGGTATCTTCTCCGCCTATTTTAATGCAGCTTTGTGGGATAAGAGATTTGGACAAGGACTCTTTTTTTTCAGGTAATTTTTTTGATTCTGTTTTAAATATTATGTTATCTATGACATATTATACAGAGTTGAATTATGGTTTTGCCACCCGTTTTATACAGGAATATTATGAAAAAAATCAGGTATTTTTAAATGCTGGGCAGGTACAGGAAAATAGAAATAACAGGTACTTATTCCGCAAACTTAGTATAGGATATTTTGATGAAGAGAAGATACAGAAAGTTAAGCTTGATGAAGAGGAAAAAGAAAATGGAAAGGAGGAAGACAATGTATTAAATGCTGCACAAGAGAAAAAGAAGGAAAAGAAAGAATATACAGACGAAGAATTGGCACAGATGATGCGGGATGGAACATTAAAAATAAGTGCACCAAAGCTAAGGGAATTACAACAACAGAAATTAGAAAAAATGGAAAGAGAGATGGAAGATGCAAAGGTAAAAAAAATTACACAAAGCATAAGGGAAAACAGATTAGAGAAATTACTAGAGGAGTTAAATAATTTAATTGGACTGCAAGATGTAAAAGATGAAATTAATTCTCTGATTAATCTTATAAAAGTGCGGAAAATGCGGGAAGATTTTGGAATGCCTATGTTGGATATGACATACCATATGGTATTTACAGGAAATCCGGGAACAGGAAAAACAACAGTAGCCAGATTAGTGGCACAGATCTATAAAGAACTTGGTTTGTTGTCAAAAGGAACATTAATAGAAACGGACCGTTCAGGATTAGTTGCAGGTTATGTGGGACAGACTGCAATTAAAGTAAAGCAGGTAGTAGAAAAGGCATTAGGCGGTGTATTGTTCATTGATGAAGCATATTCATTAACTTCCAATGGAATCCAGAATGATTTTGGTGGAGAAGTGATTGATACGCTTGTGAAAATGATGGAAGATCATAGGGATAATCTGGTGGTAATTGTAGCAGGATATAAAAAAGAAATGGAAGAGTTTTTAAAATCAAATACAGGTTTGGTTTCACGGTTTAACAAATTTATAGATTTTCCTGATTATACAATAGAAGAACTTATGAAGATTTTGGATTCTATGGCAGAAAATTCAGGGGTATATTTTGAAGAAGATGCAAAACAGCTTCTAAAAAGAGATATTGAAAATATGCCTGACAGACAGGCAAAAGCTTTTGGTAATGCCAGAGGAATTAGAAATACTTTTGAAACAATTATGGTAAATCAGGCTAATAGAATTGTAACACTGAAAGAAGCAACAAAAGAAGAATTAAGTTTGATTACTTCAGCAGATGTAGAACAGGTTATTTGAAAATACAGTTTATGCCTATCAAGTGCAAGTGTAATGAATAATAGGGAAGTTTGTGCTTGATGGGTTTGATGCAAATGATAAAAATTACAGAAAATAAAATGTAGGAAAAAATATTTTTGCAGGTTCTAAAATAGTAAGATTCTGTAAAAATGATAAGGAAAGGAAGAAAAATGAGGAAAGAAACCAAAAAAAAAGCAATAGCTATACTAACAATAGCAACAATGATTGTGACATCTGTTGTAATACCAAATGAGGAGCATGCAGAAGCAGCAACAAAAGTGAAAATAACAAATGTGTCAAATGGGACTCTAACTATTAAAAAGGGAAGTACATATCAGCTGAAGGCAAAGGCAGGATCGAAAAGTAAGTTAAAATTTAGCTGGAAAAGCAGTAATCCCAAAAAAGTATCTGTTAGTAAAAAGGGAAAAATTAAGGGATTGAAAAATGGAAAGGCAACCATTACAGTCAGTGTAAAAGGAAAAAAATATAAAAAGGCAAAAGTGAAAGTTACAGTAGGTACAAAAGTGTCAAAAGTAAAAGTACTAAGACCAGCAATGGTGCTTTATGCAGGAAGTACGGCAACAATTGTATCACAAGTACTGCCCCAAAAAGCATCGAATAAAAAAGTAAAATACACTTCTTCTAATGAAAAAGTTGCACGTGTCAGCAATAAAGGTGTTGTAAAAGGGATAAAAGCAGGAACAGCAAAAATTACAATTAAAGCAACAGATGGAAGTGGTAAAAAGACTACAGTTACTGTAAAAGTGGCAAAAGATGCAAATGAAATAAAGCTGGTTGATGATTTTTATCAAAGTGCAAATTCAGAAATTCTAAATAGTGCAGATATAGATTTAAAGACAGGCAGATGGAGTCAGATTGATACAATAGACGATAAAGTACAAGAGAGAATAGACGAAATAATAGAAGATGTTTCCACAAAATCAAACAAAGAAGGAACAGTAGAGGATAATGTGGCAGATTTTTACCAAACAGCCTTAGATACCAAAACAAGAGATCAACAAAATATAAAAACCATTCAAGGATATTTAGATGAGATAAATCAAGTGTCTGATTTGGAGGAATATATCACATTACAAGGGAAATTAAGCAAAGATGGAGTGGATGGTGGTTTTGATACATTTGTATATAATGATCTAAATAATGTAAATCGGTATCAGGTTTACTTTGATGAGATAAATACAGGAATCTCATATTTAGAATTTTTTGACGAGGACTATGAAAATGTAAAAAAAGAATATACCCATTATGTGGAAAAATTACTTAAATTAAGTGGAGAAACAGCACAACAGGCATCTTCAAACGCTGCAAAGGTAATTGATTTGCAAAGAAATATGGCAGCCATCAGCATTAATACCTTTAACAGTTATAATATAAATTTCATCTATAACGAATATACATTAGAGCAGCTAAAAGCAATATTTACAAATTGTGATATTAGTTCTTATTTACAGGCAGCAGGTTATGGGGATGTCAACACATTTATTGTCTGCAATCCTAAGCAGTTAAGAAAAATGAATGAATATTTGGTAAACAGCAATTTAAGCCTGTTGAAGGAATATACAAAATTGCAAGTATTGTTTCAATATGCACCATATTTAACAACAAAGTTTTATGAAGCTTATGAAACATTCGATGCAGTCTGGAATATGAAAGAGGAGAAAGAAAGTATAGAAGAAGTTTCTAAAACTATAGTTAAAAAAGCGTTATCATGGGATATAAGCAAATTGTATGTGGAAAGATATGTTTCAACAGATACCAAAAAAAATGTGGAAAAAATGGTGGATTCCATCTTAGAGGAATATCGCAGCCAAATTAATAATTGTACATGGATGAAATCTGCAACAAAAAAAGAAGCAATAAAAAAACTGGATAAACTAACAAAAAATATATCATATCCGGATGACTGGAGTGAGTATCTCACAGAAGCAGATTTTAAAGGACCTGATGAGGGTGGTACATTTTCGGATAATGTTAAAATGTTATATAAAGAACTTGAAGAAAGTGAAAGGAAATTGTTAGGAACCACTGCAGATGGAAGTGAGTGGGATTCAACACCATTATTGGTAAATGCATATTATATGCCTTATTTTAACTCTATTACTATTCCAATTGGAATAACAGATGAAACACTTTATAGTGCAGATAAGAGCGATTCTGCTAATTTAGGTGCATTAGGAATTGTAATTGGCCATGAAATTAGTCATGCTTTTGATGCAGATGGTTCTAATTATGATGAAAATGGAAAAAAGAGAAACTGGTGGACTGCATCAGATAAAAAACAATATAATGCCATTCTGAAAAAGTTAGAAAAATATTATGAAACTTTTGAAGTATTGCCTGGAGTATTTCAGGACGGGGAAAAGACACTATCAGAAAATATTGCAGATTTAGCAGGAGCAAATTGTGTGATAAAATTAGTGGAAAATAATAAGGAAGCAAGAAATGAATTTTTTATGAGTTATGCTAATCTATGGGCAGGTAAAATGACAGATAGGGTTACAATGATAAATTTGATACAGGATGTACATTCAAATTGGAAAGTAAGAGTAAATGCAATTGTTTCGTTAATGGATGAATTTTATGAAACATATAATGTGAAGAAAACAGATGCCATGTATGTTGCACCTGAAGACCGTATTAAGATATGGTAGAAAAAATTGGAAGTATAAAAAGATGGTTATGACAGATAATAAAAATGTAACAAACAACAACACAGAATTATTTTATCATAAGATTATTTGTTATGATAAAATAAGGAATGGAGGAGTTTATTATGTCAAGCAGAAACAGAGTAGAAGTACCAGAAGCCAGAGAAGCTATGGACCGTTTTAAAATGGAAGTAGCAGATGAAATCGGAGTTCCTTTGAAAAAAGGATACAATGGTGATTTAACATCTTACCAGAATGGTAGTGTGGGAGGCATGATGGTGAAAAAAATGATTGCTGAACAGGAAAGACGTATGTCAGGCCAATCATAAAGACTGTTTTAAAAGGCACGTAAAGACTTCAGAACGTTCGATGTTACAAAAAGCATGAGGCAGGAAAATCCTGTCTCTGTTTTTTTTAAAAATAAAAAATCAAAAGATTCTCTTGAATTCTCATGAAATATGAGATATATTATATATATTGTAAAATTGTCTTAATTCACATATCAAAAAAATGATTTCAGATAAAGAAAATATGGAGGCCTTCTATGAGAGTAATTGCAGGAAAAGCAAGAAGATTACAATTAAAAACACCAGAAGGATTAGATACGAGACCAACAACAGACAGAATAAAAGAAACTTTATTTAACATGTTACAACCTAAACTGGCAGATTGTGTTTTTTTGGATTTATTCAGTGGAAGCGGAGCAATTGGGATAGAAGCATTGAGCCGTGGTGCAAAACGCACTTTCTTTGTGGAAAATGCAAGAGAACCTTTAAAATGCATAAGAGAAAATTTGGAGAATACAAATCTTATGGATGATGCAATAATAATAGGAAAAGATGTTCTGACTGCACTTAGACAATTAAAGGAAGAGCAGACTGTTTTTGATATTGTATTTATGGACCCGCCATATAGAAAAGATTTGGAATTGAAGATATTAGAGTCATTAAAGGATATGTCTGTGATAAGGAAAGATACTTTAATTATTGTAGAAGCGTCTTTGGATACAGATGAGACGGCATTAGAGCAAGTTGGATATACAGTAGATAAGGTAAAGGAATATAAAACAAACAAGCATATCTTTTTGTATAGAAATGGAAAATAGTTTTGTAGGAGGATTTTTTATGCAAAAAGTCGAAGAAAAAGATACCATGCGGGTTGGAATCTATCCTGGCAGTTTTGATCCTGTTACATTAGGGCATGTCGATATCATCAAACGCTGTTCTAAGCTGGTAGATAAATTGATTATTGGTGTTTTAAATAACAGCGAAAAACATCCTATGTTTTCTGTAGAGGAAAGAGTAGATATGTTAAAGAGGGTAACAGATAGTGTTCCAAATGTTGAAATAGATTCGTTTGCAGGATTATTAGTTGATTATGCACATATCAAGCATGCAAATGTAATTTTTAGGGGGTTGCGTGCAATTTCAGATTTTGAATATGAATTACAGATTGCCCAATTAAACAAACAGTTAAATTCAGATGTGGATACAGTGTTTCTAAATACAAGCGTGGAATATGCCTATTTAAGTTCCAGCATTGTAAGAGAAATTGCAAAATATCAAGGGGATATTACAGGATTAGTACCTGCTGAAATTTTAGAGTTTGTATTGGAAAAAGCAAGGGGAAGCTTGAAAGATAAATAGTGGAAGTTTGTGAAAAAATGAAGGAGTGTATCAGAATGAGCGCAAATAGGATAGAACAGTTAATAGAAGAGATTTATGATTTTGTGGAAAATTGCAGACCACAGCCACTGTCTTCTACAAAAGTAATTGTACCAAAAGATGAATTATATGATTTGTTAGATGAATTGCGTTTAAGAACACCAGATGAGATTAAAAAATATAAAAAAATTATTGAAAATAGAGATGCAATTTTAGCAGATGCAGAGGCGAAAGCTGCAAATATGATTGCACAGGCACAGCAGCAGACATTGCATTTAGTGGATGAACATGAAATTATGCAACAGGCGTATAATCAGGCAAATGATGTGGTACGTCAGGCATCAGAAGAAGCAAATCGCATATTAGAAACAGCGAGAAGAGATGCAGAAGAGATACAAACAGGTGCATTGCTATATACAGAGGATATGTTGAATGAATTAGAAAATGTACTAAATAATGCATATAACAGCAGTAAAAATAAATATGAGAGTTTGTTAAATAGTTTGAAAGGAAATTTGGATATTGTTACCAATAATAAGCGGGAAATTATTGGACAAAACCCACTGCTTGCATCTGCTATTAGTGAAGCTGCAGTGTCAGCAGTAACTTATGAAAATAATATAGAAAAATTTCCGGAAAATTATCAGGAAGACCCAGTTGTTTATGATGGACAAAAACAACAATATAAAGAAGGGGGATATGGCAAAGAAGATGATTTTCCGGATGATATAAAGTAATGTTATATCATTTGTACGAGGAAGAAGCAATGAACTAATAAGTATGTAAGTAAGGCAGAAACACATTTACCGACAAAATAGCGTTTTATAGACAGTCTTGAAGATAATATCACACTTTTTGTCTGCAAAAGGGCAGACAGACCGCCAAAACTGGAAAGTGATAAAATCAGGGCTGTTTTTGTTTGAGATGAAAGCATTGTCAGAGCAGAAAGAGAGCGGCTGCCAACAGTGAGTTCAAAGATAGCACCAATAGAAGATTTTACAGGCACAGGAAAAAATGGAATAGAAATGATTTGTTTTGCTAAAATAGAAAATAGAATAATATATCCGCCTACCTTTACAAGGATTAGTGCACTATTTACAATGGCTTTATCTAAAAAAGGCAGAAAATTTGTTTCTGTATTCTGAATATAATCAGGAGATTCAGAAAAGGTTTTCGAATCAGAAGAAGGAGAGAGTAAACGAAATAATATAAATGTAAGGAAAGATGAGAGAATAACAATGCCATAATAAATATATTGTCTGTTTTCAGCATTTAGGCAATAACAGGAAACGTAATAAGTTAAAAACATAGGACTTGCATTATTGCAAAGCAGAATTAAGTTATTTCCCTCCTTTTTGGAAATTAACTGTTCCTGAACAAAATCATTGCAGGTTTTCGCTCCAAGAGGATAGCCTGACAACATTCCGAGGACAACAGGGTAGCAGGCATTTTTGCTGATTCTAAGAAGCGGACAAAGAATCGGAGCAAAAATTTGTGATACATAAGATGTAATTTTAAAGAAAATCATAAAATTAGAAAGAATTAAGAATGGAAGAAGTGTAGGTACTACCGTATGAAACCATAATAATAAACCATCTTTTGCACTTTCAAAAGATAGCTTGGGAAAGAGAAATAATAAGATAAGAAAACAAAATGTGCATAAGGTAATTAACTTTTTTTTGCTCATAATAAACCTCATAGAAGATGATTAGATAATAAAGGTATTATAAAATTCTAATCATATATTTTATATTTATAAATAAATTATGATATAGAAAGGAAAAATAGAAGAGAGCAATTAAAAATGTTTCTATATCATGATATAGATATGTTATGTAGATGAGATTGGAATAGGAAATTATTCTATAAATGAACAATCTGGTGGTTAAAGTGGTAACAGTTCAGCCATGCTATTCATAATTTCCCAGAATGTACATTATTACTAAAAAATTTACAGCTTGGCTGGTAAATTATTCATGTTGGGTGTCCGCCTTATAGAAACAATTGTGTAATATGCTCTTAGTGAGCAGGCTCCCGCATGCATATTGCACAATTGTTTCTGCATGACTGAACTGTTACTCAAAATGCGGTTTTTCATGAGGTTGGTCTTGAATTGTATGGTGAGATACGGTAAAATAAGTATGTCAAAAAATGTAACAATTTATTACAGAAAAGGGATTGTGAATATGTCAAATAAAAAAAATAGATTTTTATGGTTAGAGGTATTTTTAATATTTACTGTAGTATCAATTTGCATTGTACAATCTTTGGTTCAAATACAAATCGAAAGGAAAAAAAATAATCTTTCTAAAATTGCAGGATATTATGCCAGTGATTTAGAATATCAAGCCAATTCTGTGTTAGATTTGGTGTACATTTTATCATCATTAGTTCAGGAAAGTGGAACCAATGAACAGGAGATGGATAAAATTGCAGAGCATATTAAAAAACTCTATACAGTAGTAGAATGTTTTGGTGTAGCGAAGAATGGAGAGGTAAGCCAGATATATTTAGGTAACAAAAGTGAATGGAAGAATGTTGATTTTTTTAAGGATGATCGTTTTTTGGAAAGAGTACAATATGCCAAATCGAAGAAAGAAATGGTACTGGCAGGTCCTATAGAATCGACTTCAGGAGAGCAAATAATTGTTGGAATTAAACCAGTATTTTTAGAAAATCAAAATTTCTGGGGATTTGCATTTATTGGAATATCATTTCCGGATATTTTAGTTTATGTAGATTCCTATAAAGAAATATTAGAGAAATGTGCGGTTAGGATTATTGAGACAGCAGACTATATAGAGGGCAGCAATTGTATTTTTGAAAAAGATTCAGATAGGCTGCAGTCTTCAGTAGCAGAAACAATAAAGTTGTCAAATTCAAACTGGACAATCTATATTTCACCTCATAGCAGATGGTATACTTATGAGGAATATATCCCTAAAATATTGATAGCTGTTTTTATTAGTTTGTTTCTTACTTTGATTGTAAAACAGATTTATTCAGATTTTGAGGCACAGAAGAAACTTCGTATAGCATTAGAAGAAGAGAAAGAACGTTATAGGATTGCAATGGAAAGTTCAACTGATACGATTTTTGAATATGATATCAGAGAAGATATTTGTACATTTTATGGTTCACTTATAGATGGAAGTAAGACAAAGGAAAACATACAAGTTGTAACAAATTATGAAGCAAAAGTATTAAGCGGGGAATTATTTCATTTTAGTGATACAGACAGAGTAATGGAATTTTTCTCCGGAAAAAATCCAAGTGCTTTTGAAACAAGATATCGTATAGAAGGACCATCTGAAAACCGCAATAGTGAATATGTATGGCTGTCTATGAAAGGAAGTGTAATTTATGATAAGGGTGAACCGATTCGTATTATAGGTACATCAAGAAATATCCAGGCACGAAAAGAAAAAGAATGGAAATCTATCGAAGCATCCCATAGAGATAGTTTGACAAAATTGTATACAGAGATTGTCGGGCAAAAAAAGATTGAGCAGTATTTAGCATTTAAGTCCAGAACGGAAATATGTGAATTATTATTAATTGGTGTAGATAATTTTCAGCAGATTAATAATGAATATGGATATATGTTTGCAGATACTGTTTTAGTAGAAGTTGCAGAAGTGATACGTGAAGTTTCAAAAGATAGAGACATTGCTGTCCGTTTTGGCGGAGATGAATTTTTGTTATTTTTAAAAAATTCTGTAAATGGTAAGGGAGAGCGAATCGCAAAAATGATTTGCCAGAAGGTAAAGGAAATTTATGTTGGAGAAAACGAAAATATTACAATCTCATGCAGTATAGGACGTGCACCCACAACATTGTTCAGAGATTTTGAAACTTTGTTAAAATATGTGGAACTGACTTTTAATTATGTTAAGAGCTGTAAAAAAGGTGGGGAAGCAAATTATTTGAATGTGGCAGATAAGATTGAAGATATGATTTATAATCGAGAGTTTAGTAAAAGAGGAATTTCTGAAATTATTGATACCCATTCAGTGAAAGAAGAAGATATTGTTTCGTTTGCTTTTGGCATTTTGGAAAAAACAAAAGATTTGCGCAGTGCAATAAATGTATTGCTGGCAAGAATTTCAAAAAAATATCATCTGAGTCAGATTTCCATCTATGAAACAGATGCAGAATTTTTAAAAAGTGTTGTTACTTACAGCTGGCCTATGATGGATGAAAAGGAAGTAAGAGCATATTCCATAGCAGATAAAGAGGAACTGAATAAAATTGTCCATCGGTATGACAAGGATGGAATATATATATTAAACAATGCTGATAACAAAAAGGGATTGAATCAATCTTTGAGAATGATTTTAGATGTGCCGAAGAATCAGTCGCATTTGTTTTGTGCTCTATATGAGGCAGGAAAATATAAAGGAGCGATTCATTTTTCTGATACAAAAAAGAATCGTAAGTGGAGCAGTGAGGAAAAGCGTGAATTTAGAGAAATCTCTAAAATTATAGCAACACATATTAGTAAGGCAAATGCAGATATTGCAAGTAAAGCAAAATCAGAATTTTTGTCGAGAATGTCTCATGAAATAAGAACACCAATGAATGCAATTATAGGTATGACTAATATTGCACTTGGTTTTGCAGATGACAATAAAAGTGTCAAGGATTGTTTGGAAAAAATTGATACTTCTACGAAATATTTATTGTCATTGATTAATGATATTTTAGACATGTCAAGAATTGAAAGTGGTAAGATGACAGTATGTCAGGAGCCATTTCGTCTGGATAATCTTGTAAAAGAGTTAGAAATATTAATTCGTCCACAAACAGAGGCAAAACAATTAAAGTTAGAAATTATACAAGATTTTACCGATTTAGATTTAATTGGAGATGAACTGCGCTTAAATCAGGTTCTAATTAATTTGACTGGAAATGCATTGAAATTCACGCCAATAGGAGGTACAATTACTGTAAAGATTGAGCAGGTTGCCCATGAAGAAGAAACGGCATCAATACGTTTTGCAGTAAAAGACACAGGAATAGGAATCAATAAAGAGAACTTAAGCAGAATTTTTCAGGCATTTGAACAGGAAGAAAGTACAACTGCACATCGTTATGGAGGCACAGGACTTGGACTGGCAATTAGTAGCAATTTGGTACGTTTGATGGGTGGTCATCTGGCTGTTGACAGTATTGAAGGTCAAGGTTCGGAATTTTATTTTATGATACAATTTTCATTATCAAAGGAAAAAGTAGTAGTAGAAGAAAAGGCAGAGGAAGAAGAGGAGAGTTATGATTTTTCAGGTAAAAGAGTATTATTGGTAGAGGACAATGACCTGAATTTAGAAATTGCGGAAACAATTCTTGGCATGGTTGGCTGTAAAGTTGAAGCAGCAAAGAATGGTCAGGAGGCAGTGGATCAGTTTTTAAAGACACCAGTAAACTACTACGATGTCATTTTAATGGATATACGTATGCCTGTTTTGGATGGATTTGAAGCGACCAAGATAATTCGGACCGCAGATAAAGAAGATGCAAGAACAGTACCTATTATTGCATTATCAGCGAACGCTTTTGATGAAGATACAAAGAAATCAATTGATGCGGGAATGAATGGTCACTTGGCAAAACCAATTGATATGAAACATTTGTATAAGGTTCTGAGTAAGGTATGGGATTCGCAATAAGACATTAGTAGGAAAAATAAAGGGTGAAGAAAATGCTGTATTTGAAAATAGCTTTGTTTCTTTTGTTATGTATTGTGTTGTTTATTGGTTGGATGTATGTTACAAATCATCGCTTTCGTGTGGAATATTATACAGTGGCATCAAAAAGAATTCCAAAAAATTTTGATGAAAGTAAAATGATTCTCATTACGGATCTGCACAATCATTCTTTTGGACGGAAGAATAGCAGATTGTTGAAGGCAATAGAAAATGAAAATCCTGATTATGTTATGGTAGCTGGTGATTTGCTTATAAAGAAGAAACCGTTTGCTACTGAAGCAGCACTAAATCTGTTAGAAAAATTAGCACTTAAGTATCCAGTCTATTATGTTCCTGGAAATCATGAAAAACGTTTGGGGGAAATGAAAGAAACCAAAAATGATTTTTGGAATGGATATATTGCAAAAATAAAAAAAATGGGAGTAACATACCTGCTTAATGAAACAATTACATTAAAAAAAGGAAATCAGAAGATCTATCTGTCAGGAGCAGATATTGACAGGATATATTATAAAAAAGGATTCTACCGTCCAAAATTGAAAAAGGAAGAATTGGACAAAATATTGCCAATAGACGAAAGTGAGCAGGGTTACCGGGTATTATTGGCACATAATCCTGAATATTTTGAAACGTATGCTGCATGGGGGGCTGATCTGGTACTGTCAGGACATTTTCATGGCGGAATTATGATTTTGCCATTGATTGGTGGTGTGATAGCACCAAGTTACCGATTATTTCCAAAGTATGATTGTGGAAAATTTCAGAACGGGGAAAGCACAATGATATTATCCAGAGGATTAGCGGTACATTCTATAAAAATAAGAATCTTCAATATACCTGAGTTATCTCTGATTACGTTAAAAAAAGACAATAATTCATAACTTTTGTTTCAACAGGAACATTCTAGAGCGTGTTTGAAAATTCATTGCCACAATCTGCATGCCCCGCTTTGTGTAGATATTTGGCCCGAATTCATTCAATGCAGCCTGCTGCACCTCATGAATTTGGAGCAAATCCCCCACAAATTGTGACGCACATCTTGTAACAAGCAATTTGTGGCAGATGTGCTCGCATTAAAAAATAAAGTATGAACAGGATAGAGAAATAGTAACTTTCTACAGTAGGATAATAATTAAAGAGTGAAAGGCTTGGTGCAGATTATGAAATTGCAATTATTAGAAGTTGCTGCTTCTATGTTAGCCGCAATTCTTATTATGATACTCCATGAAGTGCCAAAAAGTCTTTTATTTCTTTTTCGGCGGAGGCGAGAGGAAAAAAGCATAGAAGAAAAGAAAAAATGGAAGTGGTCCAGTGTTTTTTTGATTCATCAATATATTGATCCAATTGGATTGTTATTATTGATTACAACTTATGGCGGTTTTTCAAAACCATATATGTTTAGAATACGTGATAGGAAAACCAATTTCATGATAGGATTGTTGGGATTTTTTAATCTTTTTTTGATATATGTCTGCAGTATGTGTATATTACGATATCAATATCAGATTATTACCCCGGAAGGTTTGAAGAATCTTACAGGGGGAATATGGAATTGTTTCGGAAACTTATTTTGGATTTATATGGGGATATTAAGTTTAGGGATGTTTTTGATTAATTTATTTCCTGTTTCTATTTTTGATATGGGATTGATTATAGCAGGAAATTCCCCAAGAGCCTATTTGCGTATGATTCAGCAGGATTCTCTTGTGAAGCTGATTGTTTTGATGACAATGGCAATTGGAGTGAATACAAGCCTTACATTAATGATTTTTCGGGCAGTTCTTTCGTTGTTAGGAGGAATATCCTGATAGTTTGACAGTATACCATTTGGGTTTGGGTGTGCTTGAAAATTCATTGCCATTCGTCAATATGTTAAAAAATTGCATAAATTATGTAAAAAGCTAACCTGTTTTTTTACAATAATCGGGAATTTCTTATGCTTCCCATTCTGTTATTGCAAATATTTTTGGTATTTTTTGCGCAATTTTTAATTTTCAAATACGCTCTGGCGGACTTTGCCTGGTAAGGAATACAGCAGTGGAGTGGCATTGAAAAGATAAGGTATAAATGATATGGCTGAATTGCAACAACCATATATTATCTGGAAGTAAGGGAGGGAATGTTGTGGGAATACCTGTAAAATTAGAAGTTTTTGAAGGTCCTTTAGATCTTCTGTTACATTTGATAGATAAAAATAAAATAGATATTTATGACATTCCAATTGTACTTATTACAGAACAATATATGAAATATGTGGAAATGATGGATAAAAAGGATTTAGATGTAATGAGTGAATTTCTGGTTATGGCGGCCACTTTGTTGAATATAAAATCTAAAATGCTGCTGCCAAAAGAGGAAAAAGAGGAGGAAGGAGAAGAGGCAGATCCAAGACAGGAATTGGTGGAGCGTTTATTAGAGTATAAAATGTATAAATATGCATCTTTAGAGTTAAAGGACAGACAGTTAGATGCTTCGTATCAATTATATAAGAAACCGACTATTCCCAAAGCAATTACAGACTATAAAGAGAAAGTAGATTTAAATCAGTTATTAGAAGGGGTGACATTAGGAAAACTTCATACAGTATTTCGTTCTATTATGAAAAAGCAGGTGGATAAAATCGATCCAGTGAGAAGTACTTTTGGGAAAATTGAAAAAGAAGAAATAACATTATCAGATAAAATGATTGATATAGATGAATATGCCAGATTACATGGATGTTTCAGTTTCCGTAAATTAATTGAAAATCAAAGAGGAAAAATTCATAAAATAGTAGCATTTTTAGGTATATTAGAACTAATGAAAATGGGACGGCTGGTGGTAGAACAAAAAGAAGTTTTTGCAGATATACTGATTTCATACAAAGAAACTAAAGTTCCATTAGAAGTAGGGGAAGAATAATAGGAAGAAGGAGCAGTATATATGGAGATAAAGCGGTTGCAAAGCGAAATAGAAGCAATTTTATTTGCGATGGGTGAGGCGGTCGACATTGAGCATCTGGCAGCGGCAATAGAACAGGATACAAATGTTACAAGAAGAATTGTACATAATATGATGGATGACTATAACAAAGAAGAACGAGGAATACAGATTATAGAATTGGAAAATGCTTTTCAAATGTGCACAAAATCTTCTGCCTATGAAGCGGTAGTCCGAATTGCACATGTGCCTAAAAAACATGTATTAACAGATGTTTTATTAGAAACGTTATCTATTATTGCTTATAAACAGCCTATCACAAAGGTGCAGATAGAGGCAATAAGAGGTGTAAAATGTGATCATGCAGTCAATAAACTGGTGGAATATGAACTTGTCTGTGAGGTGGGAAGGTTAGACGCACCAGGAAAGCCAATTTTATTTGGTACAACAGAAGAGTTTCTGCGCTGTTTTGGAGTGGAATCTATTGAGGAATTACCAATTATTAATCAGGATAAGATAGAAGATTTTAAACAGGAAGCAGAAGAAGAGGTACAACTTACATTAGATTTATATAACAGTTCAGCCATGCAGAAATGATTGTGCAAAGTGCATGTGATTGATTTTTAGTGAAAATGTATATTCTCACAGATGATGAATTGACATGGCTGAACTGTTACAGATTTATTATAAATTCATGTATAGAAACTTGAAAAAAAATAAGTATAATACTATAATAAAAAGTAAATGGTTTATAAATATATGATAATTATATATAAAAATAGTCTTATTATAAAATGATGATAAAAGAGGGGGAAGAATATGATAGATAGAATACAGCCCTGCTTAAAAAACAGATTACCAGAGGTTTCAACATGTTTTTATGGACGTAGGGAAGAATTGGATGAGATACATGAAAGATTCAAAAAAGGAGAACATGTACTGATTCTCCAAGGGATTGGTGGAATAGGAAAAAGTGAACTGGCAAAACAGTATGTAGTTTCCCATGCAGAAGAATATGAAACAGTAATTTTTGCACATTGTGTTTCAGATTTGAAAACATTGATTATTGATGATGAAGAGCTGCCAATTGTTTCATTGGTACGTTCTAATACAGAATTAGAGGAAAGTGAGGAAGAAGAGGAATATTTAGAAAGAAAATTTAAAGTTTTAAAAGAACTGGAAAATGAAAACATTTTAATTATAATAGACGATTTTAATCAAAAAGAAGATGTTAATTTAAGTGCGCTGCTAAAACTGAAATATAAAATATTAATTACTTCCAGAAGAGACTGGAGTAATTCGGGTTATTCATATTTAACAATACAGTCGTTATCGGATGTAGAAGATATGAAAAAAATATTTTATACTTATTATGAGAAAAAGAATATAGAAAAGGAAGATCAGTTAGTAACAGAGATTATCCAGAAGGTAAAAGGACATACTTTAACAATAGAATGGCTGGCAAAGCAATTAACAGATGGTTCCGTTAGTTTGGATAAAATTTGGGAAAAGTTAGATAACAGAATTCCCGATAAGGATTCTGATGCTATGGAGCAGTTTTATGATAGGTTAAAAAATGTATTTCAGGTAGGGCAATTGTCTGAAGAGGAAAAAGATGTATTAAGGGTGATGGCACTCCTGCCCTATACAGGAATTTCCAGAGAGGACTTGATTACCAGATCAAAGCGTGGCTCTCATTCTGGAGTATTGAAATTAATGAGAAACAGTTGGATTGAATTTGGTGAAGGAATGGAATATATTTATCTTCATCCAGTTATTGCAGAAGTTGTCATTAGGGAATTAAAACCAACTTGGAAAAATTGTAGTTATTTTATCAGGAATGTAGCAAAAGATTTAACAGATACAAAGCTGGAAAACAGGAAGGTAGATAAGTTATTTCCGATTGCAGAAAATATGATAGAAATGCTGGGTACAAAGGAAGAAGAAAGTATTGAGTTTATACTTGATCTGGCATATGCATTACAATTTAGAAAAGGGGAATACCGTATTGCCAGGTACTATGCCGATCAGGCATTACATGCCCAAGCTGTATTGAAAGAGCAGATAGACAGAAAATTAGAAGCACTTGACAGAAATATCATGGATATTTATTATAATGAATTGACTACAGCACAATACAATGCAGAAAAAAATATGTGTACTGCAATTAACCGGCTTGGTTGTATCTATTATGAGCAGAAAGATTATGAAAAGGCATTAGAACAGTTTAAGCGTTTATTAAATTATCTGCCTATACCAGATCCGTTCTGTAATATTGCTTCCTGTTATCAGAATATGAATAATTTAGAAGAAGCTCTTCATTATACAAAGCTGGGACTTGCTTATAAGCAAAAAAGATTTGGAGAAGTGAATCCGCATAATTTTCTTTATTACAAACAGTTTGGCATGATTTATGCACAAATGAAAGAAAAAGAAAATGCCATATTTTATTTTGAAGAGGCAAGAAATATTATTGAAAAAGAGGTAAAAGAACAGGATCTATACAGAGCACAATTTTATGGGCAATATGCAGCTGCACTAAAACAAATGGAACATTTTCAAAAAGCGTTAGAGATGGAAGAGAAGTCTTTACAAATAAAAAGGAGTTTGTTAGGGGAAAATCATATAGAAATTGCAAAATCATATGCATCAATTGCTTTTTGCTGCTATTACCTGCAACGATATGAAAATGCATTGATAGCAATATTACAGGAAATTAAAGTCAGAAGGAATATAGGAAAGATGAAATTGCAATTATATGTATCGATTACAAAGCTAATTCCGTTATTAGAAGAAGGGCTGGAGAAAAATGAAGAATTAAAACATATGGTGCAGGAAGCTGTAGAAGAATTGGAGAATTTGTTGGAAAAATATCCTGAAAAAGCACCTGAGATTGTGTCACAATAGAAAAAATATAAGAAAGACACAAAAAAATCTTGACGTATAGGAAATTTATGCTATAATCATAATAGTGCTATTCAAAAAATACCCAAACAGTTGTATAGGCACAATACACAACTGGAGGGAGGTTAGGTGTGAGGCTATGTCAAATGTAATCGTAAAAGAGAACGAGACTTTAGATAGTGCTTTACGCAGATTCAAAAGAAACTGTGCAAAAGCTGGAATCCAACAGGAGATTCGTAAGAGAGAGCATTATGAAAAACCAAGCGTTAGACGTAAGAAAAAATCTGAAGCTGCTCGTAAACGTAAATACTAATTAAAGTACAGAATAAAAGCCCTTGACTGTTTTCATTACAGTCAGGGGCTTATTTTTTTGAAAGTGAGTAATATCTCATCCTATCACTGCATAAATTGTAAAAGCAGATGGAAAAGAGGTACGGTCTTATGGGGAGAAAATTAAAATCTAACCATGAACGTTTTAAAAAGGAAAATGCAAAATGGATATACAGCCAGTTTGATTCAAAAAAGAAAAGAAAAGACAAAATAGAACGAGAAACTTATTTAGAGAATCTATCTAGAAAATTGCAGATGCCTGATGATATTTTATTAGGAGCACCTGTTTTAACAATTACAGGAAAAAGAAAGTTTTCATTAGAGAATTATAAAGGGATTATTGAGTATACAGATGAACTTATACGAATCCAGACAAAATCTGGAAGAATTCAGGTTGAGGGATGCAAATTGAATATAGATTACTGCACCGATATTGAGATGCATGTAACAGGAAATATCAAAACAATTCACTATTGTTAGGAGGAGTAAGATGTTAATCAAGCTCTTAAAATGGTATCACGGATATTTATTGATTTGGTTTCAAGGATTTGCACCAGAACGCTTTCTTAATCTCTGTAGGAATAGGAATATATTTTTATGGGGGATGCATCAGACAGACGATGGATATGAATGTTACATATCATTAAAAGGATTTTTGCAAATTCGTTCTATTGCAAGGAAAACTAAGACACGTCCGGTTATCAGACGTCGGATTGGTTTTCCTTTTTATTTTCAGAAATATAAAAAGAGAAAAGCATTACTCTTAGGTATTGTAACAGGATGTTTAATGATTTATGTTATGTCTTTGTTTATATGGAATATTTCCATAGAAGGACAGTCTTATTATACAGAAGAGGCAATGCTTACATATCTAAAAGAACAGGGTGTGTTTTGTGGGATTCTAAAGAGTAAAATTGACTGTAAGAATATAGAGGAAAAAATCAGGCTGTCCTATCCGGATATTGGATGGGTTTCTGTGGAGATGGAGGGAACCTCGCTAAACCTAAAAATGGTAGAAACTAATATGCCTGTTCCCTATGAAATGATAGATGTACCAAGTCATTTGGTTGCAAGTCATAAAGGAAAAATTGTGTCAATTATGACAAGGTCAGGAACACCATTGGTAAAAAAAGGAGATGAAGTGGAAAAAGGGGATGTTCTTGTATCTGGAGTATTAGAAATTTTAGATGATAATAGTGAAGTGAAAAATAAGGAGGCGGTAGTGGCAGATGCTGATATTAGATTACAGACAGAATATCAATATGAAGATGTGTTAGAGTTAGAAATACAGAAAGAAAAATATACAGGAAGAATACATAATATGTATGGAGTTTCTCTGCTTGGAAAGAAATTTTTTATATATCGCCCATTTAGCACTTTAAAAACAGATAGGAAGTATGATATAATCGTTAATGATATAAGCATAAAAGTGAATCGTTCTTTTTATCTTCCAATTTCTTTTTGTAAAAAAGAATACCGTGAGTATGAATGGGAGCAGAAAACTTATACAGAGGAAGAGGCAAAGGCAATTTTAGAGAAAAGATTTCAAGTATATATTGATAAATTATATGAACAGGAAGTCATCATAAAGCAAAACAATATTAAAACAAAAACAGCAAATGGAAAGATGACAGCAAAGGGTTCCCTGATTGTGGAAGAACCTGTAACGGAATATCAGGCAGTAAAAGAAGAAGAGTGGAGGATGACAAAGACAGATGAGTTTGAGGGAAATGACAATTGAGATACCTGCTGAATATGAGCAGATGGTTTTTGGACAATTTGATACATTTTTGAAACTAATTGAAAAAACATTAAATGTAACAATAGTAAGTAGAAATGGAATTGTAAAAGCAGTTGGAGAATCAATCCATGTAAAAAAGACAAAGAGTGTATTGATGCAATTAGTAGAACTGGCAAAAAGAGGGAATGAGATTACAGAACAGAATGTTACTTATGCATTATCTCTTTGTATGGATGAGAAGGAAAATGCAATTTTGGAAATTGACGAAGATTGTATCTGCCATACTATTCAGGGAAAACCAATTAAGCCTAAAACACTGGGACAAAAAAATTATGTGGATCAAATTCGAAAGAAGATGATTGTATTTGGTGTGGGACCGGCTGGAACAGGAAAAACATACCTTGCTATGGCGATGGCAGTTAATGCTTTTAAAAATGATGAAGTCAGCAGGATTATTTTAACAAGACCTGCAATTGAGGCAGGTGAGAAACTTGGATTTTTGCCGGGAGATTTACAAAGTAAGGTAGATCCTTATTTAAGACCATTGTATGATGCACTATATCAGATTATGGGACCAGAAAGTTATCTGAGGAATACAGAAAAAGGATTGATTGAAGTCGCACCTCTTGCTTATATGCGCGGTCGTACATTAGATAATGCATTTATTATATTAGATGAGGCACAGAATACCACACCAGCACAAATGAAAATGTTTTTAACAAGAATTGGCTTTGGCTCTAAGGTAATTGTTACAGGCGATTTGACACAGAAAGATTTGCCGGAAGATGCAAAATCGGGATTAGAGCAAGCGTTATATGTACTAAAGAAAATTGATGATATTGGATTTTCTTATCTTACCAATCAGGATGTGGTACGCCATCCTCTTGTACAGAAAATTGTAAAAGCATATGATGTGTTTGAACAGGCAAAGAAGGAAAAAACAAATCAAAAAAATAATCGCAGAAGAGAATACGGAAAAGATAAAAAATAAGGGTAAAAGAAATGAGAAAGTATAGGGAAAAAGAAAAAGACCAGAATATTGATCTATTTCGTTCATTATATTTAATCACTTTGTTAGAAACTGCTCTGACATTGATATTTAATATGATAGAACTGTTCTGGTGTATGAAGCTGGTTATAAGTGCAATATTAGGCATTACAGTTGTTATGCTGATTTATGAAAAAGCAAAGTCATTAGGAATACAAGATAAAGTGTCAGAGAATAGGAATAAAGCCAGATGGCTTATTGCAATTGGGTATCTGGTTTCATTGTTTTGTATCCTGCTATCCGCCAGAGAAACAGTATATGAATTGTGGATGTTTGGCACAGTCTGGATTGCTTTTTTAGTATCCCCGTATATGGCAGTGGGATTTCAGGCTTTATTCACATATCTATATTGCATGATTAACCATGCAAATGCAGATTATTTTGTATTATACAGCATACTCGGTATTGCTGTGTGCGGATTGTCGGGATACATGAAAAAGAAGAAAATGGTGTTAAGTGCTGTTATTATTTTAATTAGTACAAATGTTACAGTCATATTTTTAACACATAGTTTTCAGTTTGATTATAGTATGCGGCGTGATATGTTATATTCGATTATTACTCTTATGGCAGAGATTGTTTTGGTAATGGCAGTTGCATATAGAGCAGATACAAAAGAGAAGGTAGAGGAGGATGAGAAAAGGGATGAAAAAGAGCAGGAAGAATCTCATTATCAGGAATTACTTAATATTAATTTCCCTTTGGTAAGGAAAATTAAAGAACGTTCTAAATACTTATATCAACATTCTCTACATGTTTCAGCTGTTTCGGGAGAGGCGGCAAGGATCATTGGTGCAAATGAAAAAATTGCACAGGCAGGCGGTCTGTATCATGACATAGGAAAAATAGAGGAAGGAAATTATATAGAAAATGGAAAAGTATTGGCAGAAGAATATGAATTGCCCAAAGAAGTAAGTATTATTATAGAGAGCTGCAATGTAAAATACAGCAGGCCTAAGACTGTGGAAGCTGTTATTGTTATGTTTGCAGACAGTATTGTTGCTTCTATAGAAATGCTGCAGGTAAGACATGGAGATTTTATGGGGAATAGAGAAGCAATTATCGAAAAAATATTTGAAGTACGTTTTGAAGATGGATCACTAGATGAATCAGGACTAACTTTTACCCAGTACAGAGCATTGAAAAAATATTTTAAAGAACATGATATTTAAAGAAAAGGAGTAAAAAGATGACATTTCGGTTTGAATATGAAGCAGAAAAAGAATTTACTTTTGACTATGAGACTTTTATGAAGCAGGTAATGGAAGCAGCATTGGATTATGTGGGATGCCCTTATGAAGCAGAGATTAATATTGTCATTACTGATAATAAAAGAATTCATGAAGTAAATAGAGAATACAGGGATATTGACCAGTCAACCGATGTGTTGTCTTTTCCTATGGTAGAATATGAAACACCAGGAGAGTTTTTGGATTTGGAAGAAAGCTGTAGTGATTGTTTTCATCCGGAAACAGGGGAGCTATTATTAGGAGACATTATGATTTCTGTTGACAAAGTCTATGAACAGGCAGAAACCTATGGGCACTCTGTGGAACGAGAATTGGGATTCTTGACTGCGCATAGTATTTTGCACTTATGCGGATATGATCATATGGAAGAAAAAGAGCGTATCGTGATGGAAGAAAAACAAAAGGAAATATTGGATAAAATCGGGTTAAAAAGATAAGGGAAATAGGTGTTATTATGAGCAAGTCAAAAAAAGGAACAAATGATTTCTTGAAGCAGGGGACCTTATTGGCTGCTGCTTCTATTATTGTACGGATGATTGGTTTGGTTTATCGTATTCCAATGGCGAACACATTAGGAGAAGAGGGAAATGGAATATATGGTGTTTCATATAATATTTATAGTTTGGCATTAATTATTTCTTCCTATAGTCTGCCTCTTGCTGTATCAAAAATGATTGCAACTAGAGTAGCACAGAAAGAGTATAAAAATGCATATCGTTATTTTATGGCTGCTTTAAAATTTGCAACTGTTTCCGGGTTGGTTGTAGGTAGTGTAGTGTTTATTGGTGCGGAAGGATTGGCAAATTTATTTGAAACACCAGGTGCAAAGTATCCGTTGCAGATACTTGCACCTACTATTTTTGTAGTTGCGTTACTAGGGGTATTTCGTGGATTTTTTCAGGGAAACAGTACAATGGTGCCCACTGCATTGTCACAGGTTTTTGAACAGATTATTAATGCCATTGTAAGTATAGTGGCGGCATATGGATTTATGAAGGCCCATAGTGCATCAAAAGATATTTCTGCTTATGGTGCAGCTGGTGGAACATTAGGTACATTAACTGGTGCCATGACAGCATTATTATTTTTAGTAGGAATTTATTTTCTGTACAAACCTGTTTACAAACGAAAAATAAGAAGAGATAAAACAAGAAACGTTTCCAATAAAGCATTATATGAAGGGCTGATTATAACGATTATACCAGTTATTTTAAGTCAGACGATTTATCAGTGCAGCAGTACATTAGATACAATGCTGTTTGGGAAAATTATGAAATATAGAGGTATGGAGGAAGCAATAAGAAGTTCTATGATTGGTGTATATAGTTCGCAGTATAGTGTATTATTAAGTGTTCCTCTGGGAATTGCAACATCAATGGGAACTTCCATGATTCCAAGTATTGTATCTTCTTATACATTAGAAAATTATGGAGAAGTGAAAAAGAAGGTAAAATCAGTAATTAAGTTTAATATGCTGATTGCATTTCCATCGGCAGTTGGTCTGACAGTATTATCAGAGCCTGTTATTCGTTTATTATTCCCAAGTCTTGTTTCCTATCGGGATATCGCTGCAAAATTATTATTATTTGGTTCGGTTGCTTTGGTGTTCTCTGCATTATCCACTGTAACCAGTGGCGTATTACAGGGAATCAACAGAATGAAACTTCCTATGCTTCACTCCGCAATTTCTCTTGGAATACATATTGTAATTGTAGCAGTGCTTCTTGCCACAACAAATATGGGAATATATGTGTTGGTCATTGGTAATATTACATTCCCTCTTGTGGTATGTATCTTAAATGCCCGTTCAGTGAAAAAGCATTTAAAATATAACCAGGAAGTGAAAACTACGTTTTTGGTACCACTAGCATCTTCTGTGATTATGGGAGCCAGTGTTTTTGCTGTCTATCAAATTTTACAATTGTTATTGCATCGTAATCTTATTTCTGTAGTGAGTTCTGTAGTAGTTGGAATAATTGTGTATTTTGTATGTATACTATTATTAAAAGGGGTACAAAAGGAAGAGTTAAGAGCAATGCCTATGGGAAGAACAATGGCGGCAGTGGCAGAAAAAGTTCATTTGTTATAGAAAAGGTATAAAATTGAAAATATTGTCAATGCTATATACATCAAAAATGTATAGGCGGCGAGAATATGAAAAAAGAATGGAAACCGGAGCAGGAAAAAAATATTTATGACAAAACAGATAGGGATAGTGCTACAAATGCAGAAAAAATGCTGTGGACTGTTTATATGGCTGTCATGATTGCAATCATAGTATTTCTATGCATCCTTTATCAAAAAAGTTATAACAAAAAAATAGTAAAAAACAACAACGGCATAAGTTATGTATTATTGCAAACGGAAGATAATATTTTGAAGAATGATGTAGTTTTTACAGAAAAACAACAGGCAGATAAAGTAATGCCAAACACCGAATATATATTAGAAACATATAATATCACAACAGGAGAGGGATTTTCGGAGACATTATCGATACCTCCAGAGCTTGTTGGATTAGATAGAAATGAGGTACTTTCTTATCTGAATGAATATATGATGGAAATGCCGTTAGAAGAATATGAGAAAGGATTGTTATCTTGTGAACTTATTTCTTTTTCTGAAAAGACAATTGTTTTGAAAAAAACATATAATAGTGATGCCGTTTTATATAAATATTATCTTGTAGTGGAAGACAATATTGTAGTAGTATATTATTGTGACAAGAAGACGGTTTATGAGTACACAGGAATTAGTGCATCAGATTTAGATATGGAAGAGAGAATACGATTAAGCAAAGGAATAGAAGTGGAAACAGAAGAAGAGCTGTATGGTATTCTTGAAAATTATTCAAGTTAAAGTGGTATAATCAGGAGGTTTTCATGACAACAGAAAAAACGCAGGTATTAGTGGCGGGAGCAGGAGCATCTGGTTTGATGGCTGCAATAGAGTGTGCCAAACAAGGCAGTAAAGTGTTGATAATAGAACACAAGGAAAAAGCAGGGAAGAAACTTCTGGCCACAGGAAATGGAAAGTGCAATTTTACCAATACTTATTTTAGGAGAGATTGTTTTCGAAGTGAGAGAAATGATTTGGCGTGGGAGGCACTTTCTATATTTGGTGCAGAGGACAGTATCCGGTTTTTTGAGAGGATAGGTGTTCTTTCTAAAGAGAAAAACGGATATTACTATCCCTATTCAGGACAAGCTGTTTCTGTTCTGGAATCACTTATAAATGAGGCAGAGCGGCTGGGTGTGGCAATATGCTGTCAGGAAAAACTAAAAAACATAGAGAAAAAAGAGCATATTTTTTATGTACAGACAGATTTGCGGAGGATAGAAGCGAAGAAGGTAATTATTTCAGTTGGAGGGAAAGCTGCACCCAGATTAGGAACAGAAGGCAATGGATATAAGATAGCAAGAAAATTTGGACATACCATAATACCAACTGTTCCAGCATTGACAGGGATACAGTGCAGGGGAAGTTATTATAAAGACTGGTCTGGTGTCAGAACAGATGGTAAAATTTCTGTATACATAGATGAAAAGAAAGCAGCAGAAGATACAGGAGAGCTGCAGCTGACCAATTATGGTGTTTCGGGGATTCCTGTATTTCAGGTCAGCAGATTTGTATCTAAGGCATTATATGAGAAAAAGCAGGTAACAGCTGTCATTGATTTTATGCCATTAATGGAAAAAGAAACTTTTATACAATGGATAGAAACTTCACAAAAGGAATATCCGGATAAATCTATCATGAATATGGCATCAGGCATAATGAATAAAAAACTAGCACTGGTTTGGCTGAGACGGTGTAAAATATCAGAAACAGAAAAAATGAAAAATGTTTCAAAAGAGCGGATTGTAAATATGGCAACTGTTTTAAAGGAATGGATACTTGTGGTAGAAAATACCAATGGATTTGATCAGGCACAAGTAACACAAGGAGGAATCTCATTAGAAGAGATTCAAATGAATACTATGGAATCAAAGAAGGTAAAAGGGCTCTATTTTACTGGTGAAATTTTAGATGTGGATGGAATTTGTGGAGGTTATAATCTTCAGTGGGCATGGACTAGCGGGTATATCGCAGGAAAGGCGGCAGGGAATGATTCGAATTGGACAACTAAAGATTAGTGCGAAAATAATAAATCAGTTTAAAAAAGACAATAAAAAAGAAAAGCAGATGGTATTAGATCGGATTACAAAGAAATACCATATCAGATATGAAGATATAAAAAAGATAGAAATAATGAAAAAATCCATTGATGCCAGAAAAAAAGAAGATTTAAAATATGTCTATACTGTTGAACTGACACTGGAACAGGAAAAAAAGTATTTGAATAGAATCAAGGACAAAAATGTGATGAGAGCAGAGAGGAAAAAATATGAATATGCGGTAACAGGCACAAATATGCTGAAATACCGGCCTATTGTTGTAGGAAGCGGTCCGGCGGGTTTGTTCTGCAGTTATTTTCTGGCACTGGAAGGATATCAGCCAATTTTATTGGAAAGAGGAAAGCCTGTAGAAGAGAGAAGGAAGATGGTAGACAAATTTTGGCAGGAGGGGAAACTGGATACAGAGTGTAATGTACAGTTTGGAGAAGGAGGTGCAGGTACTTTTTCGGATGGAAAATTAAACACATTAGTAAAAGATACTGCCGGAAGAAGCAAGAAAGTATTAGAAGTCTTAACAGAACATGGTGCACCAAAAGAAATATTATATTTAAATAAACCACATATTGGGACAGACTATTTATCAAAAACAGTGAAGAATATAAGAGAACATATTATCAGATTAGGTGGAGAGGTAAGATTTTCAAGCAAAGTAACAGATATTCAGTTAGAGGATGGTGGAGTAAAGGGAGTATTTGTAAATGAGAAAGAATTTATTCCATGTGAAGTCCTTGTACTTGCGATTGGACACAGTGCAAGAGATACATTTGAGATGCTTTATGAAAAAAAAGCAGCAATGGAACAAAAAGCATTTGCAATAGGTGTACGGATAGAACATCCACAGGATTTAATCGGAAAAGCACAGTATGGTGAGAATTATAGAGAAATGCCGGCAGCGGATTATAAATTAACATATCAGGCTTCTAATGGCAGAAGTGTATATTCTTTTTGTATGTGTCCGGGAGGTTTTGTTGTTAATTCGTCTTCAGAACAAGAACGTCTTGTGGTAAACGGAATGAGTAACTTCGCAAGAAATGAAAAAAATGCAAATAGTGCATTGATTGTTAATATAAGACCAGAAGATTTTGAAAGTGATGAAGTATTAGCAGGAATGGAATTTCAGAGAAAATGGGAAAGTCTGGCATACAAAGCAGGAAATGGGGCAATTCCTATTCAGCTTTTTGGGGATTTTAAGAAAAAAGAAAAGAGTAAAACCTTTGCCTCCATAGAACCTGTTACAAAAGGAAACTATCAATTTGCAAATTTATGGACTTGTCTTCCAGAGTATGTATGTGATACATTAATAGAAGGGATAGAGGCATTTGATCAAAAGATAAAAGGTTATGGAACAGAAGATGCAGTTTTGCTTGGAGTGGAAACCAGAACTTCTTCCCCAATAAGAATACTAAGAGAAAAAGATACGCTGAAAAGCTGTAACATCGAAGGCTTGTATCCATGTGGAGAAGGTGCAGGATATGCAGGGGGCATCACTTCTGCTGCTATGGACGGAATGAAAGTTTTTGAAGCAATTATAAAGGAATATCAGCAACTTGAAAAAGAACATAGGGAGCTGTCATAGACAGAGCCGAAGCCAATAGGAAAGGGTTGATAGAAATACATGGAACGAAAAGACATAAGAGAAAAAAAGCGGATTGTAATTAAAATAGGTACATCAACTTTAACACATGAAGAAACAGGAAGCCTTGATTTACTAAAATTAGAAAAATTTGTAAGAATATTGACTGATTTTAAGAACCAGGGAAAAGAAATTGTTGTGGTTTCATCTGGCGCTATTGGAGTAGGAAGAAAAGCGATTGGGTTAAAAGAACGTCCAACTGAAAAATCAGTACGTCAGGCATGTGCAGCTATTGGGCAGTCAAGACTGATGATGGTATACCAGAAATTATTTGGAGAATATAATCAATTAACTGCACAGATATTAATGACTAAATATACAATGATAAATGATATCAGCAGAGAAAATGCGCAGAATACATTTCGGGAACTGCTTCAAATGGGAGTGATACCAATTGTCAATGAAAATGATACAGTATCCACAGATGAATTGGAATTTGGAGACAATGACACCCTGTCAGCACTGGTAGCTGCATTAATTGGTGCGGATTTGCTTATATTGTTATCAGATATTGATGGTTTGTACACTGACAATCCCAAAAGTAATCCCAATGCAGAATTTGTTGAGACAGTCAATGTGATAGATGATAGATTAGAGCAGATGGGAAAAGGTGCAGGAAGTTCCATTGGCACAGGCGGAATGGCAACTAAAATAGCTGCTGCCAAAATAGCAACTTCATCAGGAGCTGATATGATTATCGCCAATGGAGAAAAAATATCAACTTTAGTAGATGTATTAAAAGGCAAAAAAACAGGTACTATTTTTAAAGAACATAAAAGAGATGATTTTAACTTGTTAGATTATATTACAACAAGTCAATACAAAAGAGAGTGAATGGTATGATGGAACTGCTGCAAATGAAATGAATAATAACAATCATGAATAATCATAGAAGGAGAAAATAGAATCAATAAAAGTGTTTTTCTATAGTGGATAAAATGGATGAAAAAAAAATAAAAAGAATCAATGAATTATATCACAAATCAAAAAATGAAGGACTGACATCAGAAGAAAAAATGGAACAGGCAGCACTTAGGAAAGAGTATATCGAAGCTGTAAGAAAAAATCTGCAGGGAACTCTGAATAATATATCAATATTGAATCCTGATGGAACAGTGACAGATTTAAGTAAAAAGGATCAGACAAAAAAGCATGGAAACTAAAAAAGAACTTAGAAAAAAAATGCGTGCAAAGCGGGATGCATTGACAGAGGCACAAGTAATAGAAAAAAGTCAAAAGATACTAAAAAATCTTTTAGGAACAACAGAATATAAAAATGCAAAAAAAATATTTTGTTATGTATCTTTTGAAAAGGAAGTAGATACTTTTTCTATAATCAGACAGGCATTTTCAGATGGTAAGGAAGTTGCTGTGCCAAGAGTCAATGGGAATCAAATGGAGTTTTACAAAATTAGGTCAGTAGAAGAACTACAGCCAGGGTACTATGGTATACTAGAACCAGTAACAGATGTGATAGAAAAGGAGTTAGAAGGTATCATTATTATACCGGGATTAGTATTTGATATGCAGTGTAACCGTATAGGATATGGCGGCGGATTTTATGACCGGCATCTTAATGCACATACCGATCATGCATTGATAAAGATTGCGTTGGCATATGAATTCCAGATGGTTTCTAAAATAGAAACAGAGGAACATGACCAGAAAATGGACAGAATTGTAACACCGGCAAAGGTGCTGGAAAATAAAAAGAGAGGATGCGAAGAACAATGACATTAGAACAAATGGGACAAAAAGCAAAGCAGGCTGCAACAGTATTGAACTGTATGGGGCAAACAAAGAAAAATGAGGCATTACAGGCGGTTGCAAAAGCGTTATTAGAAAATAACAAAACAATTATGGAGGCAAATGCAATTGATGTGGAAAATGCAAAATCTGCAGGTGTAAGTGATGCGATGATTGACAGGCTTCGTTTGACAAAAGAACGTTTAGAAGGAATGGCAGAAGGATTAGAACAAATTATAGCATTAAATGATCCAGTAGGAGAAGTCATACATATGGAAACACGTCCAAATGGCTTGCAGATTGGACAAAAAAGAGTGCCATTGGGTGTAATAGGAATTATTTATGAATCAAGGCCAAATGTGACAGCAGATGCATTTGGATTATGTTTTAAGACGGGAAATGCAGTGATTTTAAGAGGCGGAAGTGATGCAATCCATTCTAATATGGCAATTGTAAAAGTGATACAGGAAGCATTAACAAATACAAAAGTTCCAGCGGATGCCATTCAGTTATTAGAAGATACAAGCAGAGAAACCGCAAAACAGATGATGCGTTTAGAGGAATATATAGATGTGCTGATACCAAGAGGAGGGGCTGGTTTGATACATGCAGTTGTACAAGACAGTACCATTCCTGTGATTGAAACCGGAACAGGAAATTGCCATATCTATGTAGATGAATTTGCAGATTTAAATATGGCAGTGGATATTATCTTTAATGCAAAAACACAAAGGTTAGGTGTGTGTAATGCATGTGAATCTTTGGTGATACATGAAAAAGTAATAGATAAGGTTCTTCCAATGATTAAGGAAAAATTAGATGAAAAAGAGGTAGAATTACGAGGTGATGAAAGAGCAGTATGTGCTGTTGGTACAATCAGAGAGGCTGTAGAGGAGGACTGGGGAACTGAGTATCTGGCAGCCATTCTTTCAGTAAAGACAGTGTCCTCTATTGAAGAAGCCATTGCACATATTAACAAATATAACACAAAACATTCAGAAGCAATTATTACAAAAGATTATGATAACGCAATGAAATTTTTAAATGAGATTGATGCGGCAGCAGTATATGTCAATGCTTCAACGAGATTTACAGATGGATTTGAATTTGGCTTTGGTGCAGAGATTGGAATCAGTACACAAAAATTACATGCAAGAGGTCCAATGGGATTACTGGCACTTACAACTACAAAATATATCATTTTTGGAAATGGACAGATTAGGCCATAAAAGCAGGAAACAAGCCGGTGTTAGATGATTTTGAACCTAAAAATGAATAAAGTTAAAATACCTGCATACATTGTAAAAAAGATGTATGCGGGGTTTTTATGTTAGAAAAAGTTGGAAAAGAAGAGATATCTTCAAGATGGAGGAAGTATCTTTTTTTTGGTTATCTGGATTTATTACATGAAACAGACAGATTAAGAAGAGCATATGCCGAGGATATTTTACAAATTGAAGAAATTGGAAAATCCTATGATGACAGAAAAATTTTACTGTTTTCTATAGGGACAGGGGAAAAGAAAATTTTAATCACAGCAGGTGTACATGGAAGGGAAAGCGTTAATACTATTGTATGCATGAGATTGGTTGAGAATTTTTGTAAAGAATTAGTCAAAGGAAATGAAAGTGTAAAAGGATATACATTTTATATTATACCTCTTTTGAATCCGGATGGATACATGATTGCACAAAAGGGGTTTCATAGCATAAAAAGTGAAGTTCTCCGGAAAGAAGCAATGAAGATATCAAAGGAAAAACATATTCCATATGCATTGTGGAAATTGAATGGAAAAGGTGCAGATATCAACCGTGACTTTCCATCTAAGACATGGTGTCCGAAAAAGGAAGGAGATTATCCGGGAAAGCAAATTGAGACAAAGGCATTTATGAAGGCAGTGAACATGCTGGATACAGATATGTATATTGATTTACATTCCAGAGGAAATGAGATTTATTATTATAGAAAAGAAATGACAGAGGAATACAACAGCAGACAATTAGAGATTGCAAAAAAGATTTCAGAAGTAACAAAGTATACATTAGTAAATCCGTCTTTAGAAATTGCTGACGGTGATTCAGGAGGAAATACAGTACATTATTATTCAGAGCATAAAAAGAAACCAGCATTCACAATAGAAACAATACCTGAAAAGGAAACATTTCCATTGAATCTGCAGTGGCAGCAGGACATATATGAACGTTTGGAAAAGTTATATACTGTATTATAAGAATTGAACTAGAGCGTGTTTTAAAATTCATTGCTGCAATCTTTTGTATAGAAAAAACAAGGTAAAATTGTAAAGGTAAAGTTGGAAATGTGGAGGGGGGAGAAATTGCCATGCATATGTACCGATGGTTCTTCCCCACTCTGCATTTTGCAGTTTATGGACGAGCAGAAAACATTATGATATAATAGGAACACTTGGTGAGATATTTTTGGCCTGGTGGGAATATATACTTGTACATTTAGTAAGGTATTCCACGAACTTAGTGTACATGGTATAATGATAAAAACATAATTACAAGGAGGAAAATTTATGTTAAATTTAGATAACATAGATTTGACACAAGAACCGCCAACACAAGAAACAGAAAGACAATATTATTTTATGGCGAAGTGTCAGCAGTACGTGAAGAAATTTGAAAAGAAGTTTGGACGCCGTCCAACCTTTTTTACACAAACCTTTGGCTGTCAGATGAATGCCAAAGACTCAGAAAAAATTGCAGGAATTTTGGAATTAATCGGATATGAAATAACAGACACAGAAAAAGCAGACTTTGTAATCTACAATACTTGTACAGTAAGGGAAAATGCAAATCTCAAAGTGTATGGAAGATTAGGAAAATTAAAATCTTTGAAAAAGAAAAATCCGCATATGATGATTGCATTATGCGGCTGTATGATGCAAGAACAAACTGTTGTGGAAAAAATCAAAGAGAGTTATCAATTTGTAGATATTTTATTTGGAACCCACAATATTTTTAAATTAGCAGAATTAATTTATACAAGGACAAAAAATAAAGGTATGATAATTGACATTTGGAAAGATACTACACAAATTGTAGAAGACCTGCCAAGTGATAGAAAATATCCATTTAAGGCAGGTGTCAACATTATGTATGGCTGCAACAATTTTTGCAGTTATTGTATTGTGCCATATGTAAGGGGACGTGAAAGAAGCCGTAATCCAAAAGATATTATTCATGAGATAGAGCAATTGGCAGCAGATGGTGTTGTAGAAGTTATGCTGTTGGGACAGAATGTAAATTCTTATGGAAAAAATCTGAAAGAGCCTATGACATTCGCACAGTTGTTACAAGAAGTAGAAAAAGTGAAGGGAATTGAAAGGATTCGTTTTATGACATCTCATCCAAAAGACTTGTCAGAGGAACTAATTGAAGTGATGAAAAATTCTAAGAAGATTTGCAGACATCTCCATTTGCCAGTACAGTCGGGAAGCAGCAGAATTTTAAAAATTATGAATCGAAACTATACCAAAGAACAATATTTGGAGTTAGTTGAAAAAATAAAAACTGCAATTCCAAACATATCATTAACAACAGATATTATTGTTGGTTTTCCTGGTGAAACAGAAGATGATTTTTTAGAAACATTGGATGTTGTAAAAAAAGTACAATATGATAGTGCGTTTACATTTATTTATTCAAAAAGAACAGGTACGCCAGCGGCAGCAATGGAAAATCAAGTTTCAGAGGATGTGATCAAAGATAGATTTGATCGTTTGTTGAAGGAAGTACAGGATATAGCTTCTAAAGTTGTTGGTAAAGATAAAGGAACGGTACAAAAAGTTTTAGTAGAAGAAATCAATCATCAGGATGCAACTTTGGTAACAGGCCGTTTATCAAATAATATATTAGTACATTTTCCGGGAGATGCGTCCTTAATTGGGAAAATTGTTAATGTGAAACTAGATGAAAGCAAAGGTTTTTATTATCTTGGAACATTATTGGCATAGCAGGATACTATTTTGTACTCCTATATGTAAATGATGATTAGCTGGCAAACTTTCATGCGGGAGTTGGTGATTGTTCAGACATGCAGAAAGGATTAAGCAATCCGCATGCCCTGCTTTGCACAGATAGTTGCTCCAGATTCATTTAATGAAGTCTGCTGTACCCCTTGCATTTGGAACAAATCCCCACAAATTGTGATACACATCTTGTAACAAACAATTTTCAAACATATTCTGATAAGGCAGACAAAAATAGATGTGCTTTACACTAAAAAAAATAAGGTAAGAATGAGATTGTCAAACAATTACAGAATTTGTATATATAAGTTCATATCTCTTGGAGAGATATAAAAAATAATCAAAAACATAAATAACGCTCAATAAAAAATAAAAACTGAACTGAAACTTTATGACACAATAATGACATATTGCCAAAAGCTGAATTGTGAGAAATGTTATAATAATTCGTGAAAATATGAATAAAAAACTACATAAAATTATTAAAAAAGATATAAAATCGTAATTTGTTTGACATATTTTATAAAAAAAATTAAAAAATCAATTGAAATTATTACAAAATAGTGGTACAATATGAATATCTTATAAATAATGTATTTTATGAAAGGTTGGTAAGCAATGCGTAAATGTCAGAATTGTGGTGTTGAAAACATCGATGAAAGTATTTTTTGTAAAAGATGTGGTACAGAAATTGAGGAGATTAATCCTTTTGTTTGTACAAAATGCGAGTTCGAAAATACAGAGGACAGTTTATTTTGCATTAAATGTGGTACAAAATTATTAGTAGAAGAGGTAAAAGAGACAATTCCAGTAGCTAATATTGACGTTTCACCAATTAGTGGTGTGCCGATTGTTCCGGCAGACAGCATTCCTTTAGACAGTGGTATAGTAACAGTTAAAAATACAAATAATAGTACGAATAGTAATGAAAAGTTTGATTATAATAAATTTATGAATCAGGGTTCTTTGGCAACAGCTAACGAAGGAAAGACACAGAAGGTGACAGCAATGCCGAAACAGCCGCAGCCTGCTTCAAAGCCAGTTGTGCCTATCGTAAAGATGTCAGCACCCGCAAATTCGGCAGAACCTGTTTCAATGTTAGGAAATACAGTTGGAAATATTGTAAATGAAGGTGTAGCAGCAAGACAGGGGGAATGGATTTTCTATTCAAATTCTGATGATAGAGGAACCTTATATAAACAAAAAACAGATGGAACAGAAAAAACAAAATTGAATGATGATGTATGTTTTTCCATTAATGTTTGTAATGGATGGGTTTATTACCGCAATAACTCAGATGGTGGAAAATTATATAAAATCAAAGATGATGGAAATGCAAGAACATTAATCAATAATGATAGTGTGGATTGTATTAATGTAGTAGGCAGAACGATTTATTATGTAAACTATTCAGAAGATAAGAAATTATATTGTATTGATATTGATGGAACAAATAAGAAAAAGGTTTGTGAAGATAAAACTATGTATATTAATGTAGTGGATGGATGGGTTTACTACTGCAATATTTCAGATGGTAATAAATTGTACAAGATTAAAGTTGATGGAACAGATAAAACACAATTAAATGATGAAGAAAGTATGCACATTAATGTTGTAAATGATTGGATTTATTACAGAAATTTATCTGATGAAGGTAAAATTTACAAAATGAGATTAGATGGTTCTGAGAAATACAAGTTAAATGATGACACATCAAATTTTGTTAATGTTACAGATAACTGGGTTTATTATGGAAATTTATCTGAAGGGGTAAATCTATGTAAGATGAAACTGGATGGTTCTGAAAGAACAGCATTGAACAAAGATCATAGTGTGAATATTAATGTAATAGATAATTGGGTATATTATCGTAATGAAGTAGAAGGAAGAAAATTATTCAGAATACATACCGACGGTACCGAACGTCAAATGGTATCATAAGGAAAAAATAATTTTCATAGATGCCTCGCAGGAAAATGCGGGGCATTTGTGGTAAAAATCGAAAGAATTCAAAGGAGTGACAGAAGTGGCAAGTTATGTGCAATATTTAAATGTAGGTTTTGGAATTTTTAATAATACAAGAGATGTTGAAAATTGGAGTGTTGAAGGTGCAATGGAAGAGGCACTTTTATTAGATGATCCAGATACAGATATTAGGATTATTGGATTCCGTTTTTTTGACAAAGATATGGAAAGTGGTAAGTTAATAAAACAGAGTGGTATTTTTTATCTGTTAGGAGAGAAAGTGGAAAATCCACAAACAGATAACGAAGTAGTAACATATTTTAAAAATATCAATAGAGGATTTCCAATGGGTGAGGCAGTTATAAAAATTAAAAAGCCTGAATTGCTTGTATATCCTTTTAGAGATGGAGACCGTATTTTAGATCCTACAGCTATATTGGCAAAAATCAATGCACAAAGAGGGCAGGAGAGATTAGCTAAGATTAGACAGGGCATAGAGGATTATAAGCAGTCTATTATAGATGAATTGGAACATATTCAGGAGGCAATTGCAAATAATGCATTTCATTTGATTCCGATGTCCGATTCAGCGTCTGGACAGGAAATAAAGCACTTGAATATTTTGAATGATGAAGGAGATTTTAATAAACATATCGAATATTTAAGAAAACAAAGAGTGGAAATTTTGAATATTGAGAATTCTATAAAAGAAGCACAATAAAGGGATATCATAAAAACAAAGAAAGGAGAACCTGAAAATAAAAAGGTTCTCTTTTCGTATATTTTGGGACTTTTATAATACCCTGCTTTGTGTTAGAATGGGAATATGTGCAAAATTTGCCAAAATTAAGTTTAGATGTAGAGGTGCAATTTGGAGATAACAGTTCAACTATTTCTATAGGACAGACATCTGACATGGATAATTCTGAACAATAGAAAAATTCTTGACAATAAAAGCTTGCTTTTTATTATATGCTTTGGCCAAGTCATAATTTTTTCGTTCAAAATGCATATTCTGGCAAATGATACCCATTCGGCATACGAAAGAGGTAAAGGGTGAAAGAAAAATAGAAGAAAGGAAAATATGCAAACACATATCTTTCACCCCTTGTGTTTGCGCCTGTCAAATGCAAGTGAGTTTGTGCTTGATAGGCTCGGTGCAAATTATGGCTGTATTAATTGATGGAAAGAAAATATCACAAGAGATAAAAGATGAATTAAAAGAGAGAGTGATACAATTAAAAAAAGAAGGAAAAGAAATTACATTAGCTGTGATTCAAGTGGGAGATGACCCTGCATCTACTGTTTACGTGGGGAATAAGAAAAAAGCTTGTGAGTATATTGGTATTCGCTCTCTGGCATATGAACTTCCGGAACATACAACAGAAGATAAGTTATTAGAATTAATCAGACAATTAAATGAAAAAACAGATGTAAATGGTATCTTAGTACAGCTGCCATTACCCAAGCATATTAATGAAGATTTGGTTATTAAAACCATTGCACCCGAAAAAGATGTAGATGGTTTTCATCCGCAAAGTGTAGGAGCACTTAGTATTGGACAGAAAGGTTTTGTATCCTGTACACCGGCAGGAGTAATCCAATTATTAAAACGCACAGGAATCGAAATGGAAGGAAAAGAGTGTGTGGTTTTAGGAAGAAGCAATATTGTTGGAAAACCAATGGCATTATTATTATTACGGGAAAATGGAACCGTTACAGTTTGTCATTCCAGAACAAAAGATTTAAAGGAAGTGACAAAGAGGGCAGATATTCTGGTAGTAGCAATTGGAAAACCTAAATTTATTACGAAGGAATATGTAAAAGAAGGCGCTGCGGTTATCGATGTTGGAATTCATAGAAATGAAAATAATAAATTATGTGGTGATGTGGATTTTGAAGATGTTGAACCGATTGCAGGTGCAATTACACCTGTTCCAGGCGGAGTAGGACCAATGACCATTGCAATGTTAATGTATAATTGTGTTACATCAGTAGAATAGTTAGGGAAATATGGAAATGAGAAAAAATATAGTAATTTATAAAGGAGAAGAATATGAATTGCTTTTGCAGGAGAAAGAAGGAATGTTCCATCCGGAAGTATTTGGCATGGCACCAATCTGGATGCAAAGCAAGGAATTTTCTTATGCAGGAACTTATGAAATAAAAGAGTATCAGTTATATCTAAACAGCTTTGTGGTGCATACAGACAGCAGCTATCCGATTATTCAGAATGTGGAAGCAGTAATGACAGAAGAAGATGATGGAAAACTTTATGCATGTTATTATGATTTGTCTTATCAGTTAAATTATACAGGAGCAATTGTGATTGCTAGAGAATTTATAAAAGATTATGAGATAGAAGATGATTTTCCTTGTTTTTGTTATGCACATGTTGTGGAACTGATTTTTGAAAAAGGTATTTTGGTAACAACCATTGCACATGATAAGGCAATGGTAAGAATACGAAAAAATTTAGAAAGAGGACTTCGTACTTTAAGGAAAGGGAAAGATTCAAGGTGTATTAGAAAATTTATCAAATCCAGTTTTGTGGGAAAATATAACGAATCATCTCTTCATAAAGGATGGAAATTAACAAAAAGAAAAGTGATTAAAGTAGTAAATAAAGTAAGCCATCAAAATAAATAGAAAGGTGATATGGTAATGAAAATATTATTCATTTCATTAGGCTGTGATAAAAATTTAGTGGACAGTGAAGTGATGTTAGGTTTCATACAAGAGAAGGGGTATGAAATAACGGATGATGAAATGCAGGCAGATATTATTGTTGTAAATACATGTTGTTTCATTAATGATGCAAAGGAGGAAAGTATTAATACAATTTTAGAAGCAGCAGAATATAAAAAAAGTGGACAGTTAAAGGCTTTGGTTGTAACAGGGTGTCTGGCAGAACGCTACAAGGAAGAAATACAAAAGGAAATAGAGGAAGTAGATGCGGTTTTAGGCACAACCAGCTATGAAAAAATTGTAGATGTAATAGAGGAAGTTCTAGCAGGAAAAAATCATATTCAAAGGTTTGAAAATCTTAACTATCAGCCAAAGTTACGAAAGAGAATTAATACAACAGGTGGATATTATTCTTATCTGAAAATTGCAGAGGGTTGTAATAAACATTGCACTTATTGCATTATACCTAAGATTAGGGGAGATTATAGAAGTGTCCCGATGGAGCAGCTTTTAACAGAAGCAAAAGCACTTGCCGCAAATGGTGTAAAAGAACTAATGTTAGTGGCACAAGAAACGACATTATATGGAATGGATTTGTATCACGAAAAAAAGCTTCCACAATTATTAAAGGAATTGTGTAAAATTGAAGGTCTGGAATGGATACGTATTTTATATTGCTATCCGGAAGAGATTACAGAAGAATTGATACAGACCATAAAAGAGGAAAATAAAGTCTGCAAGTATTTGGATATTCCCGTTCAGCATGGTGCAGACAGAGTTTTAAAACGTATGGGAAGAAGAACAAACAGGCAGGAATTGATAGAGATTATTACAAAGTTAAGAAAGAAAATACCAGATATTACCCTTCGGACTACATTAATTACAGGATTTCCGGGAGAAACGGAAGAAGATCATGAACAACTAAAAGAATTTGTAAAGATGCTGCGGTTTGACCGTTTGGGTGTATTTACCTATTCACCGGAAGAAGATACACCAGCTGCGGCAATGGAAGAACAGATTAGTGAGGAAATAAAAGAACGGCGCCGGAATGAATTGATGGAAATACAGCAGGAAATTGCTTTTGAACAGGCGGAATCGATGTTGTACAAAGAACTGAAAGTAATGATTGAAGGCAAGCTTCCAGAAGAAAATGTATTTATTGGAAGAACCTATAAGGATGCACCAGGTGTAGATGGTTTTATATTTGTAAAGTCTCATCACGAATTAATGTCTGGTCAATTTGTAACAGTATTTGTAACAGATGCGAAAGAATATGACTTGATTGGTGAAGTAGTATGGAATGAGGAATAAGAAGAAAAGAGGTACAAAAATGAATTTACCAAATAAAATTACAATTATACGGGTAATATTAGTTCCTTTTTTTGTGGTCTGCATGTTGGTTGATACAATACCATACAGCAATTATCTGGCAGCCGCGATTTTTATTGGTGCATGTTGTACAGATGCACTGGATGGATATCTGGCAAGAAAATATCAATTAGTAACAAATTTTGGGAAGTTTATGGACCCATTGGCAGATAAGTTACTTGTGTGTTCTGCATTGATTTGTTTTGTTGCGGTAGACAATATACCAATGCCGGCGGTGGCTGTTATTATTATTATTGGCAGAGAATTTATTATTAGTGGATTTCGATTGATTGCTTCAGATAATGGAGTAGTAATTGCTGCCAGTTATTGGGGGAAATTTAAAACAATTGCACAAATGATAATGTCAATTCTTTTGATTTTACAGTTGGAAGGAAAAATGTTTGAAACATTAGAAAAGATATTGATTGTTGTTTCAGTTGTGCTGACATTAATTTCTCTGGTTGATTATCTTGTGAAAAACAAGAATGTATTAACAGAGGATAAGCATTAATAGGTATATTCCTTGTACTCCAATGACAATTTGCACAAATATTCAAAAAGTAAATGGAGCTTGGCAATTGCCTGATAAGCGTAAAAAACAGAAAGGAGAGGTTAAAATGTTAGATAAAAAACAAAAAGAGGAAAAAACAGATTTAGAAAAAAAAGTTGTAAATTTTCTATTAAAACATAAGTTATCTTTGGTAACCGCAGAATCATGTACTGGAGGATTGTTAACAGGACGACTGGTCAATATCTCTGGTGTTTCAGAAACATTAAAAGCAGGATTGGTTACCTATTCAAACAAAGCAAAAAGAAAATTATTGGATGTAAATAAAGGAACTCTAAAAAAATATGGGGCAGTCAGCAAGCAGACAGCAAAAGAAATGGTAAAAGGTGCTGCGTTGGGATATGATGCAGAAGTAGCAGTGGCAATTACAGGAATCGCAGGACCGGATGGCGGTACAGAAGAAAAGCCGGTGGGATTGGTTTATATTGCATGTTATGCAAAAGAAAAAGTAGTAGTAAAAGAATATTGTTTTAAGGGAAATAGACAGGAAATAAGAGAAGAAGCAGTTGAGAAAGCATTAAAGCTAATGTATGAATGGATGCAGGAGAATTATCATTAATATATTATTTTATCCAAATCGCAGCAATATCAGTTATATTAAATGGAATATAGCACAAAAACAGCCATATAAACGACAAGGTACTAACATATAAATGACATAAGTTACTTCTACAATAAAAATACTGAAGAGATAGGCAAGACCTATGTTTTATAGATTTTGTGGAGGTAGGGATATGAAAAAAATAAAGCAATACAGCAGTCTGTTGTTTGTGTGCCTGATATGTACATGCATGGCTGTTTCTTGTAAAAAAGATGAAGCAGAGATATTAGAACCAACAGCAGCTGTAACAGCAGCACAGACAAATGTGCCAGAAGCATTAGAAACACCTGAAACTATGGAAACACCGAAAGCTGCGAATGGTACTGTGGACGAGAAGTCAGAAACAACAGAAGCACCACAGGAAACAAAAAAGGCAGTTGCCACTACAATACCAATTTATAGCATCGATAATGAAACATTAGAGACGAAAGGTGTTGTGGCAGAACTATCAGAAGGTCAGGAACTTAATGCAGAATTTATTGTACAAGAAGTTGTAAAATCTTTTTCCGATCAAGGGGTAGAGATTGGTATTTATAGTATAACAGAAAAAGATGATAGCGTATATGTTAGTTTTGAAAAGGATAAGGCACCTGTTGCTGATGTTGGGAGCAGTGTCGAAATGGCTATTTTAGACAGTATATCACAGAGCTTGCTGGATAACCTGGATACTTGTCAGAAAGTTTACTTTAAAGTGGAAGATGGTGCTTATGAAAGCGGGCATAATGTGTTTGAAGAGGATGAACCATATACATGGAAATGAATATAGGGCATAGAAAGTAGTTTTTTGTTACCATTCAGCCATGCAAAAGGATATGTGCAATTTGTATGAGAGAGCCTGCTCGTAGAGTACAAATTGCACATATATTTTTTATATGTTTGAAAATTGAACCATATCATTTATATCTTATTGTTTCAGTGCAGGGTATACATCTGTTGTGGCTGTGTTGATAGGTATAATCTGCCAGAATTATATTTTAAACAAAAAATTATAAATTGGACAAATGTAGGAAAATAAAGATGAACAGAAAGGAAAATACAAGGGAGTTGTATTTGACAGAAGAAAAGATGAAAAGAGTAATAGTGATTGGCGGCGGAGCAGCCGGAATGATGGCAGCAATTTTCGCTGCGAGAAATGGAAATAAAGTAACAATTTATGAGAAAAATGAAAAATTAGGAAAAAAATTGTTTATTACAGGAAAGGGAAGATGTAATATCACGAATGCCTGCGATATAGAACAGCTTTTTCAGGCAGTTATGACAAATAGAAAATTCTTATATAGTAGTTTTTATTCTTTTGACAATCAACAAACTATGGAGTTTTTTAAAGAAATAGGACTGCAATTGAAAGTTGAGAGAGGAGAAAGGGTATTTCCGGTTTCTGATAAATCTTCAGATGTTATAAAAGTACTGGAAAATGAATTAAGAAAATTAAAAGTAGACATACATTTTAGGTCGAACATAAAGGAAATTATAATAGAAAATGATATGGCAAAAGGTGTTGTGTTAGAACAGGAAAAAAGATTGATTGAAGCAGAGGCTGTGATTATTGCCACTGGAGGAAAATCATATGAAGCAACAGGATCTACAGGAGATGGATATCAGTTTGCATCAAAAGCAGGGCATATGATAAAAGAACTGCAGCCGTCACTGGTTCCATTTGAAATCAAAGAAAATTTCTGCAAAAAGATGCAGGGATTGTCTTTGAAAAATATAAAAGTTACTGTAAAATCAGGGAAAAAAACGATTTATGAAGACATGGGAGAAATGTTATTTACCCATTTTGGAATAAGCGGACCATTGATTTTGACTGCAAGTACACAGATTCATAAATATCTGCCCCAGAAGAATCTTACTGTTCACATAGATTTGAAACCGGCACTTTCAGAAGAAGAACTGGATATAAGGGTATTAAAGGATTTTAATACATTTGCCAACAAACAGTTTAAAAATGCTTTGGATAAACTATTGCCGAAAAAGATGATTCCGATTATAATAGAATTGTCTGGAATTGATTCTGAAAAGAAAGTAAATGCTATTACAAAAGAAGAAAGACATTCTCTCGTGCATTGTATGAAAAATTTAACAATACATGTAAGTGGTTTAAGAGGGTTTCAAGAGGCCATTATTACAAAAGGTGGTATCCATGTAAAAGAGGTTAATCCTGGAACAATGGAATCCCAATTGGTAAAGGGATTGTATTTTTGCGGAGAAGTATTAGATTTAGATGCAGTAACAGGGGGATATAATTTGCAAATTGCATGGTCTACTGGGTATCTGGCAGGAAGTTCCGTATAAGAATATAATGGCAAAGACAGACTGCAATGAAAATAGTTTAGAGCGTGTTTGAAAATGCATTGTCACAATCTGCATGCCCCGTTTTGCAATGCCCATCTGGGTTGGCAGACTTTGTCCGATAAGGTATGGATATTTGGTTCAAATTCATTCAATGCAGCCTGCTGCACCTCATGAATTTGAACCAAATTCCCCACAAATTGTGACGCACATCTTGTAACAAGCAATTTTCAAACACGCTCTGAAACTTTGTAGTATAGTTATGCAGATATAGTACACAAAAAGTATGACAAAAATAATAATGATAAGAAAAAGGAGCAAAATATGAGTATCAGTATTGCGATTGATGGTCCTGCAGGGGCTGGTAAAAGTACGATTGCTAAAATGATAGCAAAAAAATTAGATTTTATTTATGTAGATACAGGAGCAATGTATCGTGCTATGGCATTATATTTGTTAAGAAAGCAAATACAGCCAGAGGAAGAAGAAAAGATTAATAAGGCGTGTGAAAATGCCGATATTACAATTGGGTATGAAGCTGGTGTACAGCAGGTTATGTTGAATGGAGAAAATGTCACTTCATTGTTGAGAACGGAAGAAGTAGGAAAAATGGCATCTGCAGGTGCAAAGAACAAAAAGGTCCGCTTGAAACTGGTAGAATTACAGCGGACATTGGCTGAACATGAAAATGTAATTATGGATGGGAGAGATATTGGCACTTATGTGCTTCCGGATGCAGATGTGAAAGTTTATTTAACAGCAAGCAGTCAGGAACGTGCAAGAAGGAGATATGAAGAACTAAAGGCAAAAGGAGAAGAGTGCAGCCAGGCTGAAATTGAGAAAGATATCATTGCAAGGGATGAACAGGACATGAACAGGGAATTTGCCCCATTAAGACAGGCAGAAGATGCAGTGTTAGTAGATTCTTCCTACATGACAATTGAAGAAGTGGTAAAAGCCATTATTGATTTATACAAAAACAGATAGGAGTGTATCTATGAATATACAACTTGCAAAGACAGCAGGCTTCTGTTTTGGAGTAAAGCGTGCAGTAGATATGGTTTATGAAGAAGCAGGCAGGCAGGAAAAAGTATACACATATGGTCCCATTATTCATAACGAAGAAGTTGTAAAAGATTTAGAAAAAAAAGGTGTAATTGTAATAGAAAATGAAAAAAAGTTAGAAACTATTACAGAAGGCACCATTATTATCAGATCTCATGGTATCTCAAAAAGAATTCACGATAAGATGGTAGAAAAAAAGCTTCGGATTGTTGATGCAACTTGCCCTTTTGTAAAGAAGATACATCGCATTGTACAGGACAAAAGTAAAGAAACAAAAAATATAGTGATTATTGGGAATAATAATCATCCCGAGGTAGAAGGAATCAAAGGATGGTGCGGGCAGGAGGCAGTGGTGATTGAAACAACAGAAGAAGCAGAAAAATATTCACCCCAAAATGGCAAAAATGTATGCATTGTATCCCAAACGACATTTAATTACAAGAAATTTCAAGAATTAGTTGAAATAATTTCAAAAAAGGGGTATGATATAATTGCTTTAAATACAATCTGTAATGCGACAGAAGAGCGTCAGATGGAAGCAAGGCAGTTAGCCAGAGTTTCAGATGCCATGATTGTGATTGGAGGAAAACATAGCTCCAATACTCAAAAGCTTTATGAGATTTGTAAAAAAGAATGTAAAAATACTTACTATATACAGACACTTGTTGACTTGGATTTAGAACAGTTTAAATCCTTTCGTAGCGTAGGTATTACAGCAGGGGCATCCACCCCAAATAATATTATTAAGGAGGTTCAAAAGGCATGTCAGATCAGAGCTTTGAACAAATGTTAGAAGAATCATTAGTCACAATTCACAATGGTGAGGTTGTAGAAGGGACAGTTATTAGTGTAAAGGAAGACGAAATTGTCTTAAATATAGGATACAAAGCAGATGGTATCATTACAAGAAATGAATATACTAATACACCAAATCTTGACTTAACTACTGTAGTAAAAGAAGGAGAAACAATGAGCGCTAAGGTTATAAAAGTAAACGATGGCGAAGGACAGGTTTTACTTACTTATAAAAGATTAGCTGCTGAAAAAGGAAATAAGAGATTAGAAGAAGCCTTTAACAATAAGGAAGTATTAAAGGCTACTGTGAATACAGTTTTAGATGGAGGACTAAGTGTTGTTATTGAGGAAGCAAGAGTATTTATTCCTGCCAGCTTAGTATCAGATACCTATGAAAAAAATCTTCAAAAATATGCAGGTCAGGAAATTGAATTCGTAATTAGTGAGTTTAATCCAAAAAGAAGAAGAATTATTGGTGACCGCAAACAGCTGTTGCTTGCAAAAAAAGCTGAATTACAGAAAGCATTATTTGAAAAAATCAGTGTGGGAATGACAATAGAAGGAACAGTAAAAAATGTAACTGATTTTGGTGCATTTATTGATTTAGGTGGTGCAGACGGTCTGCTTCATATTTCTGAGATGTCATGGGGACGTGTAGAGAATCCTAAAAAACTTTTTAAAGTTGGAGATGTTGTGAAAGTATTAATCAAAGACATCCAAGGTGAAAAGATTGCACTAAGTTTAAAATTCGAAGACCAGAACCCATGGATAAATGCCGCTGAAAAATATGCAATTGGTAATGAAGTGACAGGTAAAGTTGCACGTATGACAGACTTTGGTGCATTTGTAGAGTTAGAACCTGGAATAGATGCTTTATTACATGTATCACAGATTTCAAAAGAGCACATTGAAAAACCTTCTGATGTCTTAAAAGTTGGTCAGGAAATAACAGCAAAAGTAGTGGACTTTAATAATGATGATAAAAAGATTAGTTTAAGTATCAAAGCGTTATTAGATGCAAATGAGACAACAGGAGAAACAGCTGACGAACAATAAGTATAAAATTATTTTGAATACGATTAACGTATTCAAAAATAGTATTGATTATTCATAATTAGAACAAAGAATTCCATAAATATATGGAATTCTTTGTTTATCATATTTCATTTATTGCTGTAAGTAATAAGCAAAAAGCAAGAAGGGCAGACAAATTAGGAAAGAAGCTGCATAGGGCAAAAACTGCCCTGATAAACACCTATGGAGTTAGTAGGTTATGAGGTCTGCGGAGCAGGAAGTCCATTGGTTTTAGACAAGGGGGTAACTTACCACAATAATTAATAAAATGGGGGAATTCATATGGCAGATAATTATGAAGTATTTAAAGAAGAAATATTAAGGTTGACAAAAATTGATTTAAATGCCTATAAAGAAAGACAGATGAAGAGACGAATTGATGCATTGATTTCAAAACATAAAGTAACATCATATACAACTTATGCAGCAATGTTAAAGTCTGATAAGAAGCTATTTGATGAATTTGTAAATTATCTTACAATCAATGTATCAGAATTTTATAGAAATCCGGAACAGTGGAGGATTCTTGAAAAGGAAGTACTGCCCCAATTATTTGATAAATTCGGAAAACCGCTTAAAATCTGGAGTGCAGCATGTTCGACCGGTGATGAGCCGTATTCGCTGGTTATGCTTTTGTCAAAATTTATGCCGTTAAACCAAATTAAAATTATAGCAACAGACATTGACTTGCAGGTTATGGAAAAGGCAAAGGCAGGTTTATATTCTGAGAAAAGCGTAAAGGAACTGCCAAAGGAATTTATCGATAAATATTTTGAAAAAATGAACAATCATACATATGAAATTTCTGATAAAATAAAATCAAGGGTAGAATTTAAACAACACAATTTGTTAAAGGATTCGTATCCGTCTTCCTGTGATTTAATTGTGTGTAGAAATGTTATGATCTATTTTACAGAAGAAGCAAAAAGAGAAATTTATATTAATTTCAATAAGGCATTAAAAGAAGATGGAATTTTATTTGTTGGAAGTACGGAGCAGATTATTCAGCCAAAACAGTTAGGATACACTTCCATGAAATCTTTTTTTTATAAAAAAGTTAAAATAGCAGAATAAAGAATGATAATATTGAGTCGATATTATGAGATGTATTTTAAAATAGTATCGGCTCATTTTCTTTTATGAAAATTTATGGATTCTCCTATGGGTTTGTGGTAAAATTAGGAAAGCAAGCGTTATAAATTTGATAAGCATGTTTATTGACTTACAAAAGGATATTTAGTATATTAAATAGTGGAATGCAAAAAAGTCAGAACAAACCCACATTAGATTGGAGGAACAAATAGTGCAGGAAACAATAAAAGTTGTTGTAGATGCTATGGGTGGAGACAATGCTCCATATGAGGTAGTAAAAGGTGTAGTAGAAGCTGTTAAGGAAAAAGAAAATGTAATTGTATACTTAGTAGGAAAAGAAGCATTGGTTCAGGAAGAACTGAAAAAATATACTTATCCGGACAAGCAGATTATTGTAGTAAATGCAGATGAAGTAATTAGCTGTGATGAAGCACCAGTTATGGCAATCCGTAAAAAGAAAGATTCATCTATAGTAGTGGGAATGAATTTAGTAAAGAATAAAGAAGCAGATGCTTTTGTATCAGCAGGCAGCACTGGAGCAATTTTAGCGGGTGGGCAGTTTATTATAGGAAGAATCAAAGGTGTGGAAAGACCAGCATTGGCACCAGTTATTCCAACCAAAGATGGAAAAGCACTTTTGATTGACTGTGGTGCTAATGTGGATGCAAAACCATCTTATTTGGTGCAATTTGCAAAGATGGGGTCTATCTACATGGAAAATGTATTAGGAGTAGAGAATCCTAAAGTTGGTATTGTGAATATTGGTGTAGAAGAAGAAAAGGGAAACAAATTAGTAAAAGAAACATACCCATTATTGAAGAACTGTAATGAAATTAATTTTACAGGAAGCGTGGAGGCAAGGGAGATTCCGTACGGGGCAGTAGATGTTATTGTATGTGAGGCATTTGTAGGGAATGTCATTTTAAAATTATATGAAGGTGTTGCCAATGCAATGTTTAAAAAGATTAAGGAAGGTTTAATGTCTACTACAAGAAGCAAGATAGGTGCAGCTTTAGTGAAACCTGCATTGAAAAAGACAATCAAAGGTTTTGATGATACACAACATAATGGAGCACCATTATTAGGTTTAAATGGTTTGGTAGTAAAGACACATGGAAGTTCAAAAAGTATTGAGATTAAAAATGCAATTATGCAGTGTGTAGTATTCCGTGAACAGGAAATTAATGAAAAAATCAGACAGTATCTGGTTGTAGACGAGGAGTAATGAACTTTTAGAGCGTGTTTGAAAATTGCTTGTTATAAGATGTGCGTCACAATTTGTGGGGAATTTGGTCCAAATTCATAGGATGTAGTGCTGCATTGAGTGAATTTGGAACGAATATCCATACCGTATCAGACAAAGTCCGCAACTTGTATGGGTATAAAGTGTGGTATATCCAGATGGGTACACAAAGTGGGACATGCAGATTGTGGTGATGAATTTTCAAGCACATTCTAAAGCGAAAATTAAGTTTTAGATAGTTTGGCGAAATATATTTTCGAGAGTGTTGCTTTGCAAACATAGCTGCATCGCACTGCACTTGGTCCTAAAGAGTAGTGCTCTCGGGAAAATGAAAAGCAGTTTTTGGTCTTAGCATAAAATTAGGGGAGAATCAAAATGACAAAACTAGAAAAATTACATGAATTCGAAGAAAAAATTGGATATCACTTTGAAAATATCAGATTATTACAGCAGGCACTTACACATAGTTCCTATGCAAATGAAAAAAGAATGAGTAAACTGGCAAATAATGAAAGATTGGAATTTTTAGGTGATGCAGTTCTGGAACTGACAAGCAGTGATTTTCTATACAAAGCACATACAAGGATGTTTGAAGGAGAGATGACAAAATTGCGGGCTAGTTTGGTGTGTGAGCCTACCCTGGCATATTGTGCCAGAGAAATTGATTTAGGAGATTATCTTTTATTGGGAAAAGGAGAAATTACAACAGGGGGCAGAGAAAGAGATTCTATTTTATCAGATGCCATGGAAGCAGTAATAGGCGCAATTTACATAGATGGTGGTTTTACTAATGCAAAAGAGTATATTCACAAATATGTATTATCAGATATTGATAATAAAAAACTCTTTTTTGATAGTAAGACTATCTTACAGGAAATGATACAAGCAGACTATAAGGAACCATTAATGTATGAATTGCGTGGTGAAGAAGGACCAGATCATGATAAAACATTTACAGTTGCGGCGGTAATTGGTAAAGAAGAGTTAAGCATAGGAAAAGGACGAACAAAGAAAGCGGCAGAACAGGAAGCAGCTTATCAGGCGATTTTGAAATTTAAAAGTAAGTCATAAAAACAGGTAGGAGAAAAGAATGTATTTAAAAAGTATTGAGGTACATGGATTTAAATCCTTTGCAAATAAAATGGTATTTGAATTTCATGATGGCATTACTGCAATTGTAGGTCCAAACGGAAGTGGAAAAAGTAATGTAGGTGATGCGGTCAGATGGGTGTTGGGAGAGCAGAGTGCCAAGCAGTTAAGGGGAGCTAAAATGGAGGATGTTATTTTTTCCGGTACAGAAATGCGGAAACCGCTTGGATTTGCTTATGTAGCAATTACCTTAGACAATTCTGATCATAAACTGCCTACTTCTTATGAAGAAGTCACTGTAGCAAGGAGAGTGTATCGTTCAGGAGAAAGTGAGTATTTAATCAATGGTTCTAATTGCAGATTAAAAGATGTACAAGAATTATTTTTAGATACAGGTATTGGAAAAGAAGGATATTCTATTATCGGACAGGGTCAGATTGACAAAATTTTGAGTGGCAAGCCAGAAGAACGACGGGAATTGTTTGATGAAGCCGCTGGTATTGTAAAGTTTAAAAAACGAAAGGCTGCTGCAGAGAAAAATTTAGAGGCAGAACAGCAGAATTTGTGTCGTATTAAGGATATTTTATCAGAATTAGAAAAACAGGTTGGTCCATTAGAGAAACAATCTCAGGCAGCCAGGGAATATTTAAAATTAAGGGATGAATTAAAAAGTTTTGAAGTGAATATGTTTCTTTTAGAATATGATAAGCTGCATAGCGATATTACTGAATTAGAGAAAAAAGAGCAAATTGTGACAGAGGATTTAGAGGAAACAAAAAATAATTATGATAAGGCAAAAGAAGAATATGAAAAGCTGGAAGAAAAGCTGGAAAAAGAAAATGAAAAGATAGAAGAGCTCAGGAATCTGGAAAATGAAGAAAAACTTGCAAAAGAGAAATTAGAAGGTGATATTAAAGTATGTCAGGAACAAATTACAGCTGCAAAACAAAATGATGCACATTATAGGGAAAGAGTGACAGCTGTAGAGAGAAGCATCATAGAAAAAAGGCAGGAACTTGAGACATATGGGAAAGAAATTTCAGAATTTGAACATAAATTTCAAGCATTAGAAAATCGTAAAAAAAATTCGGAAACAGAATTACAAAAAATCCAGGAAGAAATAGGAAGTTTTGGAAAAAATATTGACAGCTATAATAAGGAAATTTTTGGCTATTTAAGCATAAGTTCTAACTTAAAATCAAAATTACAGAAATTTGAGACTATGTTAGAACAGACCAATTTAAAAAAAGCAGAGCTGACGCAAAAAGTATTGAAACAAAAGACAAGTGAAGCAGAATGTCAAAAGAATTTAGAAGAAGAAAATGTACATTTATCTGAAATAATACAAAAAATAGAAAATTTAGAAACAGAAAAAAATAAAAATGAGATTCAGTTAAATGAATTTCGTATGCAGGGAGAAACATTACAGAGACAATGGAACGAAAAACAGCAGGTATATCATAAAGAACATTCTAGACTGGAATCTCTAAAAAATATAACAGAACGGTATGAAGGATATGGACAAAGCATCCGCCGTGTAATGGAGCAAAAAGAAAAACAGCCGGGAATTGTTGGTGTGGTTGCTGATATTATTAAAGTAAAGAGAGAATATGAAACGGCTGTAGAGACAGCATTAGGTGGAAGTATTCAAAACATTGTAACGGATAATGAAAATACTGCTAAAAATCTAATCTCTTTTTTAAAAAAGAATAAATATGGACGTGCTACATTTCTGCCATTAACAAATATGAAAGATTATAGGGCATTTCAGCAAGGAGCGGTGTTAACTGAAATTGGTGTGATTGGACTTGCGAGCAGTCTGGTTGAAGCAGAAGACAAGTTTCATAATTTGATTGCAAATTTACTTGGACGCATTGTGGTAGTGGATACAATTGACCATGCCATTATGGTGGCAAAAAAATATAAAAATACTCTTCGCATTGTAACATTGGACGGAGAATTATTAAGTCCGGGTGGTTCCATGTCTGGAGGTGCATTTAAAAATGCCAGTAATTTATTAAGCAGAAGACGGGAAATAGAAGAACTGGAAAAAACACTGTTAAATATAAAGGAACAATTGATAGAGTTAAAGAAAAATTATGAAGTAACTAAGAGTCATGCAACAGAATATGGACAGAAGCTTCAGATAAAGCAGGAGGAATTACAAAAATTATATCTGGCACAAAATACTGCAAAATTAAAATGTGAGCAATTAAATCGTGAAATGAATGAAATTGTAGAAAATTATAATGAGATTACTGTAGAAAATAGGAGTATAGAAAAAGATGCAGTAGAATTAAGACAGAATATTGACGATTTGAACAGACAGATTGCGGAAAATGATAATAAAAGCAAGGTAAATGAAAGTAAGATTGCAGATGTAAACCGCCAGCTAGAAGCGAAAAAACGCGAGGAAGACAGTTATCGTGAGGATGCTTCTAAGGTAGCATTGGATTTCTCTATGTTAGAGCAGAGAAAAGAATTTTTAAAGGAGAATACTGACAGGAGCGTACAAGAATTAGAACGATTAAGACAAGAACAGGAAACATTAGAAATCAGTGTAAAAGATGCAGCAAGACAGGTAGAAGAGAAAGAGCATGAAATTATAGAAATGAAACAGGGCATCTTACAGAAAGAAGAAAAAATTCTTTCTATGGAAAAGCATATGCAGGAAATGTTACAAAAAAAGCAGGAAGTTTCTACAGAACATAAAAGTTTTTTTGACAAACGGGAAGAATTATCAACCCGTATCAATCATTTAGATAAAGAAGCATTTCGCTTGACCAGTCAGAAAGAAAAAATATCAGAACAGATTTCTAATAAGGTAAATTATATGTGGGAAGAATATGAATTGACTTACAATGCTGCATATCAGTTAAAATCGGACCATGCATATGAGTTATCAGAAATGAAACGTCTGGTAGGAGATTTAAAAGGAAGGATAAAAAGTTTAGGTGATGTCAATGTCAATGCCATTGAAGATTATAAAATGATATCAGAACGTTATGAACTGCTTACGACACAACATGATGATTTAATAGAATCTGAGGAAGTTTTAAGAGGAATTATTGAAGAACTGGATCAGGAGATGCGGAATCAATTCCAAGAAAAGTTTGGAGAAATTCAAAAAGAGTTTGACATTGTTTTTAAACAACTATTTGGCGGTGGAAAAGGTGAATTGGAATTGGTAGATGGGGAAGATATTTTAGAGGCAGGTATTAGAATCATTGCACAGCCTCCGGGTAAGAAACTGCAGAATATGATGCAATTATCAGGTGGGGAAAAAGCATTGGCAGCGATTGCACTAATGTTTGCCATTCAGAATTTGAAACCGTCACCATTTTGTCTTTTAGATGAGATAGAAGCGGCACTAGATGATTCCAATGTGAAACGGTATGCCCAATATCTCCATAAATTAACGGAACATACCCAGTTTATTGTTATTACACACAGGCGCGGTACAATGGCAGCAGCAGATATTTTATATGGTATTACCATGCAGGAAAAAGGTGTGTCTACAATGGTATCTGTCAGCTTAATAGAAGATCAGCTGGAAAAATAAAATTTTTGGCAGATTGTGAACAGTTGGGAGTAATATAAAAGGAAAGGGAAAAATATGCAAATCATACTTCCAATGATATAGATTTGCGTTTTTGGAACAAAATGTTTTAAAAACTAGGTAAGAAGATGGGATTATTTAATTGGTTTAAAGGAAAGAAAAAGGGACAAGAAGAAGAGAAAGTGGAAGAAAGCCTTACAAAAATGCAGAATGAGGCAGAAGAAAGTTTTTCTGAATCAGACAGAAAAAGTGAAAATTTGGACGAAAACATAGAGGAAACTGCTTCACAGACATATGAAGAAGAAAAAACAGTAGAGATATCTGCCGAAGGTACAACAGAACAAACAGAAATATCAGTAGAGGAAAATCAACTGCAGAATGAGGTATCGCCTGAAAAAACACAAGCGGAAATAAAGAAAGAAAATGTGATTTTGGAAACCCAGATGGAAAAACAAAGGGAAGATAATATTGGGGATGGGATAAAAGGCGAAGATAACATGGAGGATGAGATAAAAGATGAAGAGGATCTAACGGATGATGCAGAAGCGCAAAGTATATCAGAAAGTATCAAAGAAGAAGTAACGTCTGCCTTAGAACATCAGGAGGCCGAGGAAACACAAGAAGAGCCAAAAGAGAAGAAAATGGGATTTTTCAAACGCTTGGTTTCCGGTTTGACAAAGACAAGAAATAATATTGTATCAGGGATTGATTCTATTTTAAAAGGATTTTCCAGTATTGATGATGATTTCTATGAGGAATTAGAAGAAATTCTGATAATGGGTGACTTAGGTGTCAACACTACAATGGCAATTATTGAGGATTTGAAGGAAAAGGTAAAAGAACAAAAAATCAAAGAGCCGGCAGCATGTAAAGAATTGTTGATTGAAAGCATCAAAAAGCAGATGGCTGTGGGAGAAACCGCATATGAATTTGAGGATAGAAAGTCGGTTATTTTATTAATTGGTGTAAATGGGGTTGGTAAGACAACAACTATCGGGAAGTTATCAGGACAGTTTAAGCAGCAAGGAAAGAAAGTGATGGTTGCTGCCGCAGATACTTTTCGTGCAGCTGCAATAGACCAGTTGGCGGAATGGGCAAAGCGGGCAAAGGTGGATATTATTGCCCAGCAGGAAGGCTCTGATCCGGCAGCAGTTGTGTATGATGCAGTAGCAGCAGCAAAGGCAAGAGGCACAGATATTTTGTTGTGTGATACAGCAGGAAGACTGCATAATAAAAAGAATCTAATGGAAGAACTAAGAAAAATTAATAAAGTAATTGACAGGGAATATCCGGATGCTTACAAGGAAACATTAGTTGTATTAGATGGAACAACAGGGCAAAATGCACTGGCACAGGCAAAACAATTTAATGAAGTGGCAGAAATTACAGGAATTGTATTAACAAAGTTAGATGGAACAGCAAAAGGCGGGATTGCCATAGCAATCCAATCAGAGCTTGGAATACCAGTAAAATATATTGGTATTGGAGAAAAAATAGAAGATTTACAGAAATTTGATTCAGAAGAATTTGTAAATGCATTATTTGATATGTCTGAATAAAATACAATATTTTTGGAAAAGGCACTAGATATTTACAGTTAAGGGTGGTACACTAAATTTATTCCATAAGCAGCGAGTTGTGTGAAAATGCCTGCATTTCCATTTGTGGCTGTCACAAAGGGCAAATACGGCATAGCTTGTTGCAGGAGATTTGACTTAAAATGTGTATTCTGGAAAATGTCATCCATCGGATATACCCAGTTTGCATACCACAATTCATGCCTATTCGGGCTGGCGGATTTTGTCCTATCAAGATATACCGCAATCAAAGTGCTCGCACTAAAAAAGGAAAATAAGGTAAGAATTGCGTGGCGGAACAGTAACAAATAATTTGTGATAAGTCAGATTCAGTTTGTATATTTGATATCACACGTTGATGGATGTGAACCGTATTAAGAGGAAGGAAAGAGGTAATAAACCATGTTAACATTAGAAAAGTTTGAGGAAGCCAGTGAAGTGGTAAAGAAGGTAATATTAAGAACAAAATTAATATATAGTGAATATTTTTCTGATATGACGGGGAATAAAGTATATTTTAAACCAGAAAATATGCAGTACACAGGAGCATATAAAGTACGTGGTGCATATTATAAAATTAGTACAATGTCACCTGAAGAGAGAGAAAAAGGGCTTGTAACAGCGTCTGCAGGAAACCATGCACAGGGAGTAGCATATGCAGCAAAATTATATGGTGTAAAAGCAACAATTGTTATGCCTACTACAACTCCTTTAATTAAAGTGAACCGTACAAAAAGTTATGGGGCAGAAGTGGTATTATATGGAAATGTATATGATGATGCATGCAAGTATGCATTAAATCTAGCAAAAGAGAATGGTTCTACATTTGTACATCCATTTGATGATGAAGTTGTTGCAACAGGACAGGGTACGATTGCAATGGAAATTTTCAAAGACCTGCCAACTGTAGATATTATTTTGGTGCCGGTTGGCGGAGGTGGACTTGCAACAGGTGTCTCTACGCTGGCAAAATTATTAAATCCTAATGTGAAAGTAATTGGTGTAGAGCCTGGTGGTGCAAATTGCCTGCAGGAATCCCTAAAACAAGGGAAAGTGGTATCACTTCCAAGAATAGAAACAATTGCGGATGGTACGGCAGTGATGACACCAGGAAGTACGATTTTTCCATATTTACAAAAGAATTTAGACGATATTATTACAATTGATGATCATGAATTGATTGTTACGTTCCTTGATATGATGGAAAATCATAAAATGGTAGTAGAGAATTCGGGTCTGCTTTCTGTTGCGGCGCTGAAACATTTAGATTGTAAGAATAAAAAAGTAGTGTCCGTGTTAAGTGGCGGAAATATGGATGTAATAACGATTTCTTCTGTTGTACAGCATGGATTGATTCAAAGAGGAAGAATTTTTACAGTATCTGTACAACTTCCCGATAGACCAGGTGAATTGGTAAATGTTGCAAATGTAATTGCGGAACTAAGAGGAAATGTCATTCGTCTGGAACATAACCAGTTTGTAAGTATCAATAGAAATGCAGCCGTGGAATTACAGATTACTATGGAAGCATTTGGACATGAACATAAAGATGATATTGTAAAAGCACTAGAAGAAAGAGGATACCAGCCTAGAATTGTACAGCCTAAGAGTTTGTATCACTAATTAGGAAGATTGCTGAATATAACGAATATTTTCCACAAATTGTGAGATACATCTTGCAATAAGCAATTTTCAAAAATGGTATGAAAAACATATAAAATAAAAAAATCATAAAGGGGCTGCCGCATTAGAATCAAATGATACAATATATTGTTTATAGTTGAGATATCAGCAACTATATATGATATGTTTTGATTTAACGCGGCAGTCCCTTAAGATTTTTTATTCTTATGGACAATGTGCTAGAGCGTGTTTTAAAATTCATTGCCCCAATCTGCACACCCCGCTTTGCACAGTCATTTCTGCATGTCTGAACTGTTATAAATATACTATAAAAATAGAATAATCGATATTTACAAATGGAAAATACTTTGATATAATAAAAAAGTCTTTATTTTTTGTTTTTACCAGTTGACAAGAAAAGAAAAATGCATTACTATATTAGATAGAAAAGACAGAACATAAGTTCTGGAAAGCGAAGGAGAATTAGTATGGGTAAAGATGACAACAAAGAGAATAAATTAAAGGCATTAGAATCTGCATTAACACAGATTGAGAAACAATATGGAAAAGGCTCTATTATGAAACTAGGTGATACAGGAGTTAAGATGAATATTGAAACAGTACCTACAGGTTCATTAAGTCTGGACCTTGCATTAGGCGTTGGTGGTGTTCCTAGAGGAAGAGTGATAGAGGTATATGGACCTGAATCAAGTGGTAAAACAACTATTGCCCTGCATATGGTAGCAGAAGTACAGAAACAAGGTGGAATTGCAGGATTTATTGATGCAGAACATGCATTAGATCCGGTCTATGCAAAGAATATAGGGGTAGATATTGATAATTTATATATTTCCCAGCCGGACAATGGAGAACAGGCACTAGAGATTACAGAAACAATGGTGCGTTCTGGCGCCGTAGATATTTTAATTGTGGACTCTGTTGCGGCATTGGTTCCGAAAGCAGAGATTGATGGTGATATGGGTGACAGCCATGTAGGTTTACATGCAAGACTGATGTCACAGGCTTTGAGAAAATTAACAGGTATTATTAGCAAATCTAATTGTATTGTTATTTTCATAAATCAGTTACGTGAAAAAGTAGGAGTTATGTTTGGCAATCCTGAAACTACCACAGGTGGACGGGCATTAAAATTTTATTCATCTATCCGATTAGATGTAAGAAGAATTGAAACCTTGAAACAGGGTGGGGAAATGATTGGTAACAGAACACGTATTAAAGTTGTAAAGAACAAGGTTGCGCCGCCTTTCAAAGAGGCAGAATTTGATATTATGTTTGGTCAGGGAATATCAAGAGAAGGCGATGTACTTGATTTAGCTGCCAATGAGGGAGTTATTGTAAAGAGTGGTTCATGGTATGCATATAATGATGTTAAAATTGGCCAGGGACGGGAAAATGCCAAACATTACCTGAAAGAAAATCCTGATATCTTTAAAGAAGTAGAGGAAAAAGTAAGAGCAAAATATAGTATTGGAACAGATGGGGAAACACCTGTTGAAACAGAAGAAGTATTTGGAGAAGAAGAGGAAGAAGTATTTGAGAAAGAACAATAGTTAGAAATAGTATAGAAAAAGAATAAAGAACAAAAGGTCAAATCCCTATGGCAGAGTGGAAATCTGAGCCATAGGGATTTTTAGCAGACTTATAAAAATTTATGCAACTGTTCAGAAGGTGTGAAGTCATATGTGCAGATTGTAGATGGGAGCTTGCTCATAAAGTGCAATTTCCACATATGGCTTTATAGCTGGTAACAGCATCATGAACAAAATAACCAGCCAAAGCATTTTATTATAGTGAATATGGATATTCTGGCATTTTCGGAATAGTTACAAATTTACATAAGGGAAAGAGGGATATTATGATAGTAACCAGTATTGAACAAATTGGAAAACAAAAGTTTAAAGTAATTACAGATGAAGGAACGACATATATTTTGTACAAAAGCGAATTGAAAAAATACGGAGTAGCTGAAAATGAAGAAATCAATTATACAAAGATAGATGAAATGTTAGAAAAGAAGGCAAAAAAGAAAGTATTGGAATGGCTAAAATTTTCTGACCGTACCAGGGAAGAACTGCTGCAGAAATTGTGTCAGGCAGGTTATTCCAAAGAAATTGCAGAAAAGGCAGTTGCATATGTAGATTCTTTTGGATATCTAGATGATCAAAGATATGGTAGAAATTATGTAGAATATAGGGGGAGGTCTAAGAGCAAACGACAGTTAGAGATGGAGCTGAGAAAGAAAGGATTAAGCAAAGAAGAGATAGAAGAAAGTTTAGAAGAAAGCCAGTATGATGAGAATACCGCTTTGGAAAGGGCTTTTAGAAAAAAAGCAGGAACCCGGCAAATAGAAGAGATGGAGAAAGAGGAAAAACAAAAAATAGCATCTTATCTATTGAGAAAGGGATTTTCATTTGAGGGGGTGCGGCGAAAACTGGATTTATAGTTTTATTAAATTCATCTGAATGTTGGATAGAGCGTGTCTGAAAAATAAAATGTGCTTTATACCTTATTTTCAGTGCAAAGCACATCAATTGCGGTATGCCAGAATGGGTATCATTTTCCAGAATAGATTAGTATTAGCAAAAAATTGCAGATTGGCTGGGAATACAATCGAAAGCAAACTTTCTATTGTTAAGAATTATCCATGCCGGGTGTCCGCCTTATAGAAGCAATTGTGCAATATGCCTTTAGTGATTAAGCTCCCATGTTTATATTACACAATTTTTCTGCATAGCTGAACTGTTACCAAATAGCTGTAAAAAAGTCAAGGGTATACTTGACATCTATATAAAAAAAGTATAGAATTTATATGTTGTGTGTTTGTACAATGAAAATTAAATAAGGAGGTGCTTGTGCTTGTGAATACCGGACAAATTATTATTACAATAATAATTATGGTTGTGGTTTTGATTGCAGCAGTATTGATTACTTGGAAAACTGCGATTGCTTATAGAATTAAAGCATATGAAGAAAAAGTGGGAAGTGCTGAAGAAAAAGCAAGAGAAATTAAGGACGAAGCGATTAAAGAAGCGGTTACTTTGAAAAAAGAAGCCCAAATTGAAGCAAAAGAGGAATCTATTCGTACAAAGAATGAGTTAGACAAAGAAATCAAAGAGCGAAGATCAGAAGTACAGCGTTATGAAAAACGTGTTTTATCTAAAGAAGAAGCATTAGATAGAAAAATCGAAGCACTTGAAAAGAAAGAAACAAAACTCAATGCAAGAGAAATCGAGCTGGATAAGATTCGCGAAGAAACAGACGAGCTTCATGGAAAACAATTGCAGGAGTTAGAAAAAATTTCTGGATTGACCTCCGAACAAGCAAAAGATTATCTTTTAAAAACTGTTGAAGATGAAGTAAAGCATGAGACAGCTATGTTAGTAAAGGAACTTGAAAACAGAGCAAAAGAGGAAGCTGACAAGAAAGCCAAAGATTATGTGGTGACAGCCATTCAAAAATGTGCTGCAGATCATGTGGCTGAATCAACAATTTCAGTTGTCCAACTTCCAAATGATGAAATGAAAGGCCGAATCATTGGACGTGAGGGTAGAAATATCCGTACATTAGAGAATTTGACAGGGGTAGAGTTGATTATTGATGATACACCTGAAGCAGTCATTTTATCGGGTTTTGATCCAATTAGAAGAGAAATTGCCCGGATTGCGTTGGAAAAACTCATTGTAGATGGACGTATTCACCCAGCTAGAATTGAGGAGATGGTTGAAAAGGCTAAGAAAGAAGTTGAAGTATTAATCCGTGAGGAAGGTGAAGCAGCAGCATTAGAGGTTGGTGTACATGGTATTCATCCAGAATTGATTCGTTTATTAGGAAAAATGAGATTCAGAACAAGTTATGGACAGAATGCATTGAAACATTCCATTGAAGTTGCACAATTATCAGGATTGTTAGCAGGAGAAATCGGGCTTGATGTAAAGATGGCAAAAAGAGCCGGCTTATTACATGATATTGGAAAGTCAGTAGATCATGAGATGGAAGGTTCTCATATTCAGTTAGGTGTTAATTTATGTAGAAAATATAAAGAATCACCTTTGATTATTAATGCTGTGGAATCACATCATGGAGATGTGGAACCTGAAACGTTAATCGCTTGTATTGTGCAAGCTGCAGATACAATTTCAGCGGCAAGGCCTGGTGCAAGAAGAGAGACGCTTGAAACATATACAAACAGATTAAAACAATTAGAAGATATTACAAACAGCTTTAAGGGAGTGGACCGCTCTTTTGCCATTCAGGCAGGACGAGAAATACGTGTAATGGTAGTACCAGATCAGGTAAGTGATTCTGATATGATTTTACTTGCAAGGGATATTTCTAAACGTATCGAGGAAGAGCTGGATTATCCAGGGCAAATTAAAGTCAATGTTGTACGAGAGTCAAGAGTAATTGATTATGCAAAATAGAAATTAGAATAACACAACAGATGATTTTATATTTGAGAGTAATAATTTATAATAATGAGAAGCCATATATTTTGAGGAGATACTTAAAATATATGGCTTTTTAGCTGTCATTTGGCCAATTCATAACTTTTTGCTCAAAAATGCTATATTCTGGAAAAATCAGAATGGCATGGCTTCATAGTAATTCTTTCTGCTATTGTTGTTCCCCCAAAGACAGATGTACTTATCAGACGGAAAAAATGGTAAAAATATACATTAAATGTAAAAATAAGGATAAAATTTGAGATACACAAAAAACAAAAGTTCACAAAAAGAGAAAAAATATCAAAAAAATAGGTGTAAAATAGATAAAAAAAAACAAAAAAACCCTTCTTTTTTGAACAGATGTTACTGACTTTTATAACATAAAGCAAATGAGTTGCAAAATAAAAATTCATATATTAAAATAATGAATAGAAAAAATTTAAGGAAGGTGTAAATAAACATGTCATTGGAATTATCAAAAAAAGCACAGGCGGTAAAACCGTCATCAACATTAGCAATTACAGCGAAGGCAAAGGAATTAAGAGCAAAGGGAATGGATGTAGTAGGATTTGGAGCAGGAGAACCAGATTTTAATACACCAGACAATATTAATCAGGCTGCAATTAAAGCAATTAATGATGGCTTTACAAAATATACACCAGCATCAGGAATTGATGAATTAAAGGAAGCGATTTGCAGAAAATTTGAGAGTTTCAATCATTTAAAATATGAAAAAAATCAAATTGTGATTAGTAACGGGGGAAAACATTCATTAACAAATATTTTTACAGCAATTTTAAATCCAGAAGATGAAGTGATTATTCCTGCACCATTTTGGTTAAGTTATCCTGAAATTGTAAAATTAGCAGGAGGTGTTCCTGTAATTGTGAATACCACAAAGGAACAATCTTATAAAATTACAGCAAAGCAGTTAGAAGCAGCTTGCACAGATAAAACAAAAGCAGTTGTTCTGAATACACCAAATAATCCAACAGGAATGTTATATACAGAAGAAGAATTGAGAGCAATTGCAGATGTTGTAGTGAAAAAAGATATTTATGTAGTTGCAGATGAGATGTACGAGAATCTTGTATATGATGAACAGGAACATGTCAGTATTGCATCTTTCAACGATGAAATATATAAAAGAACCATTACATGTAGTGGTGTTGCGAAAAGTTATGCAATGACAGGATGGAGAATTGGATACACAGGTTCCTCCGTAGAAATTGCAAAACTAATGGGAAGTGTACAAAGCCATGAAACTTCAAATCCTAATTCCATTGCACAGAAGGCTGCAGTAGAGGCATTAAATGGTCCGCAGGATACAGTAGAAGCCATGAAACAGGAATTTGATAAACGAAGACAGTATATGAATAAAAAAATTGCAGAGATGCCTTTGGTATCATGTGTAGAACCAAAAGGTGCATTTTATGTATTTGTTGATATAAGCAAAGCATTAGAAAAATCATATAAGGGAGAAAAGATAGAAACAGCATCTAAATTTGCATCTATCTTAATTGAAGATTATAATGTGGCAGTTGTACCATGTGCAGATTTTGGATTTCCGAATCATATGCGTTTATCCTATGCTATTTCATTAGAACAAATTGAAAAAGGGATGGAGCGTATCGAGAATTTCTTAAAAACGTTAGAAAGTGTCTAAAAGTACTTGTTACAAAATGTGTATCATAATTTGTGGGAGGTTTGTTACAAAATTATGATAGTAAAATATAACAGTTCAGCTATACCTGCAATAGATGAGCTTTGCACTGAAAATAAGGTATGAATGGCATGGCCGAAGTGTTATGGTAAAATAGAAATAGTTTTTCTACTATAATAAGGAACAGGAGATAGGAAAATGGCTTTATTAGGTTTTATTGGTGCTGGAAATATGGGATTTGCCATGTTGAAAGGTGCATCTAATGTATTTGACAAAGAACAGTTGACTTATACAGATATTGATAAAAAAAGATTAGAACAAGTGAAAGCAGAAACAGGAATCTCATTTGTAGAAGGAAATAAAGAACTTATAGAATCATGTGAGTATATTGTTTTGGCCGTAAAGCCACAGTATTTAGATCCTGTTTTAGATGAAATTCGTGCAATTCTTACAAAAGATAAAGTAATAATTGCAATTGCACCAGGAATTGCAATTTCACATTATAAAGAAAAATTGGGCAATATAAAAATAGTGCGTGCTATGCCAAATACACCTGCTTTGGTAAAGGAAGGAATGTCTGGAGTTTGTTTTTCAGAGGATGTTTTTGAAGAAAATGAGAAAAAGGTAATTTCTGATTTCTTTGGTTCATTTGGAAAATTTGAAATTGTATCTGAAAATCTAATGGATGCAGTTGTATGTGCAAGTGGAAGCTCTCCGGCATATGTTTATATGTTTATTGAAGCATTGGCTGACAGTGCAGTGAAATATGGAATTCCAAGAGATAAGGCATATGTTTTTGCAGCACAAACTGTGTTAGGTTCTGCTAAAATGGTGCTGGAAACAGGAAAACATCCAGGAGAACTAAAAGACCAAGTTTGTTCTCCAGCTGGAACTACCATAGCAGCAGTAGCTGAACTGGAGGAAAGCGGTTTTAGAAGTGCAATTATAAAAGCAGCCGACAGATGTTATGAAAAGTCAATATCATTTAAAAAGTAAATAGTTATAATTCTTTATAAATAGTAGAGATTCAGCAGAGTAATTGTTTCTGTTGAATCTTTTCTGAATATTTTGGTAACTATTCAGGAGGTGTCATTCACAAAATGCCAGAATATCCATATTCACTAAAATATTATGGCTGGTTATTTTGTTCACGATGCTGTTACCAAGCTATGAAGTCATATGTGAAAATGGTACTTTATGAGCGGTTCCCATGTACTATTTGTACATATGACTTTGCACCTTCTGAACAGTTATATATTTTGGGCATATTACAAATAAATAACAATATATGTGTTATCTTTGAGCGTGAAGATTGCATAATCATTTCTGCATGGCTGAACTGTAACACTATTATTATATCATATAGAAAATAAGGTGAAAAAGATGGAAAATTATAAACGATTAAAAAGGGAATTAAAATATAAAGGAGTGATACTGGATTTTTATGCAGATACAATGCAGCTGCCAAATGGAAAAGAGGTTGTGTGGGACTGTTTAGAGCACAAAGGAGCAGCAGCAGTTGTTCCTGTTATGAGTGATGGGAAAATTTGTATGGTACGCCAGTACCGGAATGCTATAGGCAGGGAAACATTAGAAATCCCAGCAGGGGGCTTGAATCCGGGTGAAACAATGAAAGAATGTGCTATCAGAGAATTAGAGGAGGAGACAGGATATAAAAGTAATCAGGTAGAGTTTTTAATTAATTCCTATTCTGCGGTTGCATATAGCAGTGAAAAAATTGAAATCTATGTTGCAAAAAATCTAGTACTTGCAAAACAACATCTTGATGAAGATGAATTTATTAATGTGGTCACATATACAGTGGATGAATTAGTGGAAAAGATATTAAAAGGAGAAATTGGAGATTCAAAAACTGTAGCAGCAATTATGGCATACAAGGTAAAGAGTGAGAGTGAGAAAAAGGCTGATATGATAAATGAATTACAAGTATAGACTTTGCATCATAGTACGGAGTAGTTACTATATTTGAAAGGAACACAGCAGTTATATTTTATCCAAACCGGTCATATAATAATCAAGGACAACATCGGAGAGAGGTGCTTCAATGTATCTGTGTGTAGATATATCCATGAAAAGAATAGCGGATTTAGTGCTGTTTTATGATCAGAATGAATTAAAAATGAAGTATGTTACCTTGAGGTTTAGATAGGAGATGGCTGCTATTTGAAAATATTAAATGATAGTGTTAGGTATAAAAAGCAGGTAAAACAAATAGTGGTCATAAGTGTTTTGTTTTGCTTCGGTGTAGGGATTGGAGCTGTTCTTGCATTCACTTCATCCAATATACATCATAATATATGGTTTGGCATACAGGAAGAAATGATATCCCAGTTAGATCAGGTACAATGGCAGTATTATTTTGTTTATCTGTTTCTGGAAAAGGGAAAATGTTATGGCTTATTATTACTATTTGCTGTGACAGTATTTGCATTGCCTTACATAGCGGGTATGACGGTTTATAAGGGGATATCTGTTGGATTTTTTTTCGCATCACTGCATATGGAGTTTGGATGGAAAGGAATTATATTTGCGTTGGCAGCATTTTTCCCACAAATGATTATATTTTTTCCTATTACAATCATATTTTTGCTGTTTTTATTTCAATTACATAGAGAAGCGAAAGAATATAGAAATTTTTGGGAGTGGAGGCAGTATATAAAATATGTAGCAATGTTTATCCTCTGTCTTATATTGGGATGTTTGCTACAGGCTAAAGTAAACCTGATAATAATACAGAATGCGGTTGTGCTTTTGAAATAGCAATTTTTCACAAAATGAAACCCCTGCAGCTTGCTGCAGGGGTTTCATTTTGCGGGACGGCTGTTCTTAATTAAACTAAATCAGCCATTCTATAAATCAGATGCTCTGTATTTTTCCAGTCTAAGCAAGGATCAGTAATAGATTTGCCATAAACATGATCACAAATTTTCTGGTTTCCTCCTTCAATATAGCTTTCAATCATTACACCTTTTACTAAACTGCGGATTTCACTGGAAAGCCTGCGGCTATGTAGAATCTCTTCTACAATTCTAGGTTGTTCTAAATATTGTTTTCCAGAGTTTGCATGATTGGCATCAATGATAACAGCAGGATTTTTTAAGTCCATCTTTTCATAATGGTGATATAAATTCATAATATCCTCAAAATGGTAATTAGGGAAAGTCTGGCCATGTTTGTTTACGGCACCTCTTAAAATTGTGTGTGTAAAAGGGTTGCCATCTGTCTGTACTTCCCATCCTCTATAAAGGAATGTATGGGAACCTTGTGCAGCAACACAGGCATTCATCATAACAGAGATATCTCCACTTGTAGGATTTTTCATACCACAAGGAATATCAATGCCGCTAATTGTCAAACGATGCTGCTGATCCTCAACAGAACGAGCACCGACTGCTACATAAGATAATAAGTCTGCAAGGTAAGGCCAATTTTCTGGGTAAAGCATTTCATCTGCAGCAAATAAATGTGTTTCCTGAATAGAACGAATATGCATTTTACGGATAGCAATCAGACCTTCAAATAAATCAGGTTTTTTTTCAGGATCAGGCTGATGTACCATACCTTTGTATCCTTCGCCAGTTGTACGAGGTTTGTTTGTATAAATTCTAGGAATGATAATTAATTTATCATCAACTTTCTCCTGTACCTTTGCCAGGCGATTGACGTAGTCACAAACAGAATCTTCGTTATCAGCAGAACAAGGACCTACAATTACCAGAAATTTTTGGGAATCTCCAGTAAATACACGTGCAATAGCACGATCTCTTTCACGTTTTAATTCAGCAAGCTCAGCAGAAAGTGGAAATTGTTCAATTAACTCTTCTGGTGTCATAGCTTCTTTTACGTAATGTAAACTCATAGTATAACTCTCCTTTATCTCATAAACTTATAAGCAATGCTTATATAATAAATTTGTCATGTATTTTCATCATAAAAGCAAAACAATACACCGTTTCATTCTATAACGTTTTTGGAAATAAGTCAACAATTCTTTCAGTGGCGGCATTAGATATGGTAACAGTCCAGCCATGCAGAAACAATTGTACAATATGCACATGGGCTTGCTCACTAAAGGCATATTGTACAATTGTTTCTATAAGGCAGATGCCCGGCATGAATAATTCTTGACAATGGAAAGTTTGCTTTCGATTGTATTTCCAGCCGGATTGTAGATTTTTTGGTAATAATGTACATTCTGGGAAATAATACCCATTCGGGCATACTGTAGTAGATGTGCTTTGCACTGAAAATAAGGTATGAATGGTATGGCTGAACTGTTACCAGGTAGGAATAATTTGGATATAAATATATTTTTGTAATTTATAGTCAGGTGCAGAATAGTATAGACCATAAATGCTTGAAATAATCTCCATAAGTGGATTTTGGAATGGTAGAAGAGGCAACAATGGGAACAGAACCAATTTCTTTGCCATCATAATAATAAATAACTTTGCCAAGGATATCACCCTGATTAATAGGAGCTGTAATTTTTTCATTAAAAATGGTAGTTTTGGTAATTGCTTCAGGAGTTTCTTCGTTTACACAGGGATAAGTAAAATAATCGTTGATTTGTACAGAAACAATACCATTTATATTTCCATGTACAGGAAGTTCTTTGGTTGTAAAGTCAGCATTGTGATCTTCATAAAGTACACAATTTGCAAATCCATAATCTAAAAGCTTAGCAGCTTCGGAGAAACGTGTTTTAGGTTCAGGGGCGGCCATTACCACAGCAATCAGGTCCATGCCATTTCGTTTTGCAGTTGCGGAAAGACAAAATTTTGCCTTGCTTGTGGAACCTGTCTTTAAACCTGTGATGCCATCATATGTTCTAACCAGTTTATTTGTATTAGTGAGACCGAATTCGCTTTCACCTTTTTTGGTTACATGAGTAAAACTATCCATCCAGATGGTAGAATAATTACTGATTTCAGGGTGTTTTGTAATCAGTTCTCTTGACATAAGTGCAATATCATAAGCACTGGAATAGTGACCTTCTGTAATGTCATCATCAAGTCCGCAGCAATTAAGAAAATGTGTATTTTTCATACCAAGTTCTGAGGCTTTTTCATTCATCAACTTTACAAAGGCTTCTTCTGAACCAGCAATATGTTCTGCCATGCTTACACTGGCATCATTTGCACTGGCTATGCTGATACATTTAATCATAGTATCAACAGTTTGGGTTTCATAAGGTTCAAGATAAACCTGACTGCCTCCCATGCTGGAAGCATGTTCGCTTACGGTAACAGTGTCTGTTAAATTTAGTCTGCCTTCCTCAATGGTATCAAAAATCAGCAAAAGAGTCATAATTTTTGTAATGCTGGCAGGCATCAGTTGTTCATCTTTGTTTTTCTCATAAATGACTTTGCCGGAAGAACCTTCAATTAAAACGGCAGAACTACAGGTAAGGTTAAGAGAATCTGTTTCAGAGAGATTTGTTGTTGTGTTTGTTGAATCAGAAGTATTTTGATTAGAAGTTTCGCGAGTGACTGAGGCTTCTAGTGCATATTTAGTAGAAAAGCAATCAGAAGACAGATTTGACTTTGCAAAAGAGCAGTTAGAAAAAAGTAAAACAGCACATAAAAGGGATGATACATATATTTTTTTATTGTGTTTCATACAGCTTCACCTTTATATTATATTATTATAATGTAGTGAGAGAGGGGGAAAATTATGCGTAAAAAATTTACTTTTTTATAGAAGTGTTGTAAAATAAATAGAGGCAGTTTTTCAAATAATGCAGGGATGGAAAAGAAAGGAACATTAAAATGGTACAACTTGTAAAACAGGCAGTAGAAATAAAAATGAACTTTGAGAATTTTACAGGAATACTACAATCGGATTTAGAATATGCTTATGCAGTTGGATATATGGCAGATAAGATGAAACTGGTCTTTGATATGGAATGTGTGACATTAAAAGAGGCAGGAGATATGGTAAAGGAAAGGTTAAAACGATATCATCCTGTAACATATCAGGAAGAAAATTTAAAAAGATTAATTGAATTATATAATATCAGAGGAACGGAAAGAAAAGAAATACAAGAGCTTCTTAAGATGGGGTATGAAAATGGTTAAAAAAGAAGAGCGTTTAAGCTGAGTATGAAAATAATTAAAAAAGCAAGGCATCGAACGCCCTGCTTTTTAAAAGGATGGAGTAAAATGAGAAAAAAATAATGAAAAGTCAATATATTGACTTTGATGAACCGCTGATGCACACATACTTGCGGCGGTATTATGAAGCATCATTTATCTGTGGTTCATTTATGAGTATAGTATATAAGCAAAATGTGACATAACTATGTGCAAAATTTGAAAAAAATGTGAAAAAACCGCAGTATTTCTAATGAAAAAATAAAAAATATAAAAAAGTGCTTGCAAAAAATAAAAAAATGGTGTACAATAGATAACGTTGTAGGAATAAACTATAAAAAATGGTCTGTTGGTCAAGCGGCTAAGACGTCGCCCTCTCACGGCGAAAACAGGGGTTCGATTCCCCTACAGACTGTGTCAAATGAGTTATGCTGATGAGGTACAATGAAAAAGGCAAAATGAAAGCCAAATGCTTTTCGTTTTGAAAAAAGTAAAAGACTGATTTAGATTGGTTGAAATACATAGGAAATCTGTAAGCATGATTTTGCACAAAATTTTAAGAACAGAGTTTTTTGAACCGGAAAATTTTTTATAAATTGATATTTTTAGGTTAGATTATTTTTGTTTTTAAAATTGTTTGTGCATTTTGTCTTTTATCTATTACTTTAATGTGACAGTTCGCCATGCAGGAATGATGGTGCAAAGTAGCATGACTGCTTACTTTAGTAGAAGTGGAAAATGATTTTGCTTAACACTAGATGACATAAAAGTGTTCAGAAGGGACAGGTAACAATTTTGTCTATGAGAGAGTATTATGTTTTGGAAAAGAAAGATAAAATAGGAAATACAAGACTTTGGGTATTTTGTGTAATATAACGAAAAAGTATTTTATACAAAAAAAGTATAATGAATTACTTGCAATGATTGGTAAAAAGTGATACACTAGTAATAATTAGTGTATTTTATTATGAAAGGAGTGGGCGAAAGTCCACTCTTTATATTTGTGCAATGTTTATAAAAAGTCATAATATACAAATGGTACACTACAGTGTGTTTGAGGAATGTCTGTTCTGAGATGTGTGCCACAATTTGTGGGGGATTTGTTCTAAATTCATGACGTGGAGCAGGCTGCATTGAAGGAATTTGGAGTAAATATCCGTACCTTATCGGACAGAGTCCGCCAGCCTGAATGGATATGGATTGGGCGGTACGCCTGGAAGGATACACAAAGCGGGATGTGCAGATTGTGGCAGTGAATTTTCAAACATGCTCCTAGTGATAATAAGGAAAGGGGTTTATAAATGACTGTAAGAGAAGAATATGAACAGCAAACAGAAAGATTATTAGAGCCTTTGATGAAGGAAAATAATTTTGAATTGGTAGACGTGGAGTATGTAAAGGAAGCAGGTACATGGTATTTAAGAGCTTATATTGACAAAGAGGGCGGAATTACCATAGATGATTGTGAATTAATCAGCAGGGCATTAAGTGAATTGTTAGATAAAGAAGATTTTATCAAGGACTCATATATATTAGAAGTCAGTTCACCAGGATTGGGAAGACAGTTAAAGAAGGATAAAGATTTTCAACGGAGCATTGGTGAGGAAGTAGAAGTCAAATTGTATAAACCATTACAGTTAGAACGTGATGGAAAAATTGTAAAACAGAAAGAATTCTGTGGATTTTTAACTGGGTATACAGAGGAAAGTATTACAATTGAGGAAGAAGAACAGATAGTCATTAAGCGTTCAGATATTGCTATCATCCGGCTGGCACTGGATTTTTAATATGAAATACAATTTTTTATAAGTGGATTATACAATTTTTTGGCATAGGAGAACAACAACCTGATATATTTAGAAGTCAGACGGATGCCCAAAATAAAAGGAATATCAAATTAGGAGGAAATAGAGATGAAAGGCAACAAAGAGTTAATTGAAGCATTGAACCAAATTGAGAAGGAAAAAGATATCAGTAAGGATATTTTACTGGAAGCAATGGAGAATTCTTTGGTGGCAGCGTGTAAGAATCATTATGGAAAAGCGGACAATATTCGCGTAAATATTGACAGGGAAACAGGAGCAGTAAGTGTTTTTGCGGAACGTCAGATTGTAGAAAAGGTAGAGGATACCGCTTTACAAATTGATGCAGTAGAAGCGAAGTTAAAATTTCCTAAGAATGAAGTTGGTGATATTGTTCAAGTGGAAGTAACCCCGAAGGATTTTGGACGTATTGCAGCACAGAAAGCGAAGCAGGTTGTGGTACAGAAAATCAGGGAAGAAGAAAGAAAAGTGCTGTACAATCAGTACTATGCAATGGAAAAAGATATTGTAACAGGTATTGTACAACGTTATATGGGAAATAATGTATGTATCAATTTGGGAAAAGTGGATGCAGTCTTAACAGAAAATGAACAGGTAAAGGGAGAACGTTTTAGACCTACAGAACGAATTAAACTTTATATTATTGAGGTAAAAGATACAACAAAGGGACCAAGAATTACTGTTTCAAGAACGCATCCTGAATTAGTGAAACGTTTGTTTGAAGCGGAAGTAACAGAGATAAAGGATGGCACAGTAGAGATTAAAAATATTGCAAGAGAGGCCGGATCAAGAACGAAAATGGCAGTATGGACCAGTCATCCGGATGTAGATCCTGTAGGTGCTTGTGTCGGACTGAATGGAGCAAGGGTAAATGCCATTGTAGAAGAGTTAAGAGGAGAGAAGATAGATATCATTTCATGGAGCGAAGATCCGGTTGTGTTAATTCAAAATGCATTAAGTCCTGCACAGGTAATATCTGTTAATGTGAATGAAGAGGAGAAGAGTGCACAGGTAATTGTACCTGATTATCAGTTATCTCTTGCCATTGGTAAAGAGGGGCAGAATGCAAGATTAGCTGCAAGATTGACCAATTATAAAATTGATATTAAGAGTGAGAGCCAGGCAGCTGCCTGTAAAGAAAGAACGGAGGAACAGGAAAACATAGCAGAGCAAGAAATGGCAGAAAACTTAGAAACAGTAGAATTTTTGGAAAATTCTGAAAATTTAGATGAAACAGAAGAATAAGAAGATTTACTATGTAATAGGATTACATAGCATAGATATAAAACAACAAAGTGTATAGGGTGGTGATGGAGATGATTCAAAAGAAAGTTCCATTAAGACAATGCACAGGATGCAGAGAGATGAAGAATAAAAAAGAAATGCTTCGTGTCATTAAAACGCAGGACGATGAAATCACAATTGACATAACAGGGAAAAAAAATGGCAGAGGTGCATATATTTGTAATTCTCATGAATGTTTTGAAAAAGCGAAAAAGACAAAAGCATTAGAACGATCTTTAAAGATAAGTATTCCAGATCACATATATGAGGAATTAGAAAAGGAGTTGAAAGAACTTGAACATAGGTAAAGTTCTATCCTATGTGGGATTAGCAATGAAATCAGGAAATCTTGTCAGTGGAGAATTTATGACAGAGAAGGCAGTCAAGGAGGGAAGGGCACAGTTAGTGATTGTTGCCGATGATGCTTCTGCAAACACCAAGAAAATGTTTACAAATATGTGTACATTTTATAAAGTGCCAATGTGCTGCTTAGGAAACAAAGAACAGCTAGGGCGGGCAATTGGAAAAGAATTTCGTGCATCTATGGCAATTCTTGACCAGGGCTTTGCAAAATCTGTTCAAAAGCAATTAGAACTTGATGTGAATGAAGGAAAGAGGTAGAGTGTATGGCAACAAAAATGAAAATTTACGAGATTGCAAAGAGCTTAAACAGGCAAAGCAAAGATTTGATAAAAATATTAAATGATAATGGTTTTCCTGTTAAAAGCCATAATAGCAGTATAGAAGATGAAGCGATAGGGTTTATATTAAAAAATGTAAAGCCATTACCTGCAGAAGATTCTAAAGATACAAAGGAAACCAAAAAAGCACCAAAGAAGGAAGTAAAAGCAACAGAAAAAGGTGAAGAAAAGAATAAAGAGAATACAATGAAAGAAGAAATGAAAAAAGAAATACCACAATCATCAAAACAAGAAGTACAAGAAACAACAACAAAAGAGAAAGAGGATGTGAAAGAAATTAGTAATACAGAGAAAAATATGGAGAAAGAAATGAAAAACCAGAAAATACAAGAGGAAAAAAATAGTAGCAGACAGAATAATAAAACAGAACAGAATGGAAATAAAGAGAATTATAGTCAGGGAAATAGAGAAAATCGCAATCAGGGAAAAAGAGAGAACCGTGACAATCGAAATGGGAATCGTGATAACAGAAACAGAAACCATGACAACCGTAACGGAAGCAGAGAGAATAAGAATTTCTCTTATCAGGGAAACAGAGAGAATCGTAATGGAAATGGCGGCAATAGGGATAATACGAATGGTTCTTATCAAAATAATAGAGAGAATCGTGGCGGAAATAGCAGCAATAGAGATAATAGAAACGGTTCTTATCAAAACAACAAAGACAACCGTAACAGCAATAGCGGAAACAGAGGAAATAATAACAATCGCAGTAACAGCGGTTTTAGTAATCGAGGCAGCTTTGACAGAGGCGGTGCTTTTGACAAGGCAGCAATGGATAAGACATTAGAAAAAGCAGGAAGAAGCAATGATAAGCGCAATAGCAATGGTTATAACAACAAGAAAAAGAGAAAAGATGAAGAGATTATTTCATCTAAAAAGAAAGATCCAAATAGAAAAGGTGCATTTATTATGCCAAAACCTGTAAAGGTAGAAGAAGAACCAGAAGATTCAATCAAAAATATTATTATTCCTGAAAGACTTACCATTAAAGAGCTGGCTGATAAAATGAAAGTCCAGCCGTCTTCTATTGTGAAAAAGTTATTTCTTCAAGGTAAAATGGTATCCATCAATCAGGATATTACATTTGAAGAAGCAGAAGAAATTGCATTAGAATATAATTGTATTGCAGAATTGGAAGAACAGGTAGATTTGGTTGAGGAATTATTAAAAGAAGAAGAGGAAGATGAAAGCAAATTAGTGAAACGTCCTCCGGTTGTCTGTGTTATGGGACACGTAGATCATGGTAAAACTTCTTTATTAGATGCGATTCGTAAAACGCATGTGACACAAAAAGAAGCAGGTGGAATTACGCAGCATATTGGAGCATACATGGTTTCAAGTGGTGGAGAAAAGATTACATTTCTTGATACACCAGGACATGAAGCATTTACATCCATGCGTATGCGTGGTGCAAAATCGACAGATATTGCAATCTTAGTAGTTGCTGCAGATGATGGTGTTATGCCTCAAACAGTGGAAGCGATCAGCCATGCAAAGGCAGCAGGTGTGGAAATTATTGTTGCCATTAACAAAATTGATAAAGAAAGTGCAAATATTGAAAGAGTAAAACAAGAGTTAGTAGAACATGAATTAATTGCAGAAGACTGGGGGGGAACCACAGTATTTGTACCAGTTTCTGCACATACGGGCGAAGGAATCGACCAGCTGCTGGAAATGATTATCTTAACAGCCGAAGTTTGCGAGTTAAAAGCAAATCCGAACCGTATGGCAAGAGGAATTGTCATTGAGGCGCAGTTAGATAAAGGACGCGGTCCGGTTGCAACAATGTTAGTGCAGAAAGGTACTCTGCATGTAGGAGATCCAATTGCAGCAGGCAGGGCACATGGTAAAATCAGAGCTATGATTGATGACAAGGGACGCAGGGTAAAAGAAGCAACACCATCTATGCCAGTTGAAATTTTAGGACTGAATGAAGTACCAGAAGCAGGTGAAATTTTCCTTGCAACAGAATCAGAGAAAGAAGCACGTAATATTGCAGAAGTATATATTAAACAAGGAAGAGAAAAACTATTGCAGGATACAAAAGCAAAATTATCCTTAGATGGATTGTTCTCGCAGATTCAAGCAGGAAATATTAAGGAGTTGAATCTGATTGTAAAAGCGGATGTACAGGGGTCTGTAGAAGCTGTAAAACAAAGTTTATTGAAATTGTCAAATGATGAAGTAGCGATTCGTATTATACATGGAGGCGTTGGTGCTATTAATGAATCCGATGTTTCTCTTGCAAGTGCATCCAATGCAATTATCATAGGATTCAATGTAAGACCTGATTCCACAGCCAAAGAAACAGCTGACAGGGAAAAAGTAGATTTAAGATTGTATAAAGTAATCTATAATGCGATTGAAGATGTGGAGGCAGCCATGAAAGGCATGTTAGATCCTGTATTTGAAGAAAAAATAATTGGCCATGCGGAAGTGCGTCAGACATTTAAGGCATCCGGAGTAGGTATGATAGCAGGTTCTTATGTATTAGATGGTAAGATTATAAGAAATTCAAAAGTGAGAATTACACGTGGAGAGGAACTTATTCATGAAGGAGAATTAGCATCATTAAAGAGATTCAAAGATGATGTGAAAGAAGTGGCATCCGGTTATGAATGTGGACTTGTATTTGAAAATTTCAATGATATTCAAGTAGAAGATAAGGTAGAAATCTATATCATGGAAGAGGTTCCAAGGTAAAGTATGGAAAAAGGCCGTTAAGTTAGACTGGAGGTTATGATATGCGTAAAAACAGCATAAAAAATACAAGAATCAATGGAGAAGTGCAGAAAGAGCTAAGCAAGGTGATTAGTCAGGAAATCAAGGATCCAAGAATTGACCCGTTGACCTCTGTTGTTGCAGTGGAAGTGACAGCAGATTTGAAGTATGCCAAAGTATACATTAGTGTATATGGCGACGAGGAAAAGAAGAGGGCAACTTTAGAGGGATTGAAAAGTGCGGCTCCATTTATTCGGACACATTTGGCAAAAACAATTAATCTTCGAAATACACCTGAATTGAAATTTATTATGGACGAATCGATTGAGTATGGTGTATCCATGTCGAAATTAATTGATGATGTCACAAAAGATTTACCAAAAGATCAGGAAACAGATGATTAGGAATTGGGATAATAAAAAGGAAGCAGGAGCAGGAAAAGGGTTATATCTATTCTGCCCCTGTTTTCCGCTATATATGAGAAGGAGAATGTCATGACAGAGGTAAAAAATATTATAAACTGGATAGGAGATGCAAAGACGGTTGGTATTAGCGGACATGTGCGTCCTGATGGGGATTGCATTGGTTCGTGTCTTGCTCTTTATACTTATCTGAAAAAAGAATGTCCGGATAAAAAGGTGGATGTATATTTAGAAGAGCCATTAAAAAAATTTGCATTCTTAAAATATAGTGAAGAAGTAAATAACGATTATCCGGATGACAGACAGTATGATGTATTTATCGCATTAGACTGTGGAGATGCAGAACGGTTAGGAAAAGCAGAAAAATACTTTAACCAGGCAGTGAATACTATCTGTATTGATCATCACATCAGTAATGAAAAGTTTGCAGGGAAAAATCTGATAGAGGCAAATGCTAGTTCAACCTGTGAAGTCCTATATACAATTTTAGATGAGGAAAAAATCGATAAAGCAGTTGCAGAAGCGTTATATGTAGGGATTATCCATGATAGTGGTGTGTTCAAATATACATGTACTTCAGGAAGAACAATGGAGATTGCTGGAAAATTGATAGAGAAAGGTGTGCCGTTTCAGCAGATTATCGATGAAACATTTTATCAGAAAACATATATGCAAAATCAGATATTGGGAAGGTGTCTGTTAGAGTGTATTATGGTATTAGATGGAAGGTGTATTGTATCGGCGGTCAGTCAAAAAACCTTAGAATTTTATGGTGCATCTTCAAAAGATTTAGATGGTGTGATTGAACAGCTGCGTATTACAAAAGGAGTGGAAGTTGCTATCCTATTATATGAGATTGCAACACAGGAATATAAGGTTAGTATGCGTGCAAATGGTGATGTGGATGTCAGTAAAATCGCAATTTATTTTGGAGGAGGCGGTCATAAAAAAGCAGCAGGATGTACATTAAATGGCTCTTATTATGATGTGATTAATAATCTTACAAAATTAATTGAGGAGCAGTTGCACTAAAGCGTGGAGGAAAATTTGTGAACGGTATTATTAATATCTATAAAGAAAAAGGGTATACATCTCATGATGTAGTAGCAAAGCTGCGTGGTATATTAAAACAGAAAAAAATCGGTCATACAGGAACACTAGACCCTGATGCAATAGGAGTGCTGCCTGTCTGCTTGGGAAATGCAACAAAGGTCTGTGATTTGCTGACTGATAAGGATAAAACCTATGAAACTGTTCTGAAGCTGGGAATAGAAACAGATACACAAGATATGACAGGAAATATATTGGAAAAAAAAGAAGTGGCAGCAACAGAAGAAAATATTGTTCATGTAATACAATCTTTTATCGGGGAATATAATCAAGTGCCTCCCATGTATTCAGCTTTAAAAGTAAATGGTAAAAAGTTATATGAATTAGCAAGAGAAGGAAAAGTGATAGAACGAAAACCACGCCAGGTTGTTATTTATGACATAGTGATTAAAAATATCAATATGCAGGACAAAGAAGTTGCATTTTCGGTATCTTGCAGCAAAGGAACTTACATCCGTACACTGTGTCATGACATAGGAGAACGGTTAGGTTGTGGAGGATGCATGAAAACACTTATAAGGACAAAGGCAGGAATGTTTGAAATTGCTGACAGTATCACTTTAGAACAAGTTGCAGACATGCAGAAGAAAGAAACCTTAGCAGAAAAAATTTTGGCAGTAGATGCTGTTTTTTCAGAAAAAGAAAAAATTGTAGTTGCAGAACAGGCAATCACTTTATTACAGAATGGAAATCCATTAAAAGAACAAAATTTACAGGAAATACCCCCAATATTGGCAGATGCTATGCAGTTTAGGGTATATGATGACAAGAATATTTTTCGGGCAGTATATGAATATAGGCAGAAAGATAAGAAATTTTGGCCGATAAAAATGTTTTTGGCATAATGTAAAATAGTAAGAAAAATGAGTATGATAAGAACACTTTGTGGAAAGGATAATTCGGATATGGAAACCATAGAAAATACAATGGAATTTAAACTGCATAATACAGCAGTATGTCTGGGCAAATTCGATGGTATACATATAGGACATCAGCTTTTGCTAAACAGAATTGTAAAGGAAAAAAGCAAAGGAAGAGCCAGTGTAGTTTTTACATTTGCATTGCATCCTGCCAACTTATTTTCTGACAAAAAGATAGATTTGATTGATACACAGGAGGAAAAAAAGAAAAAATTGCAGGAATCGGGAGTAGACATATTAATATCCTATCCATTTACAAAAGAAACAGCATCTATGGAACCCGAGAGATTCATAGAAGAAGTATTAGTTGGGCAGTTGGATGTAAAAGTAATTGTAATAGGAAGAGATTTTCATTTTGGATATAAAAGGAAGGGAAATGTGGAACTGCTAAAAAAAATGGCACAAAAGTATTCCTATGAAGTAATAGATTATGACAAAATTACTTATAAAGGAGAAATTGTCAGCAGTACAAGAATTAGGAGCAGTATCGAAAAAGGAGACTTGGAATTGGCAGCATCACTTCTTGGCAGACCTTATGAGATAACCGAAGAGGTTCTTCATGGACAGCAGTTAGGGAGAACGATAGGCGTTCCAACCATTAATCAAACAGTTGTTCCCGAAAAGATACTGCCGGCAAACGGCGTCTATGTATCTACAGTCCGAATAGGACAGAAAACATATGGAGCAATTACAAACATCGGCTGCAAGCCAACTGTAGGAGAACTGTTTCAGAAAGGTGTAGAAACCAATATATTTGATTATTCGGGAGATTTATATGGGAGAATCATAACAGTACAGCTGCATGCATTTGTAAGAGGAGAACGAAAATTTGAATCTGTAAATACACTGGTATGTCAGATGCATAAAGATATTGCTTATGCGAAAGAATATCTTAATAGAGAAGGCTTCATGGGTGTTGAAGGTTTTAGAAGAACTGTAACCAAATAAAAATTACCGCTTTACAAGACTGCATAAGTGTGGTAATATAAAAAAGTCGTTAAGAAGCCTTATACTCAGTATATGGACACTCCGACCAATCACTTAGTATACGGCGGTTAAAAATAGGAGGATAAAGAAAATGATTAAAAAAGAAAAAAAAGCAGAAATTATCGCAGAATATGGAAGAACACCAAATGACACAGGATCACCGGAAGTGCAGATTGCATTATTAACAGAAAGAATTCAGGAATTAACAGAGCATTTAAAAGTGAATAAAAAAGACCATCATTCAAGAAGAGGTTTATTAAAAATGGTAGGTCAAAGAAGAGGTTTACTTGCTTACTTAAAGAAAAAAGATATCGAGTCATATCGTAATTTAATTGCACGTTTGGGATTAAGAAAATAATCAATATGTGTTAAAAAAAGGAACTGGTACATGAAAATGATTTAATGTATCAGTTCCTTTTTAGGTTGCAGTTTAGCGGATTCATTCAAACACACTCTAGCACAGTCACGTGCACTTTGTACAATCATTTCTGCATGGCTGAATTGTTACCAAACCGTAACCAACATATGAAAAAATAGTGGAATTTTACTTAAAGAAGTGGTATACTAAAAAAGTGTGTGCAACTGCCCCGAGACTGCTGAAGAGTATATGTGGTAACATATGTTGTTCAGTTGTTTCGGCGTTTTACACACAATAAAAGATAATGAAAAAGGAGATAAAAAATATGTATAAAAGTTATTCGATGGAACTGGCAGGAAGAACATTAACAGTTGATGTGGGGAGAGTCGCAGCACAAGCCAATGGTGCAGCGTTCATGCATTATGGAGACACAGTAGTATTGTCTACAGCAACAGCATCGGAGAAGCCAAGAGAAGGCATTGATTTCTTTCCATTAAGTGTAGAATATGAAGAAAAATTATATGCAGTAGGTAAGATTCCAGGTGGATTTAACAAAAGAGAAGGAAAAGCATCAGAGCATGCAGTGTTGACTTCGCGTGTGATTGACAGACCAATGCGTCCACTGTTCCCGAAAGACTATCGGAATGATGTAACATTAAATAACATGGTAATGTCAGTAGATCCTGACTGCAGTCCTGAATTAACAGCAATGCTGGGTTCAGCAATAGCAACAGCTATTTCAGATATTCCGTTCGATGGACCAACATCAGCAACACAAGTAGGTTTAATAGATGGAGAATTAATATTCAATCCAACTACGGCACAGAACACCGTATCCGACCTGCAGTTAACTGTAGCTTCTACAAGAGAAAAAGTTATTATGATTGAGGCAGGAGCAAATGAAGTATCTGAAGCAAAAATGATAGAAGCAATTTTTGCTGCACATGAATTGAACCAGAAAGTGATTGCATTTATTGACACAATTGTGGCAGAGTGTGGAAAAGAAAAGCATGAATATACAAGTTGTGAAGTGCCAAAGGATATGTTTGAAGATATGGTAGGATTTATCACAACAGAAGCAATGGAAGAAGCTGTCTTCACGGATGAAAAGCAGGAGAGAGAAGAAAATATAAAAACAATTAAAGAAAATTTAACAAAGCATTATGAAGACCAAAATCCTGACTGGATAGAGTATATTGATGATGCAGTATATCAGTTTGAGAAAAAGATAGTGCGTAAAATGATTTTGAAGGATAAGAAACGTCCTGACGGAAGAGCGATTAATGAAATCAGACCATTGGCAGCCGAGATTGATATTATTCCAAGGGTACATGGTTCAGGAATGTTTACAAGAGGGCAGACACAGATTTGTAATGTCACAACTTTAGCACCATTGGCAGAAGCACAGAAAATAGATGGATTAGATGAGACAATTACATCAAAAAGATATATGCATCATTATAATTTTCCATCTTATTCCGTAGGAGAAACAAAACCATCGAGAGGACCGGGACGCCGTGAAATTGGACATGGAGCTCTGGCAGAAAAAGCATTGGTGCCAGTATTGCCAACAGAGGAAGAATTTCCATATGCCATAAGGACTGTATCTGAAACATTTGAATCGAATGGTTCTACATCACAGGCATCGGTATGTGCTTCCAGTTTATCATTAATGGCAGCAGGAGTGCCAATTAAGAAGGCAGTAGCAGGTATCTCAGCAGGACTTGTAACAGGTGATACCGATGAGGATTATATTGTATTAACAGATATTCAGGGATTAGAAGATTTCTTTGGAGATATGGACTTTAAGGTAGCAGGAACAAAAGATGGTATTACTGCTATTCAGATGGATATTAAGATTCATGGTTTGACAAGAGCAATTATTGAAGAGGCCATCAGCAGAACGAAAGAGGCTAGAATGTATATTCTCGATCATGTCATGAATCCTGTAATCAGCGAACCAAGACCAGAAGTAGGAGAATATGCACCAAAGATTATGCAGATGCAGATAGACCCGGCTAAAATTGGGGATGTAGTAGGGCAGAGAGGAAAGACAATTAATACAATTATTGAACAGACAGATGTGAAGATTGATATTACAGATGAAGGATTTGTGTCTATCTCAGGAACAGAAAAAGAGAAAATGCAGGAAGCATATAAAATGATAAAGATTATTACAACAGACTTTGAAGAAGGACAGATTTTAGAAGGAAAAGTGATCAGTATCAAGGAATTTGGTGCATTTCTTGAATTTGCACCTGGAAAAGAAGGGATGGTACACATTTCAAAAGTTTCAAAAGAAAGAATTCAGCATGTAGAAGATGTATTAACATTGGGAGATGTTGTGAAAGTGGTATGCTTAGGAAAAGATAAAATGGGAAGAATTAGTTTTAGTATCAAGGATGTGAAATAAAATAGAAAATTGTGAAGAGGGAAGTATAAGCAAGATGAAAGAGTGGATAGGGATATTAAAATCAATAGGCAGATATGGTATTTTGTATATTTGTTTTATATTTGCTTATATATTTACTGAAAAAATACAATGGCTTGACAATAAGAGAGCAATTCAATTGTTCATGCAGCTATGCATCATACTGGCAATAGGATATTTTATAGTGGGGGTGCATAGGGAAAAGACAAAAAATGAAAATGTAAGAGGGGATACAAAGTTTGAAAAAATGTGTTTGCTCATCTTAATACTAGGTGTGATTATGAGAATTGGGTATACAATGTATACACCGTGGTATGAACGTTTTCATGATATTGGAAATGCTGCATTAGAAGATACTGGGCATGCTTCCTATATACTGCATTTGTATGAAGGAAGGCTGCCTGCCAGCAATGAATACCAATTTTATCATCCTCCGCTGTATCATATACTATCAGCAATCACCATGCACATAGTTGCCTTTTTGACAAAAAGGGCAAATGGAGCAGAGGTAATAGAAGCAGCAAAACTAGTATCTTGCCTGGCAGCTGTCGGAACACTTTTTCAGATACGAAAGTTTTTAAAAGACTTAAAGATACAAGAAGATGCATCTGTTCTCATTATGGCAATTGTGGCATTTTTACCTAATTTCTATCTAATGGCAGGTAGAATTAACAACGATTCTCTTGTTGTATTTTTTATGATAACAGCAATCCGCTATACTTACAAATGGTGTGAAGAGCAGACATATGTCAATCTGGTACCGTTAGCATTATGCTATGGATTAGGAATGATGACAAAAACTTCTTGTGGAATACTGGCAGTCTTTACAGGAATATGGATGATAGAGCTCTTTTATAAGAAAGTAAAAGAAAAACAGTGGAAAACGATTTTGCCGCAATTCATCGTCTTTGGCTGTATCAGCTTTCCTCTTGGTTTATGGTATCAGATAAGAAATTTGAGATTATTTGGACAATCTTTCAACTATGTGCACAAAATAGGAGAAAATTCACCTACATATATCGGAATGCATCCTGCATTGGAGAGGATGCTGCCGTTTGGTGATACTACGTTTTGGAATAATGTATATAATGATCCCTATGGTGATTACCATTTGCCCTCCTACCTGATAAAAAGTGCAGTGTTTGGAGAATTTAACTTTGAGATAGAAGAATTTCTGCCTAGACTTTTGTTATTGTGCAATCTTCTTCTGGTTATTGCCTCTCTGATTGCGATGGTATATATATTAATAAAAGGAACAGAAACAAGAAAAATAAAATGGGGATTGTTTTTTATATGGCTGATACAGATGTATTCTTATATTAGTTTTAATCTACAATTTCCACATGGATGTACAATGGATTTTCGTTATATTGTGCCGACCGCTTTGATCGGAGCAATATATCTGGGAATGGCATGGGGGAAGATGAAGGAGAAGGAACATCTTATAGCAAAAGCAGTTTACAGAATCGTTATGATAATAACAATTGCTTTTTCGGCTGCAAGTATTGTGATGTTCTGTAATATTGGATAAATATGGGAGGAAGAGTAAGTGAAGAAGGCAATTATTATTGGAGCAGGTCCGGCAGGATTGACAGCAGCATATCAGTTATTAAAGGAAACAGATATCAAACCAATTATTATAGAAGAAAGTAATGATATTGGAGGAATTTCTAAAACAGTAGAATACAAAGGAAATAGAATAGACATTGGAGGACACCGTTTTTTTTCTAAAAACAAACAGGTGATGGATATTTGGCAGGAACTAATGCCGATTCAGGGAAAGCATGCCAAGGATGATAAACTGTTACACAGAAGAAAACCGCTTGTAAAAGGTGGTCCTGATCCCGAAAAAGAAGACAGGGTTATGCTTGTAAGAGACAGAGTGTCAAGAATTTTCTATTTGAGAAAATTTTTTGATTATCCAATTTCCATCAAACCGGAAACATTCATAAATATGGGATTGTTAAGAACTATGAAAGCAGGTTTTGGCTATATCAAAGCAGCTTTATTTAAGAAAGAAGAGAAGAGTCTGGAGGATTTTTATATCAATCGGTTCGGTAATCCCCTTTATAATATGTTCTTTGAAGATTATACAGAAAAACTGTGGGGAGTCCATCCTAGCAATATTGCGCCTGATTGGGGAGCACAGAGAGTAAAAGGGTTATCTCTTACAAAAGCGGTTCTGGATGTGGCGGCAAAGACTTTAAATAAAGAGCATAAAAGCAAAGAAACCTCATTGATAGAACAATTCTATTATCCGAAGAAGGGACCAGGGCAGCTATGGGAAACCATGGCAGAAGAAATAGAAAAAATGGGTGGAGAAATCCGCAAAAATGAAAAAGTAATACAGATAGAACTAAATGGACTGCAAAATGAAATTCAGTCTGTTGTGGTAGAGAAAGATGGCATAAGAGAAAATGTGCAGGGAGATTATTACTTTTCCTCTATGGCAGTGAAAGATTTGATAGAAGCGATGGGGGAAGGTGTACCCAAACAGGTACAACATATCGCGAAAGAACTGCCATATCGGGATTTTATTACGGTAGGTTTGTTGGTAAACAAATTAAAATTAGAAAATAAAACCAAAATGCGTACAGTGAACAATATTGTACCGGATTGCTGGATCTATATACAGGAAAGAGATGTGCGGATAGGGCGTCTTCAAATATTTAATAACTGGTCGCCTTATATGGTGCAGGATAATGAAAATACAGTATGGGTAGGACTGGAGTATTTTTGTAATGAAGGGGATAAGATGTGGAATGTGTCCTCGGAGAAATTTATCAAGTTTGCTGTGAAAGAATTGGCAAAGATGGATATTATTGATAAAGAAGAAGTACTAGATGCTGTTCATATCCGGGTAAAGAAAGCATATCCGGCATATTTTGGAACATATGCACAATTTTATAAAGTAAAAGCCTACCTGAGCCGGTATGAGAATCTATTCTGTATCGGGAGAAATGGACAGCACCGATACAACAACATGGATCATTCGATGCTTACTGCTATAGAGGCGGTAGAATGTCTGAAAACAGGAAAGATGGATAAAGAAAAAGTTTGGAATGTTAATACAGAAGAAGAATATCATGAGGAGAAATAGCAACAGTTCAGTCCTTTGGCTGAATTGTTGTTATTGAGAAAGTATATAGAAAAAACAATTTTATAATATAAAGCAATATTTTATTGGTGATAAAAAATTAATTTTTAAAACACATTAAATATACTTTAGTTCCATGGCGGAGTTATACAGGTGGGAAAAATGTACATGAAAAGTGCCAAAATGAAAATAAAATATTATAATTCGTGAAAAAAAGAAGAATATCGATATAAAAATAAAGGAAAAAGTTGTGAAATTTACTAAAAGACTTGCCTTTTTGAAAAAAAAATAGTATACTTATTATAAATTAATGAAAGGCTAATGAACAATTCTTCTATATATACTGTAAAATTGCAATACTATAAGGACAAAGATTGCAGGAGAGATAGAAGAAAGGAAAGAGAGAATGAAAGATATAAAGGCGGTTGAACGAATATGGGAATTCAATTTACAGAGCCAAACAGAGGAAGAAAGAGAAGAAGATTAGGTGATATCTTAACTTCAGAAGGTGTCATTTCAGAAGAACAATTGAAAGAAGCTCTGGAAAAGCAGAAAAGTCTGAATATGAAATTGGGCGGTGCTTTGGTGGAGCTTGGTATGACAACAGAAGATGACATTGTAATGGCATTGCAGCGCCAGCTTAATTTGGATCGTGTACGCTTGTCAGAGATTAGAATACCAGATGATATTTTGAAACTGGTCAGAGAAGATATATTGCGAAGAAATACATTGATACCATTTGCATTTAGTATGGATAATATGAATGTGCTGCGGGTGGCAATGGCAGACCCATTAGATATTGTAGCGATTGATGATTTGGCAATCCTGACGAATTTTCAGATTGAACCAGTTATTTCTACTGCGAAAGATGTCAATGCAGCCATTGACAGATATTATGGTAATACAGAAGCCATGAAAGTGGCAGAAAAATTTGCACAGGAACGAAAAGAGATTAATCTCGAGAGAAAGAAAGAAGAAGAGGTTGAGAACAAGGAAGTCAGCAATGCGCCAATTGTACAGTTGGTAAATAAAATTATCGAACAGGCTGTCAGGCAGCGAAGCAGTGATATACATATAGAAGCATTAGAAGAACAGGTACGTGTCCGTTTCCGTGTGGATGGTGTGTTAAAAGAAAGTATGAGATATGATGCGGATTTGTTATCAGCAATTGTTGCCAGACTTAAGATTATGGGCGGCATGGATATTTCAGAAAAGAGAAAGCCACAGGATGGACGTATTACAAGTGTGGTAGACGGACAGGAATTTGATATCCGTGTATCTGCACTGCCAACAGTTTTCGGTGAGAAGATCGTTATGCGTTTGACCTCCAAGAAAGGTCTGACAAAGGACAAAAAAGATTTGGGATTTTCAGAAAGTGAATTAAAACAATTTGATCACATTCTTGCAAATCCTCATGGTATCATTCTTGTAACAGGACCAACAGGTAGTGGTAAATCTACTACATTATATACAGCTTTGAGTGAATTGAATACAGAAGAAGTGAATATTATTACTGTTGAAGATCCGGTCGAGGCAAATGTGGATGGAATCAACCAGGTACAGGTAAATAATAAAGCAGACATGACCTTTGCCAATGCACTTCGTTCTATTCTGCGTCAGGACCCTGATATTATCATGATTGGAGAAATTCGTGATGGTGAGACAGCAGAAATTGCAGTAAAAGCATCTATTACCGGTCACTTGGTTGTAAGCACACTTCATACAAATAGTGCGGCAAGTACCATTACTCGTCTTGCAGATATGGGAATTGAACCTTATTTGATTGCAGATTCAGTGGTAGGAGTCATTGCACAGCGTCTGGTACGCAGGTTATGCCCAAGATGCAAGCAGGCAAAGTTTGCGGATCAGGCAGAAGCAGAATTATTAGGAGTTGGTTCCTATGCGGATTTGGTGATCTATGAACCAAAAGGATGTCATCACTGCAATAATACAGGGTATCTTGGACGTATCGGTGTATATGAGATTATGGAAATTACGCCAAAGTTAAAGGAAATTATCAGTAAGAAGAGCAATGCAGGACAGATTAAGGAGTGTGCGTTGTCAGAAGGCATGCATACTCTGAAAATGGCAGCAGCACAATATGTAGTGGAAGGAATAACATCTATTTCAGAAATGAAAAAGATTACGTTTGAAGCATAGATACAGGTTTTATGGGATGATGAGAGGCTGTGTGCTGACACACTGGATGATTATTAAGAAGAAGGGATGGAGAAGATGGTAACAATTCAAGAGTTATTAGCAGAAGCAAGACAGCGTGGAGCTTCTGATGTGCATCTGTCTGTAGGGATACCTCCGAAATGCAGAATTCATGGTATTCTTGAAGAAATGAATGGCGAAAGGCTGATGCCGGAGGACACAGAGAAATTGATACAGCCAATGCTGACACAACATACAGCAGAAACGTTAATGGACAAAGGGGAGGTGGACTTTTCCTATTCTACACCTGAACTGGGACGTTTTCGTGTTAATATTTTTAAACAGAGAGGAACTTATGCAGCAGTACTCCGTTTGATTAATACAGAAATTCCAACACCGGAGCAATTAGGATTGCCGCGTGCGATTCTGGGATTAACAGAGAAGAGAAGAGGGCTTGTCCTTGTAACAGGACCAACAGGTAGTGGTAAATCAACCAGTCTGGCATCCTTGATGGATATTATCAATGAGCATCACAGTCAGCACTGTATTACATTGGAAGACCCAATCGAGTATGTACATAATCACAAACGGTGTATCATCAACCAGAGAGAAGTAGGGTTGGATACAGAAGGTTTTGGAAATGCCCTAAGAGCAGCACTTCGTGAAGACCCGGATGTTATTCTGGTAGGAGAGATGCGTGACTTGGAAACCATACAGATTGCCTTAGAGGCAGCTGAGACAGGACATTTGGTATTTTCCACCTTGCATACCATTGGTGCTGCACCGACCATTGACCGTGTCATTGACGTGTTCCCGCCACACCAGCAGCAGCAGGTGCGTATTCAGCTTGCGGGTGTATTAGAAGCTGTTATATCACAACAGTTAATGCCAACCATTGGCGGACGTGGGCGTATCGCTGCATTTGAAGTAATGTTAGCCACACCGGCAATTAAAAACTTAATACGTGAAGCAAAATCACATCAGATACCATCTATGATACAGACAAGCAAGAAACAGGGCATGATTTTAATGGATGATTCGCTTTATGATTTGTATTTGAATAGAAAGATATCTATTGAGACAGCATTGTCTTATGCACAGGATCCACAGATGTTAGAGAAGAAACTGTATTAATGGATAGAAAAGAATAAGATAGAAGAGGTGATTTTGTGACAACCTATGATTATGTCGTTGTAGATAAGAGCGGCAAGCAGAAGAAAGGGTCAATGGAAGCCAATGACCCGAATAAAGTAAAAGAGGTATTGAAAGCAGAGGGACTGATACCGATCTCTGTAAAGGAACAAAGTTTATTAAGCAAAGATATCTCCTTTGGAGGAAAGAGAGTAAAGCCTAGAGATTTGGCGGTGTTCTGCCGTCAGTTTGGCAGTATTCTGGCAGCCGGTGTGCCGGTTATCGCAGCACTCCAGATGTTAGTGGACCAAACGGAGAACAAGAACCTGCAGGAAGCGATTAAATCGGTACAGTTAGATGTGGAGAAAGGTGAGACTTTGGCGGGTGCCATGAGAACACAGAATGAAGTGTTCCCGCCAATGCTGATTAACATGGTAGAAGCGGGAGAGGCATCGGGCAGCTTGGAGGTTTCTCTGGAACGTATGTCAGTTCACTTTGAAAAGGATGCCAAGCTGCAGGCTACTGTCAAGAAAGCATTGGTCTATCCGATTGCTGTATTAGTAATTGCAGTAGCAGTCATTATTGTAATGTTAGTAGTGGTAATACCACAGTTTAAAGATATGTTTGACGAGTTAGGTTCAGACCTTCCGGCAATTACCCAGATGACAGTCAGTGCAAGTAATGGGTTAAAGCATTTTTGGTGGCTGATTGTATTGATTATTGTGGGTATTGTAGTAGGTGTCAATGTTTACCGAAAGACGCCAAGCGGAGAACAGCTGTTTTCCAAAATCAGTTTGGCGATGCCGTTATTTGGAACATTGACCATTAAGTCTTCTTCTGCAAGACTGGCAAGGACAATGTCTACCCTTATGGCAGCGGGTATTCCGCTGATAGATGCAGTAGAGATTACTGCCCGTATTATGAGCAATGCTATTGTAAGGGAGGCATTAGAAAATACAAAAGATGAAGTGGCAAGAGGTGTGCCTCTGTCCACACCATTAAGAGAATCGGGGTTATTCCCTGCTATGGTACATCATATGACCAAAATCGGGGAAGAGACCGGTAATGTAGAAGGTATGTTAGAGAAAGTAGCAGATTACTATGACGAAGAAGTGGAGAATGCCACAGAGGCTGTTATGTCCATTATTGAGCCAGTCATGATTGTGGCACTGGCATTTGTAGTAGGATTTTTAATGCTTTCTATCTACACCCCTATGCTGTCACTATATGATGCCATTGATAATGGCTAAACAAAAGATACAAATGGTTAATCCGGTGGAGTGTTCTGAAGGGGGAACGAAGCCGATTAATAATATATCATAAAAAAGGAGTAATGTAGTATGAAAAAACAAGTACAAAAAATCAAAGAAAACAAAGGTTTTTCCATGATTGAGTTAATCATTGTAGTTGCAATCATGGCTATCTTAGTAGGTATTATTGGTGCCGCTTTAATTCCTTATATGGAAAAGTCAAGAGCATCTAAGGACAAATCAGCATTGGATTCGCTTTATAGTGCATTTTCTAGTGCTATTGCAGAATCAGAAGATCCAGTAACTAAGATAATGGATAGTTCTGGAACTTATGGATTGTCTACTGATGGGGAAAAAGCAGTGGAAGCATTATTAGATGGAACAATTAGTGATTTATTAGGAAAAATTAAGTCCAAACAATTTAAGCCAAGTGGTGGTAATCCAACTATTAAATTCTTTTATAATAATTCCAGTCCGGTTGTATATGGTGTATATATGGAGGGGAATGGAGACTACACGGGTGTTCAGATTGATAGTACAGGCGCTGAACATAAAGTTGGTGTAAAAGGCGATAATGATAAAACTGCAGAAGGTAATAATCTTGGTACAACAGGTACAACAAGTACAGCACCATAACGCAAGTTAGAATTAAGTTATTATTTATAGAAAGGATTTAAGACAATGGAAACATTCCTATACATCATTATATTTACATACGGTATTATTATAGGAAGTTTCCTAAATGTCTTAATCTACCGTATTCCTAAAAAGGAAGATTTTACATTCACACGTTCACATTGTATGAACTGTGGATACCAGTTACAATGGTTTGATTTGATTCCCTTATTCAGTTATATTGTTCTTAAGGGAAGGTGCAGGAAATGCGGTGAAAAGATATCCCTTCAATATCCTTTCATAGAAGCATTGAATGGTATATTATATGTAATCATATTTGTTAGAGTCGGATTTTGTGCCGACGGTATATTATATTGTCTGGCAGCCTCAGCAATGCTGGCATTAAGCATAATTGATTTAAGGACATTTGAAATCCCATTTGGATTCAATGTATTCATTGCCTGTTTAGGCATCATAATGTTAGCATTGCATATGAGGCAATGGCAGCAATATGTCATTGGCTTTTTTGCCGTTAGTTTATGTTTATATGGATTAGTAGTACTATCAAATGGGCGAGCGATAGGAATGGGAGATGTAAAACTGATGGCAGCCTCAGGATTGCTGATTGGCTGGCAGAAGAACATCTTAGCTTTTTTCTTAGCGTGTATTGTGGGGTCAGTCATTCATTTGATAAGAATGAAAGTGACAAAGGCGGATCATGTATTAGCCATGGGACCGTATTTGTCAATAGGAATATACATTTCCATATTGTTTGGAGATGAAATGATCCAATGGTATGTCCATGGTGTGATGGGACTGTAATTTTCGTAACAATTCAGCCATGCAGAAACAATTGTGCAATATGCACGTGGGAGCTTGCTCACTAAGGGCAACATGAATAATTTGCCAGCCAAGCTGTAAATTTTTTGATAATATATAGTATATTCTGGGAAATTATGAATGGCATGGCTGAACAGTTACTAATTTTCCTGTCACGGAGGATTGAAGACTTGCAGAGTTTACGATATGTCAGAGGCACCAGTGGTGCTTTCTTTGTATCATATATGATGATGTAAGCCAGCTTGCAGAAAGTGCAGGGCACTTTTGACATACATATTAGATTAATAAAATTTCAGTTTTGCGTGATGCGAAAATCGACATCGCCTCGTATAGAAAGCTACAGGGAGGAAAATAAATTGAGTAAAAAAGTATTAAGCATTGAGGTTGGCTTGTTCACGACAAGAATTTGTGAATTAGAAGCTGGAAAAAGAAATCCACATGTATCTAATTGCATTTCTTTTGATACACCGGAAAATATTGTAGAAGATGGTTTTATTTTGGATAAGGAAACACTTGCAGCAGAAATGAAGAAACATCTGGCGAAAGATAAGATTACAACAAAAGATGTCATTTTTACTGTGTCATCTACAAAAATTGCCAATAGGGAAGTTGTCATTCCTTTAGTACCGGAAAGTAAAATTAGATCAGTTGTTGATGCAAATGCAACAGAATACTTTCCATTGGATATTAGTGAATATACAATTTCTTATAGTATTTTGGATAAAATCAATACAAAAGATGAGAAAAAGTTAAAATTATTATTATTGGCAGCGCCTAATAATTTGATTAAAAATATTTATAGTTTTGCACAGATGATGGGATTCCATGTAAGTAATATTGATTACATGGGTAACAGTTCTTATCAGGTTGTAAAAAAGCAGGTGGGTGCAGGTGTCAATGTATCCATTCAGATTAATGAACAAACTACTTTGGTGAATGTGATTGAAAATGAAAAACTGGTATTACAGAGAACGGTACCATATGGTGCGATGAATATCATCAATGCGGTATTGGACAATCCTACATTTAATAAGAAGACACCAAGAGAAGCAGCAATGTTATTGATGCAGGAAAATTTAATCAATGCATATCTGGACATGGGCGATGATGTCAACAATAATATATCTAGAATGTCTGAAAATTATGACAAAATTATGCAGGAAGTACGTGGTAGAGAAGACATTACATCAGCAATTGCATATATTATGAACAATGTGATTCGTGTTATGGATTACTTTATGTCACGTAATTCTGATAAGAAAGTAAATGGGATCTTCTTAATTGGAATTGGTTCAAAATTCAAGGGCATTGAAATCCTGTTTAAAAATGAAATGGGATATGAGATTCGCAAGATTGAAAGTTTATTTGGTATTACATTTTCAAAAAGCTTGAACGTTCCTGTTTATAATCAGGCAGAATTTTTATGTTGTATTGGAGCAACAATTGCGCCGGTTGGGTTTGTGCCATCTGATGCGGAGAAAAAGTCAGAACATAAAAACGATGTAAAGATTATGTTTGGTGTCATGGTTGGGGCAACCGTAGTTGCATTTTTAATGACAGCAGTGCCATTTGTGAATATGCAGGTCGCAAAAGGTACACAGAAAAAGCTGAAGACAAAGGTGGAACAGTTATCACCAATCAGAGATATCTATGCACAGAGAGATGCAGCCTACAATGAATATCAGCATGTATTATATATGTATGACCAGACTTCTAACCGAAATTATCAATTAAATATGATGATTGAGGAGTTAGAAGCTAGATTACCGGCAAGTATGACAGTATCCTCTCTTACATCAGACGGAAGTTATTTGAACATGAACATCACAACAGATACAAAAATTTCTATTGCTGAGATGTTGATGCAGTTAAAGCAAATATCAAGTTTGACAGATGTCAATGTTGCTTCTTTGGTAGAAGATGAAGATGAAGAAAACAAAAGAACTGTAGTTATATTTGCAGTAACAGCTGTTTACAAACCATTTGAATCTTTTGAAGATGAAAATGAACCAGATTTGCAGATGAAAGATGAAGCAGAAGCGGGTGCCGATTCTACAACAGATACTACAGAAGCAGATACAGTAGGGGAGGGCACAGAAAATGAATAAGAAGCAGACATCTTTTAATCAGATTACAGACAGAGATCTGAAATTATTATTTGTATTAATATCTATTATTTTACTTGCAGTCAGCTATTTCTTTGGCTGTACAAAATTTATAGAAAAAACAAACACAATCAAAGCGGAAAACCAGACTTTGCAGGCGGAAGTGGATGAATTGACAGAGATGTGGACTCATGAAGCAGAGAAAAAAGCAGAGATTGCAAAGTATAATGAAGTCATTCAGATGATCTATGATAGATTTCCTGGTGCTATGACAGAAGAAAAGAGCATTGAAATTTTAACAGATTTAGAAAAGGAAGCTGATATGTCAACAAGTGCTATTACATTTACCATCAATGATCAATTCTATTCAGAAGCGGAGTTAGAAGCACAGGATAGTGCAGCAGCTGCGACACAAACAACTACTGACGCAAGTGAAACAGAAACCACAGAAACAACGGATGGAACGAGCACAACTGATATTACTTCAGGCAGTGCAGGTACAACAACAGCAAATGGTGGTGTAGTAGGTTATAAGACAACACTTGTTGTGGAATTCAAGACAAATTATGATGGTTTAAAGAAGGCGATTGACTTTGTAAATGGATATGACGATAAAATGTCAATTGATACCATTACAGTAGAATTTGACTCAGAAACAGGAAACTTAAAGGGTACAATGAATCTCTGTATGTATGCATTGGATGGAATCGGTGCGACTTATGTAGAACCTAAGATTTCGGATGTGAAGTTAGGACTGAAAGATATTTTTGGAAGTTACAACATACAAAAGGAGAAAAAATAGAGAATAGGTAGTTACAATGGGAGGGGCATACAGAGAAGAGGGCCGTTAGGTTACATTTTCGGACTTTTTGTGTGTCCCTGCTTTTGGTAAGTATAGAGATTACAAAGAAAGGAGCAGGACAATGACGAAAAATAAAAGAAATCAAAGTGGATTTACGTTAATTGAAGTTTTGCTGAGCATGGCAATGCTTATGGTAGTTGTAGTCCCATTATTGTCTTATTTTTCGAATAATGCAAAATACAATCAACAATCAAAGAAATACCAAAGGGCAATCACAGTAGGCGAAGAAGTAATGGAAGAAGTAAAGTCTTTTGCAACAATTCAAAGCCTGACAGACTATTATGTAGGAGTAGGTACTTCATATAGTGGAATTCCAAGTGATGATAAGGCATATCTTGATGCAGCAGGGAATCCAGTAGCAGCGACAAGCTATACATTTGCAGATCAGAATAAGTATGTTTACCGAAAAGAAGGAATCACAAGTGACAATGGTACCTATAATGCTGTCATTACAGTAGATACATATACAAATAAAAATTATAGAAACAGCAATGCTGCTGGTACAGTTGCAATTACTTCTCTAACACCAAGTAATACAGCAGTAGCAAAAGACGAGGATTTTATCTTAAATAATGCAGTTCAACATTTTAAAAATTGCGGTGGTACTGGTACAACAGAAGTTGATGTGAAAAACAACTTAAATAAGAAATATCTGATAGAAATAAATGGTTCTAGAAAGGATATTGCAACTGCAAAAAAATATGTAACAATAAAGATAATAGTGAACTATACATGTGGGTTATCAGGATGTGCAGGACAGATCTATACAGCCACTCTTTATAATGGAATGGAAATAGAAGAGGATATGTTAACAGGCATATATATGTTTTATAATTATGAATATCTTGCTTCGACAGATGATGCGATACAAGTGAAATTTAGTAATTATTCGGATGGAACAGCTGTAGATGCACCAAAATTAAAATTATATGCAATATGTCAGGATTTGACGGATGAGGAAAAAGAGCTTCCTGGAAACAGTGTGAACTTTTCAACAGTTTCTGCAAGCGGCGGTTTTTCAATAGACAAAATATGTTCTAATGTAAAGGGAATACTGAACGGCAGCAATCCAATAGTAGCAAAGACCATGGAGAATATGGTAGGAACAATACCTGTTCAAAGAATTGCAGATATTACAGTTCAGATCTATCCAGTAGAAAACGGCATACCAGCTTCTGAGGCAAAAGTGACATTACATTCAACGAGAGGAGAGTAGTGATATGAAAAAAATGAGATGGTATAAGAATAATAAAGGTTCCTCTTTACTGTTTGTTGTAATTTCCATGGCATTTGTAGCAATTATAGGTACGCTGCTTTCACAGTTGACAGTAATGAATATACAGATGAAAAAGACAGACCGTAAAGCAAAAGAAACCTTTTACACCAATGAAACAGCACTGAATGAATTGCAGATTGTGTTAGAGGATATTTCCGGAGAGGCAATGAAGAAAGCGTATGTGGGCATTGTAAATGATTATGCAAATATTACCAATAATCCTTCCACCAGTCTGCAGGAACAATTCAATTATGAGTATGTAAAATATCTTGTAAACTATTTTACAAGTGGAACATGGAACACCTTGAGTTCTATACCTGACATAGATCCTACTGTCGGGTATGCAGGTACATATTCTAACAACACTTTAACTTATGAAGCTTCTTTGAATAGTATTAAGACTGCATTAGACAATAAATTTACTGACTTGAATACAACCACTGGAGAACGTACAGGAGTGAGTCCTTCTAAATGGTTTAAAAACATTGATGATCCTCATGATTGTGATTTGGAATATTTCATTGATAACCTAACAGGTGGAGAGAGTTATGTAATTTTGAGAAATATCAAAGTTTCCTATGATACAAATGCGGATCAGAGTTTAAAGGATGATGAAGCAGTTGCACATGAATCTACTATTACAACAGATATGAAGTTTACAGTACCAAGTTTAAGTTTCCAGTCAGGTATTTATCCAAAGTATACAGACTATGCAATTATTGCAAACAAATATTTAGATGTAGGAGCAGATAACCTGCTGGTAGATGGAAATATCTATGGCAGTGCGGGAATTCAGATAAAAGCCTACAACACCAAGTTTACAGGTCCAAGAACAACGAATATTATTACTCGTGGAAATTTTTATACTTATCAGGGAAGAGATCTCACTATTTCTGGGGATCCGGCGGCAGTATCTGCGAATGATTGTGTGAGAGTATGGGCAGATAACTTCGGTACATCAAGACAAAGCGGTACTGGTACTGCTGAAACAAAAATTGATTTTACCGGCGATATCTTTGTGCAGGATGATTTGGTATTAGATGCCAATACAAGTACTGTAACTATGAGTGGAAATAACTACTTTGGTTTTGGATATAACAGACAGAATAAAAGCTATACTGAATTAACTGCAAGAGAAAAAAATACAGATATGAATTCAAGATATAGCAGTGCAATTGTGATCAATGGAACAGATGCTTCTCTCAATATGAGTGGTATGCTGAATCTGAAACTGGCAGGAAGGGCATATATTTCCAGAGCACAGGAAGTGATAGATAAGACTGGGGAATTTGGAACAGCATATAATTCTTCAACAGATTCTCAAGATCATGATATTATGACAGGTGAAGCAGTGTCTATTAAGTCAAACCAGATAGCATATCTGTTACCAGGTGACGCAATAGCCGGAGGACAGAATCCGATTGCAGCTTCGACTTATATCAATTTAGTAAATAATAACAAAGAAGTTGTTGATACCGGAAAGTTAAGAAGTGTGAAAGAGTATCTGGCAGCAACACCATATACCACATATTGCTATAACTTAAGCGGTTTAGGCGGCGGTTCTTATGTATATTTTTATTATAATTTTAAAAGCCAGGATAAGGCAAACCAGTTCCTTAAAGAATATTTTAACAGTAACCGAAGTCAGTTAGAGAGAAACATAAGATCCAATGGATATATCAATAATTCAGGACATGGCGTAAACTTATCATCTAATATTGCATTTTTATCCGCTGCTTGTACAGGTAATATTTTTAATGTGGGAAGTAATGGCAGTATGACATTACAGGAACCATCATCAAGCAATAATCCGGATGGCAGTTTAACAAGTTTGTTAGGAGATGCAATAGGAAAGGCAAAGGAATACTATTCCATGCAGTTAGAGTTAAATACAGAATCTAACAAATATCCAATTAGCGGGTCAGCAGATACAGGAGCAGAGTTCAGGCTGAATGGTGATACAGGCGAAGTGAGAAGCCAGGACAGGCCAATCTATTCTGAAATTGTTAGCGGCGAGAGCCAGTTTGATTTAGAAGGGTCAGAGAGTGCGATCACAGAAAATCAGTACGGATTTAAGAGTAATGGCAGTGGTTTTAATATAAAAAAGGTGGATGTGTCTGCAGTAGAAGCAGGAGCCGCAGTGTATTGTGTTTATCCAACAGATGGAGATGTAACAAAAGTATGTGATATTAATATGCCTGCTTCAGGATTGACTAAGGGTATTATCTTGGCAGCATGTAATGTTAGGCTGACAGGTGGAGATTTTGAAGGTATGATTATTACAAAAGGTGATTTAACAATAGGAGCTGTAAATACAAAATTAACTGCAAATACGCAGTTAGTACAGCAGATTTTAGCTTATGGACAGCAGTCAATTACAGATCCAAAACAGACATTTGCACATTATTTCGGTTTCTCTAATGCGGGAGTTTCCACAGATCCAACAACAGTAGATATTTCAGAGTATATCAGTTATTCAAATTGGAAAAATGAATAATCTTCAATAGAGTTAAGAATGATAAAACGGGAAATAGTACCATCTGGGTATACTGTGATTGAATGTTTGTTTGAATTGGCGGATTTTGTCAGATAAAGTATATTATTGCAATGGATGTGTTTTGCACTGAAAAATAAGGTATGGATGGCATGGCAAAATTGTCAGTAATGTGTCATAGCAAGAGGCAGTCACAGCAATGAATAGGAAAGGAGAAGAAAGATGGAAAGAAACAATAATAAAGGTTTTTCTATGGTCGAATTAATTGTTACCATTGCAATTATGGCGATTTTAACAGGATCCTTTGTTAGTGCAGCAGGTTATCTGAAATATGCCAATGCAAAAGCAGGGGCAAAGAAGGTTAATACACAACTAAGTGAACTTCGTATTGACAGCATGAGCAAGATGCAGACACCATATATGTATCTGTATAATATAAGCGGGAATACTTATATGAAAGTAGTGACAGGGAATAATGCAAATGCTGCTACTATAAGTAATGGAATACTAGATAAAAATACTACAAAAGTTGGGAATACACAAATTAAGGTTTCTTGTGATGGAACAGTTATTTCAGCTGGAAATCAGGTGCAGATATCCATGAACAAATCTACAGGTGCATTTCAGCCATCAGCTCCGGATGAAATCAAAGTAGAGTCCCTAGACGGCAGTAAATCGTATACCATTACATTAATCAAGAGTACAGGAAGACATTCTATGGAAGAAAATTAGAATAAAAGGTGGTGAATATAGTGTTAAGAGAGGAAAAGAATCCTTTATGGGAAAAAGCGGAAGAACAGATGCAATCGAACCAAGGGTTTTCATTAATGGAAATGTTATTGTGTGTGTTGTTGTCTAGCATTGTAATCTCTGCAATTGGAGGATTTATGGTAACTTCCATCAAACAATACAATCATGTGGACAGGGAGGTTAACTTGCAGATTGAAACACAGACCACCCTAAACCAGCTTAGTAAAATGATAAAAGAAGCCGATAATGTACAATATGCAGCAGATGGCAATGGTGGTTCATATGCTGTGATTTACTCTAATTTAGAACGTACTTTAGCAGGTGGTAATCCAGCAACAGCAGCAAAGATTAAAATAGTATGGTTTTGTGCAGATGCTGATCCAAACAAGCCGGGGAAGATGTATTTATTTGATACAAATGATATCAGTAGTTATAGTGCGGCAATGGCTGAGATTGGTACAAACACTCCAACAACGGGCAATTTGTTAGCAGACTATGTATATGGATTTGATGTAAAATCTGCAAATGGTACAGGATTAGGTTCTGGATTAGGAAGTGATCAAAATAGTGTGAATATTACATTGGACTTAAAAAATGTATTTAAGACAGATGAAAAAACGTATACAGCAACAGATACCATCAAACTTCGCAACAGAGTAGTAGCAATACCTTAGAGGTTATCATATGGGAAAAGAGATTGAAAAAAAATTTCTAATTCGTACATTGCCGGACAACATGGAACAATATGAGCAGAAGGAGATTGAGCAGGGGTATCTGTGCACTTCTCCAATTGTGCGGATTAGAAAGAGTAATGAGGAGTATATCTTAACTTACAAATCAAAATTTGGAATTGCATCTGATGCAGAAGACACATCAGGTGCAAAGATAAATCATGAAGTAGAATTACCTTTAACAAAGGAAGGATATGAACATTTAAAGGAAAAAACAGATGGGTATCTGATTAGAAAAACAAGATATATCATTCCTTTGGAAAATGGTTTAAAAGCAGAACTGGATATCTTTAAAGGACGATTAGAAGGGTTAGTATTTGCAGAAGTGGAATTTCCAGACGAAGCAACAGCCCAAAACTTTCAACAGCCCCAATGGCTTGGTGAAAATGTTAGTTTTGATCATAGATATTCTAATTATTATTTATCAACAGTGAAAAATTTAGCTGTTTTTAAGAATGAAAATAATTAAAGGAGGAGAAGCGTATGAAAAAATACGGAAAAGCGCTGGCAGGGCTGCTTGCAATCGTTATTGTTGTATTCAGCATGGGAGCTTTTTTCTTAAATAATGTATCTTTCAAACAGGAAAAAAACGCAGAGCAGGAAAAAGTCATTGCGGAAGATGCAGCAGCAAGCACATCAGATCAGATTCAAAAGCTGATTGTGAAAAGCGATAAAGCAAAATTTACCATTTTGGAAATTGTTCCTGATGCAAGTGCGGCAGAGTTAGGCTACATAGCAGCGGGAGAGGAGCCGCTAGACTGGATTGCACTTTGCCAGCAGGGAAAAGCAAAAGAGATTATCGATGCGTTAGGTCTGGATTATGATGAGGAGACAAAGTGGATTATTACGCAGGAAGAGTATGATGCATATAAGGAGAAGTATGGCAGTGAAACATGGTGGGATGGTACCTGGTCAGTGAAACCACAGAAAACAGAAAAACCAGCAAAAACAGATACCCCGCAAGAGACAGAATCTCCACAAGTAACAGATACCCCACAGGAAACAGATACGCCACAAGAGACAGACACACTACAAATAACAGAAGAACCAGTTCCACAGGCACCAGCAGGCGCGGGAGAACAGGAAACAACAGAATACATATGTAAATATTCGAAATATGAAAATTATGGTTCAGATGACAAATATGACAAGTTAATAGATGCAATTGACAACGGAAGTTCTAAAATCGCTATTTTAACAGTTACCTCTGACCAGCTAAATAATGGAGGAACAGCAACTGCAACACTATTAGAAAAGACAGATTTAGTGTATATTCATCAGAATTCTGAATATTCATTTTCAAAAGAAGAGAATAAATTAGATTTAAAATGGTCCGTAGCAGAGAAAATTTTTGCAGAAGTTGCAGTGCGGGAGGATGAAAATGGAAATTATGATCCAATGGCAATTTTCTTTGGCAAAGATGTTTATACGGAAGCCATTGCTGCAGGAAAAGATGTATCACCAACACAGTATACTTTTGACAGGGCACAGAAAAAACTTTTGAGTACTACGTTTGCAACAACTACATCAAAAGGTTCTAATAATAATGTATGTAAATTATATATTATGTCTATGTTTAGAGATGCAACAGAATTTTATAATCTATTCTTCAGCGAAGATTCAAAAACAGCAAATGGCGGAGCAGTATGTGATGGAGGTACTTACAAACTTCAGAGTGGGGATGCACAGACTTACTGGAACAGCTATACATTCCTTCCATCAAAAGAAGAGAAACAAGTAGATGCAGCTAATGCAGCCATTGTCACATATCAGTATAGCCAGGCAGGGAATGTTGATTGGCAAAAACTGCTGATTTCTTATAATGGAACAGCAACAGAGAATGGTTCTGCCTATGCTTTTGATCTTTCTGCAAATACATTGTTAAAACAATGGGGGAATGCGATGTCACAGTTGAAAAAAGCATTAGACTATGAACCGAAGATGAAAGTGACAAAGAAAAAGTATGTTGTATTGGATCTTGAGCCAGCAGTATACAATGATGAAGCAACGAAAAACGCAATAATCAATTTAATTAAGGAAAAAATCATTAGATTATGTCCATATCAGGAATATAAAACGGTAGATGATATTAATGTAGAGTTAACTTCTATGACAACAGCGGAATTTATTGGACGTCAGGAAGATATCACCTCTACCTATGATCTTGTTTATATTGGAGCGTGTACAGATAATTTGTGGATGAATGATTCACAGGACAGTGATATGAAACAGATCATTTATGCACACACAGGCGCAAAAGTAGCAGCTTCGTCGGATGTATGGAATCCATATATCTTATATCCTGATGGTGCATCGGCAAGAGCATATTTTTCAGGAAATGATATTACCAATCTAAAGAGAAAGCAGTTAAAAACCTTTTTAGATACAGGATATGCGGTTGTGATATCGGATGACTTATTAAACAACAGCAAAACGGCGGCTGATAGTACAAAATTCAATGAAACTAGCTATAACAATATGTATGCATTTATCAATAATGCCATAACAGAGAATCAGGTTTTGCCGGAAGATTTTGATTATCGTACAGTATCTGCGAAAGAAGCAAATAAAATATTAAAGGGCTTGGATATGAAGAAGCCAAAGCTTACAATAGACAGTTATATCAATGGTGCAGCACCGAACGACGTAATTACAAACAATGGTTCTCTGAGTATCAAATTTAATGTAAAAGATGGTTATGACACAGATTCCAAACGAACCTATTACATTGCAAAAATGTATATTGATAAAAACGCAGATGGTGTTTATGATGAAAGTACAGAATTATTTGCCAAATCAGGTACATTCAGGGGAAATGGCAATACAGTTACCTTGAAAAAAGGATTAAATAATACTTATTCTGGTGCCTTGACATGGAAATTAGAAGTAGTAAAAATAGAAAATGGAGCAGAAACCGCTATTAAAGCCAATGAGATAGGATATAATACAATAAGAGGCGGTGCAGCACAGATTGTAAATGTATTGCAGATTAAGGGCGACAGTGATGTAATGTCAAGTACAGACTGGGCTAGGGATAATGGAGATACATTAGATTTGTCAACTGGTTTAAATGGGTTTATCAATGCAACTGAGGTAACACGTGATTTTGATTTGCGTGTAAAAGCAATACATATGCGTGATTTTGATCAGTATGTAGATATTTTGGATAATTATGATATTCTGGTGTTTGGTTTTGCAGATAGCTATATTGATTATAATTTAAGCGGAACAACTGCAAAGAGAGTTCAGCAGTATATCGATGATGGACATAGTGTATTATTCTCACATGACTTAACTTCTCAACAGAATGATGAAAGATTTTATACAGGCACTAACTTTAACAATAATCCTAGTATGACTGGTGTTGAGGCATATACAGGTTTTTATTTCACACAATATTTTAGAGAAACTATGGGAATGAACCGTTTTGGCATGGCTTCAAGGCAGATTACCAGAAATGCAGTGTCCGGGTTAATCGACAGTATCAATACAAAAATATCAAATGGAATCCATGACACAACAACGAAGACAAAGTATGGATACACTTATGGAGCATTGATGCAGTATGGATTGATGCCTGGAGTAAAGAAAACAGGTACGGAGACTTTCCAGGGACCATATAGAGGATTGTATCTGAATACTTCACATAATAGTGGTAACTTCCAAGCTGTTGATGGTACTGGATATGTTACAACAAGAGTGGAAAATGTAAATGATGGCCAGATTACAAAATATCCATTTGATTTATCTGGTGAAACACCTGATATCGCTCAAACACATTCACAGTATTATCAGTTGAATATGGAGGATCCCAATATTGTTGTATGGTATACGTTATCAGGTAAGTCTGGTGCCCCAAATGGAAATGATGGAAGATGGTATACAAAGTCTCCAAGAGATGTAAGTAATAATTATTATATTTACAATAAAGGAAATGTGACTTATACAGGTGTAGGACATCGTGCCGGTATGACAGATTTTGAAAAGAAATTGTTTGTCAATACAATTATTGCTGCTCTAAGAGCTGGTATCGAAGGTCCACAGATACAGGTTACAAATGCAACATACAGTGATGCGGATGAATGTTATTATATGCAGACAGACATTGCTGAAGATGGGGAAGATAATCAGTACAATGATAAATATGAGGAAATTCAGTTTAGGGTAACAGATGACAGCGCAAAGGCAGGAGATAAAATGTATATTCGTCTCAGTGATTTGGTAGAAAAAACTCCTGAAGAATTAGCTGCTCCAGCCACAACAGCTTCACCTGCAGTGGAGGAAGATAATATCATCACAATCTATTATAATAACGCAAGTTTTTATCAAGATCCAACAGCCCATTATCAGATTGGTTCCGGTGGCTGGCAGGATGTGGTTATGACACCAACAACTGAGAAGTCAGGATATAAATGGAAATGTGAAATTAATCTGGGAACAGAAAGTTCTCTTCATGTATGTTTTTATGTTGGTAATAACTGGGATAATAACGGCAGCACCAATGGCTCTTATGCGTTGGATGGTGCAGGTGTATATTGTATCAGTAGCTTGGGAGTGATAAAAACTTCTTCCGGCAATAGTGGGTTTGTAGGTGCTGATTCAACAGCATTATCTAAATATAAAGCATCAGAAGACAAAACAACTGTCTATAAAGTAACAGGACCAGGATCATCAACGGCATCTGTTCCTACAACAGTAATAGGCGGTCAGACTTATCTTGTTGTAAATCGTGCAAGCTCTACAGGTACTGATGATAATATATATACATTGCATTATCCGAAAAAGAACTTTATATCTGCAGCAGGTGCAGAAAGAATCGCATCACGTGCAGTTAGAATCACAGTAAGGAATAATAAGAAGGCAACATCCTTTGCGGATATTATTATATCAAGGCGGTCGCTGTTTAACTTAGATTAATTGGCAGTATCGGAATATGTTGGTAAGGGGTATTTGTAAAGAACAGTATTTTAAGCGCTGTTTAAAGAAGACATGACGGAAAAAGAACACTTAAACATTGTTAAGAAAGTTTAAGTGTTCTTTTGTCATACATGTGGAAATAATTTCGACAATTTTATAGTAGATTTTTATGCAAATATAGTTTATAATGAACGAGGTATGTAAAGTGTAAAGGAAAGTAACAAAAATTGGAGGCATTTAGATGTTTAAGATTGTAAAGAAAGAAAATTTAGCCAATAATATTATATTAATGGATATTTTGGCTCCAAGAGTGGCAAAATCCTGTTATCCTGGCGAATTTGTAATTGTAAAAGCAGATGACAGAGGCGAGCGGATTCCGCTTACAGTATGTGATTATGATAGAGAGGCCGGAACGGTTACTATTGTATTCCAAACAGTAGGAGTTTCAACAAAGATGATGGCAGAATATGAAGTTGGAGATTACTTCAAAGATTTTGTTGGACCATTAGGATGTAAATCTGAATTAATAGAGGAAGCACCTGAAGAATTGAGAAAGAAAAATATTTTATTTGTGGCAGGTGGTGTTGGTACAGCTCCTGTATATCCACAGGTAAAATGGATGAAACAGCAGGGATATGATGTAGATGTTATTATTGGTGCAAGAAACAAGGAGTTAATTATATTAGAAGATGCCATGAAAGAGTATGCTGCTAATTTGTATGTCTGTACAGATGATGGTTCTTATGGTTTCAAAGGAAATGTCAATGATCAGATTAAAGATTTGGTAAACAATCATGGCAAAAAATATGACTTAGTGATTGCAATTGGACCAGTTATTATGATGAAGTTCGTTTCCATTCTGACAAAGGAACTTGGTATTAAGACAGTTGTCAGCATGAACCCTATTATGGTGGATGGCACAGGTATGTGTGGGGCATGTCGTTTGACAGTTGGTGGAGAAGTAAAATTTGCCTGTGTAGATGGACCGGAATTTGATGGACATTTGGTGGATTTTGATGAGTCTATGAAAAGACAGCAGATGTACAAGACAGAAGAAGGAAGAGCAGTTTTAAGAGAAAAAGAAGGCGCAACACATCATAATGGCAGTTGCGGATGTGGAGGTGACAAATAATGGAAGTCGATGTAATGAAGAGAATACCTGTAAGAGAACAGGACCCAAAAGTAAGAGCAGCAAACTTCCAGGAAGTTTGTCTTGGATATAATGAAGAAGAGGCAATGGCGGAGGCATCCCGCTGTTTAAATTGTAAAAATGCACAATGTCAGAAAGGTTGTCCTGTAAATATTGATATTCCTGCATTTATCAAAGAAGTGGCAGAAGGCAGTTTTGAAAAGGCTTATGAAGTGATTAGCCAGTACTCCGCACTTCCTGCTGTATGTGGCCGTGTATGTCCACAAGAATCACAGTGTGAATGTAAGTGTATCCGTGGTATAAAGGGAGAAGCAGTTTCCATTGGTAAGCTGGAGCGTTTTGTTGCTGACTGGGCAAGAGAACATGGTGTTTCTCCAAAACCTGCCAAAGAAAAATTAGGTAAAAAAATTGCGATTATCGGTTCAGGACCTGCAGGTCTGACAGCTGCTGGAGATTTAGCAAAATTAGGATATGATGTTACAATCTTTGAAGCACTTCATGAGGCAGGCGGAGTATTATCCTATGGTATTCCTGAATTCCGTTTACCTAAAAGTACAGTTGTTGCATCTGAGATTGAAAATGTAAAAAAATTAGGTGTTACTATTGAAACAAATGTCATTATTGGTAAATCTATTACGATTGAGGAGTTAATGGAAGAGGAAGGATTTGATGCTGTATTTATTGGTTCAGGGGCCGGCCTTCCAAGATTTATGGGTATTCCGGGAGAAAATGCAAATGGTGTATTTTCTGCAAATGAATATTTAACAAGAAGTAACTTAATGAAAGCTTTTCTTGATGATTATGATACACCGATTGTTGGTGGTAAGAAAGTTGCTGTTGTCGGTGGCGGAAATGTAGCAATGGATGCAGCAAGAACAGCACTTCGCTTAGGTGCCGAGGTACATATTGTATATCGTAGAAGCGAAGAAGAGCTTCCGGCACGTGTGGAAGAAATACATCATGCAAAAGAAGAAGGTATTATCTTTGATTTATTAACAAATCCAACAGAAGTTTTAGTAGATGACAATGGTTGGGTAAAAGGGCTGCGTTGTATTAAGATGGAATTAGGCGAGCCAGATGAATCAGGAAGAAGAAAACCAATTGAAATTGCAGGTTCTGAATTCGACATGGAAGTAGATACTGTTATTATGTCGCTGGGAACAAGTCCTAATCCATTGATTTCTTCTACTACAGAAGGTTTAGATACAAACAAACGTAGATGTCTTGTTGCAGATGAAAATGGAGCTACCACCAAAATTGGTGTGTATGCAGGTGGAGATGCTGTAACAGGTGCGGCAACAGTAATTCTTGCTATGGGAGCAGGTAAAACTGCCGCACAGGCAATCCATGAATATCTTTCTAATAAATAACAACTTGTAGAAAACAGACTGTTGCCTTTGGAAAAAGCAGCAGTCTGTTTTTGTTATTCAGTTATAGAGAAATAGTTGTACTGTCTGCATATAGGAATTTGCTTATGCAGGCAGAGTGTATCATTATTTCTATAAGGAATGGTGGAATAATCATCTTGTTTTGTAAAAAAGTCATAAAAATATTGAAAGCAATTTAATAATATGGTAGAATAAGGCAGATAATATTCGAAATATATATTCTAGAGCGTGTCTGAAAATTGCTTGTTACAATATATGTGCCACATTTGTGTGGAATTTGTTCCAAATATTTGTATCATGATAAAAGAAAATGCAAAGGGGGGGATTAGATGCCAATCAGTTTTGAAACAGTTTCAAATAAACAGGAACTTATTGTAGTAGGAATTGTGTTTTTAATGATAATAGTCTGTTTTTTTATGATTTTATACAGAAAAAGGAAGCAGATGCAAGAAGAGAAAATGAAAAGAAGGAAAATGGAAGAAGACTATAATCAATTAAAAGAGAAATATAAGGATTTGAAACAGCAGAATGAAAATTTAGATCTCATGTATCAAAATTTAAGGGAAAAAGAAGAGAGGAACAAGAAATTAGCATATATTGATTATTTAACAGGACTTCCCAATCGAACTGCATTTTCTGAATATCTGGATTATACTTTAGGTAATTTGAAACGTGGTCATGTTGCATCTGTAATGTATATTGATTTAGATAATTTTAAAGAGGTAAATAATACTCTTGGACATTCCTATGGAGATGAGCTGTTAATTGATGTGGCAGAACGTTTAAAACAGATTATGGATAAAAATGATTATCTTGCAAGATTTGGCGGAGATGAATTTATTATTCTAACTAAAAATGTAATTAATATGTGGGAGTATGAGGAGAAGATTAAAAAAGTACAGAAGGTATTTTCTTATCCTTTTGTATTAGCATTGAAAGAATTTTTTGTGACAATTAGTATAGGGGTTGCCAGAGCACCAAAAGATGGACAGACAGCACAAAATATGATAAGAAGTGTAGACGTAGCCTTATATGCAGCAAAGGAAAGTGGAAAAAATATTTATTGTTTTTATGATGAATCCATGAAGGAAAAATTGCTGAATAAAATAGAAACCCAGTCGCAGTTACATACTGCAATTGAGAATAAGGAATTTATTGTTTTATATCAAGTACAGATTGATTTAGAAAGTGATAAGGTGATAGGTTTCGAAGCATTGCTTCGTTGGAAACATCCAACAAAAGGATTAATGGAGCCAAAAGAGTTTATTGCATTAGCAGAAGAAACAGGTTTAATTATTCCAATTGGAGAATGGGTGCTGTATGAAGCGTGTCATCAACTGAAAAAATGGCAGGATGCAGGCTATAGTGGCATTACGATTGCAGTGAATTTATCAGCAAGACAGTTTAAAGATGCTTCATTAGTAAATACAGTAAAAGACATTATTAACAAAACAGGAATTAATGCAGGAAATCTGGAATTAGAGATTACAGAAACTGTTGCTTTGGATGATATTACTTATTCTATTGATATCATACAGCAGCTAAAGGATATGGGCATTAAAATTTCACTAGATGATTTTGGAACAGGATATTCTTCTATGAATTATTTAAAGCATTTGCCAGTTACTAATTTAAAGATTGATAAAAGTTTTATGGATACTGTTATGGGAAGTAACAATGATAAAGCAATTGTATCAGCTATTATCACACTGGCGAAGACACTAGATTTAGAAGTAATCGCAGAAGGCGTGGAGAATGATGAACAAGTCTTGTTCTTAAAAGAGGTAAATTGTGATAAAGTACAAGGATTTTTATATAGCAAGCCTGTCACAAAAGAAGAAGCGACCATTTTGCTGCGCAGTATACAGAAGCAGAACGCTCAGAAACAGGATATGAATGATCTATATTGATATACTAGAGCGTGTTTGAAAAAATACTATTTATTAGGTGAAGATAATTGAAAAATATTGTATTAGTGAATAAAGAATAAAAAAATTGGGATAGTATTAGATGTAGCATAGCAGCGGAAAAGGAGAACAGACATGAAAGGAAAAAACACAAAAATTTCAAAAAATCATAAAATTGTATATGCTTTTCTTTTGATGGAATGTTTTTGTTATGTTTTCTTTTTATATCTTGATATTTTTCAGGGAGAACAAAAAGAATTGGTTAAAGTAAGTTTGTGGATAAAATGGCTTTCTATTATTGTGTGTTTTTCTTTTGTTACCCTGCACCAGTCTGTAGAGTACCGTAAAAAGGAAAAAAGTGTCGTAAGCATGGCACTTTTTTTTACAGTCATGGCAGACTTTTTTCTCTTATTGACAGATTGGAATATAATAGGAATTTTATGTTTTATCATTATTCAGACGATATATCTCTATCGTTTGACAATGTGGAATGACGAGATTCGATTTACTAGAAGAATAGTGGGAAGATTTTTATGCAGCATTGTGATCCTTTTATTTGCAATACTGGTTGAAGATGCCAGGCAGCCGGAACTTATAGTGGCTGTCATCTATGTAATCTCATTAGTTGATAATATTGCAGTGTCTGCAAGTATTTGTTTCTATCATGTGGGCAGCAAAAGAAAATCAGGCTGTTTTTTTGCGGGATTGTGTCTGTTGTTTTTATGCGATGTACAAGTGGCAGTTTATAATGCAGATATGTTGATTAGTGTGCAGGAAATTCCAATAATTTCAAAACTTACTGCATTTGCAGAAATAGCAATGTGGCTGTTCTATCTTCCTTCGCAGGTTTTGATTACACTAAGTGGCCGATTAGAGAAATGATAGAGTGGATGTAACAGATTCCATAAAACGGAAATTGATTAAGATTCAGGCATAATGATATAAAATGTAGCATTATAAAAAATCAGTTGAAATTATGGGAAATTGTATTATAATGGATACATAATATCTAATTAATTAAAAGTATAGATATTATGTATTTTTGATATACAATTATTTCTATAGAATGGTAACAGTGCACTTATACAGAATAAAACAAACAAGTAAAGGAGAATGACATGGAATATAAACAATTTGTTGATTTCATTATAGATGAGTTAAGATTTCGAATAGAGGAAAATGTTGAGATAAAGATACAACATGTAGTGAAGAATAATGGTATCAAGTTTGATGCTGTAGTGATAATGCCAAAGAATCAAAATATAGCAAAAAATATTTATTTGAATACTTATTATGAACAATATCAAAATGGAAAAGAGATAAAAGATATTTTAAATGAAATATTAATACTCTATTATGGCAGCGGGGTACAGCCTGAAATTGATTTAAAACGATTAGAAGAATTTGAACATGTACAGCCAAATATTTTTTACCGGTTGGTAAATTACAAGAAAAATGAAAGTTTATTAGAGGAGATACCTTATATTCATTTTGTAGATTTTGCCATTATCTTTTATTGTCTTGTAAATAAGAAACAGGAAGGCATTGAAAGTTTTAGAATTACCCATGAAATGGCAGAGAAATGGAATGTAACACCAAAACAGCTTATGAAACTGGCACAAAGGAATACACCAAAATTATTTCCACCAAAACTGACAACAATGGAAGAATTGTTATCTGGATTGTTTCAGGCAGATATGGAGCAGATTTTAGAAAACTATGAAGATATATTAGAGATGGAACAGACAAAGGAAGATACAGATAGGATGGTAAAACAAATAGTAGCAAATATGAGAGAAAAGCGCATGGTGGAAATGTTTGTATTGACCAATCATATGGGGATTAATGGTGCCAGTGCAATTTTATATCCTGAGGTATTGAAAAATTTTTCAAAATTATGTGGAAGCAATTTGTATTTATTGCCATCAAGCATACATGAGTTTATTATTGTTCCTAAATATGAATTTATCCATAAAGAAGAGCTTACCAAAATGGTACAAGAGGTAAATATATCACAGGTAACAGAAGAAGAAATATTATCAGATCATGTATATGAATACTGTACAGAGCAGGACAGTATTATATTTTAACAGTATTATATTCTATATGAAATATCTATGTAAAATATCTATAAAAATGTCTATCAATAAAAATCAGTTAATTTCTTACAATAAAAATCCTTTTCAAGTTAATAATGTTCAATCAATAAAAATTACAGTTACTTTGAATGATAAAAACTATTGTTATTTTGAAATCACAGTATATTTTTTCATTAATTGCAGAACCTAATAAAAATACAGTTAATTCATAACCTTTTTGGGCAAAATGTATCTTTGAGTAAGCAATGTCCTGTCCATTGGAGGTATGCCACAATGAATGTGTTTTGTGCCAAAAAGCATGAATGGCATGGTTGAATAATAAACAATATTTTCCTATCCTGAATTGGGATGGTAATATTAGGAGGTAATGAAAAAATGAAAAAAATAGTTAGTTTTTATGATACCAAACCTTATGATAGGGCTTTCTTTGAAAAGAAGAAGGACATTTATGGAATAGAAATCAATTTTCATGAAACGAAATTAAATGAGAAAACAGCCGTATTGTCAGAAGGCAGTGATGCAGTAGTAGCATTTGTAAATGATGATTTAAATGCAAAAACATTAGAGGTATTGTATTCACTAGGAATCAAAGCGATTGCGATGAGGTGTGCAGGGTACAATAATATTGATTTGAAATATGCATATGAAAAAATTCATATTATGCGTGTGCCGGCATATTCCCCTTATGCAGTAGCAGAATTTACAATGGGTATGCTGTTAACATTGAACAGAAAACTGCACAGAGCTTATAACAGAACAAGAGAGCATAATTTTAGTTTGAATGGTCTAAATGGTTTCGATTTGCGTGGCAAAACAATTGGTGTTGTGGGAACTGGAAAAATAGGGCGTACCTTTATGGAAGTATGCAGTGGATTTAAAATGAGAATACTTGCATATGATCCATATCCAATTCCGGATTCTGATATTGAATATGTAACATTTGAAAAACTATGTGAAGAATCAGATATCATTTCACTTCATTGTCCGCTAACAAAAGAAAGTTATCATATGGTAAACAGGGATACTATAGGGAGGATGAAGGATGGCGTATTTCTACTAAATACTTCCCGTGGTGCACTGATAGACAGTGAAGCTTTGATTGAAGGAATCAAGCAAAGAAAAATAGGTGCTGCTGCTTTAGATGTTTATGAGGAAGAAACTGAATTTTTCTATGAAGATCATTCTGACCGGATTATAGAAGATTCTGTGTTGACCGGACTTATTTCCATGCCAAATGTATTTGTCACATCACATCAGGCTTTTTTCACGAATGAAGCATTAGAAAACATTGCAGAAACTACATTAGAAAATTTATCAGAATATTTTAATGGAAAGCTTTTGACAAATGAAGTGTGTTATCATTGTGCAAAAGATATGGTGTCCTGTCATAAAAAGCAAAACAAACCATGTTTTTAGGACATACACAATATAGCAATGAAGGATTTTTAGAGAGTGCATGATAAAATGCAGATATGGCGGCATCGCTATAACAGTTGTACAATCTGTTCTTAGAGCAAACAGCTATATGTAGATTGTACAACTATTTCTGTATAGCAAAAATGTAACCAATAAAAAATACACCTGAAGGGAATCGAACCCTCGCACGTGGCTCCGGAGGCCACTGCTCTATCCACTGAGCTACAGGTGTAACAATACAAAAAAATTGTAACACTGAAATTATAATACATAAATGAAAGAAAGTAAAGAAAAAATTGAAAGATATAAAATCAATTGCATTTCTATATTCTTTTTGATAAAATGTAACTATTCAAAACTGTGGACATAATACAGCAGCATAATATTTATTGTTTGTTATGCTTTAGAGCATGCAAGTAGTTTGATTAATCAGACACGCTCTAGCTGCAGCGTTGAATAGAAATTTGAAATAAAATACCTCAAGGAGAAAATACATGAAGTTAAAGTATAAAAAAATAGTGCTGGCAGTTACAATGAGCACCATGTGTATAGGGTTTGTTACCATTTCATTAGTTTCACCTAAAACAAATAAGGATGGGGACTCGTCTATAACACAAGGTACAATGAATTCAGATAAAAATACAGAAGATAAAAATTATAATTTGGAATGTGATGCTTATCCAGAAATTAATGAACTGGTAGAAGAATACCTTGCAGCAACAATTACTGGTAATATGGAGGTATTAGAAAATACAGTGTCGGATATTAATCATGTTAGTGAAGAGATGGTAAATAATAAAACACAAATTATAGAATCACATCAGAATATACAATGTTATACGGTAAAAATGCCAGATCAGGATGCATTTATCACATATGTTTACAGCGAATTGAAATTAGCTGGAATTGATACACCAGCACCTGGTTTGACCAGATTGTATATCTGTATGTCAGAGAACGGCAGTTACCGTATCTATCTAAATCAGATAGATGAAAAAGTGCAGAGTTTCATAGAAGAAAGCGGAAACAGCCCGCAGGTTCAGGCATTAATTGATAAGGTAAATGGAATGTTTGAAACTGCAGTCAATAGTGACGAAAAATTAAAAGCATTTTATCAGCAGATTGAGGATACTTCTAAAGCTGAAGAAAATACAACAGCACCTGATAGCACAGCGGCACCTGATAATACAGAAGCACCTGGCAGCACAGCGGCACCTGATAATACAGAAACACCTGGAAGTACAAGAACACCTGATAACACAGAAACACCAGATGGAAGTGCTGCTGAAACACCAGCTGCAACAGATGGTGTGGATGTAATGGCAACAGATTTGCCGGCAGAGGAGACGGAAGCTGCATATGAATAATCAAAAAAATGAGACAATAAGATTAAATAAATATCTAAGTGAGAAGGGTATCTGTTCCAGACGTCAGGCAGATGCGTTTATAGAAGCAGGGCGTGTTTTAGTAGATGGTAAGGTTGCTGTTATGGGAATGAAAGTGTCTGGCAGAGAGAAAATAGTGGTAGACAATAAAGCAATTAGAAAACATGAGAACAGAGTTTTAATTGCATTTCATAAACCTGCTGGTATTGTTTGTACAACAAGTAAAATAGAGAAAGATAATATTGTAGACTACATTAACTATAGACAGAGAATTTTTCCTGTAGGCAGACTGGATAAGGCATCAGAAGGATTGATTTTATTAACAAATCAGGGAGAATTGTCTGATAAGATTTTAAGAGGCAGTAATTATCACGAAAAAGAGTATATTGTTACAGTTAATAAAAAAATCACATCAGAGTTTCTAGTGAATATGAGCAAAGGTGTGCCTATACTAGATACAGTCACAAGACCATGTACAATAGAGCAAATTGATGATCGTACATTTCGGATTATTTTAACGCAAGGATTGAACCGGCAGATTAGAAGGATGTGTGAATATTTTCAATACAGAGTAGTGAAACTGGTAAGAGTGCGCATCATGAATATTCGTTTGGGCAGATTAAAAGCAGGAACATACAGAAATGTGACAGAGGCAGAATATAATGAATTAATGAGATTGCTAAAGCGTGTTTGAAAATTGTTTGTTACAAGATGTGCTTACAATTTGTGGAGGATTTCATCCAATTCATGAGGTGCAGCGGGCTACATTGCATGGATTTGAGACGAATATCTATATCTTATTGGATAAGTATGTCAGTTTGGATAAGTATGCAAAGTGGGATGGACAGATTGTAGCAATGAATTCTCAAATATGTTCTGGAACATGTCTCAGGAATAAGGCAGTTTAAAAGAGAGAGAGGAAACAATCATGCAGAAAGCAGAACAGATGAATAGAATGAAAGAGCTGGTAACACAGTTAAGGGAAGCTTCTAAGGCTTATTATCAAGAAGCAAGAGAGATTATGAGTAATTTTGAATATGATGCATTATATGATGAACTGGAGGAATTAGAAAACAAAACAGGCATTGTTTTATCTAACAGTCCGACAATTCAGGTTGGATATGAAGTATTAAGCCAGCTGCCCAAAGAGGATCATGCTTCACCTATGCTTTCTCTGGGAAAAACGAAAGATGTGTCAGAATTGAAAAGCTGGTTAAAAGACAAAGAGGGAATTCTCTCATGGAAATTAGATGGACTGACAATTGTATTAACTTATAGGGATGGTGTATTAGAAAAAGCAGTAACCAGAGGAAATGGTGTTACAGGAGAGGTTATTACAAATAATGCAAAAGTATTTCAGAATGTGCCATTAAAGATAGATTTCAAAGGGGAATTAGTATTAAGGGGAGAAGCAGTGATAAAATATTCTGATTTTGAGAAAATAAATGCTGCCATAGGAGTAGAAACAGAACGGTACAAAAACCCTAGAAATCTCTGTAGTGGTTCAGTGAGACAGTTAAACAATAAAATTACAGCTGAGAGAAATGTAAATTTCTTTGCTTTTTCTCTTGTAAACTGTATTGATGAAAATGGAGCAGAGGTGGCATTTGAAAATAGCAGGAAAGCACAGTTTTCCTGGTTAGAAGAGTTAGGATTTGATGTAGTAGAACAAAAAATGGTGACAGCAGCGGATATTGAGGATACCGTTCAATGGTTTTCCGATAAGATTGAAGAGAATGATTTCCCTTCTGACGGGCTTGTATTAGTATATGATGATATTGAATATGGAAAATCATTGGGAACAACTTCAAAATTTCCAAGAGATTCTATTGCATTTAAATGGCGTGATGAAGTGAAGGAAAGCACACTGCTAGAAATTGAGTGGAGTGCTTCAAGAACTGGTTTAATTAATCCAGTTGCAATTTTTGAACCAGTGGAATTAGAAGGAACAACAGTGAGTCGTGCAAGTGTACATAATATCAGCATTATGGAAAACCTGCAATTAGGAATTGGTGATAAAATTGAGATATACAAGGCGAATATGATTATACCACAGATTGCACAAAATTTAACAAAAAGCAGTAATCTGGAAATTCCAAAACAATGTCCAGTGTGTCATAAGGAAACCGTAATTAGACAGGAAAACGATGTAAAATACTTATATTGTGTGAATGAGAACTGTCTGGCAAAGAAAACAAAAGCTTTGACACATTTTGTAAGCAGGGATGCGATGAATATAGAGGGGATTTCAGAGGCAACATTAGAAAAATTAGTTGACAGAGGATTTATCCATACATTAGCAGATATTTTCAGATTAGATTGCTATAAAGATGAAATTATAGAAATGGAAGGCATGGGACGGAGGTCTTATGAAAAGCTGAGAATTTCCATAGAAAAGGCAAAAAATGTAACACTTCCAAAGTTTATCTACAGTCTTGGAATATTAAACATTGGACTTTCCACAGCGAAATTAATCTGTAAAGAATTTCATGATGATTTTGATAAAATGTGTCATGCTGCAAAGGAAGACTTAGTTGCTATTGATGGGATTGGTGAGGTAATAGCAGATACATTTATACAATATTTTACGAAAAAAGAAAATATGGATTTGGTGGAGGATTTATTATCTATAGTTACCATTGATACTTCTCAAAAGGAAGTCGAGGGTGGTATGATTTTTGAGGGAATGCAGTTTGTGATTACTGGTTCTGTAGAACAGTTTGCCAATCGAAATGAGATGAAGGCATGGATTGAGGAACGCGGCGGAAAAGTGACGGGAAGTGTTACTTCAAAAACAACATATTTGATTAATAATGATACAGAATCAACATCTTCTAAAAACAAAAAAGCAAGAGAACTAAATATCCCTATTTTGTCAGAGGAAGAGTTGCTTCATATGTAGTAAAGCAAAACTAAAGAACTGTTAAGGAATAACTTTTCATATTGCTTGTCTTTTTCCAATAGCACCACTCAAAAGTCAGTTCCACAGACCGCTATGTGCCTGATTTTTGAGCAGCATTCCCGAAGAAAATTTCTGTGCACTATTTAAAAGCTATTTATTAACAGTTCCTAAGCCTAAACTTCCCAAACTCCATAGTTATTGTACTAAATTTTAAAAACTTAATATTTATGCAATACAATAAGGTTGATTTATAAAGAAAAACGTGGTAAAATTCATTCATGTAGTATAGTGAAAAACTAGAGCGTGTCTGAAAATTCATTGCCCCAATCTGCACGCCCCACTTTGCGGGGGATTTGCACTAAATTTAATCGATGTAGCCCGCTACAACTTATAAATTTGGACCAAATCCCCCACAAATTGTGACGCACATCTTGTAACGAGCAATTTTCAGACACGCTCTAGGACTTTTGTACTAATTAACAATGTTCGCAAGAGAACGCAAATGAAGAGATTTAAGAAAAAAGTAGAAGTGGTGAAAGAAAATGCCAATTAAAGTGCATAGCAATCTTCCAGCTAAGAAGATTTTGGAAGATGAAAATATATTTATGATGGATGATCATCGTGCTATTGAGCAGGATATCAGATCACTACAGATTGCAATTTTAAATTTGATGCCATTAAAAGAAGAAACGGAAGTACAATTACTTCGTTCTTTATCAAATACTCCGTTACAAATAGATGTTACTTTTGTGACAACAGCAAGTTATATTGGTAAGAACACAGCAACAAGTCATCTAGACAAATTTTATCTGACTTATAAAGATATTAAAGATAAAAAATTTGATGGAATGATTATTACAGGTGCACCCGTAGAACTTTTGGAATATGAGGAGATAGATTATTGGAAAGAGCTGCAATGTATTATGGAATGGAGCAAAACGAATGTTACGTCTACCTTACATATTTGCTGGGGAGCACAGGCAGGGTTATATTACCATTATGGAATTTCTAAGCACAGGGAGAAAGAAAAGATATTTGGTATCTATGAACATAGGGTAAAACATAGAAAAGTGCCATTGGTCAGAGGGTTTGATGATGTGTTTTATGCACCACATTCCAGACATACAAATATTTTGTTAGAAGATATTGTAAAGCAGAAGGAACTGACCATTTTAGCAGAATCTGAAGAAGCAGGTGCATTTTTGATTATTGCAGAAGAGGGAAAGCAGATTTTTGTGATGGGGCATCCGGAATATGACAGATTAACTTTGGATAAAGAATATAAAAGAGATTTAGATAAAGGGCTTCCAATTACAATACCCCAAAATTACTATCCAAATGATGATCCAAATCAGAAACCATTGCTTCGTTGGAGGGCACTTTCTAATGCATTGTATTCAAACTGGCTCAACTATTATGTTTATCAGGTTACACCATACGATTTGTAGTAAGAGGAGGAAATGTGTATGAAGGGGTTATTGATGAAGGAGGAAATATCTTTATTAGAGTTTTTAACAGAGAATCCAAAGATAACATTTGCTTTTATGCTGCTTCTTTGTTTGATTGTATTAGTAGTAGTATTTGTCCTTTTGCGCTCTAAGTTAAAAAATCAGGAAAAGGTGTTGAGAACTGCGAAGATTGAAGAAGAGAGATATCGTATTTTAGCAGAGATATCAAATGATATTATTTTCGAGTACGATATTTTTTCTGATACTATGACATATTCAGAAAAGTATACAGAAAATTTTGGAAGAAAGGCTAAGATAGAACATTTTGCAGAATTGAAAGAGGAATTGCAATACATATATAAAGATGATGTGTTTGCATATGAGACGTTTTGTAAATTATTAGGGGGAGACAAGCAAAAATTAGAAGTTGAATATCGTACAAAGGGTCTGAATGGAGAATATGTCTGGTGTTATGTTTGTGGACAAACGATTTATGATTATATGAATAACCCAATAAAGATTATAGGTAAATTATCTAATATTGATATTCAGAAAAAGGAAGTAGAAAAACTGCAGTTTAAGGCTGAGATGGATGCAATGACACATGTATACAATAAAGTGGCAACCAGAGAAAGAGTAAATCTTTATATTGGCAGCAGCCGTAAACAGGATAAACATGCATTGTTAATTATAGATATGGATAACTTTAAGACAATCAATGATACATTTGGACATTTAAAAGGTGATGAGGTATTAAAAATTGCTGTAGGACATCTGAAAAAAATGTTTAGGGAAGAAGACATTGTAGGACGTATTGGTGGAGATGAATTTGTTGTATTTATGAGTAATGTGACTTCCCGGGAAGATATTGTAAATAAAGCAAAGAATATTGGAAGAGCGTTTTATCATACTTATAGTGAAGATGGCAAGGATGTGACAGTTTCAGCAAGCATAGGTATTGCCATTTATCCAATGGATGGTGACGATTATAATGAATTGTTAGAAAAAGCAGATAAAGCACTGTATGAAGTAAAGAAAAATGGTAAAGGTGCATATTGTTTTTATCATGAATAAAAGAATATATGGATAAAATACAGCATATGTCAGGGATGATATATGCTGTTATGCGTTTTTGTCATAGGATTTGAGAGAGTATCATATAATTTCAATAATAATATCATAATCTTAAGGGAATTTTTATGGCGAAAAACAACTTGTTAAAAGGTACTTTTATTCTGACAATTGCTGGTCTTATCACTCGTGTGCTGGGATTTTTTTATAAAATATATCTTTCAAGGATTCTTTCTACAGAAACTTTAGGAATTTATCAGCTTATATTCCCTGTTTATGGGTTGTGTTTTACTTTATATGCTGGTGGAATTCAAACAGCACTTTCTACGCTGATTGCAGCACAGTATGGAAAGAAAAGCAAGATGGGAAGAACAGAAAAAGAAAACAGCACACAAGGGATCTCCTCTGTTAAAAAGATTATGCAGATTGGATTTTTGTCTTCTCTATCTATTTCATTAATTTGTTCAAATATTGTTTATTATTTTTCGGATTTTATTGCCTGTAATCTTATTCATGAAGAAACTTGCAAAGGGTCTCTTGAAATACTTGCTTATATATTTCCATTTTGTTCTGTTACATCATGTATCAATGGCTACTATTATGGAAGAAAAAAAGCAGCAGTACCTGCTGTAACTCAGTTGCTTGAGCAGATAGCAAGGATACTGTTTGTCTGTATATTTGCCATATTTTTTGGTAAAAATAACATAGTACTTACCTGTGAGATTGCAGTATGGGGAATTGTAGCAGGAGAAATTGTATCTTGTCTGTTTAATTTTTTTTCTCTGATTATTTCCTTATATGCAGAAAAGAAAACAATTTCTGCTTCAGGTAATTGTAAACAGTCATCATTTTTTTTGTTTAGGCAGCTTATGCATCTTGCGGCACCTCTTACTGCCAACCGTTTTATTATCAATCTTCTTCATAGCATAGAGGCTGTTTTGATTCCATATATGTTAAAATATCATGGTTTGTCAAATGAAACAGCTTTAAGTATATATGGTATTCTTACTGGTATGTCTATGGCTTTTATTTTGTTTCCTTCTACTATTACAAATTCTTTATCAGTGCTTTTACTGCCTTCTATTTCAGAGGCAAAATCGAAAAATGATTATCGGTATATACAGACAGCCACAGAAACAAGTATCAAATATACTCTTTTGATAGGTATATTTAGTACAGGAATTTTTCTCATTTTTGGCTCACATATGGGAGATTTATTTTTTCACAGCCAGCTTGCAGGAGACTTTTTAATTATACTTTCCTGGCTTTGTCCGTTTATGTATCTGACAACAACTTTTGGAAGCATTATCAATGGACTTGGAAATACATATACTACTTTTTTTAATAGTACAATTGGGCTCGGTATTCGTATTGGATTCATCTGTATTCTGATTCCCAAAGCTGGTATGAAAGGATATTTTATTGGACTTTTAATCAGCCAGCTTGCAATAGTATTTTTAGATTATCATTCTTTGCAAAAAGATATTAAGTTTCAGGTTAACACAATAAAATGGATATGTATTCCATTCTTATTTGTGTATATTCTTGGAAAAATAGGAAGAAAAGCATACAACATGATTTTACCAGAGATTTCATTTTCTTCGGTATATTTGTTATTCGCTATATGCTGTGTGGTTTTATCAATTTATCTGCTGTTTTTAAAATGTGCAGGTATCATCTCAAGAAAAGATTTATCATAACAGATTGATTGTTTTTATTGGCGGATAACAGACATGAATGATATGGCAGATGCCATCAATGAATCATTTGTTAGTCAATCGATCTACTTTTTAGTAAAAATGTATATTTTGACAAATAATGAATTGGCATGGCTGAACTGTTACAATGATTTATTAAAAAATAAAATGACATGTCTTGACATTCTATAAGTTAAGTGCTAATATAAAACAAAAGTTAAAGCATAGTAAAAAACTCGGAATTAAAATAGTCGGAATTAAAATGGGAGTAGTGAATATGAAACTTTCAACAAAAGGAAGATATGGCTTAAGGGCAATTGTTGATTTGGCAATGAATTCACAGGATGAGGCAGTCGCATTAAGCAGTATAGCAGAACGACAGAATATTTCCATCAGTTATTTAGAACAGCTTATTGCTAAGTTAAGAAAAGCAGGACTGGTGAATAGCATTCGTGGTGCTCAGGGAGGATATATACTTGCAAAAGATTCAAAGGAAATATCAGTGGGTGATATTCTTCGTGCATTAGAAGGCAATTTGAATCCGGTAGATTGTTCAGAAATCGAAGAAGGTGCTGAAACAGAATGTAGTGGTAAGGATGTCTGTGTGACTAAATATGTCTGGAAAAGAATCAGTGATAGTATTAATCAGACAGTAGATAGTATTTCTTTATATGAATTGGTACAGGAAGGAAATGCTGTAAAGAATAAAAGTCAAGGCAACAATTCAGTAATAGAACAAAAAACAGAACGTTTTTGCTAAGTAGTAACAGATTTTAAGATATAATTTGTAAGAAAGCAAAGGAGATGTAAAAATGGATCAATTAATCTATTTAGACAATGCAGCAACAACACCAGCAAAACCAGAAGTAGTAGAAGCTATGCTTCCATATTTTACAGAGAAGTTTGGAAATCCTTCTTCTGTATATGATTTTGCATCTAAAAACAAAGCAGTTGTAACACAGGTAAGAGAGACAATTGCAAAATCTTTAAATACAAATACTGTGGATATTTATTTTACAGCAGGTGGTTCTGAATCTGATAACTGGGCAATAAAAGCAACAGCAGAAGCATATAAGGATAAGGGGAATCATATTATTACAAGTAAAATTGAACATCATGCAGTTTTACACACATGTCAGTATTTAGAAGAGCAAGGTTATGAAGTTACCTATCTGGATGTAGATGAGAATGGTGTGATAAAATTAGATGAATTAAAGAAGGCAATTCGTCCAACAACGATTTTAATTACGATTATGTTTGCCAATAATGAGATTGGAACCATTCAACCAGTAAAAGAAATTGGAGAAATTGCAAAAGAACATGGTATTCTGTTTCACACAGATGCAGTACAGGCATATGGACAGCTGAAAATTGATGTAGATGAGTGGAATATTGATATGTTAAGTGCCAGTGGACACAAATTAAACGGACCAAAAGGAATTGGTTTTTTGTATATCAGAAAAGGGTTAAAACTTCGCTCTTTCGTACATGGCGGCGGACAGGAAAGACACCGCAGGGCAGGTACAGAAAATGTTCCGGGAATCGTAGGTCTTGGAAAGGCTGTAGAACTGGCAATGAAAACTCTGGAAGAACGTCAAAAGAAAGAAATTAAATTAAGGGACAAATTGATTAACAGGGTTTTAGCAGAGATACCATATGTTAGATTAAATGGACATAGAACAAGCAGGCTTCCTAATAATGTAAACTTTAGTTTTCAGTTTGTGGAAGGGGAATCGTTGTTGATTATGCTGGATATGAAGAAAATTTGTGCATCCAGTGGTTCAGCATGTACATCAGGATCACTGGATCCATCCCATGTATTGCTTGCAATTGGACTTCCACATGAGATTGCACATGGTTCTTTAAGATTAACATTAAGTGATGAAACAACAGAAGAACAAATTGACTATGTTGTAGATTGTATCAAAGAGATTGTTGAAAAATTACGTGCAATGTCCCCATTGTATGAGGACTTTATAAAGAAACAAAATTAGTGTATTATTGTACTAGAGCGTGAGAATAACCTTGAATAGTAACATTTATGAGATGATATAATATAGAAAAAACAATTAGATTACAAAGATGCAGGAGGAAATAAAAATTATGTATAGTGAAAAAGTTATGGATCATTTTAGCAATCCAAGAAATGTTGGAGAAATAGAAAATGCAAGCGGTGTGGGTACAGTTGGTAATGCAAAATGTGGCGATATTATGAGAATTTATCTTGATATTGATGACAATGAAGTGATTCAGGATTGTAAATTCAAAACATTTGGATGTGGTGCAGCAGTTGCAACAAGCAGTATGGCAACTGAACTTGTAAAAGGAAAAACAGTGCAAGAAGCATTAGAAGTAACAAACAAAGCAGTTATGGAGGCATTAGACGGACTTCCTCCAGTAAAAGTACATTGCTCTTTATTGGCAGAAGAAGCAATTCACGCTGCATTATGGGATTATGCAGAGAAAAATGGAATTAAGATTGAAGGTCTGGAAAAACCAAAGTCAGATATTCATGAAGGGGAAGAAGCAGAGGAAGAAGAATACTAATGAGTAGAAAAAGAGAAAAAGTAGTCATTGGGATGTCAGGTGGTGTAGATTCTTCTGTTGCAGCATATTTATTAAAAAAAGCAGGATATGATGTCATTGGTGTAACCATGCAGATATGGCAGGAAGAATCTGTGCAGATTCAGGAAGAAAATGGCGGCTGTTGTGGGTTAAGTGCAGTAGAAGATGCCAGAAGGGTTGCACAAATGTTGGAAATTCCATATTATGTTATGAATTTTAGAAAAGAATTCAAGGAAAATGTAATAGATTATTTTATTGGAGAATATCTGCAGGGACATACACCAAACCCATGTATTGCTTGTAATCGTTATGTAAAATGGGAGGCATTATTAGAGCGGTCGATGGAAATTGGGGCAGATTATATTGCAACAGGACATTATGCGCAAGTTGAAAAATTGCCAAATGGCCGTTTTACATTAAAAAAATCTGCTACAGATGCCAAAGATCAGACATATGCTTTGTATAATTTAACACAAGAGCAATTATCACATACCTTAATGCCAGTGGGACAGTATACAAAAGACCAAATAAGAAAAATTGCTAAAGATATTGGATTATTAGTAGCAAATAAGCCAGACAGTCAGGAGATTTGTTTTATTCCGGATAATGATTATGCCACATTCATAGAAGAAAATACCGAGAAAAAGATTGAAGAAGGAAATTTTGTAGATTTGGATGGAAATGTTATAGGACGGCACAAGGGAATTACACATTATACCATTGGACAGCGGAAAGGACTTAATCTTTCAATGGGAAAACCGGTTTTTGTTGTGGCAATATATCCGGAGACCAATGAAATCGTAATTGGAGATAACAAAGATGTGTTTCATGATTACTTGAAGTGCAATAATATCAATTTTATGAGTATTGCTGATTTGGAGGGCGAGATGGAAGTGACTGCAAAGATTCGCTACAGCCATAAAGGAGCAAAAGCGAAGATAAGAAAAATTACAAAAGACACAATAGAATGTATTTTTGAAGAGCCTCAAAGGGCCTCTACACCAGGACAAGCAGTAGTATTTTATGATGGCGCATATGTCGTTGGTGGGGGAACCATTGTGTGACGAAAGAGGAATAAAATATAAGTGAAAAATTTGTGTTACAATTTAGCATCGCAGAAATGATTGTGCAGTCTGCATATAGGAGTTTGTATATTAAAGGCAGAATGTACAATCATTTTTATAGTGCAGATGTCTGACATGGATTTATTTGCAGAATATATTTTATAGCGGCAGTAATGATACCTTTCTTTTTTCAAAAACAGCATATTCTTTGATTCCCAAAGAAAGCAGCATTTTCTGTACTTTTGGGAAATCGTATGCCATATGTTCCGGTTTATGTCCATCAGAACCAATGGTAATATATTTTCCACCTAATTCAAAATACCGTGTAATGATATCTTCCTGGGGATTAGGGTGTCCAAGACCATATTTATAACCAGCAGTGTTTACCTCAATGGCTTTGTTGGCAGAAATAATAGTTTTCAATACTTCATCTAAAATATCAGCATACTTTTTATAGGAAAAATCATAGTTTTTATTTGGTGCATAGCGGACAATATAATCAATATGTCCATAAGTATCAAATCCGGAAAAGGCATGGATATTTTCGATAATGGATTCAAAGTATTTTTGAAGACCTTCTTCTTCTGTTTTATTTTCCCAGAATTCAGGATAATATGGGTCAATATTGTCTACCAAATGGGAAGAACCAATGATATAGTCAAAAGAATATTTTCCTAACAGTTCTTCTAACTGAGGAATGATATCAGGTTTTAAACCCAATTCAATACCCCTTAGAATTTTGATTTTCTTTCCATAAATATTCTGCATTTGTTCAATTTTTTTACAGTAGGTATCTACATCAAACTGAAAATTCATTTCATATTTTTGGGGAAAACCATAATCCATATGATCTGTAAAACAAATCTGTGTGAGTCCTAATTTGATTGCCTGTTCTACCATTGCTTCCATTGGGGTATCAGAATCGGAGGAAAAATTAGTGTGTAAATGGTAATCTGCAGTAATCATAGTAATCATCTCCTTTATTCAACTTGTTCAATTCCTGATATATCAGGTGTAATCATAAGAGAGTAGTTTGTATAATAAACAACGAATCCGGGTTTTCCACCGCTTGGTTTTTTTACATTTTTTTTCTCAGTATAATCAATTTCCACTTTATCCATATCTTTTGCTTTAGAGTAAAAAGCTGCCAGTTTTCCGGCTTCTTCAAATGTTCTGTCCGGCAGTTCATCACCGTTTGTTTTCACAATTACGTGAGAACCAGCCATTCCTTTTGCATGGAACCACCAGTCGTTTCCTGTTGCAAATTTAAAAGTTAGTTCTTCGTTCTGATAATTATTTTTTCCAACATATATATGATAACCGTCAGAGGAAATATAATGAAAAGGTTTGCTTGTAATCTTCTGTTTCTTTTCTTTCCTTCCGCCTGTATATTTCTTTTTCATATAGCCATAGGTAATAAGTTCCTCTTTTAATTGCACTAAGTCTTCTTCTTTTAGGGCAATATCCAAAGCAGCACTAATTGATTCTAAATGGTGGATTTCCTCCTCTGTTTCTTTCAACTGGACGGTCAGAGCTTCAAAGGTACGTTTTAATTTTCCATAACGGTCAAAATATTTTTTTGCATTATCTAATGGTGTCAAAGTGCTGTCAAGCGGAATGGTAATATCTTCATTTGTGTAATAATTATTGCAGGTGAGAGATTTGGCACCAGGTTCTGTATTGTAGCCAAAAGTAGTAAGCAGTTCACCATAAATTTTAAATTTATCACGTTTTTCTGTATCCCGCATCTGCTTTTGCTGTAAATCAAATTTTTTTCTGCTTCGTTCAAGGGCATTAGATACAATGCGGCGCAGGTCAGAAGATTTCTGGCGTATTCTTGTAATAGTTTCCTTCTCAGCATAATAGTGCTCTAACACACTTGAAATAGAATCAAAAACTTTTCTTTCATATTTGCTGTTGTCATAGCAGGTTAATGTGACAGCAGAAAATTCTGTTGGAGAACCATTCTGATATACAATATTTGGGGTGTATTGCTGTGACTTTATTTCATCTAGGAAGCGGGCAAGATTTTTATACAGATGTAATTTTTCTATATCAGATAGGGCATCTACCGGCTGTCCGCTGTCTAAAGAAGCACGGCAGCAGATTTCATTTGCCATAACAGGACTGAAACCAGTCAGTGTGGTGTAAATTGCTTTTCCAAGAGGCAGTGGTTTTGCCATAACAGTATCCATAAACACATCCTCTGTTAAAGTCAGCGGGTTTAATTTGTTCTGGGTTTCGGGTATAAAATAATCTCTTCCAGGAAGTACTTCTCGTACAGAGCTGACAAGGCTCGAGATACGTTTGATACTGTCAATAATTTTGAAGTCCTCATTACAAAAAATAATGTTGCTGTGTTTTCCCATAATTTCTATAATAAGATATTTTACACACACATCACCAAGTTCATTCAGGTGCTCAATTTTGAATTGAATGATACGTTCTAATCCAGGCTGGCTAATAGATAAAATTTTTGCACTATTTAAATGTTTTCTAAGCAGCATACAAAAATTGGGTGCTGTCATAGGACTTGGTTTATTTTCTTCTGTCAAATAAAGCAGTGGAAGACTGGCACTTGCTGACATAAACAGACGTTTTTGTCCGGCAGGCATTTTAATTGTCAAAAGAAGTGCATCTTTTTCCGGCTGGGCAATTTTTGCAATGCGTCCTCCGAGTAATCTATCATTTAATTCTTTTACAATATTAGAAACTACAATTCCATCGAAAGCCATGTAAGACTCCTCCTCATTTTTTATCAATAAAAGTTATACTATCGCTATTCAGGCATAATCATGTCATAAGCAAAACAACCAGCTAATACAAATATTGTTAACAGAAGCTGCATATTCTGGCATTTTGTGAACGTCATCTGCTTGAACAGTTACAGTATAACGTAAAATAGAGGTGTTTTCAATAAAGGAAGAAAAAATAATGATGCAATTTGAGAACTTTTGTGTCTTTTACTTGACTTGCTTTCGTATCTACCATATAATATATGAGATATGGTGATTCGGAAAAAGACATAAAATAAGAAAAGAGTGTGTGGCATAATGTTAAAAAGTATGACAGGATTTGGCAGGCATGAATTGATAGAAAATGGAAAAAAAATTACAGTGGAGATGAAAAGTGTTAACCATCGTTATTGTGAAATATCAGTAAAACTTCCCAAAAAGATTAATTTTTTTGAAACAGCTGTCAGAAGTTTATTAAAAGAATATATTGGACGAGGAAAAGTTGATGTATATATTTCCTGTGAAGATGAGTCAGAGCATCCGTTTTGTGTAAAGTATAATGAAGAGATTGCAAAAGAATACCAGAAATATTTCAATCAGATGTCAACGAATCTCGCTATTGAAAATGATATTAAGGTATCAGATTTGGCCAGGTTTCCGGATGTCTTTTTGTTAGAAGAACAGATTGAGGATGAAAAAGTTCTTTGGAAACTTTTAGAGCAGGCATTAAAGGGAGCAGCTGATAAATTTGTAGCAGCTAGAATGACAGAAGGTACACATTTGGAAGAAGATATTTTAGGAAAACTGAACCATATTTTGAAGAAAATTGATTGCATTGAGGAACGTGCACCAGAGATTGTGACAGAATACCGCAATAAGATTATGGGAAAAGTAATAGAACTGCTGGGGGATACAAAGATAGATGAAGGAGTTTTGGCAACAGAGTTAATTGTATTTGCAGATAAGGTTTGCGTGGATGAGGAGACGGTTCGGTTAAAAAGCCATATCAAGCATATGAAAGAAACAATAGAGGAAGCAGAGAATATTGGAAGAAAATTAGATTTTATTGCACAGGAGATGAACAGAGAAGCAAATACAATTTTATCAAAGGCGAATGACATTGAGGTTTCAAACTGTGCTATTGATGTTAAAACTGAGATTGAAAAAATCAGAGAGCAGATCCAGAATGTTGAGTAAAAGGAGAAGTTAACTTGAAAAATATGGTAAATATTGGATTTGGGAATGTAGTGAATTCAGAAAAAGTGATTGGAATTGTACATTTAGAAGCGGCACCTGTAAAAAGGATGGTACAAGCAGCAAAAGACAGTGGAATGGCAATCGATGCTACCTGTGGAAGAAAGGGGAAATCTGTGCTTGTTATGGATAGCGGTCATATTATGTTATCTGCAATGTTACCTGAAACCATAGCAAAGAAAGTGAATATACAAAATGTAAAGGATGATGAGAAAGATGAATAAGCATGGAATTTTAACAGTGATTTCTGGATTTGCAGGTTCTGGCAAGGGAACTTTGGTAAAATTTTTATTGCAGCAATATGACTATTGTTTATCTATTTCTGCTACGACAAGGGAACCACGTCCGGGAGAGGAGCATGGCAGGGAATATTTCTTTTTGACAAGGAAAGAATTTGAGGATATGATAGATAAGGGAGAGTTGATTGAGTGGGCAGAATATGTAGGAAATTATTACGGCACACCAAAGACTTATGTTGAAGAGCAGTTAGCAGCAGGGAAAGATGTAATTTTAGAAATTGAAGTGCAGGGTGCCCTAAATGTAAAGAAATTATTCCCAGAAGCATTATTAATCTTTCTTACACCGCCTTCAGCTACAGAGTTAAGAAATCGTCTGGTAGGAAGAGGAACAGAAGATATCATTACAATTAATAAGCGTATGAAGCGTGCGATTGAAGAAAGCCAGTGTATGAAAGAATATGATTATATTGCAGTAAATGACAAAATTGAGGAATGTGTGTCATATGTTCACAATATTATTACAAAGGTAAAGGAAAATGGAAAAGCACAGTCGAAGCTGCTGTCAAATGATCAGTGGATAGAAAAGTTAAACGCAGAATTGTGCAGGCTAGAGCCACTGACAGGAAAAACAGATTAGAGCAGTGGGAGATAAAATTTAAATAAATGATTAATCAGATAGTTTTTTAATTGAAAGGAGATTTTAGTATGTTACATCCATCTTATACGGATTTAATGACAGTCGTAAACAGTGAAGTTGAGCCAGGAGAAGAAAAAGTTGTAAACAGCAGGTATTCTATTGTACTTGCAACAGCAAAGCGTGCAAGACAGATTATTGATGGTGCAGAATCTATGGTGGACAGCAAATGTCCAAAGCCATTATCCATTGCAGTAGATGAGGTATATCATTCCAAAGTAAGAATTTTAACAGAAGAAGAAATTGCAGAAGAAGAAAGAATGATGGAAGAAGCAAGAATTGCAAGGGAAGCTGCTGTAGAAGAAGATTCATTTGAATCCGCAGAAGAAGAGGAAGAAGTTACAGAAAAGGAAGAAGTTGTAACAATTGATGAAATTTAGTTACAGTTTGGCTATGCAGAAAAAACACTTTGTGTAGGAGAAAGAAACCTATGTTACACAAGGTGTTTTGTGCTATATGCTACTCTCTAGAGTGTATCTGAAAATTGCTTGTTACAAATTGTGACAATGAATTTTCAAGCATGCTCTAGACATATCTGAAAAGTAACCATTTGAGAGGAGACATTTGATAAGGTGCAAAAATTAAGGAAACAAAGTAAAAGTATCAAAGACTTGATTATTTTTATTGTTGTGGCAGCGGTTTTGATTGTAATATGTAATACATTTATAGGGAGACAAATTTATGTATTAGGCAGTTCTATGGAGGATACATTACATGATAATGATAGTGTGATTGTGGAAAAATTAAGCTACTATACACATGAACCTGAACGTTTTGATGTCATTGTATTTAAGCCGCAGCAAAAGGATATTACAGATTACTATATAAAACGTATTATTGGTCTTCCAGGAGAAACTGTTATGATAGAAAATGACAGGATATATATTAATGGCAAGGTGCTAGAAGAGAATTTTGGAAGAGAATCAATGAAAGATCCAGGAAGATGTGTGGAAGAGATTAAACTGGACGAAGATGAGTATTTTGTACTAGGAGATAACCGTAATGTTAGTAAAGACAGCCGGTTTATAGAGGTTGGTAATGTAAAACGTTCCGCAATTGTAGGGAAAGTATGGGCAAAAATCTGGCCTTTTCATGAAGCAGGAATGTTTGATCATAAAAAAGAACAAAATAAGATAGTAATTGAGGAAGAGTAAAGAGCGATATAGCAAAGTGGAATCAAGCTGTCTGGCTAAATTAGTAATGGACTTAGAGAGGAGAATGACAAAATGAATGATACAGAAAATACAAAACAATCTGAAAATAAAAAAAAATATGCATGGATAATAGAATGTATCTGTTATATTTTAATTTTTTTAACTTGTGTGTTTATCGTTCCAAGATATGTAGCACAGCGTACGGTAGTAGATGGTAATTCCATGCGTGACACATTGTATAATAAAGATAATTTGATTGTAGAAAAGGTTAGTTATTATTTTAATAATCCAAAGCGTTATGATATTATAACATTAGATCCTTATGTTGATGAAACAGAATATTATGTGAAAAGAATCATTGGTCTTCCAGGGGAAACAATCCAGATAAAGAAAGGTCTGGTGTATATTAATGGTGAATTATTACAGGGAGAACATTATGGAAAAGATATTATTTTGAATCCGGGAATTGCAGAAGATGAAATTATATTAGGAGAAGATGAGTATTTTGTGTTAGGAGATAACCGGAATGGAAGTACAGACAGCAGAGAAATTGGACCAATAAAAAAGGAGCAGATTAAGGGACACGCAGTTTTTAGAATATGGCCTTTTGAGCGTTTTGGAACAATAGAGTAATAGGAAACAGTTATTTATGAAGAAATAAATATACTATCTATTTTGAAAGGAGCATTTAACGATGAAAGAAGCAATTAAAAAGGTTTTGGACAGAGAGGATTTATCTTTGGAAGAAGCAAAGAGAGTAATGAATTTAATGTTAAGCGGAGAAGCAACACAGGCACAGCTTGGTTCTTTTCTGACAGGACTTAGAATGAAAGGGGAAACCATTGATGAAATTGTAGGTTGTGCTACTGTTATGAGGGAGAAAGCAGAACATATCAAACCTAATGTAGATATGTATGTTGATTTAGTAGGTACTGGCGGAGATTCTACATATTCTTTTAACATTTCTACAACATCTGCATTTGTAGTTGCTGCTGCAGGACTTCCAGTAGCAAAACATGGTAACCGTTCTATTTCAAGCAAAAGTGGTGCTGCAGATGTGTTAGAGGCATTAGGAGTAGACATTATGGCTGATCCTGCTTTAGTGGAAAAGGCAGTAGAGGAAGTTGGCATTGGCTTTATGTTTGCACAGACATTTAATAAGTCTATGAAAAATGTTGGTCAGGCGAGAAAAGATATGGGAGCGAGAACTATTTTTAATATTTTAGGGCCAATATCAAACCCATCTGGTGCGCCTTGTCTTGTGATTGGTGTATTTGCAGATAATTTGACAGAACCTTTGGCAAATGCTTTATTAAAAATGGGAGCAAAAAGAGCATTAGTAGTTCATGCACAAGACGGAATGGATGAGATTTCAAATGCTTCAGAAACAAGGGTGTCAGAAGTAAAAGATGGAAAAGTTTCCAGCTATACAATTACACCAGAACAGTTTGGATTTACAAGAACAACATTAGATGAATTACGTGGCGGGGAAGCAGAAGAAAACGCAAAGATTACAAAAAGCATTTTATCTGGTGAAGAAAAAGGAGCAAAACGAGAGATCGTATTGATGAATGCAGGTGCAACTTTATATGCAGGTGGTATTACAGATACAATAGAAACAGGAATTCAATTAGCAGCGGAGATAATTGATTCTGGTAAAGCTATGAAAACACTAGATAAGTTAGTGGAATTTACGAACAAATAAAAGATTGTATTACAAGTTTGACGCTCTAATTTGCTGTTTTTCTGTAACAGTTCAGGTAGTCTGCACACTATGCTGTGTAAGACCATACGAAAGCGTAAATTAAACATGGCTGGGAGCAATTTTCATGCATGAGATTGCTTCTCAGCCGTAACAGGTCAGTCCTGGCTGAACTGTTACATTTTCTGGCTGTAACCATAAAAGAAGCATAGATGAGCGGAACATAATAGAATCATTGGTGGAAAAGAAAGAAGTGTAATGGTATGTTTAGAGAAACATCAAAATTAGTAATTTACAGAAATTTAGAGAAGGACAGTATACTATTTAACTTGGCACAAATCTGTGAGGAGTTTGTATCTGGTCAGTATGTGAAGGAAAATCTGATTACAAGAATTTATGTAGAAATGAATAAATTATTAGATATAGCCACTCAATATGGATTTGATTACAATTTATGGCATTGTTATTTGGCATATATTTTAGCAGTCAATGAAAATCCATTTAGTATGACTGCTGAAAAAGCAGGTGCTGCAGATGGGACAGTAAACCAGTTTGCTAAAAGTGATTTTAAGATTTTTAAAAATTTATTTGATTATGATTTTTCTGACATGGAAGAAAAATTAGGTATTAATTGTTTTTCTATTATACTTCATTATAAGGCAATCGAAAAAAAGGAACACCGTTATAATAAAAATGTAAGTGATAAGGTAAAAATGTTGAGTTGCCAGATTGCGCAGGCAAAGGATGAAGAAGATATTTTCAAATATGTGACAGATTTTTACCAGCAGTATGGTGTGGGAAAATTTGGTTTAAACAAAGCATTTCGCGTGGTTCATGAGGAAAGTGGTGCAAAATTAATGCCAATTACCAATACAGATGATATTCGCTTAGATGATTTAATTGGTTATGAGATACAGAAAAAGAAATTAGTGGAAAATACAGAGGCTTTTGTGGAGGGAAGAAAGGCGAACAATGTCTTGTTGTTTGGCGACAGCGGTACTGGAAAGTCAACCAGTATCAAAGCGATTTTAAATGAATATTATGGACAGGGACTGAGGATGATTGAGATTTATAAGCATCAGTTTCAGGACTTATCTTCTGTGATTGCACAGATTAAAGATAGAAATTATCGCTTTATTATTTATATGGATGATTTGTCATTTGAAGAATTTGAAATTGAATATAAATATTTAAAGGCGGTTATTGAAGGTGGTTTGGAAACAAAACCAGATAATGTACTAATTTATGCAACATCTAACCGCAGACATTTGATTCGGGAAACATGGAGTGACCGTTCTGATATGTCACAGGATGAACTGCATCGTTCTGATACAATGCAGGAAAAATTATCACTGGTAAATCGTTTTGGGGTTTCTATTAATTATTCAAAACCAACACAGAAAGAATATTTTGATATTGTCATACAGTTAGCAAAAAGAAATCAGATTGTTATGTCAAATGAAGAACTGTGTAAAGAAGCAAACAAGTGGGAATTAAGTCATGGCGGGATTTCTGGCAGAACAGCACAGCAGTTTATTAATTATCTGGCTGGAAAACCTGAAAATGAGAAGAAAGAATAAAATAATGATATACTTCCTGAGTGTGGCAGTAAAGGTTACATTTATTATATTTTGAGCAGAAAAGAGGCTGCTGCATAGAATCAAATGATGCTATGGTTGATTTTGCTTTTATGCAGCAGCCTTCCGTTTTTTATGGTATCAAAGATAAAGCAGGAAAAACATCATTTGTCAGATATTATTTAATGGTTCAAAACTCCGTTTTTTTGCAGAAGCAGCAGGATTCGAAGCATCTTCTATTGCACGCTGGCAGAACAGCATTTGGGAGTTCACTGGTTTTTTGCCACGTTTATCGACTTTGACATAAGAGCCGTCAGGCTGCAAAATATGTGCTTTCTGGTTATCATTTAACTGTGTTTCTAATATGGTAATAATCTCTTTTTTCAAGGTATCATCTTCTACAGGGAAGAGAATCTCTACACGTTTATCTAAGTTTCTAGGCATCCAATCGGCACTTCCCATATAGATTTCAGGGTATGCATTGTTTTCAAAATAAAAAATTCTAGAGTGCTCTAAAAAGTTTCCTACAATAGAACGGACATGTAAGTTTTCGCTGATATTTGGTATACCAGTTTTTAAACAGCAGATACCTCGTACAATCAAATCAATCTTTACTCCAGCAGCAGAGGCTTCATAAAGTGCTGTAATAATTTGGGCATCGCATAGAGAATTCATTTTTGCAATAATCCTGGCAGGTTTCTTTTCCAGCGCATGCTGCGTTTCCCGTTTAATCAAATATAGAAACTTATTTCTAAGCCGAATTGGAGCGATTGCAAGCCGGTTCCAGGCAAGCGGTTCGGAATAACCGGATAGCATATTAAATACAGCTGTAGCATCTTCCCCGATTGGATTTGAAGAAGTAAAAAGTCCCATGTCTGTATATAATTTTGCAGTAGAATCATTATAATTGCCAGTTCCAAGATGGACATAACGCCGAATACCATCATCTTCTTTTCGTACTACCAAAGTAATTTTGCTATGGGTTTTTAATCCAACCAAACCATAAATAACATGGCAGCCGGCCTGTTCTAATTTTCTTGCCCATATAATGTTATTTTCTTCATCAAACCGGGCTTTTAATTCCACCAGTACAGAAACCTGTTTCCCATTTTCCGCAGCTTCGGCAAGGGAAGTAATAATAGGAGAGTGGCTGCTGACACGATAAAGTGTCTGCTTGATTGCCAGTACCTTTGGATCTTTTGCTGCCTGTCGTACAAAATCAACTACAGGATCAAATGTTTGATAAGGATGATGTAACAAAATGTCTTTTTCCCGAATTTGGGAAAATAGGTCTTTTTCTATAGAGAGCCCTTTTACAGGCTGTGGCACATATTTTTCGTAACGCAGGGAATCGTAACCTTCAATCGAATATAATTTTATTAAAAATGTCAAATCCAAAGGACCATTGATTTTGAAAATATCGTCTTCATGTAAGGAAAGTTCACTTTTTAATATTTTTAAAAGGCGCTTATCTACAGAATCCTCCACTTCAAGGCGGATGGCTTCTCCCCATTGACGCATTTTCAATTGTTTCTCAATTTCCATTAGAAGATCGGAAGCCTCATCTTCATCAATACTTAAGTCAGCATTTCTCATAATCCGATAAGGGGAAGCACTGATGACTTCATAGTTTAAGAAAAGTTTATCAATATTTTTTTCGATAATCTGTTCTAACAAAATAAAAGTATGTTTATTTTCTTTTTGAGAAGGAATTTCTACAAGGCGGGGAAGAACATTTGGCACTTGTACAGTTGCAAATTCATAGTTTGCAGAAGTTTTTTCTTTTTTAGAACTGCTATTTTCCTCCACAGTCTGTTGAAATTTCTTGCGGTTTTCTTTTTTAAGAGCTGGAGAATGTTTTTTAATCAGTGCACCTATATTTAGGGTTTTATTGCGAATCAATGGAAAAGGTCTCGAAGAGTCAACAGCCATAGGTGTCAATACTGGATAAACTTCTTTTTGGAAATATTGTTCAATAAACTCAATTTGGGATTTGTTCAATTTTTCAAATGCTGTGATAATCTGAATATTATTTTGTTTTAATTGTGGCAAAAAAGAACGATTAAAAACGGAATATTGTGATTGTACCAAAGCATGGGTTTTTTTACTGATTGCAGCAAGCTGTTCAGTTGCTGTCATACCAGCAAAATCAGGTTTTTCATAGTTTGCATTTACCATGTCTTTTAAGGAAGCCACACGTATCATAAAAAATTCATCCAGATTAGAAGCGGTAATGCTTAGAAATTTTAAACGCTCTAATAGAGGAATATTTTTATCCTGTGCTTCACTTAGGACACGGTAATTGAATTCTAACCAACTTAGTTCGCGGTTGGTAAAATATTCAGGTTTTTTCAATTCTTCTGTATTCATATGCTATAAACTCCTTTTCTGTTTGATAATAGGGCGGATTCCATAAACCTCTTCAAAAAAGTCTGCTTTTTGGTCAAACAAACCACGCTCTAATGTAATATCTTCTAAAGTGTTTGCGGTAATGGTAAGTACGGTGTCTCTCAGGGAAATGCTAATGTTAGAAAATTTCTGCTTATGACTGGCATCCAGGGCATTAGCAATTCGTAAAATTGCAGTTAATTTTATGATAATCAGATAATTTTCACGGTTCATATATTCTGCGAGTTCATGATAGGAAGGAAAGTTATCTACATTGTACCTGACAAGATAAGCTACCATTTCACGTTCATGGTGAGACAGGCCAATGATTTCTGTGGCTAAAATAATCTTGTAAGAGTTTTCAGGAACATCATTCATGTTAATAAAGCCGCCACAGTTATGAAGAATGACTGCAATTTGCAAGAAAAGACGTTCCCGTTTTCCAAGCCCATGAAGTTTTCTGATTTTATCAAAAATGGATAGGGCTGTATATTCTACATTGTCACAATGCTTTGTGTTACTTTCATAACGTTTTGCAATATTTCTAGAGGATTGGATAATATCTTCTGTAAAATTATGAGGCTGTTTCAGTTTTATTTTTTTCTCTGCATACTCAATAGCGATTCCTTCACATAAAGAAATGCTTGGTATCCACATACCTTCTGCTTTGGTTTTCTCTAATATTTTATGGTAGATCATGGCAGTTGGCAGTGCAAGAGTGGCTTCTTCTTTTGAAATATCAAGATTCTGGCTTAAGTCATCAATCGATTCAGAAAACAGATAGGAATACAGTTCGTTAAAATCTTCTTTTGCCAAATAATCTGTGTGAGAAAATTTTTTGTAAAAGTGAAGCATTTCATTGAGCTGATCACCTACTGCAATAATATTTTTGATTTTTTTGTTTTTAAAAAATTTACCAATATAAGTGCTGATTTCGTGATCTATATATTCTGAAATCAGATTTTTGAAGTTATCAGCATGTTTTTCCATTTGGGAAAGGTTTTCACGCACACGCATAGAACCCTGTCGGATATTCTGTGTAGAAACAAGTGCTTCCTTGTCAAATAGGGAAATCTGCATGCTTCCTGAGCCGACATCCACAATAGCAGTTCCTTTTTTTATCATATCCTGAAAAGCAGTTTCCTGCAATGTAATGGCTTTATAGCATAGAAAACGTTGTTCAGAGTTACTTAAGATTTTTACTTTTAATCCGCAACGTAGTTTAATCTGATCTAAGATAACAATCTGATTGGAGGCCTCTCTGAGGGCACTTGTAGCATAGGCAGTGTAATCATTGACTTGATATTCCTGCATTTTGATAGTAAAATTTTGTAAAATTTCACAAAGCTCATTTACCATCAGGTAACTAATCTTGCCATTAGTATAGGTTTCAGAACCAAGTTCTATTGTTTGTCTGACATGGTCAATTTCACGAATAGCAGCAGCTTTTGAGATTTCATATATTTTCATAGAGATTTCGTTTGAGCCAACATCTATGGCGGCAAATGTAATCATGAGCATTCCTCCTGTTTCCATAACTGTTTTTGATATCTTGCATTATTTGAAAAGTATTTATTTTCTATTTTAATATGATTATGTAAAAAACTCTAGTTTATTTTGTAAAGTTTTTGAAAAATTTTGTTATAACAGTTCTTTTAGAAAATAGGTTGCAATTGAAAGAGAGAAATGCAATAATAGTTATTATACTATTATAAAAGAAAGCAGGAGAAAAAATGCAGACGAAAGATTTTTATTTTGATTTACCAGAAGAATTAATTGCACAAGATCCATTAGAAGATCGTTCTAGCTCTAGGCTTTTGGTTTTAGATAAGCATACAGGTATCTGTGAACATAAAATTTTTAAGGATATTAGAGGATATTTAAACAAAGGAGACTGCCTTGTTTTAAATAATACAAAGGTTATTCCTGCCAGGCTGATTGGGGAAAAAGAAGGAACAGGAGCAAAGGTTGAGATACTTTTGCTGAAAAGAAAAGAAAATGATATATGGGAAACTTTAGTAAAACCAGGAAAAAAGGCAAGGCCAGGGGCAAAGATTATCTTTGGCGGCGGTTTATTATCTTGCGAGATTTTATCAGTGGAGGAAGAAGGAAACCGTTTGGTTCGGTTTTCCTATGAAGGTATCTTTGAGGAAATATTAGATCAATTAGGGCAGATGCCATTGCCGCCATATATTACCCACCAGTTAAAGGATAAAAACCGTTATCAGACTGTGTATGCCAAATATGAGGGCTCTGCGGCTGCACCAACAGCAGGATTACATTTTACAAAAGAATTATTAAAGGAAATTGAAGATAGAGGTGTAAATATTGCATATGTAACACTTCATGTAGGGCTTGGAACATTTCGTCCTGTGAAAGTAGATAATGTGTTAGAACATCATATGCATTCAGAATTTTATCAAGTAGATAAAACAGCAGCAGGTAAAATTAATGAAACAAAGAAAAATGGCGGACGTGTATTCTGTGTAGGTACCACAAGCTGCCGCACCATTGAATCTGCAGCAGATGAAAATGGAATATTAAAACCTTGCAGTGGAGAAACAGATATTTTTATTTATCCGGGATATCAGTTTAAGGTACTGGACTGTCTGATTACAAATTTTCATCTGCCAGAGTCTACACTGCTTATGCTTGTGTCTGCACTGGCAGGCAGGGAACATATTCTAGATTCCTATAAAAAGGCTGTGGATATGAGGTATCGCTTTTTTTCTTTTGGAGATGCGATGTTGATAAAATAGCTCTAGGCACAGGGATCATCTTGAATTTTAAATGTTATCTATTCATCAGTGAAGTGGCAATGAAAGGAGAAATATTTATGGGAAATGGAGTAAAAGATAAGGTAGTAACATCTGTTATAGTATTTGTATTATTAGATTTTATTGTATTTGGTGTATGTTTTTTTAAACCAGCAGGGTTGGGAAAGGCAGAGGTAATAAAAAATGCAATACAATATGGAAGTGCAATTATATTAGGAAGTGCAATTATTGCAATGGGAGTATTGGTTGCGAAAAAGAAAATCATATATTTTATAATGATGCTTTTTTTGGGTGGTGGTACGGTTTTAGTGGGAATTGGTTTTTTTTCGAATGCAGTAAGAGGATTGTATGCAGGACCAAAAAAAATCGTGAATGAAAATTATGAAGTTAAATATAGAAATTCCAGACGTGGACCGGATAAGTACTGGATTGAGGTTGATACAGGACGTAAATATGTAAGAATTTATATTGATGAGATTACATATCAGCATCTGAGGAACAGTAAGCCTAATATAGAAATTTCATACTATCCATATATTAATATAGCAGATGAAATTCTATATAAATAAAGATAAAATTTATTATTTTCTATGAAAGTAACCTTTTTGCTTTAGTAAAAACTGAATTCAGCTATACTCTAATGGGCATACCACAATTCATGCCCATTGGGGCTGGCGGACTTCGTCCGATAAGGTATCCCGACATGCATCTCATAACTTTCATTTATGGTGGTGCACTAAAGCGTGTTTGAAAATTAAAAATTGTACAAAAAATACAAAAAATGTCTGCGATAACAGAGAATTATAGGAAATTCCCCATTATTATATGAATGTAGGTTTGATTTTCACATAATTTATGCAATTTTTTGGCATATTCTGACATTTTGTGAATGGCACTTTCTGATATAGTTACACGATTTTTTAGTATAGCTGCATTAGAAAAATTCATGAAAAAGAGCATATTATTAGAAGACTTCAATATATTATTAGAAAGAGGGATGAATCAGGAGAAGAGTTTATAATGGAAGAAAAAGCAGTTCCTTTGGCAGATACCTGCAGTTTTGTTAACATAAAACCAATTATGATGGATTTACCATATCCACTAATGCAGGTGGAAGGAAAAAACCAGGCTTATGCTAATTTACTTAGTATTGATTATTGTGGTTCAGTGTCTGAGTTGTCTGCAATTACACAATATATCAATAATGAGAATCGCTTATCCTGTGAAAAATGTTCTATAGCAAAGACAATTTTGGGAATTGCAATGGCAGAAATGATACATTTGCAGAAATTAGGGCAATTAATTGTTTTGCTTGGTGGGAATATTGATTTTGCAGCAAAACTAAACAATGGAAGAAAGAGAATGTGGACACCAGAATATCTAACTATACCGGAAAATGCCACAAAGATGATATTAGCTGATATAGAATCTGAAAAGGCAGCAATTAACCAATATAGAATGCATATAAAAATGATAAATGATAGGGGCGTCAATGCCATATTAGCAAGAATTATTAAGGATGAAGAGTATCATATTATGATACTACAGGCTCTGATAAAAGAATTATGATATCATATAGTTAAATTTCAGAAGTGAAAGATAAGCAGGTTATTCATTATAGAATAGTATGAATAACCTGCTTTTTTCACGAAGAAGGATTTAAGCAGAAAGAGAGAATGATATAATTAATACGTTTTTGTTAAAAATATAATACAAAAAGTTGATTTAAAGCAAGATATGTGATATAATAATTTAAATGTAAATAAAAAATAATTACAATAGTTATTTATAGTAAGAAGGTGGAAAAATGATATCTAAAAAAATAATCAAAGTTGGTGCGATTGCTTTAATTGGAACAATGTGCACAGGTATAAAAGTATTTGCTGATACTGGAGAGTTTAATTTTAGTATTCCAGTAGGAGAACTCGAATATAGTGATTCAGTAAAAAAGTCTGACAGTGAGCAAAATTGGTATTGTACACCAACTTTTTATGCATTAGGCGAAGGGGATTATGTGAAATTAACTGTTTGCAGCCAAGATAAGGATACAACATATACATCCCTCAAAGCAAATGATTTGAAGCGCTATATAGCAGCCTATAGCAGTTCAAATTCCGCAAAGGCAAATAAACGGTATACATTAAAAGGCAAATGCCCTGCAAATAAAACAAGCGGCGGGGTTACAATGAGTGGACGTTGGACACCATAATGCAGAATGGTATACTTATGGAACAGCCCATTAATCAAAAATGATGATTGATGGGCTGTTTGCATCTATTACATCATATCCTCATAGTGCGAACATTTATAAAATCAGGGAAAGGAATTGTATAATGAGCAAACAATTTAATTATAAAAAGAAAGGAACAATAATTTTATTATTGTGTATATTTTTGCTGGCACAGGGATGTCAAAACCAGGATCATACAGCACAGAATTTGACTACTGCATCAGATGAACAGAAGGAATTGGAAAGGAGTTTGAAGCCGGAGGAATATCCGGAAACAATTACAGAAACGCTTACAGATCATGTCAATATAGATGCGGATGTAGACATTGCGGAAGGGTTTGACTTCTCTAATGCTAAACTTGGCATTGGAACGCTGTATACCATAGACTGTGAAGAAGCAGAGAAGATTTTTATGGGAAATACAGAAATTGTAAGCGTGGATGATGAAAAAAATCAGAAGGGAATCAGAAATGTATTTTATACAGGGGCAGATCATTCTTATTTGGATATCAATCCAGAAGAAGGATATCTGTCTTATTATACGGAACTATTGACCTATATTAAGCAGTCATTTCGAAAGGATGAGAAGCTATCCAGTTACAATGGAGAATGTTACAATATGTCAGAAGACCTGCCCTTTGCAGACCGGAAAGAGGTGGTTAAGAAAATACGTAATAAATTAGGAAAACTGGGGATTGTCATTGGAAATGATTATATCTGCTATGCACTTCCACACAAAACAATGGAAGAACAGGAAATTGCCTATAATAAATACGGAGACGAATCTGAAGAGAATAAAAAAGAAAAGTGGACAGAAGAGGATGACTGTTATTATTTTGAATTTAAGCCGGAATTTGATGGGATTCCTGTGGACATAGAAGGATATGGAGATTGTGAAGATGGAAAGGGCATGGAAAGTTCTGACTTTACTGTGATATATGGAAAGAATGGATTTGTTGAGGTATCAATAATCAATCTGTATGATATTTCAGATACCGGCAATACAGATAAGATGCTCACACCTCAGGAGGCTTTGGCAGCATTGAAAGAAAAATATGATGCACTGATTTTGACAGAGGATTATCTGGTAGAGCATATGGAATTGTGCTATATGCCAATATTTGATGCAAAAGGAAAGTATCCGGTGGAACCAGTTTGGATTTTTACGGTAGTTACCACAGATAAAGAAACGGGTTATGAATACAGGGATCGTGTGATAATTGACAGAAATGGAAAGGAAGTATTTTAAAATGGGAAGAAAAAAGGGAGCATTGTGGAAAGCAGACATGATACGTGCATTGTGTACAAAAAAAGTTCTATTTTCAATTGCAGCAATGGCATTGTTTTATGGTATTGCTGAGTTGCAAGAAAAAAGCTGGGAAGATGTATGCAGTATTCATTCGGATGTGAGCATATCTTCCTTTAGTGTACTGGCATATGTAATCTGTGCAGTACCATATGTCACCGGATTTTGTGAAGACATAGAGCACAGATATATTTACCAGGTGTTGGTCAGGGTGAAGAAATGGAAATATGTGTTATCCAAACTGACTGCAATTTTTATTAGTGCATTTTTTACCTTTTTTGGAGGGAATATATTGTTTCTTTTTTTAGAAAGTCTGCACTATCCACTGGTAGATACCACAAGCAGTTGTTACCAATATCCTCTTGGAGGAGAGGAATTGGCATCATTGCTCCATTCCGGACAGTATGCGGCATATTTTGGAATATGTATTTTTGCATGGGCACTGCTCGGAGGACTTTTATCTGTACTTGCTGCATATATATCCCTTTATCTGAAAAACAAGATAGCAGTAATCTGTACTCCCATGGTGGTATATTATTTTGGAATTAATTTTATGGAGAAATACCTTGGTTTATCCAGACGATACAATCCGATGTGTGTTTATGACATGTTCAATAATATTATGGGAAGCACCACAAAGTCGGTTTTGTATGCAGCAGGATATACAGTGACAGCACTGGTCATATTGTTTATGTTATGCCTGTATAAGATAGGGAGGGATTACAGTTGAAGAAAAGAAAGGGTAAGGGAATATTGGCAATGGTATCCTATCATTTTAGAAAATGGTATTCTACACCCCGTATGTACATATTGCTGTTGTTGATGATTTTTGCAGAAGATATCTATCTGTCTGCAATTAGGGAATTTTCAGATATGGTCAAAGTTCCTGCTGCAATATTTATATTGCCGTTGTTATTGGTGAATTCATATTTTATTATGCTGATTTTATTTGGTGTAATTATTTTATTTGGAAATGCTCCTTTTATGGAGCGTGCACAGCTATACCGGATGGTTAGGGCTGGAAGGACGAAGTGGGCACTGGCACAGGTGATTTACATTTTTTTTGCCAGTTTTACTTATTTTATTGTATTGTTTGTGCTAAGCATTTTACTGCTTGTTCCTTATATTACATGGGATAATGATTGGGGAAAGGTATATAATACATTGGCACAAACAACAGATGTCAATTTTTTAGAGATATTGGAATATCCTATCTCTTACCATGTAATATTGGAATATAAGCCATGGGAAGCGGTAGGACTGGTTATTTTGATTGGAACCCTCATAGGAACCCTAATCGGACTTTTACTATTTACAGGCAGTGTCTGGATTTCAAAATCTGTCGGAATTTGTTTTGCTGCCTATATACCTATATCGATTATTTCTTTACAACTGTCCAATGGTTTATTATGGTATGTTACCCCAGGAGTGTGGCTTGATTTGGAAGTAACCGGATGGCAGGTAAATAGAACTAGTCCGACGATACCGCAGGCGATAGCCATTTTAATTATTGTTAATCTGGCTCTTGCCGTTTTGGGAATCATGCGTGTGAAGAAAATGGATATTCCAGTACAGCAGGATGTATAGGAAATGTGTATGTGCCAGATAGGAAATATGGAAATATAGAAATAGAAAGGTTTGATAGGGAATATGGGAGAGGTATATGTAGCCATCGAACATGCAGAAAAGAAATTTAAAGACCAAACAGTGCTGTCTGATGTTTGTATGGAGATTGAGAAAGGAACCATTTGTGGATTGATTGGAAGAAACGGTTCCGGGAAAAGTGTTTTATTCCGAAGCATTTGCGGATTGTTGAATTTAAGTTCAGGTAAGATTTGCATCAATGGAAAACAGGTGGGGAAGGATATGGAAGTGCCGGAGGACATTGGTATATTGATTGAGGAACCGGGATTTTTGCAAAATTATAATGGTTTAAAAAATCTACAGTTTCTTGCAATGATTAAGGGACAGATTTCTAAGAAAGAGCTTCGTGAAACCATGAGATTAGTAGGGCTTAATCCTGATAACCGTAACCATGTAGGAAAGTATTCACTTGGTATGCGTCAGCGTCTTGGTCTTGCACAGGCAATTATGGAAAAACCAACATTCCTTATATTAGATGAGCCAATGAATGGATTAGATAATAGCGGGGTACAGGATATTAGGAATCTATTAGCTGGTCTGCGGGAGCAGGGAACAACAATATTAATTGCAAGCCATAATAAAGAAGATATTGATATATTATGTGATGCGGTCTATGAGATGGATGGGGGAGGTGTGAGGAAGGTAAGATAAAAAATACATCTTTTTTAGGAATGAACTGTTTAGAAGCGCAGGTTATTTACACAGAATTGTGTGGACAGCCTGCTTCTTTTATTGGAAAGGTTTAAGCAGAACGAGACATGATAACTGGATTGAAAAGTTTTAAAGGTATTATTGTTGACAGTTATGAAAGTGGACTATATGATATATATCATACAGATAAGAGAAAGAGTTGATTATCTAATAGGCAGAATAAGACGTAAGAGGAATGATTATGGTTGAAAACATTATTGTTTATATTGGTGTGCTTATGATTCTGTTTTGTTGTCATGAATCAAGTAGAGAGTGTTCAAGCTATTATTCAGATTTTATAAAAGAAAGAAAATATATTTATATAAAAAATGATTCTTTAGCATATTTTCTTATTAGCAATAATACAAAGGAAGTAGGAAAAGTTGATTACAAGGATGAAAAGAAAATGACTCTTATAGGTTTATTATGTTATATTATCCTGATACCTTGTGAGATCTATATACCTATTGCTTATTTTATCAAGCTTTTTATGAATAAGAATGATGATATAGTGGATATGGTATTCTGTAGTATATGCGGATATATTACAGTATTAAGCACTATTGCAACAAAAATGAATAAACATATCATTAATTAAAAACAACCCCTTTTTGATAAGAAGGTATCATAATTGTTATCAAAAAGGGGTATTTGTTCACAAGGATTTAAAATAATGGGTTATTATCTTATTTGCTAAGTATTTCTAAATCTTTATAAAATGTAGGATAAGAAATCTCTACACATTCTGCATCTGTAATCTCTGTTTCACCATCAGCCATCAGTCCTGCAATGGCAAATGACATGGCAATGCGGTGGTCTGATTTACTGTCAATAATGGCGCCATGTAAAGATTTTCCGCCTTCAATTATCATGCCATCTTCCGTTGCAGTGATGGAAGCTCCCATTTTAGAAAGATTTTTTACCATAACATCAATGCGGTTGGATTCTTTTACTTTTAATTCCTGTGCATCTTTAATCACTGTTGTTCCCTTTGCAAAGCAGGCTAAAATGGCAATCGCAGGAATTTCATCAATTAAAGTAGGAATGATTTCGCCGCCAACAGTAGTTCCATGCAATTCGCTTGTGCGGACTATCAAATCAGCGGTAGGTTCGCCGTTTCCGTCTTTTATATTTTCATAGGAGATAGAAGCACCCATATCCTTGCAGACACGAAGGATGCCATCTCTTGTTGGATTGATACCAACATTCTTAATCACAATTTCGGAGTTAGGCACAATCAGTCCTGCAACGATAAAGAAAGCGGCAGAAGAGATATCACCTGGAACAATAATGTCCTTTGGGTACAATTTTTCAGCAGGGGAAACAGTGACAGTTGTACCTAAAGTTTTCACAGAAACACCAAAAGAATCAAACATAAGCTCTGTATGATTTCTAGAAACATAAGGTTCAGTTACAGATGTTTCGCCATCTGCATAAAGTCCTGCAAGCAAAATAGAAGATTTTACTTGTGCGGAAGCAACAGGAGAGTTGTAATGAATTCCTTTTAATGGCTTTCCTGTAATTTTTAAAGGTGCACAGTCATTTTTGTTTAAACTGACAATATCAGCACCCATCATGGAAAGCGGTGACATAATACGTTTCATGGGGCGTTTTTGAATAGAGGCATCGCCATTTATAGTGACAGTAAAATTCTGTGCTGCTAAAATGCCTGATATCAAACGGGTGGTGGTACCGCTGTTCCCTGCATCTAACACAGAATCAGGTTCTTTTAAGCCATGCAGACCATTTCCTTTAATCAGAATAGTATCAATATTATTTTCAATAGAAACACCCATTTTGCGGAAACAATCAATCGTAGACAGGCAGTCAGCACCCTGTAGAAAATTACTTACCCTAGTAGTACCATCTGCAAGAGCACCAAGCATAATGGCTCTGTGCGAGATGGATTTGTCCCCTGGAATGGTAACTTCACCATTTAAGTGATTTGTTTTTGTAAATTTCATAGTAGTTCTCCTTTTTGTTATAGAATTTAATTAGGTAATTGCGAAATTTTAGGTAACCTTAACTTTATTTATGCAGATTGACATACTATAAGCAAGGTACTTCTGACACTGCTGGTACTTCACATTGAGCACTTGGTGAGGCTTTTTGACCTGTGCAGTCGGAGAAATAGACAAGCCAAGATGTGTCAGTTATTTTCCTATACATCTTAAGTAGAAGTTTCAGTTATTTATGAATAATATAGTGTAATGTAATCAGAAGCTGGTTTGCACGCTTCATGCTTTCTTCATCATAAAATTCGATCCGCAGTACCCCTTCCTGAAACTCGCGGTTATTTATAATGCCAATATTTTTAATACTAATTTTATGTTCTGCCAGAGCAGTGGCTATTGTTGCAATGGCACCAGTCTCATTAGAAATATCAATATAAGTTTCATAAACTTTTTCAATAGCACCAGTAGATTTTACGGGCATGGAATCGCGGTATTCTTTTGAAGATGAAAACATGTCAATAATTGCTTTCCCATCATTCTGATTTAGAAGTGTAATAAAATTTTCCAAACGTTTTTTATATAGAGTTAAGAATTTGACAATGCTTTCTGTATTAGTCAGACAAATATTCTGCCACATAATGGGAGAGGAAGAAGCAATTCTTGTAATATCACGAAAACCGCCTGCTGCCAGTGTTTTCATATTTTCAGCTGTATCATCGCTTTCATGAACAAGGTTTACAAGTTCTGCTGCAATAATATGAGGTACATGGCTGATGGCAGCGGTAATGTCATCATGGTTCTTTGGATTCAAAATGACAGGAATAGAACCGATTTCTGCTGCCAGGGATTTTAGAAACTGAATTTTTTCAGGTGGTGTTTTCACAGTTGGTGTTAAAATATAGTATGCATTTTCCATAAGTGAAGCAGAAGAATTTTTATATCCTGTTTTTTCAGAACCAGTCATTGGGTGGCCTCCTATAAAACATTCTTCCAATCCAAGACCATCAATTGCAGCATGAATATTTCCCTTTACACTTCCTACATCTGTTAAAATGCAGGAGGATTTAATAAACGGTTTTAATTCCTTTAAGTAAGTGATGTTTGTGAGAACAGGTGCACATAAAAAAATGATGTCGCACACACCATAAGTTTCTAATTTTGTTTCAATTCTATCAATGACACCATCTTTTTGGGCAGCGATTAAATTTTCGTTTGGTTTATCGGGATTGTATTGATAACCTAAGATTGTGCTGTTTGGAGAAATCTTTTTCAGTCCCTTTGCAATGGAACCGCCAATCAGGCCAAATCCCACAAAACCGACAGTGATATTTTTCATGCGTGAGAACACGTCCTTTCTTTTTCTGTCATTTCTATGAAAGTACCCTTTTTGCTTTTGTAAAAAACAGAATTCAGGTATTCCGACATGCATCTTATAACTTTGATTTATGGTGGTGTACTAAGGATGCATGGAGGTTTTGTAAAAATGAATAGATTGTCGTTTTGCTTTAGAATTAAGGCAAAAGACAACAACATTATAACACGTAGAAAAAATCTTTTCAATTCTTAAGTATTTGGGGTTCTGTATTTTGTTTTTGTCCAATTTATGAGGAAAATTTTTAGGTTTCTCTATTAATTGCATACCATTAATGCATAGAACTCAAAATTCCCATACTAAGTTATTGAAAATAAAATACAAGTAACAGTTCAGCCATGCAGAAATGATTGTGCAAAGTGCATGTGACTGCTGCAGGTTAAGGGCACTTTATACCATCATTTCTATAGGGCAGATGCCATCAATGAATCAGTTATCAGTCAATAGATCTATTTTTAGTGAAAATGTTATATATTCTGGCAAATGACGAATTGGCATGGTTGAACTGTTACAAATGTAAGGAGTTAAAATTCTTGTGTCCATTCATATGCTCTGTTATAATATAAATAAGATAGTGATTTATTGAAATTTGAGTATATTCCCAATATACTGGCACATTGATATTCAGGCAAAACGTTGTTCCTGTTTTACTGATAACACTTGCTTCACAAACGCAGCTGCCATTGTGCCTGCATTTGTATGGCAGTATTCTCATAAAATATTCTACAGAGTTTTATCAGACATCGATGTGATGATACACTGGTTAGGAGGAAAAACAAATGGGGGATTTGATTGTTCCATCATATTTGAGAGAATTAAATATATTATCCATAGGGCTGCGTTTTCTTTTGTGTATTGTTTGTGGCGGTGTTATTGGCTTTGAAAGAGAAAGAAAACACAGGGCAGCAGGATTCCGTACTCATATTTTAGTTTGTACGGGAGCAGCAGTGACAATGCTGACAGGACAGTATATATTTACATTTTTAACTGATACTTCTGATCCTGCAAGGATAGGAGCACAGGTAATTAGCGGAATAGGATTTCTTGGTGCTGGAACGATTATTACAACCAAAACGTCAAGGATTAAGGGATTAACGACAGCTGCCGCATTGTGGGCTGCTGCATGTATTGGAATTGCTATTGGCATAGGGTTTTACGAGGTAGCAGTGTTAGCAACCGCTACAGTTTTGTTTACAATGGTACTTATGCTTCCGGTTGACAAGGTTATGTATGGAAAAAAAACAAGAAAGCTGTTATATGCAGAATTAGAACAGCTTGAAGAAGTGAAAAAATTACTTCGTATTGTACAAAATAAGGGATATACAGTAGAAAATATGGAATTTACCCAGTCAAGGAATGATAAGGAGCATGTAGCAGTATTGATGAAATTAAGAAAAAAAGATATTATAGATGAGGAAGAATCACTGATAGATGTATTAAATAGGGAAGAAGAGATATCATTTATTGAGGAGGAAGAAATATGGGATTAAATGATACACCAAAAGGTGAAAGAATATATATTGCGTTATTTGGAAAGCGTAACGCAGGAAAATCAAGTCTGATTAATGCCATTACAAATCAACAGATTGCCATTGTATCAGAAGTAAAAGGAACCACAACGGACCCCGTATACAAAGCAATGGAACTGCTGCCATTAGGACCAGTTATGATGATTGATACCCCTGGATTAGATGATGAGGGTGCATTAGGCGGGCAAAGGATGGAAAAAACAATGGAAGTATTACAGAAAACCGATATCGCACTTTTAGTGATGGATACAGAAACCTATTTAATTGAAAAACAAGAGCATTTAGATGGAAAAAGGGATACTTTGTTATTAGAAGAAAAGAAAATTTTAAAATTAATACAAGAGAGAAACATTCCATATTTGATTGTATGGAATAAAATTGACTTACTAGAAAATCCAGATGATGGAACGAGCAGTTCTATGAAGAGGTTAGAAGAAGACATACAGTCTGAACTGGGGATAAAAAAGGATACCGTATATGCTGTCAGTACCATAACAAATGACGGAATATATATGCTAAAGGAAGCCATTGCCAGACAATTACCAAATATGGAAGAGAAGCTTTGTCTTGTGGCGGATTTACTACAGCCATCTGATTTTGTAGTGCTTGTTGTGCCAATTGATAAAGCAGCACCAAAAGGAAGATTAATTCTGCCCCAACAGCAGACAATCAGAGATATTTTAGAAGCGGATGCGAATGCGGTTGTTACAAAAGAAAATGAATTAAAAGAAACATTAAAACATTTGAGTAAAAAGCCAAAAATGGTAATTACAGATTCACAAGTATTTGCACAAGTATCTGCGGATACACCAAAGGATGTATATCTCACTTCTTTTTCTATCTTAATGGCAAGATATAAAGGCGATTTAACAAATCTGGTAAAAGGCGCTTTTGCTGTGGAAAAGTTAAAAGATGGAGATAAGATTTTGATGGCAGAAGGCTGTACTCATCACAGGCAGTGTGATGACATCGGAACAGTGAAAATACCAAGATGGCTGTCTAAATATACAGGAAAAAAATTAATTTTTGAAACTTCCAGTGGAAACGGTTATCCTAAAGATTTATCAGAGTATGCGATGATTGTTCATTGTGGAGGATGTATGCTTAATCGAAAAGAAGTGAAATACCGAATGGCGAAAGCAGAAGAGCAGGGAATACCAATAGTAAATTATGGCATTTTGATTGCGTATATGCAGGGAATTTTAGAGAGAAGTATTCAGATGTTTCCAGAAGTGCTAGAGTGTGTTTGAAAATTCATTGCCCTAATCTGCACGCTTTGCGTGTATATTGGATTCAAATTCATTCAATGCAGCTTGCTGCACCTCATGAATTTGGACCGAATCCCCAAAAAATTGTGATGTACATCTTGTAACAAGCAATTTTCAAACACACACTAGTGGAAAGTGAAGAGGTGGAAGAAAGGTAAAAAGTTGACTGATAAGCGAAAAAGAGTTGTAAAGTTATAGCTTGTCATTTCGATTCTTGTTTATATTTTCAAAGTTTGCTATAATAAAAATTAAAATATTACAGTGTAGAGAATTGGAGGAATAGCCATGACAGAATATTATGATATGATTTGGCGGTATGATGAAAGAAGAGAAGAAGTAATAGGAGAACTTTGCTATGATTTGGAAGAAGAGAAATTTAGTGCAGTTTTATTTGATGATGCAAAAGACTTTCCAACACTCCTATTTGGAATGTTTGCACAAGGAAAGAAAGCAGATGACAGAAAAGTGAGAGATTATATTGACAGTTGTGTCATTTCAAAAAATCTTCCAAACATTAGGGAAGCATTAGAATGGATGGGATTAGCTGAATATGACCAATGGGAGATTTATAAATATAATAAAGGAAAGAACAATCATGATTTGGCCGCTATTCGGCATAGAGAAACAAAATAAGGAGTTTTCATATATGTTAAAGCAGTTTTATCCAGATGAGATACAGGAATCTGTATATGGAATAGATTATGAAAAATTATACCGAAGAGGATACAGAGGTGTGTTATTTGATATTGATAATACGTTGGTAGAGCATGGTGCAGATGCAACTGACAGAGCGAAAGAGTTATTTCACAGATTGAACGAAATTGGCATGAAAAGCTGCTTGATTTCTAATAATAAAGAGGAGAGGGTAAAACGGTTTAACAAAGAAATTGGAACTTTGTATATTTATGATGCCCACAAGCCTTCTGGTAAAAATTATAAAAAAGCAATGGAACTGATGAAAACGAATTTGGAGAATACAATTTTTATAGGAGATCAGTTATTTACTGATGTATACGGAGCAAAAAGAATTGGAATGAAAAATATATTGGTAAGGCCAATTGATAAAAAAGAAGAGATACAGATTGTGCTGAAAAGATATCTGGAAAAAATAGTGTTACATTTTTATGAAAGAGGCAAAGGAGGAGAGGAAAGATATTGAAAGATAACATTGTTATGATTGGATTTATGGGATGTGGGAAAACAACAGTGGGAGAGCAGCTGGCAGATGTTTTGGAATATCAGTTTCTGGATACAGATTTGTATATTGAAGAAAAAGAACAAAGGTCAATCAGTAGAATATTTGAAGAAAAGGGGGAATCCTATTTTAGAGATTTAGAAACAAAAAGCTTAGAGGAATTGGTAGAGCAGACAACACATACAATAATATCAAGTGGCGGCGGGCTTCCCCTTCAGGAAAAAAATGCAAAATTATTGCAGAAGCTGGGTTTTGTTGTTTATCTTCGTGTAAAAAAGGAAACAGTATTAAAACGCTTAGAAGGAGATACCACAAGACCGCTGCTTGCCTGTGATAATCCCGCACAAAAGGTAGAGAAATTGCTAAATTTCAGAGATCCTGTTTATGAAGCAGGTGCCCATCTGGTAATTGATGTGGACGATAAAATAGTATCTGAGATTGTGGAAGAAATTGTGAGAAATTATAAGATTGTGAAATATGGCATAGCAGAGGAAAATGAAGCATGAGTGTTTATGAAGAAAGATATGAAAAAGTAAAAAAAATTTTAGAAGAAAAAAAGTTAGATGCCATTCTTGTATCAAATGGATACAATATGCGGTATTTAAGTGGTTTTTCTGGTGCAACAGGATACTTATATTTGTCTCATTATAAAAAGGCAGTATTGACAGACTTTCGATATACTATTCAGGCAGAGGAGGAGGCAGGAGACTACCAGATCATGGAAGTCAGCCAGAACTATTATGAGCATATTAAGGAATTATTAGGGAGCGAACATGGAAAGAAAATCGGTTTTGAAGGAAAAGACCTGCTTTACTATGATTTTGCAAAATGGAAGGAAACAATGCCGGATGTAGAATGGTTTCCTTTAGAAGATGAACTTTCTAATCTGCGTATCATAAAAACACCAGAAGAAATTACTGCAATTGAAAAGGCAGAAGCAATAGGTGACAAAGCATTTACAGATATTTTAAATATGATAAAACCTGGCATAACAGAACTTGAGATTGCAGCACATTTAGAATTTTTTATGAAAAAATATGGAGCAGAGAATTTGAGTTTTGATACAATCGCAGCATCAGGAATTCATTCTTCTATGCCTCATGCAGTTCCTACGAATAAGAAAGTGGAAAATGGAGATTTTATAACAATGGATTTTGGATGTGTTTATAAAGGATATTGTTCGGACATGACAAGAACCATTGTAGTAGGAAAAGCTTCTGAAGAGCAGAAAAAGGTATACCAGACAGTACTGGATGCACAGATAGCAGCATTGAATTTTATCAAGGCTGGCTGCAAAGGAAAAGAAATCGATGCAATAGCTAGAAAAGTCATTGAGGATGCAGGGTATAAAGGATGTTTTGGTCATGGATTGGGACATAGTGTTGGATTGTTTATACATGAGAGCCCGAGGCTGTCGCCTAGTGAAGAAAGTGTGATACAAGCAAATGTTATAGAGACAGTGGAGCCGGGAATCTATATCAAAGGATTTGGTGGTGTACGTATCGAAGATCTTGTTGTAGTAACAGAAGATGGATACAGGAATCTGACACATTCTGAGAAAAAATTAATTGAATTGTAAAGGTAGAAAGTGTTTAAGGCGACAGGAAGGGCAATAAGAATTTATACTAGGAAAAGTTGTATCTAAAAAAAGTAGTTGAAAAAAATGTCATTTTATTATAAACTAGTGTATAGAGTGCTGTTGCACGAAAGAACGTTCTTTGTACAGAATTTTGACTCATGGAAAGCTTGTATGAATATTTATAACAGTTATTATGAATGTTTCTGGCAATAATGATAGAAGAGTAGAGCATTTAATGAGAAAAGAGAACGAAAGGTATAAATGAAGTGATTTAAGGAGGATTTTAATATGGTATCAGCAGGAGATTTCAGAAATGGTCTTACAATTGAATTGGATAATGGTGTATACCAGGTTATCGAATTCCAGCATGTAAAACCAGGTAAAGGAGCTGCTTTCGTAAGAACAAAACTAAAAAATATCAAAAATGGAGGAGTAGTAGAAAAAACATTCAGACCTACAGAAAAGTGTCCACAGGCCCATATTGAAAAAAAAGATATGCAATATCTTTATGCAGATGGAGATTTATATAATTTTATGGATGTCGAAACATATGATCAGTTTTCTTTAACAGCAGATGCAATTGGCGATTCTTTGAAATTCGTAAAAGAAAATGAAATGGTAAAAATGCTTTCTCATAATGGAGAAATATTTGCAATTGAGCCACCTATGTTTGTCGAATTAGAAGTAGTTGAAACAGAACCTGGTTTTAAAGGAGATACAGCTACAGGTGCTAATAAACCAGCAAAAGTGGAGACAGGTGCTAATGTTAATGTTCCTTTATTTGTAGAACAGGGAGATGTTATTAGTATTGATACAAGAACTGGAGAATATTTAAAACGTATTTAATTTTACAGCGTAACAATCAAATCCGTAATTCCTTGAAAATGCAGTAAATTCAAGGGGTTGCGGATTTTTAATGTTCTTTGAAAGACCAGAAAAACAGCGAAAAAAGGCAATGGTATGATACAAATATGATACACTAATAATTTAGCTTTGGTGCCATAGTAATCAATCTCCTTTCTTTTATAAACATATGTTCTGATTGCTAGGTAAAAAAATACACCTCTTGCGAAAAGGTGGTTTAGATGGTATAATATAACTTGCTTAGGGCACATTATACCGAATTGAATAGCCTTTTCGGATAGTTTGTGTATGCCGTCTTTTGGTGAAACCAAAGGGCGGTATTTTTTAATTGACTTATTGTACAGAAATGTTATAATAGTTCATTTATCGTACAAAATATTTTTCTTTTATGCTTGAAATAGGCATTTCTTTTCCTGTCCATAATTTAAAAGCCTCAGCCCCTTGATATAGAAGCATATACAACCCATTAAATACAGCGCAACCTTGTTCTTTGGCAAGTCTTAGCAATTTTGTTTGTTCAGGATTGTAAATTATATCAGAGACAATCAAATCTTTATGAAAAACAGAATGATCACTAATTAGGCATTCATCTGTATGAGGTGCCATTCCTACAGAAGTACCATTGACTAAGATGTCACTGTTTAAGATGCTTTTTTGTAAAAGATCAGTATCATTGATATCGTGGATGCTGACGCTGCAGTTTGTTTTGGCATTTACTTGAGCAATGATTTTTTCTGCTTTTTCAAAAGTGGTACTTTTTCTGTTGAAAATCTGAATAGAGTTAACACCATCTAAGGCCGCCTGCACAAAGATGGCAGTGGCAGCACCACCAGCACCTAACAAAGTCATATTCTTTCCAATAATATTATATCCAGCATCTTTTACTGCCTGCATATATCCTACACCATCTGTATTGTGTCCGGTTAATATACCATTATCGTTTACTACAGTGTTGACTGCACCAATTAATTCTGCTGCATTAGAGAGTTTATCACAAAGGTGGTACATCGCAGTTTTGTCTGGCATAGTACAGTTAAAGCCGCGTACGCCAAGGGCTTTCAAACCATTTACGGCAGTTTCTAAATTTTCTGTTCCAACATCAAAAGCAAGATAAGCAAAATCCAATCCAAGCTGTTTAAATGCTTCATTATGCATCATAGGCGAAATGCTATGCGTAACCGGGCTGCCAAGAAGGCAGGTAAGAGTAGTATGTCCTGTAATTTCTTTTATCATAATTTGTACCTAGCCTATCAAGCACAGGCCGGCTGTATTTGATAGGCGCAAACACAAAGAGTGAAAGATGTGTGTTTGCATATTTTCCCTTTCTTCTGTTTTTTCCTTCACCTTCAATATCTTTAATTTGAAAATTTGTATAGTTGCTTAATGTGCCAAAAACATATTTACAGTTTGAACATTTTATATTACTTTATTTTTCAGTGTAATATTCCTGTCAGTTGTCCGCTGTAAAAAATAGTTGTATTTTTATGAACTTTTTACACTTTATTATCATAGTATAGATAAGATTGATTTTCAAGTTATATCTGCGAAATATTACTCATATAATATAGTTATAAGTTGTCATTGAGGTTGTTCTAATAAACTGTTTTATTCTCATGCATGTAATGAGCCAGGCGCAGGATTGCTTGCAGTTGGTGGACGCATATGGGTCAAAATCCCGCCGTCTTGCAATGCTGCAAATTTGTTGCTTTTCTATCTGCAAAGAAGGGGATTAATTAAAAAATAATCTGTAATGGTTTAGTCTTGCAAAAGTATATGGGCATATTATTGTGAAAAAGTATATTCTGACAAATACTCAATATGTATACTCTAGACTATTACAATAATTTGGAAATGGAGGGGTTGGATGGAGCGAAGAGAAGAAGTCTTAAGGGTACTATCAACAAAGATTAGAAAGCTGATTGCAAATGCTGACCTTGATTTTGCTCATGTACAGGAATTACGGCTGCGTGTCAATGGGCCGCTTATTGTAGTTTATTATAATAAAGAGTATTTTATTGGTCAAAATTCAGAATTAAAAAATAATAAGAAATATGCCTATTTTATCAGCCAAAATGAAATGCGGGAAACAATGGAATATATCAGTAATTATTCTCTGTATGCATTTGAAGATGAGCTAAGGCAAGGATTTATTACTATTCAAGGGGGGCACAGAGTAGGAGTTGCAGGTAAGATTATATTGGAAGAACGGAAAATTAAGCATATGAAGCATATATCATTTATTAATATTCGATTATCACATCAGGTTAAGGGATGTGCAAACCAGGTTATGTCCTATATATCTGATCAGGAGAGTGTGTATCATACATTGATTGTTGCACCGCCAGGTGGGGGAAAAACTACACTGCTTCGGGATATCATCAGACAGCTTTCGGATGGGGAAGCGGGCAAAGGAGCAACAGTAGGTGTAGTGGATGAACGATCGGAAATCGCGGCTTGTTATATGGGAGTACCGCAAAATGAGTTGGGAATTAGGACAGACATTTTGGACTGCTGTCCCAAAGCTGAAGGTATGATGATGCTGATTCGTTCCATGTCACCACAAATTATAGCTGTGGATGAGGTGGGCTCTAGAGAAGATATTGAGGCAATTGAATATGTTGTAAATTGTGGATGCAAATTGATCGCTACAGTTCATGGAAGTACAATTGATGATGTGCGGAATAAGCCTTTGTTAGGAAAATTGGTAAAAGAAAAAGTGTTTGAACGGTATATTTTATTAAGAGGTAAAAACAGATTAGGGGAAATTGAAGAGATTTATGATGATAGGGGAACAATGTTATTTAAACATTCATAAAAAAGAACAAAAAGCTTTATAATATCCGATTGCGATTAAAATGTGTAGAGAGGCGGGAAATCAGAGTGTTCATATTAAAAGCACTGGGAGCTGTAATGATTATTGGGGCTTCAGTTGGAATAGGTATGTACTATACGAAGTTGTTGAAAAAAAGGGCAGAGGCAATGAAAACTATGAGGAAAAATATGCTTTTGCTAAAAGGGGAAATCAGGTATAGCCAGAGTACATTAAATGAAGCATTTATACATATTGCAGAAAAAAATAAAGGATGCTATAAAAATTTTTTTGAACACGTTTCTCATAAAATGCAGGAATTTCAGGGGGAACCTTTTTGTGAGATATGGAAAAAGCAATTAGGAGAAGATTTACCAGAAACAAAAAGCGGGCTGAATAAGGAGGATATCAGACAATTAGTACTTCTTGGGGATACTTTAGGTTTTCTGGATAAGGAAATGCAGCTCAATACGCTGGATTTATACTTGGAAACAGTGGAAGGAGAGATACAACATTTATTTCAGGACATGCCGGAGAAAATCAGATTATATCAGATATTCAGTATAACGGGCGGAATTTTTCTGAGTGTTCTGATGTTGTAATGAAAAGGACATAAGATGTTTTCATACTTTTGTTATATGATAAAGGATGAGATTAGTCAGTGAATATTATTATGAAAGGAACGGTAAGATGAATATTACACTTATTTTTCGAATTGCAGCAGTAGGTATTTTGGTGTCAGTTCTATGTCAGGTGTTAAAACACTCAGGCAGGGAAGAACAAGCATTTCTTACTAGTCTTGCAGGTCTTGTTTTGGTACTTTTATGGATAGTTCCTTATATTGCAGAGTTATTTGAAACGATAAAAAGTTTATTTTCATTATGATATGAAATGAGGTGGAAAACATTGTTAAAAGTTGCTTCTATCGCTATTGCAGCGGTTTTTCTTGCTATGCAGTTTAAGAATGGAAAAACAGAGTATGCACTATATATCAGCCTTGCGACAAGTATTATTATTTTTATAATTGGAGTAGAAAAAATACGTCCTATTATCGAAACATTGCAGAAGCTGCAGGATTATATTCACATTCAAAGTTCTTATATCAGTTTGCTGATTAAAATTATTGGTATTACATATATCGCAGAATTTACATCAGAGTTATGTAAGGATTCGGGACATAGTGCAATTGCAGGACAAGTTGAATTTGTGGCAAAGCTGTTTATTTTGGGCATTAGTCTTCCGATTGTTGTTTCATTATTAGATACAGTATGGGGATTTATGTAGGTATTTTTACAATAAATTTATACTATGTTTTCAACTATTCAAAACTGCCCATTTATCATTCACAAAAGTTTTATTCCGGCAGATTATGAATAGCATGGATAATAGCAGCAAAGTGTTATCTGCATACAAAAATTCTGGGAGGAATATATATGAAGCAGGGGGTCCAGATAGTATTGTTTATGATACTGATTTTGATTATTTATTTATTTGTGACAAAGGGTACTGACAGTAAGGTTAGAGCAAATAAACATAGTTCAGTAAATCATACAGTGTCAGAAGATGATTTAGATACAAAAGAGGAGGAAACAATATTAGAAGATACCTTCAATACATATATGAATGTTTTAGACTTTCATGAAATACAGGAAATATTAGATGAGAATACAAACCATTCCTTTTCAATGAAAGAGTATGTGCAGCAGGCAGTGTCAGGGAGAGAAGGATTTTCTTTTGCCGGGCTTGGAAGCGATGCATTTGGCATTATAAAAGAAGAAGCAGAACAGCAGAAACATATATTTTTTCAATTGCTGACCCTTGCATGTATTGCGGGGATTTTTTCTAATTTTTCTTCATTGTTTAAAAACAGCCAGGTAGGGGAAAGCAGTTTTTATATTGTATATCTGATTATGTTTTCTGTATTGACAGTCTCCTATTTTTCTGTTGCACAATTAGTAAAGAATACATTTGAGCAGTTGACAGCATTTATGAAAGTACTGCTTCCTACTTACTTTGCCTCTATGACATTTGTAACAGGGATAACAGCATCAATAGGACTTTACGAAATGACTTTACTTACTATTTCTATTGCAGAAATGGTAATTGTAAAAATTGCATTACCTATGATTAATATTTATTTTATTCTATCATTAGCAAACCGAATTTCAAAAGAGGACATGTTATCAAAATTTGTAGAAACAATAGAAGTGGTAATACGGTGGGGATTGAAAACCATGTTAGGTGTTGTAATAGGGATGCATACAATACAGAGCATGGTAATGCCTGTGGCCGGTCAGTTCAAGCATACAGCAGTAAATAAGACAGTCAGTGCATTGCCCGTTTTAGGAGAACTGCTGGGGACAGTGACAGAGACAGTTTTGGGAGCAGGCCTGCTTATTAAAAATGCAATAGGTGCAGCCGGACTGATTGCAATTATAGCCATTTGCGTAATACCACTCATAAAAGTAGTTGTATGTAATTTGATTTATCGTTTGTCAATGACAGCAGCACAGCCAATTTCTGACAAAAGGATAATAGAATGTATGGAAGGAGCTGTAAAAGCTTCTGAATTGCTGATTTATACAGGTTGTATAGGGGGAATTTTGTTTTTCTTTACCATTGTAATTATTACAACATTTACAGGGCAGGTGTAGTATCATTGGATGCATGGATGGATCTGGCAAAAGAAATTATGGTGTATTTACTGCTATACCAGATTATTATGAATTTGGTACAAAATACATCTTATCAAAAATATGTAGGGATTTTTTTAGGAACAATATTGATTTGTATTATAGCAGCACCAATTCTTAAATTAATTAAGATGGAAAATATATGGAATGTTCAATATGAAAAAAATGAATATCAGTTTAATAAGCAGGAGGCAGAAACATGGCTTAATGCAGTGGAAGAGATGCAGGGAGAAATCATTCTAGAAGAGTATAGGGAAAAGGTAAAAAAGCAGATAGAAAATAAGTTATTAGAGAATGAATTGGAAACAGAACAGATTGAGATTGAGATTGAAGAGCAAAACCTGCAGATAAAGAAAATAGAGATACAACTAAAAAATTCTGTGGAAACAGACTGGAGCAGGGAAGAACAGGTAAATACAGCATCAGAGGGAATCGCACAAGAACTGGAAAAAAATGTAGGAGAAAAATGGAATGTGGACAAAGTGAAAGCTGAAATAATAGAAATTTATCAGCTAACAGAAGAAAATGTAATTATTACATCATAAAATTAAAATTGGGTTTGCCAGAATATACTTTTATATAGCTAAATGGTAATAATAAGTTTGTGTTGCCAAAAGGAGGCAGAGGAGGTAAGGGTGAAAGAAAAATAGAAGAAAGGAAAATGATGCAAACAGATCTCTTTCATCCGTTGTGTTTGCGCCTATCCAATATGGGCATGCTTGTGATGGATAGGCTTGGTGCAGAATATGACAGAGAGTCCGGGAAAAAATGGGTGGAAAGAAAAAATAAAGGAAATTGGTTTGGATAAGCTGATAATGATACTATTGACAGGAACAGCAATTCTTCTTTTATCGGTTCCGGGTTTCTTTCAATCAGAAGATTCTAAAAAAGATAGTGAAATAACAGAGGGAGTGGCAGAAATATCTGTTCAGAAAGAGATTGATTGTTATGTTGAAAATTTAGAGAATCGTTTAGAGAAAATATTAAAAAAGATAGAGGGTGTGGGAGAGGTGGATGTTATGATTTCTGTAAAAGGAACAAGAGAGCAGATTATATTAAAAGACTCCAATACCTCTAAGGATACGTCCACAGAAGTAGACGGAAATGGTGGAAACCGTACCAGCAGCAATTTAGATGAGGAGAACAAAACTATTTATTCAAAAGGACAGGATGGGGGAGAAAGTCCATATATTATACAGGAATTAGAGCCAGAAATATCCGGTGTCCTAATATTGGCAGAGGGAGCAGATGATATTTCAAAAACCAATGAAATAATTGGAGCAGTTGAGGCATTATTTAGTGTACCGATACATAAAATAAAAGTAATAAAGATGAAATAAACAATAAATCATATATGTATTTTAAAAATACAGGTATGGAAATCATGCAGGAGGGGTAGTATGAAAAATATATGGAAAAAAAATCAGGTTATTATTATGGCACTAGTGATTATGATAGCAGTGGCAGGCTATCTGAATTTTACTGATGATAAATTAAGCCAAAGTGAAGAAACGGATGGCACGTCTATTGAAACTGCTGTACTTGATACAGAAAAAAATGAATGGACGTTAGGGGAGGATAGCAGCACGGATACAACGGATGAATCAGATGTAGCAGAGGCAGAAACACCAGTACCAACAAAAGAGAAAACAGATGGTAAAGAAGAGGCAGACGATCAGGAACTGGCAGATATATCAGCAGAGGATACAGGAGAAGATTCTACTTCTGTGGCAGAAACTGACAATACAGGAGAAGCGGTTTTAGTAACACAGACAATTGGAGGCGATTTCTTTCAAACACAAAAATTATCCAGAGAACAGACAAGAGCAAAGAATAAGGAGACTTTGTTAGAGATTATAAATAATAATAATTGTACAGAAAAACAAAAACAAAAGGCAACAAAACAGATGCAGGAAATAATAGATGCCTCAGAGCGTGAAAGTGCTGCAGAATTATTGCTTGAGGCAAAAGGATTTTCCAATTCTATTGTTACTATAGTAGATGACAGCGTAGATGTAGTAGTGGAAGCAAGCAATCTGACTATGCAGGAAATGGCGCAGATTGAAGATATAGTAAAACGGAAAACAGGAGTAGAAGTAAAGAATATTGTAATTTCTCCAGTGGCAGTAAAAGAGCAGTAAAATATAAAAGTATGGCATAATTAGAAAAAATAAATTGCAAAAGTTGTCAAGTTTGATATAATAGAAGTTAGATATTATTAGAGTAGGAGGTTATAAAAGTGGCAAAAGACATAGATGCAAAAAGTACATTAAAGGAAAGTAAGGGGAAAGGACAGGTACAGATTGCAGATGAAGTAGTTGCAATCATTGCAGGCCTGGCTGCAACAGAGGTAGATGGAGTAGCTTCTATGGCAGGCAATATCACAAATGAGCTGGTTGGAAAATTAGGAATGAAGAATCTGGCAAAGGGTGTCAGAGTAGAAGTTAGTCCTGAATCTGTAGTAGTAGATATGGCATTAAATGTAAAATATGGATATAGTATTCCAAATGTGTCAAAAACAGTACAAGAAAAAGTAAAAGCAGCAATTGAAAATATGACAGGACTGACAGTGTCAGAAGTAAATATTCGCATTGCTAACGTAGTATTATAGAGTAAAGTTTATAGCATCTGTGGATGGATGCGTGGATGATACCTCGCACTTTGGTGCGGGGTATTTGACTCTGGATAAAAATTACAAGATCGTATCATAAACGGATAAAAGGAGAAAAATGTAAATGAGAAGAAGTGAAAGAAGAGAACACATATTTTTAATGTTGTTCCAAAGAGACTTTTTTAAACAAGAAGAATTGGAGGAGCAGTGTCAGAATTATTTTGATAATATAGAGAATATTATGCAATGCCTGACAGATGAAAAAAAATCTCTGGAATATGAAAAGGAAAGCAGTACGAAGAAAATATCTGATAAAGAGAAAGCAAGGTTAAAAGAGCGTTATGAAAGCATTATGGAAAAACTGCCAGAAATAGACAAAATCATTGAAGAAGTATCCAGCGGCTGGAGAATTAACCGAATGGGGAAAGTGGATCTGGCATTATTACGACAGGCCGTATTTGAGATTTATTTTGATGCAGATATACCCACAGGTGTAGCCATTAATGAAGCAGTAGAACTTGCAAAAGCATACGGGCAGGATAGTTCGCCGGGATTCATAAATGGTATTTTAGCAAAAGCTGTGAAAGAAAAAGGAATAGAAAATGAATAAAAATATAGAAAGAGCATATTCTGTTTCACAGGTAAACCAGTATATCAAGAACATGTTTTTGTCCGATTATGCGTTGAATAAAATTTATATCAAGGGTGAAATTTCTAATTGTAAATATCATACATCAGGTCATATTTATTTTACAATAAAAGATTCAAAAAGCCAGATTTCTGCAGTTATGTTTGCCAGTCAGAGGAATGGGCTTAATTTTAAACTGCAGGAAGGACAGAGTGTCATTGTGCTTGGAAGTATTCAGGTATATGAGCGTGATGGCAGATACCAGATGTATGCCAGAGAAATTTTATTAGATGGTGCAGGACGTCTATACGAAAAATTTCAGAAATTAAAAAATGATTTAGAAGAGGAAGGATTATTTGCACCAGAGTATAAACAGGATATTCCTGTTTATGCAAAGACAGTGGGGATTGTCACTGCAAAAACGGGTGCAGCAATTCAAGATATTATCAATATTTCCACCAGAAGAAATCCATTTATTCAATTGATTTTATATCCGGCAAAAGTGCAGGGAGAAGGTGCAGCATTGTCTATTGCAGAAGGCATTGCCAAGCTGGATGCCCTTGAACCAGATGTTTTAATTGTTGGACGAGGCGGCGGCTCTTTGGAGGACTTATGGGCATTTAATGAAGAGATTGTGGCAAGGGCAATTTTTGAATGTAATACACCCGTTATTTCAGCAGTGGGACATGAAACAGATGTAACAATTGCAGATTATGCAGCAGATTTAAGGGCACCAACGCCATCAGCGGCAGCAGAATTAGCAGTATGTAATATAGCGGATATTTTGTTTTCATTACAAGAGTATGAAAAGAATCTGCAGCAGAGAATACAATATAAAATTCAGAGATGCCGTACAATTTTAGAGAATAAAAAGTTAAAAATAGAACATAATAATCCGATTTATAAGATACAACAGAAAAAACAATTTCTCATGCATGCAGAGGAAAGATTACAAAACTTAATAGAACATAAATTAGAAAATAGAAAACACATACTGGCAATCTATATAGAAAGAATGAAAGCATTATCACCATTGGAAAAATTAAGTCAGGGATATGGTTATATTCAAAAAGAAGAAAAACAATTAAAAAGTGTGAAAAATATAAGTATAGGTGATACAATTTATATTAGTATGATAGATGGAGATCTATCTGCGAATGTAACAGAAATTAAAAAACTAAAACGAAAATAAAAGATATAGATGAGCAGAAGAAAATCAAACTGGGAAAGAGGGAGGGTTAGAATATGGCAAAAACAGCAGGGCTAGAAGAATCTTTTCAGCAGTTAGATGATATTATAGAGCAATTAGAGCAAGAGGAAGTTTCATTAGAAGAGTCTTTTCGGTTATATCAGACAGGAATGAAATTGATTAAAGTATGTAATGCTTCAATAGATAAGGTAGAAAAGAAAATTATAATTTTGGAAAATGAAGAGGATACAGAGTAAATGGCCAATAGTATGGTTACATTTTGTCATGCTATTCATACCTTATGTTTCTGCATGTCTGTGTAACATATTATGTGTTTGAAAGGTTTGGTGGAACATATGGATTTTAAGGCAGAATTACAAAAAAGAACTGATTTTGTAGAGAAAGTACTGGAACATTATCTGCCACAGGCAGAAGGACACCAGAAAGTCGTGATGGAAGCCATGCAGTATAGTGTAATGGCAGGTGGAAAGAGAATACGTCCTATTTTAATGATGGAAACATTTTTTATGTTTGATGGGAAACAGGTAGAAATTGTGGAACCATTTATGGCTGCAATAGAAATGATTCATACATATTCTTTAGTACATGATGATTTGCCTGCAATGGATGATGATGAGTACAGGCGTGGATATAAAACAACACATATTGTATTTGGCCATGCTATGGGGATTTTAACAGGAGATGCATTGTTAAATTATGCTTTTGAAACAGCATGCAGAGCCTTTGAAAGAGAAGAAACACTGGGTATGGCAGCAAGAGCAATGAAGATACTTGGTAACAAGGCTGGTATTTATGGAATGGTTGGTGGTCAGGTTGTGGATGTTGAGAATTGCAACCAGCCATTAAAGCAAGAGCAGTTAGATTTCATATACAGGTTAAAAACAAGTGCTTTGATAGAGGCTTCTATGATGATTGGTGCTATTATGGCTGGGGCTGATGAGAAACAGGTAGAACAGATAGAACAGGCTGCAAAGGATGTAGGGCTTGCATTTCAGATTCAGGATGATATATTAGATGTTGTTGGAGAATTTGAAAAGATAGGGAAACCAGTCAAGAGTGATGAAAAAAATAAAAAGACAACTTATGTTACAATCAAAGGTTTGGAAACTGCAAAAAAAGATGTTGCTCTTATTTCTGAAAGAGCACTTACAAGTTTAGAAAATTTAGGAAATAAAAATGAATTTTTAAAACAGTTATTAATTTATTTGGTAGACAGAAAGAAATAAATAAGAAATTCTATGGGATAGTTACCAATATAAAATACAGAAGAGTATTAAATAAATTAGACAGCAGTATAATAAGATATACAAACAAGGACAGTTTTGTAATAACAGCTATCAAGAGACAGAAGAGGTGTGAAGTTTGTCAAGAATTTTAGATAAAATAAATGAGACAAATGATATAAAGAAAATTAATCCTGAAGATTATACAAAATTAGCAGGTGAAATCAGGCAATTTTTAATCGAGCATGTTAGTAAGACAGGTGGGCATTTGTCCTCTAATCTTGGAGTAGTAGAACTTACAATGGCGTTACATTTGTTTTTAGATTTTCCAGAAGATAAGCTGGTTTGGGACGTAGGGCATCAGGCATATACCCATAAAATTTTAACAGGAAGAAAAGAAGGGTTTCAAAATCTGAGGCAGTTTGGGGGAATGAGTGGTTTTCCAAAATGTAAAGAAAGCAGTGCAGATGCATTTAATACAGGACATAGTTCTACTTCCATTTCGGCAGCATTAGGTATGGCAAAGGCCCGGGATATCAAAGGGAAACATAATAAGGTTGTTGCAGTGATTGGAGATGGTGCCCTATCAGGCGGAATGGCATTTGAAGCACTGAACAATGCTGGAAGAACGAAGACAAATATGATTATTGTTTTGAATGATAATAATATGTCTATTTCAGAGAATGTTGGAGGAATGGCAAACTATTTGGGAAAAATAAGGACAAATGTCCGCTATCAGGATTTGAAAAATGATGTGGAAAATACTTTATTAAAAGTGCCCAAGATAGGAGACAAAATTGCGGATAAACTAAAACGTTCAAAGGATTCCATAAAAAGGCTTGTTGTGCCTGGAATGTTGTTTGAAGATATGGGACTTACCTATATTGGACCACTGAATGGACATAATCTTTCATTGATACTTTCGGCATTAGAAACAGCATTTAAGCAAAAAGGGGCTGTTATTTTACATGTGGTAACAAAGAAGGGGAAAGGTTTTTCTATGGCAGAGAAGAACCCGTCTGCATTTCATGGGGTAAATCCGTTTGAATTAAAAACCGGAAAAGCAAAAACAGCAAAATCAGGAAGTACTTATACAGATATATTCAGCAAAGCATTATGTGAAATGGCAAAAGAACGAGAAGATATTGTTGCAGTAACTGCTGCTATGCCAAGTGGAACAGGACTTGTACCATTTAAACAGGCATTTCCGGAAAGATTTTATGATGTAGGCATTGCAGAAGAGCATGCAGTTACTTTTGCAGCAGGTCTGGCAGCAGAAGGACTACGGCCAGTGGTTGCAATTTACTCTACTTTTTTGCAAAGGGCATATGATCAGATTTTACATGATGTATGCATTGGTGAATTGCCGGTAATATTTGCAATTGACAGGGCAGGTCTGGTAGGAAATGACGGAGAAACCCATCAGGGCATCTTTGATCTTTCATTTTTGATGAATATTCCTAATTTGACAATAATGGCACCTAAAAATGCTAGAGAGCTTAAGGAAATGCTTCAATTTGCCTTTACAATAAATGGACCTGTTGCAATCAGATATCCAAGAGGATATGCATATCAAGGGTTTAAGGAGAAACAGGAGCCAATTGTTTTTGGAAAAAGTGAGTGGATTGAAAGAGGAAATGAAATTGCTCTGTTTGCATATGGAAACATGGTCAATACTGCTGAAGAAGTGCGGAAAAAGTTAAAAGAACTGGGAAAAAATGCATCATTGATTAATATTCGCTTTGCGTCACCCTTAGATACAAAATGTATTGATGAGATTGCAAAGGAGCATAAATTAATTGTAACATTAGAAGAAAATGTAGAAAATGGTGGAATTGGACAAGTGGTTTCCGGGTATATTTGCAAAAAGGGACTTTTACTGAAGCAGATAAATGTGTCTATTCCAAATCAGTTTGTAGAACATGGTGATGTAAAACAATTATACACACACATTGGCTTAGATAAAGATTCCATTATAGAAAGGATACAAAGTTTACAATGAAAGAACGATTAGACATATTATTAGTAAAAAGAGGATTGGCAGAAACAAGGGAAAAAGCAAAAGCCATTATTATGTCAGGAAATGTATTTGTAGAGGAACAGAGAGAAGATAAAGCGGGCTCAATGTTTTCAGAAGGTGTAGATATTGTAATCAAAGGCAAGCCAATGAAATATGTCAGCCGTGGAGGATATAAACTGGAAAAAGCTATTGAGCAGTATGGAGTTTCTGTAGATGGAAAAGTCTGTATGGATATTGGTTCATCCACAGGAGGTTTTACAGATTGTATGTTACAAAATGGTGCGGTAAAGGTGTATTCTGTTGATGTGGGAACTAATCAGCTTGCATGGAAATTGCGTCAGGATCAGCGGGTAATCTGTATGGAAAAGACTAATATTCGGTATGTAACACCAAAAGATATTCCAGAAAAGATACAGTTTGCATCTATTGATGTTTCCTTTATTTCATTAACAAAGGTACTAGAGCCAGCAAGAGATTTATTAGCAGATAATGGCGAAATTGTTTGTCTGATTAAGCCGCAGTTTGAAGCAGGGCGGGAAAAAGTTGGAAAAAAAGGTGTGGTAAGACAAAAAAGTGTTCACAGGGAAGTGATCATAAAGATTGTAGAATATGCTGCCATAATAGGTTTTATGCCGATTAAGCTTGATTTTTCACCAATAAAGGGACCAGAAGGAAACATAGAGTATCTGTTACATATCAAAAAAGGTGAAAAAGCAGGCAAGGAGTTAAAGAATTTTGGCAATGGTATAGAAAATAGTAAGTTTCATGAAAATTTGTCTCAGGAAGAAACATTCACAAAGGAACAGATACTATTAGAAAATGAGTTAACACCAAATCAGAAAATGGAAACAATCAGAGAAAATTATAATATTGATATAAGAGAGATTGTTGAAAGAGCACATAAAAGCTTATAATGAGTTGCCATTTAGCCAATTTATAATTTTTCTATGAAAGTACCTTTTTGCTTTAGCAAAAAACTGAATTCAGGTATTCCGACATGCATCTCATAACTTTCAAACACACTGTAAGGATGCATGGAGGTTTTGTAATAGTTCGCCATTTAGAAATGATTGTGCTTTGTACTAAAAAATAAGATAGAAATGGCATGGCTGAACTGCAACTATAATAATGAATAGGAATAATAACATATAGAGAATGATAAGCTTTTAGAATGAGAAAGGTGTCTGATATGGAAAAATTTTGTATTATTAGCAATAGCACAAAGGATAAAAAGTATGAATTTGCTTCTTTTATCAAGAAATATTTGGAAGAGAAAAAGAAGGAATGTATTATTACAAAAGATTATAGACTGACAAACGAAGGTGAAAATAAGAAAAACACAAAGCGTACAGAAGAAAAAGAAATTAGTGAAGATACAGAGGCAGTAATTGTATTAGGCGGTGATGGTACCATGATACAGGCGGCACATGATTTGATTGCCAGAGACATACCAATATTGGGAGTCAATCTCGGCACACTTGGATTTTTGGCAGAGATAGAAAAACAAAATGTTCAGAATGCATTGGATGCATTAATTGCAGATTCATATGATGTGGAAAGCCGTATGATGATAGAAGGCAGTTCTGTGTGTAAGGGAAAAGAGATTTTTTGTGGTGCTGCATTAAATGATTTTGTTATTAGTAAAGGAGGCTTTTGTCATCTAATTACAGTGAAGGTATTTGTGAATGAAGAACTGGCTGCTACATATCGGGCAGATGGTGTCATTGTCTCTACACCAACGGGTTCTACAGGATATAACTTGTCATCAGGAGGACCAGTTATGGTGTCAGAACTTCAGGCTGTCAGCATTACACCGATTTGTCCACATTCATTAAATAATAGAAGTCTTGTAGTAAGGGCTGAAGATGTTATTCGTCTGGAAATTGGAAGCTCTAAAGAAATGCAAATTGATGAATCTGTCATTGTAATGGATGGACAGATTTTGAATCATATGGTAACTGGAGATTATATTACTATAAAAAAATCAAAAAAAGACACAAAGATTATTAAATTAACAGAAAGTAATTTTTTTCACATTTTTCGAAAAAAAATCGGGTAAGATTTGGAGCGTGATGATATGAAAATTGCAAGACAAGCAAAAATCATAGAATTAATCAGCCAGCATGATATTGAGACACAAGAGGAATTGGCAGACAGATTAGTAGCGGCAGGATATAATGTCACACAAGCCACTGTCTCAAGAGATATCCGGGAATTAAAGCTGAGTAAAATATCAGTAGATGGAACAAAACAAAAATATATTGTATTAAAGACACCAGAAGCAGAGATGTATACAAAATATGTTCAAATTTTAAAATCTGGATTTATTTCTATGGATAAAGCACAAAACATTTTGGTGGTAAAGACAATTTCAGGTATGGCAATGGCAGTGGCTGCTTCATTGGATGCGTTGGATTTAAATGGAATAGTAGGATGCATTGCAGGTGATGATACCGTGATGTGTGCAATACGTGACAACAGTCAGGTTGAGAATGTGATGGGAGAAATTAGCAAGTTATTACAGAAATGATGGCAAAATGAAGGCAGGATTATATTTTCATTTTGTTTGGGGTTGTAAGAAAACAAAAATAGTGATATTATGAAAAAGAGAAAATAACAGGATAAAGGAGAATGAAGGATGTCAGGACATTCAAAATTTGCAAATATTAAACACAAAAAAGAGAAAAATGATGCAGCAAAAGGGAAAATATTTACAATTATTGGTAGAGAAATTGCAGTTGCAGTGAAAGAGGGCGGGCCTGATCCTCTTAACAATAGCAGATTAAGGGATGTAATTGCAAAAGCGAAAGCAAACAATATGCCAAATGATACAATTGAAAGAGGAATAAAAAAAGCAGCAGGAGATGCTAATTCTGTGAACTACGAGCAAGTTACATATGAAGGATATGGACCAAACGGAACAGCGATTATTGTTGTGGCTCTTACAGATAATAAAAATAGAACAGCTTCAAATGTAAGAAATGCTTTTACAAAAGGAAATGGAAATGTAGGAACACAAGGTTGTGTATCTTTTATGTTTGATAAAAAGGGTCAGATTATTGTAGCAAAAGAAGACTGTGAATTAGAAGCAGATGATTTGATGATGATGGCTTTAGATGCAGGAGCAGATGATTTTACAGAGGAAGAGGATAGTTTTGAAATTCTAACGGATCCGGATAGTTTTAGTACTGTGCGTGAAGCATTGGAAGGCGAAGGAATTTCCATGGCTCAGGCAGAGATAACAATGATACCACAGACATGGGTAGAATTAACAGATGAAAAGGATATTAAATCTATGCAGAAGACATTAGACTTACTGGATGAAGATGATGATGTTCAGGAAGTATATCATAACTGGAATGAATGATTTGATAGGAAAAACGCAGGAGGCGAGGGGAATGAAAAAGAGAAGATTTAAGAATATAATTGCATTTCTAATGCTGGTTGTTGTGTTTACAATGAGTTTCGATATACCAGTAAATCTGAAAGTTATGGCCGCAGATGATGATGCAGATGATACAAACAGGCCGCAAGTAGAGATACGATGTGGAAATGATATTGTTACTTATATTGAACTATATGCCCAGGAAAGAAAACGACTGCAGTGTATGGTAAATGGAGAAGTAGTAAGTGATGAATATGAATGTGAATGGATTATTCAAAATGGCGAAAATTGTGTTGAACTCCGTGATGAAGGAGGGAATGCTATTGCAGCCACAGGAACTGCAGTAAAAGCTCCATTTGTATACGCGAAAGAAATAGGAACAGCAGAGATTATATTAACAGTTAAAAATAAAACGACAGGAACTACATACAATCAGGCTCTGTTAAATGTCACTGTCAAAAAGAAGACATTGTTGATTAATAAAGCAAAAACAGAAGATAAAAACTTTCAATTTGAATACATTTATAAGGATGATGAAATTCCTGCATTAATGATTGCACCTGATGATACAGGAAATTATGGAAGCGGAGAATTGAAGTTGATAGAAGGTGCAGATCTAGAAGGAATCACATGGGAATCAAAGAATGAAGATATTGTTACAATTAGTAAAGCAGACAATGGGATTGTCATTGCAAAAGGTATTGGTGCAGGGCATACAACAATCGTTGCACAAAATGGCACAGGAGATAGAGATACCATAGATGTTTATGTACAGCCTAATATTACAGTATCTGGAAACAAAGGCAGCCGGTTTGATATTAACAGTGGTGATGTGTTAGAGACAGGCATCAATTATGTACATAATGCAACACAAGTATTAACCGATAGAATATCATGGGTTGTTTACAAATTTGGTAACAATAGTGAGAAAATATTTGTCAGGGATTCTTTTGGAAACGTTGGAGAAGAGCCAGAAGTTTTTCGTATGGCAGAGGTAGATGGAACACCTGCAAAGAATTTACAGGTAACTGCGAACTCCGGTCAATATCAGGTTTGTTTTTATCCAGAAGGAATCTATACAGGAACACAAAATAGTGGTACGGGGAATAATAATACAGATAATCAAAGTGACATTGAACCAATTGCAATCAATCTGAATGTAGTGAATAAGCGGCCGAATTCGGATTTAACATTAAACATTGGAGATGCATATAATGTTGCCAGTGCATTGAATATTACAGTTAGTGAATTAAAAGAGTGGTTTGTAGCACAGTCAGTGGACACCTCTATTCTTTCCTATGATGCTAATACTGCTGAATTAAAGGCACTAGGCATTACTAATAATGCAGTTCCATTTGCATTTACACCAGTTCCACAAAGTTATGACAAAATAAGAAGTGTATTAGGCGAAGATATCGCAAATAATGGATTTACCTTTAATGTAAGAGTAATTGATTATTTTTCTTTGAATTCTAAAGTATCATTAAAAGTTGGTGATACCTTGCAGTTACTGCCTAATTATAGTAATAAGCCGGAATATAATTATGAGTGGTCAAGTAGTGATCCGAATACAGTTTCCGTTACACAAGAAGGCTGGATAACTGCTTTAAAAACAACGACAAATGATGTTATTATCACTGTTTCATTAAAGCAAAATAATCAGGTTATCAAAAGAGCTACTTGTAGTGTAAAAGTTACAACGATAGATAGTACAATTACATTGAATAAAGCAGAAACATCTATTAATGTAGGTGATACGGAACGTATTATAGCATCCATTACACCTTCTACAAGTGATGGAGTGATACATTGGTCTATTGGAGATGAAAGGATTGCAAAGATTGCTGAAAATTTAGAAGGTAAATATGTAGATGTCACTGGTGTTGGCACAGGAACTACTACTTTAGTAGCAATGAATTCAGATAATTATGTACTTGCTTTTTGTAAAATTACTGTAGTTCAATATGCCACAGGCATTACATTGGATCAGACACAGCTGACAGTGAAACTGAATAGAGAAGTTGTTAGACTGAAGGCTGTTTTAGCACCTGCAAATACGACATCTACAGATTTGGTATGGACTTCAACAGATACCAGCATTGCAACAGTAGATGAGACAGGACTTGTAACATTAAAGAGAGCAGGAACCACTTATATTACAGTACAGCCAAAAGAAAGCATTTCGGATCAAATAAGAGCGGAGTGCCGTTTAACAGTAGTGCAGTCTAGTACTTCATTGACCTTCGCTGAGAAAGAAATGTCATTAAGCGTAGGAGAACAGAAGGAAATTAAATATACTTTGTTACCAGAAAATTCTACTTCAGTGATTACATGGAATTCATTAGATACAAGTATTGCATCTGTAAACAATACAGGTATGGTTACAGCCGTAAAAGTTGGCCAAACCTATATTACAGCTGTAACAGAAGAAGGTTATGTTGCATCATGCCTGATAAAAGTAACACAGCAGGCCACAGGAATCATATTAGATGTTACAGATCTGACATTAGATGTGGGTGATACATATGCAGTAAAATATACATTGCAGCCAGTGCATAGTACTGAAACAAGTTTGATATGGACATCTCAAAATGAAGAGATTGCAACAGTAGATTTAGAGGGGAGAATTACAGGAGTCAGCCAGGGTACAACTACTATTTTTGTGAAGACAAAAAGCGGAAATGTTGAATATGTTTTTGTAACAGTACGTCAAAGTGTCAAAGGTTTAACATTAGATACCACCTCTAAAAAGATTGAAAAAGGTGAGAGTTTTACTTTGAAACCGATTTTTTCACCAACAACAGTAACGAATACCAATGTCACATGGAAATCTTCTGACACAGGAGTTGTCACAGTTTCTGAAGAAGGAAAAGTAGAAGGAATCGGTGCTGGTGCAGCAGTAGTAACCTGTATTTCAGAAGATGGGAAACTTGAAGCAAATTGTGTTGTAACTGTAATAGAAATAATAGAGATTACACCAGTGCCAACAGCAACAATTACACCAACAGAAAAACCAGTAACTACTATAAAATTGAACAAAAGCAGCTATACATTAGGTGTAGGAAAAAGTATAACATTAAAGGCCACAGTGAAGTCAACTAAGAGTAAGAAGGTGAAATGGACTTCTTCTAACACCAGCATAGCAAAAGTAAATGCATCAGGTAAAGTAACAGGTAAAAAGGTAGGAAAATGTACAATAACAGCCAAAACAACAGATGGCAGCGGAAAAACTGCAAAATGTACAATTACCGTAGTTAGGCAGGCAACAAGTGTAAAGTTGAATAAAATGTATTTAAAAATGTATGTTGGGGCAAGTTATAAATTGAAAGCGACTATAAAACCTAAAAATGTAACCAAAAAATCATTAAGCTGGTCAAGCAGCAATAAAGATGTAGCTTTAGTAGGAAGTGGTGGTAAAGTTGTTGCTTTATCAGCAGGACGATCCACAATTACAGTAAAAACCAAAGATAATAGCAATAAAAAGGCAAAATGTGTGATTGATGTTATTGAAAGAGTGCCAATAACAGATATTACAGCTACAGAAACAAGTGTAGTTATGGTAAAAGGAACTTCACAAAACGTTGCATTTAATATATCTCCTTCTAATACAACAGATAAAGTTACATATTCTAGTGACAACAGTTATGTTGCTACAATTAATGATGACGGAACGGTAAAGGCGAGAAATACAGGTATTGCAGTAATTACAGCAAAAGGTACCAGTGGAAAATCAGCAACAATTACCATTACAGTAGTTGGCTTAAATAAAACATCAGTTACATTAGAACAATACAGTACAGATCAATTGTGGATAGAGGATGATACCAACCTTACAGTGAGATGGTCATCTGAAAATTCAGAAATAGCCAGAGTAGATAGTTCGGGAAATATTACAGCAAGAAGATTTGGAACTACAAGAATTATTGCAACTGTAAAAGGTGTAAAGCTATATTGTACAGTAAGGGTTATCCCAATCCCAAATACTTATTAACATAGGTAAATCAAACAGAGTCTATAGAACGAATGATGCTAAATCAGAAGTTCTATAGACTTTTATTTTTTATAGCTGAATTGTAGTTACTGTTCACTCACAAGCTTGACACTTGCTGTCAAGCTATGTGCCAAGAACATAGAACAGCCAAGAATCCAGCCTTTCGCCGAAGGCGAATTATGATAGTCTGGATTCTGTTACTGTTTGCACCGTAGGTGTGAACAGTAATGAATTGTAACCAATGAGTAACAAAATAATTAAAAAAGTATTGAAAAAATGAGTAAACTGTGATAAAATAGAATAAGAACATATGTTTACAATACGACGAAATAAAAATGGAGGAAGAATAGTGTTAGTAAATTTACATGTAAAAAATTTAGCAATTATAGATGAAATAGATATTGACTTTACAGAACATTTGAATATTTTAAGCGGCGAGACAGGAGCAGGAAAATCTATTATTTTGGGCTCTATCAATATTGCATTAGGAGGCAAGGTATCTTCTGATTGTATTAGAAAAGGCAAGGATTATGCGTTAGTTGAGCTTATTTTTCAAGTGGATGATAAAAATGTATTAGCAAAAATGCAGGAATTAGAGTTACCAATAGAGGATGGACAGATTATTCTCTCCAGAAAGATTATGAAAAGCCGAAGTATGAGTAAGGTAAATGGAGAAACTGTTACAGCAGGAACATTAAAAATTTTATCTGTATTATTGATGGATATTCATGGACAGCATGAACATCAGTCTCTGTTAGATAAAAATAAGCATTTAGAAATTGTGGATAGATTTGCGTGGCAGCAGGCAGAGCCAATAAAAGAGAAGGTAGAAGAGGCTTATAAGGAATATATTGCAGTAAAAAAAGAGTTAACAGAAAAAGGTATTTCTGAAGAAGAGCGCAACAGACAACTTTCTTTTTTGGAATATGAAGTAAATGAAATTGAAAGTGCAAGATTAACGCTAAATGAAGATGAAAAATTAGAGGCATGTTACAAAAAAATGTCAAATGTAAATACAATAGTAGGAAACTTGTCAGAGATTTATCAAACATTAGAAGGAGCAAATGGAAGTTCAGTAGAAGAAAAGATTGGAAAAGCAGCAAGATTGTTAAATAAATCTATTGAATTTGATGAGAGTTTACAATTTCTAGAAGGACAGATGATAGAGATAGAAGATTTAATAGCTAACTTTCAGCGTGATCTGAAAAACTATATGGAGGAGGTAGATTATAACCAAGAAGAATTTTTAGAAGTAGAAGAAAGATTGAATCTGATTCATAATTTAAAAGCGAAATATGGTAACACTATCGGAGATATTTTAAATTATTGTGAAAAAGCAAAGGAAAAACTGGAGCGTTATCGAAATTTTGACATATATATAGAAAATTTAAAAAAAGAAGAAGTAAAAAAAGAACAAATATTGAATAAATATTGTATGCAATTAACAGAAGTTAGAAAGCATGAATCAGACATATTGGAGAGGAAAATAACAGATGCATTAATTGATTTGAATTTTCTTGATGTGCAGTTTGAGATATCTATGAAAGAACTGAACAAATATACTATTCAGGGAAAAGATGAGATTGAATTTATTATATCTACTAATCCAGGTGAAGACATGAAGCCGTTGGGCAAGGTAGCATCTGGTGGTGAACTGTCAAGAATTATGCTGGCAATTAAATCTGTGCTTGCAGAGGAAGATTCTATTGATACCTTGATTTTTGATGAAATTGATGTGGGAATTAGCGGAAGAACAGCGCAAAAGGTATCGGAGAAGATGGCACATATTGCCACACAACATCAAGTAATATGTATTACACATTTACCACAAATTGCTGCAATGGCAGACTCACATTATCTCATAGAAAAGACAGCACAGGAACAACATACTAAGACAGAGATAAGAAGATTAAGTGAAAAAGATACTATTAAAGAATTAGCACGCATTCTAAGCGGGGCAAAAATAACAGATGCAATATTAGAAAGTGCACAAGAAATGAGAGAATTGGCAAAAAATGTAAAATTATATTGCTGAAATAAAAAAAATAATATTGGCAATAATAAAAGGTATACAGGATGTGTACCTTTTTATTTTGTAAAAAATCTGATGGGAAGTGGCATGGTATGAATTTAAGAAAAAGTTATCGTTATAGCTTAATTGTAATATTAGTAGTTAATATAATAGCAATTTTTGCTATGCTTTATTATAAATGGGACAGAGAAATTCCTGATAATTTAAGATTGGTAGTGAATCAGAAGGGAACTTTTAATTTTGATGTGCCTGCAAAGGCGAGTATTGAATCAGAAGATATTGAAGTATTACAAAATGGAGAAAAAAAGTTGAATAAAGATATTGTGCATGTAAATATGCAAGAGCCATTTGAAATATCATCTTCGAAAACAGGAACATATCATGCTGATTTAAAATTATTTGGAATTTTAAAGTTAAAGGAAATTAGTATACAAGTTATGGAGGAAATGGAGGTCATACCTTCAGGACTAGCAGTTGGAATTGAGGTAAAAACGAATGGTGTCTTGATTTTGGGAACAGGTGCAGTTTCTGCTTCTAATGGAGAAAATTATGAGCCAGCTTTAAATATAGTAAAATCTGGAGATTATATTCTTGCAGTAAATGAAAAGGAAATTACTTCAAAGCAGGAGGTTGTTGATTGTGTACAACAGTCGAATGGTGAAAAAATTAAGTTAACAATATTGAGAAACAATGAAAAGGTGCAAGTGGCAGTGACACCAATTTCATCTGGAGATGGTATATATAAGTTAGGAATTTGGGTTAGAGATAACACACAAGGAATTGGAACATTAACGTATATAGATGATAATGGAGAATTTCGTGCATTGGGTCATGGAATTACGGATGTAGATACAGGAACGCTTATGGATATAAAAAGTGGTAATGTTTATTATGCAGGAATAATAGACGTGGTAAAAGGAGAAAATGGTGTTCCTGGTGAGATTGTAGGTTATATTAATAAAGCAAAAGAAAATAAAATAGGCATAATTTCTAAAAATACAGTGCAGGGAATTAGCGGTATAATAGAGAAAGAGAAGATGTCAAAGAATGTCGAACAAAAATTGCCAATTGGTTTTGCCAGGGAGATAAAAGAAGGGAAAGCATATATTAAATGCCAGATTGGAAATGAGGTGGGCACATATGAAATTGAAATTGAAAAAATACGCATGAATGCAAAAAATACGAATAAAAGTCTTGTTATAAAAATTACAGATGAAGAATTATTAAGTCAGACAAATGGTATTATACAGGGAATGAGCGGAAGCCCTATTATTCAAAATGGAAAATTAGTAGGAGCAGTAACACATGTATTTGTTAGGGATCCTGCTCATGGATATGGAACTTTAATTGAAAACATGATTCAATTAGAGTAAAATAAAAAAATATTTTTACTGAATGTCGAAAAATGTCAAATTGAATGATAAAAGTCATCGTTTTTTGAGGCTAAAATTACTTCATGAATACTAATTCTGGAGAAAAAACACATGAATACAAAAGCTAGTCATAACAAATATAGAGCAGGGGGAAAATTCATTTTTCAGATACAAAACCTAAAATAATAAAACACAAAAAAGTAAAAAAAAGAAATAAAGAAAAAAATAGGTTTATGTCATAAAATGCGATGGAAAAAAGTTGAAAATGATAGAATATAAAAGTATAATGCAAGTAACCGTTTTATATATCATTTGCATGGGAAAAAATGGATATTAAGCAAATTGCTATATAAAAAGAAAAAATGATGAAAAGTTTAAAAACATAATACGGGAGGATTTATTATGGTAAAGATTGATGTGGTTATTGTGGATAATAACAACAAAATGTTAGAGTTATTGAAAGAAATTTTATTACAGGATTTAGAACTGAATGTAGTAGGTACAGCTGAGGATGGATTAGCAGCATTAAATGTAATAGAAGAAAAACAACCTGATGTTGTACTACTAGATATTATAATGCCTAAATTAGATGGTTTAGGAGTAATAGAAAGAGTACGGGGAAATCAAAATTACAAGAAAAATACAGCATTTATTGTTTTAACAGCAATTGGAAGTGAAAAAATTACAGAAAAGGCATTCGAAGTTGGTGCGGATTATTATATAATGAAACCATTTGATAACAATATGTTAATTTCAAGAGTAAAGCAAGCTAAGAAAAATGTGCAGGGGAAGTTAATAGAATCTTCAACAGGAATGATATTTGAGAATAAGGAGTTACATAAAGAACATAATTTAGAAAGCGATGTAACAAATATCATACACGAAATAGGTGTTCCTGCTCATATTAAAGGATATCAATATCTAAGGGATGCTATTATGATGTCAGTAAATGATGGAGAAATGTTAAATTCTATTACAAAAATGCTATATCCTTCTATTGCAAAGCAGCATAAAACAACACCGAGCAGGGTAGAACGTGCGATTAGACATGCCATTGAGGTAGCATGGAGTCGGGGAAAAATGGATACCATAGATGATTTGTTTGGCTATACAGTAAGTAATGGAAAAGGAAAACCTACAAATTCAGAATTTGTGGCTTTGATTGCGGATAAGATAAGATTAGAATATAAAATGCGGGGATAAATAGTGAAGAAGAAGATGTTCCCTTATTATCATTAAAATATTTAATATAAGAAAAATGTGGTGTACCAAAGAATTATTATTGTATTTGTATGCCTTATTTTGTGTCTGGCTGTCTAAAATTAAATTTATATAAATTGCTGGAATTTATGATTCCATAACAAATAATATACGAACTAATATACATACTGAAAGAAATATTTTGATAATAGCACCTTTCCCTAATGGACAAGATAGTGTATAATGATAATGAAATTTAGTAATTACAGTGTGAGAGGGGAAGGCTAATGAAGAAGATACTATTTGCAGCATCAGAAGTATATCCATTTATAAAAACAGGAGGATTAGCAGATGTGGCAGGATCACTGCCTAAATATTTTGACAAAAAGAAATATGATGTAAGAGTAATTTTGCCTAAGTATTTAGCTATTTCGGAAAAATATACAAAAAAAATGAAACCTATAACGCATTTTGAAATGAAACTTGGCTGGCGGGAACAGCATGTGGGAATTTTTGAAATGAGATACGAAGGAATCACATTTTATTTCATAGATAATGAATATTATTTTGCAGGCAATTCTCCGTATCATAATATATATGAAGATATGGAGAAGTTTGCGTATTTTTCACGGGCTGTATTATCTGTTCTTCCAGTTATTGATTTTTGTCCAGATATTATTCATTGTCATGATTGGCAGACAGGTTTGATTCCTGTATATTTAAAAGATACTTTTAAAGAGGGAGCTTTTTATCAGGGAATAAAATCGATCATTACCATTCATAACATGAAATTTCAGGGAAGGTGGAATTTGCAGGCAGTTAGGGATATGACAGGGTTATCTCCTGCGTACTTTACAAGTGATAAGTTAGAGTCCTATGGTGAGGCGAATTACTTAAAGGGTGGAATTGTTTATGCAGATATGGTTACTACTGTTAGTGAAAGTTATGCGGAAGAAATTAAGACACCAATGGGGGGCGAAGGCTTAGATGGGCTTATGTGTTCAAAAGGCAGCAAGTTAGTTGGGATTGTAAATGGAATCGATTATAATGAATATAATCCGGAGATAGATAAAAATATTTATTATAATTATAATAGTGATAATTTTAGAAGAGGAAAAATCAAAAACAAGACAGCACTACAACAAGAACTTGGCTTGCAAAAAGATAATAAGAAATTCATGATAGGAATCATCTCGCGATTAACAGGACAGAAAGGATTTGATTTAATCGATTACATGATAGAAAAAATATGTGCGGAGGATGTACAATTAGTAGTTTTGGGTACAGGGGAAGAGAAATATGAGCATCTGTTCAGGCACTATGAATGGAAGTATAATGATAGGGTTTCAGCAAATATTTATTATTCAGATGAAAGAGCACATAAAATATATGCTGCCTGTGATGCATTTTTAATGCCATCATTATTTGAGCCTTGTGGATTGAGTCAGCTTATGAGTTTAAGATATGGTACAGTGCCAATTGTCCGGGAAACTGGGGGGTTGAAAGATACCATTATACCATATAACGAGTATCAAAATACGGGAAATGGATTTTCTTTTAAAAATTTTAATGCCCATGAAATGATGGATACAATTTCTTATGCAAAAAAGATATATTTTGAGAAAAAACGTGATTGGAATAAAATTGCAGAAAGAGGAATGAAACAAGATTTTTCATGGAAAACATCAGCTGAAAAATATGAAAAACTATATGAGCAGTTATTTTAAAATAGTGGCAAAAGATGGAATTCTGACTGCATTTTATTTACAGAGTGGGGAAATAGCATAAATAATTATGATTTTAGAATAAAATGAAAAAAGTTAAGTATACTATCTGTTCATAGAGAACTTATCTGTTGAAGTGTTTCTTAGATTAACTAATAGCTAAATTTGGCTATTTTTCTGGCAATATTACTTTTCAAGCATCGGTGTAGTTATTGTGCCTGTGTTTGTGAAGCTGCATTTTCAGAAAGTATTCAATGTGAAAACTTCCAAAACTTAATTTTTGTTGTATCAGAGCGTGTCTAAAAATTGCTTATTGTAAGGTGCACATTACAATTTGTGGGATGTTTGTTCTAAATTTATGAACAGTGGTGAGCTGCATTGATTAAATTTGGGACAAATTGCATACCTTACCAGACAAAGTCTGACAGCACAAATGGTATGAATTGTAGTGTGTCCAGATGGTACTTAAAGTGAGCATGTAATTTTGAGATGAATTTTTAGGCATGTCTTAATAGGAAATAAGGCTTGAATTAAGTCCATTTAAAATAGGATAATAGAATTGTTCCAATTGATAGATAAATATGATTAGAAAATATTAGTTTTTCGATTCATTTTTAGAAAAAATAACGGAAATAAAAAAAATTTCAAATTACTCTTGATATTTTAGGCAATATTAGGTAGAATAAGAAATGGATTTGTAGAAAGATTACCAAATCTGGAAAAAATGTTTAATTACTGTATATGTTGTTCAAACAGACAGTATTTATAAATTTTAAATTTATTTTTAGGAGGAATTATAATCATGGCAGTAAAAGTAGCAATCAATGGTTTTGGACGTATTGGACGTCTTGCATTTAGACAAATGTTCGGTGCAGAAGGTTATGAAGTAGTAGCAATTAACGATTTAACAAGTCCTAAAATGTTAGCTCATTTGTTAAAATATGACTCATCTCAAGGTAAATATGAAAAAGCTGATACAGTAACAGCAGGTGAAGATTCTATTACAGTTGATGGAAAAGAAATCAAGATTTATGCTGAAGCTGATGCAAGCAAATGCCCTTGGGGAGATTTAAAAGTAGATGTTGTATTAGAGTGTACAGGTTTTTATACATCTAAAGAAAAAGCTTCTGCTCATATTAAAGCAGGTGCTCGTAAAGTTGTTATCTCTGCACCAGCAGGAAATGATCTTCCTACAATCGTTTATAATGTAAACCATAATACATTGAAAGCTGATGATACAGTAATTTCTGCAGCTTCTTGTACAACAAACTGTTTAGCACCTATGGCTGATGCATTAAACAAATATGCTGCTATTCAGTCTGGTATTATGTGTACAATTCATGCTTATACAGGAGATCAGATGACACTTGATGGTCCACAGAGAAAAGGTGATTTAAGAAGATCTCGTGCAGCAGCAGTAAATATTGTTCCTAACTCAACAGGTGCTGCCAAAGCAATTGGTTTAGTTATCCCAGAATTAAATGGAAAATTAATTGGATCTGCTCAGCGTGTTCCAACTCCAACAGGATCTACAACAATTTTAACAGCAGTTGTAAAAGGAAATGATGTGACTGTTGAAGGAATCAATGCAGCTATGAAAGCAGCAGCTAATGAATCTTTCGGATACAATGAAGACGAAATCGTTTCTTCTGATATTGTAGGTATGAGATTTGGATCTTTGTTTGATGCAACACAGACAATGGTATCTAAAGTAGCTGATGATTTATATGAAGTACAAGTTGTATCTTGGTATGATAATGAAAATTCTTATACAAGCCAGATGGTAAGAACAATTAAATACTTCTCTGAATTAGCATAATTTTAATTGCTATTGCATTAGAGGAATATAGACCTAATAATAAGGTCCGGTCTTTAGGGACTGGACCTTATTACAATTTAGTCACACAGAAAAAACATTGCACAATCTGCATATAAAAGCTTATTCAATAAAGCAAATTGTATAACAATTTCAATAAGGCAGATGCGCAATACAGCCTGGACTGTAACTGTATCGTGACTGTAAAATAGAATATGAGAGAATATTTTTAATATTTGAAATAAATTTTGAAAGGAGTTTAACCCATGTTAAACAAAAAATCAGTTGATGATATTAATGTAAAAGGAAAAAGAGTTTTAGTAAGATGTGATTTTAATGTACCTCTTGCTGATGGAAAGATTACAGATGAGAATCGTCTTGTAGCTGCACTTCCTACAATTAAAAAGTTAATTGCAGATGGAGGAAAAGTGATTCTTTGTTCTCACTTAGGTAAACCAAAGGGCGAGCCAAAGCCAGAGTTATCTTTGGCACCAGTTGCTGTAAGAATGGCAGAATTATTAGGACAGCCTGTAAAATTTGCAGCGGATGATACTGTAGTAGGTGAAAATGCAAAAGCAGCAGTAGAAGCCATGCAGGATGGAGATGTAGTTCTTCTTGAGAATACACGTTACAGAGCAGAAGAAACAAAAAATGGTGAAGCGTTCAGCAAAGAATTAGCTTCTTTATGTGATGTATTTGTAAATGATGCGTTTGGTACTGCTCATAGAGCACACTGTTCTAATGTTGGTGTAACAGAATTTGTTGATACAGCAGTTGTAGGTTACTTAATGCAAAAGGAAATCGATTTCTTAGGAAATGCAGTTAATAATCCTGTTAGACCATGTGTAGCAATTTTAGGTGGTTCTAAGGTATCTTCTAAGATTTCTGTAATTGAAAATTTATTAGATAAAGTAGATACATTAATTATTGGTGGTGGTATGGCATTTACTTTCTTAGCTGCAAAAGGCTATGAAATTGGAGATTCTTTATTCGAAGAAGATTATGTTCAGTATGCAAAAGATATGATGAAAAAAGCAGAAGATAAAGGAAAGACATTGCTTATTCCTGTAGATACAGTAGCTGCTGACAAATTTGCAAATGATGCAAATACAAAAGTAGTAACAGATGTAGAAGGTTTAGAAAAAGGCTGGTTGGGATTAGATATCGGTCCTAAAACGGCTGAAATGTATGCAAATGCAGTAAAAACAGCTAAGACAGTAGTATGGAACGGACCAATGGGATGCTTTGAAATGTCAAACTTTGCAGCAGGTACCATTGCAGTAGCAAAAGCAATGGCTGAGATAGATGCTACAACAATTATTGGTGGTGGAGATTCTGCCGCAGCTGCAAACCAGTTAGGATTTGCTGATAAGATGACACATATTTCTACAGGTGGAGGAGCTTCCTTAGAATTCTTAGAAGGAAAGGATTTACCAGGTGTAGTAGCAGCAAATGATAAATAATAAAAATTTATAGAGTATTCAGATAATTGCAAAATGGTAACAAAGGCTTTTTTGCAATTATCTTTATATAATGAAAAAGATAGGAGAATAAAATTATGCGTAAGAAAATTATTGCAGGAAATTGGAAAATGAACAAAACTCCAAGCGAAACAAAAGAGCTATTAAATACTTTAAAACCATTAGTTGCTAACGAAGATGTTGATGTTGTTTTTTGTGTACCAGCTATTTCCCTGACTACAGCAATTGAAACTGTAAAAGGAACAAATATCCAGATTGGTGCTGAAAATATGTACTTTGAGGAAAGTGGTGCTTACACAGGAGAAATCGCGCCTAATATGTTGACAGATATTGGAGTAAAATATGTTATTATTGGACATTCAGAAAGAAGAGAATATTTTGCAGAAACAGATGAAACAGTCAATAAAAAAGTATTAAAAGCGTTTGAACATGGAATTACACCTATTATCTGTTGTGGTGAAACTTTACAACAGAGAGAACAAGGAGTAACAATTGATTTTATTCGTCAACAGATTAAGATTGCATTTTTAAATGTAACTGCTGAGCAGGCTAAAACAGCAGTTATTGCATATGAACCAATTTGGGCTATTGGAACAGGTAAAGTTGCTACAACAGAGCAGGCACAGGAAGTGTGTAAAGCCATTCGTGACTGTATTGCAGAAGTATATGATGATGCAACAGCTGCAGCTATCCGTATTCAGTATGGTGGAAGTGTATCAGCAGCAAGTGCACCAGAGTTATTTGCACAGGCAGATATTGATGGTGGATTAGTTGGTGGAGCATCATTAAAGGAAGATTTTGGAAAAATCGTAAATTACAATAAATAAAGTGATTTTTATTAAAGTTACACAATAAAATCATCAAAATATAATAAAAGACTATTCAATTTAGGAAAAAATACCAATTGGATAGTATTTTATTATATTTTATAAATGATACAAAGTTGTATCATTGAATCTGCAATGTAGAATTAATTGTAAAGAATTTAGAAAGAGAAGGGGGAAATAAATTGATAATTGTGTGAAGTTTAACAAAATGCAATTGACATTTATGGTAAAAATGATATAATGAAAATATTCAATTGTGGAAATGATAAAGTAATTGTGACACACATCTTGTAACAAGCAATTTTCAAACACGTTCTGGTTTAAATGGGTTTAATTAAATAATATTAAGAAGATGGATTTGAATATGATATGCAGGCGGGCACTGTAAAAAGGTTCGTCTGTCTTTTATGGTTAAAAGTGATGAAAGTTATAATATATGTAAAAATGGTGGTTAGGGGAGTTTTAAATTGAAAAATAAAACTGTAGATATGGAAAGAGAAAACAATGTACAAAATGCTATGAAAGAAGAGAGTGCTTCAATTGAAAATGGTGAAGGGATAGAATTATCTGAGGAAGAACAGAGGAAAAACAAATCAAAAAAGGTCAGAAGCATTTTTTTTGAGTGCATAATTTATGTGTTGATTTTTGTTTTTTTTGTTATTATATCTCCAAGATATATATGGGCAAAAGCAATAGTAGATGGCGATTCGATGGAAAATACTTTGCAGAATGAAGATATATTGATTCAGGAAAAAGTGAATTACCATTTTAGGAAACCAGCACGTTATGATATTGTTGTATTTAAAAGTACAGTAACAGAGAATGAAGAATTTTGGGTAAAACGTATCATTGGTTTGCCAGGTGAAACAGTCCAGATTATTGATGGTGATATTTATATTAATGGAGAAAATCTCGGAGAAAAAGCAAAAGGAACAGGAGAAATCAGTTATTATGGAGTCGCGGAGGAGCCTTTTACAGTTCCAGAAGGGGAATATTTTGTAATGGGAGATAACCGTGTTGGTTCAGAAAGCTGGGATAGCAGATATGAAGAAGTTGGAACAATCAAAAAAGAGCAAATAGTAGGACATGTAATTGCCAGAATCTATCCTTTAAACAAGTTTGGTCTGATTAAATAAGAAAATAATCAAAAAAATTTTTATAAAAATCTTGCTAATATGAAAACTTAGGTATATGATATCTATGATACATGTTTTAGAATGTGAGTAAAATATACAATAATAAAGGAGAATATCAATGAGTAAAAAACCTACAGTATTAATGATTTTAGATGGATATGGATTAAATGAAACTGAAAAAGCAAATGCTGTTGCAGAGGCAAAAACACCTGTTATGGATCAGTTAATGAAAGAGTATCCGTTCGTAAAGGGAAATGCAAGTGGTATGGCAGTCGGATTGCCTGACGGACAGATGGGGAATTCAGAAGTAGGACATTTAAATATGGGAGCTGGAAGAATTGTATATCAGGAACTTACCAGAATTACGAAAGAAATTCAGGATGGGGATTTCTTTAAAAATGAAGCTTTGTTAAAAGCAGTTGAAAATTGTAAAAAAAATAATTCGGATTTACATCTGTTTGGCTTGTTATCGGATGGTGGTGTACACAGCCATAATACACATATGTATGGTTTATTAGAGCTTGCAAAACGTGAAGGATTAAAAAATGTATATTTACATGGATTTTTAGATGGTCGTGATACTGCTCCAACATCGGGAAAAGGATTTGTAGCAGAAGCATTGGAAAAAATGGAGGAAATTGGTGTTGGAAAAATTGCATCTGTAACAGGCCGTTATTATGTTATGGATAGAGATAATAGATGGGATCGTGTGGAATTAGCATATAAAACACTAGTATATGGCGAAGGAGTAGCAGCAGATTCTGCATTAGAAGCAGTACAACAATCTTATGATAAAGGAGAAAATGATGAATTTGTTTTGCCAACTGTAATCATGGAAAATGGCAATCCAGTGGCAACAGTAAAAGATCATGATTCCGTTATTTTCTTTAACTTTAGACCGGATAGAGCAAGAGAGATTACAAGAGCATTTTGTGATGATGATTTTGCTTGTTTTGAAAGAAAAGGTTGAAGAAAAAATACAACTTTTGTAGCATTTACAGAATATGATGTGACAATTGCTAACAAGGAAGTTGCATTCCACAAGGTAGAAATTAAAAACACATTTGGTGAGTTCTTAGCTGCAAATGGAAAGACACAGCTTAGAACTGCTGAAACAGAAAAATATGCACATGTGACTTTCTTCTTTAATGGTGGTGTGGAAGAGCCGAATGAAGGAGAGGATAGAAAGCTTGTAAATTCTCCAAAAGTTGCAACTTATGATTTGCAGCCTGAAATGAGTGCTTATATAGTAGCAGAAGGTTTAGTGGAAGCGATTAAATCTAATAAATATGATGTAATTATTGTTAACTTTGCAAATCCAGACATGGTAGGACATACGGGAATTGAAGAAGCTGCAATTAAAGCAGTGGAAGCAGTAGACGAGTGTGTTGGAAAAGCAGTAGAAGCAATCAAAGAAATGGATGGACAGATGTTTATTTGTGCAGACCATGGAAATGCAGAGCAATTGGTAGATTATGAAACAGGAAATCCATTTACAGCTCATACAACAAATCCAGTTCCGTTTATTCTTGTAAATTATGATTCTGCATATACATTACGAGAAGGAGGATGTTTAGCAGATATTGCACCAACATTAATTGAAATGATGGGTATGAAACAACCAGAAGAAATGACAGGTAAATCTCTTTTGGTAAGAAAATAGGAAGAAAAAATAACTTGTGTTATGAGGAGTTTTATGATATAATTTTATTTGTGTGTTTTTACCTTAATATATTGATTGGCAAAGTACAAGTATTTGATAGAGAAAAGCATACACAGTAGATTTATCAGCCGAGTTCATAGCTTTTTTGTTCAAAATGTCTATTTTAACAAATAATACCTAGCAAGGTATCATCGCAATAGATGTGTTTTGCACCGACAGCAGAGTATGAATGGCATGGATGAATTGTAATATTAGTATAGGAGGTGTATAACGCATGCTAACAGTGATTAGAACGATTTTAACTATTATATATATTATTATATGTGTTGCTTTAGTAGTTGTAGTATTAATGCAGGAAGGAAAATCAGCTGGTCTTACAGGTGCTATTACAGGTGTTGCTGATACTTACTGGGGCAAAAATAAAGGACGTTCCATGGAAGGTGCATTAGAGAAAAGTACAACAGCATTAGCAGTATTGTTTATTATTATTTCAATTGCATTAAATATGAATTGGTAGAATTTTAATAATATAAAGATTTAACACAGAAAGAGAAACTTGAGAAAGTTTCTCTTTCTGTGTTAATGGCAAAATATGAATAATAGCAAACGGTTGTGAAGTTTTAGTAGAGGATTTTTTTCCCAGAATGGTATTATTTTAAAAATGGTTGTGGTATAATATAAACAATTATAGATACATTGTATTGGATTAAAATGCTTTTATGGAAGAAAGGGAAAGAAAAGAAGGATAAACTATTTTATATTAATAATGATAAAGAATTGGGGTGAATCTTATGTTGGATAACATTATTTTAGAAGAAAAAAAGAAATTGGTTTACAGCTACATGAAAAGTGAAGACTATAAGCCTTTGAAATTTAAAGATATGGCTGCCATGCTTCAAGTTCCAAAACGAGAAAGAGAGGATTTGAGGGAAGTTTTAGAAACTTTGATTGCAGAGGGAAAAATTGCAATAGATGTGAAAGGAAAATTTAAATTAACAGCAGAAGATGTGCTAGTGGGAACCTTTAGTGGAACAGCAAGAGGATATGGTTTTGTAATAGTAGATGGCTGGCCGGAGGATGTGTTCATTCCAGAAAGTGCGACAAAAGGTGCATTGCATAATGACAGAGTTCAAATTTCAATTTCCCCAGAAAGAACAGGAAAAAGAAAAGAAGGACGTGTTGTTGCTATCATTGAACGTGGTACAGAAAAGGTGGTTGGTACCTTTGCAAAAAGTAAAAATTTTGGCTTTGTTGTAGCAGATAATCAGAAATTTGCAAGAGATATTTTTATTCCAAAAGAGTATTGTAAAAATGCTGTAACTGGTCATAAAGTAGTTGTAACAATTACAAATTATGGAACAAAAGATAAAAATCCAGAAGGAAAAATTACAGAAATTTTAGGACATGTCAATGATCCTGGTGTAGATATTATATCAATCGTAAAAGCATATGGTCTGCCAGAGGAATTTCCGGATAAGGTAATGAAACAGGTACAGACTGTACCTTCAGAAGTGGAAACAGCAGCAATGGCAGGGCGAATGGATATCAGAGATTGGCAGATGGTTACAATTGATGGTGAAGATGCGAAGGATTTAGATGACGCAATTACGTTAACAAAAGAAGGAAATATTTATCATTTGGGAGTGCATATTGCAGATGTGTCACATTATGTTACAGAAAAATCTCCATTAGATGAAGAGGCTTTAAAGAGAGGAACAAGTATATATTTAGTGGATAGGGTAATTCCTATGCTGCCACATGCTTTATCAAATGGAATTTGTTCTTTAAATGCTGGTGTTGACCGGTTGGCACTAAGCTGTCTGATGGATATTGATGAAAAAGGAAAAGTGGTTGGCCATAAAATCGCCGAAACAGTGGTAAATGTTACAAAAAGAATGAGTTATACGACAGTAAAGAAAATTTTAGAAGATAAAGACGAAGAGGCAATTGCAGAGAATAAAGAACTGGTTCCAATGTTTGAATTAATGCAGGAGCTGGCAGATATTTTAAGAGAAAAACGTAGAAAAAGAGGTTCTATTGATTTTGATTTTCCAGAGAGCAAAATTTTATTAGATGAAAAAGGAAAACCAATTGAAGTAAAAGCTTATGAGAGAAACAAGGCTACAAAGATTATTGAAGATTTTATGCTGATAGCCAATGAAACAATTGCAGAAGACTTTTTCTGGCAGGAGGTACCATTTGTATATCGTACGCATGAGAATCCAGATCCTGAAAAAATACAAAAGCTGGGTATATTCATTAATAATTTTGGATATAGCATAAAAGTAGGACAGGATGAAATTCATCCAAAAGAAATACAAAAATTAATGTCTAAAATTGAAGACACACCTGAAGAAGCATTAATTAGCAGATTGGCATTGCGTTCCATGAAGCAAGCAAAATATACAGTAACAAATGATGGACACTTTGGTCTGGCTACAAAATATTATTGTCATTTTACTTCTCCAATCAGGCGTTATCCGGATTTGCAGATACACAGGATTATCAAAGAAAATTTGAGGAAAGGCTTGACGGAAAAACGTATCAGCCATTATGATAAGATACTTCCAGATGTTTCAGTTCAGTCTAGTAAAATGGAACGTCGTGCAGATGAGGCGGAGCGGGAAGTAGAAAAAATGAAAAAAGCAGAGTACATGAAGCAGTTTATTGGGCAGACTTTTGAGGGAATTATTTCTGGAATCACCACATGGGGAATGTATGTAGAATTGGAAAATACTGTAGAAGGTATGATTAAAGTAACCTCAATGCATGATGACTATTACTATTATGATGAAGAAAATTATATGATGGTTGGCGAACATACAAAGAAAATGTATAAATTAGGCGAAAGAATTATGATTCGTGTTATGGATGTGGATAAGCTGACAAAAACAGTGGAGTTTGGTATGGTTACAGGCGATGAAGATGAGGAAGAAGAAGCAAAAGCAATGGCTTTGTTAGCGAAATATACTGCTATTTCTGAAGAAATTAGTAACGATAAAATAAAAAAACAGAATAAAAGTAAAAAAAGCACAACCAAGAAAAATAAGTCAAAGAAAAAAGGAAAATAAGTTTGTTGGAGGAAAAAGTATGGCAAAAGAAACAAAAAAATTAATTGCCAATAATAAGAAAGCAAGATTTGATTATTTTATTGAAGATACTTTTGAAGCAGGTATCGCACTTCATGGTACAGAAGTAAAATCATTACGGATGGGAAAATGTAGTATTAAAGAATCGTTTATGCGTATTGAAGATGGAGAGGTTTTTATTTATAATATGCATATTAGTCCATATGAGAGGGGAAACATATTTAATAAAGATCCTTTAAGAATAAGAAAATTGCTGCTTCATAAATATGAAATTAATAAAATTTCCGGACAACTGGCACAGAAAGGATATGCGTTAGTGCCATTAAATGTGTACTTAAAAGGCAGTTTGGTAAAGATGGAAATTGGATTGGCAAGAGGTAAGAAATTATATGACAAGCGTCAGGACATTGCTAAAAAGGATCAAAGAAGAGAAGCGGAGAAAAATTTTAAAGTAAAGAATTTATATTAAATAAATATAGCTGTAATTCAGCCATGCATAATTAAAAAAGGCAAAAGGTATAACTTAATGTTATAAAGACTTTTTTCATAGTTGTAGATGGAATTTAGCTAAAGTGCGGGATGCAGCAAAGGGAAATTAAGACCTGTGCATGGCTGAACTGTTACAGATTGTTTAGAAAATCATAAGAATTTTCTTGACAGAAAAAAAAGTTAATGGTATCATAGTCTATACGACCGATGTGAATCAGTCTATCAACCTTTATACATTCAAATTAAGGGGATGTAAAGGTTTCGACAGGTCAATTGAAGGTGAAGAAGCAAGCCGCATGCAATGCGAAAAATGGCAAAATTAAATATAAACGCTGAAGATAATTTAGCACTTGCTGCCTAGTTGCAGCTGTCTTATATAATTGGACCTACTCTTTTATATAAGGCATCAAAACAAGTAGGAAACGACACTTCCAAAGATTTGAGGTTGTGGGCGTAATATGAATCTACTGAAATTAATATTGTGTTAGTTCAAGATTAATGGAGGGAATGAGAAATAACTAACTAAGCTTGTAGAAGGGCATTGGATTTTGGTTTGGACACGGGTTCGATTCCCGTCATCTCCACTAAGAAGAGAGCATCATTAATTGTGATAGGCAGTTGATGGTGCTTTTTGAAAATATGGTTATAGTTCAGCTTATTTATACTTTTTGTTCAAAATAAATGTTCTGGCAAATGTGCTTTGCATTGAAAAAATAAGGATGAATGGCATGGCTGAATAGTAACAAAATGTGATACATAATAGTTAGAAAGGAAAAGAGGATATAAGATTATGACAACAAAACAAAGAGCATATTTAAAAGGTCTGGCGATGAACATAGATCCAATTTATCAAGTTGGAAAATCCAGTCTCACACCTGAGATCACAAAGGGAATTGATGAGGTTTTAGAGGCACGTGAATTGATTAAAGTTAGTGTGTTAAAAAATTGTATAGATGACCCAAAAGAGATAGCCGAAGTAGTTGCGGAGAGAACAAGTTCAGAAGTTGTTCAGGTAATTGGCAAAAAAATTGTATTATATCGTCCTTCTAAGAAGAAAAAGATACAGTTACCAGTATAAGGCAGCTTTCAGATGGTAAAGGAGGAAAGGATTGTGCAGAAACAGAAGATTGGTATTATGGGAGGAACATTTAATCCTATTCATTATGGGCATCTGCTGCTTGGAGAGTATGCAAGGGAGCAATTTGAATTGGATAAGGTTCTTTATATGCCATCAAAAAAGCCGCCACATAAAGACTTGGAAAAAATAGTATCAGATTACCATAGAATACAAATGATACAGCTGGCAATCGCAGACAATCCTTATTTTGAGTTATCAACTTTAGAGTTAGAACGTGCAGGAATTACTTACACAGTGGATACAGTGAGTTATTTAAGAGAACAATATCCTGAAAATGAGTACTATTTTATTATAGGAGCTGATTCGCTATTCCAATTTGAAACATGGAAGAATCCAGAACAGATTTTAAGATTGGTACATGTTTTGGTAGCAACCAGAGATGGTATTATATTTTCAAAAATGGAAAAACAAATAGAGTATTTACGAAAAAAATATCAGGGAGATATTGTTTTGATAAAATTTTTTACAATGGATATTTCTTCTAGTATTATTAGAGGAAGATGTCGAAAAAATCAAAGTGTTAGATATCTGCTTCCATCAGAAGTTGAAAAATATATTTCGAATAATAGACTATATGGGAGTTCAAAATATAATGTGGCAGGTTGAGGTGAAATGAAATGTACAATTTTGAAGAGATAAATAACAAATTGCAGAAAGAGTTGACAAAAAAAAGGTATACACATACATTAGGGGTTTCTTATACAGCAGCAGCATTGGCAATGAAATATGGATATGATATAAAAAAAGCCCAGGTTGCAGGATTATTACATGACTGTGCAAAGTGTAATACAGATGAAAAAATGTTAGAAAAATGTAAGAAAAATAAAATAAAAATGACTGATGTAGAAAAAAAGAATCCGTATTTGCTTCATGCGAAATTAGGAGCCTGTCTGGCAAAAAAACAGTATGGAATAGAAGAGGAAGAGATTTTATCTGCAATCACATATCATACAACTGGAAAGCCAGCTATGTCTGAATTAGAAAAGATAGTATTTATTTCTGATTATATTGAGCCAAATAGAAAAGAGATATGGGGACTTCCCCAAATTAGAAAAATAGCATTTGAAAATTTAGATGAAGCAGTGTTTTTGATTTTAGAGCATACATTGTCATATCTAAAAAAAGAAAATGTAAATAAAGAAATTGATTCAATGACAGAAGAGGCGTTTGAATATTATAAAAGAGAAAGGATAAGAGAATAGATATGAAAAATTCAAAGGAAATGGCGAGAATTGCATTTGAAGCATTGGAGGACAAAAAAGGTGAAGATATTCGTGTAATTGATATTAGCGAAGTTGCAATATTTGCGGATTATTTTATTATTGCCAATGGTACAAATCCTTCACAGGTAAGTGCTATGGTAGACAATGTGGAAGAATTTTTAGAGAAAAACGGTTATAGACCAGAAAGGATTGAAGGACAGAAGAATACTAGCTGGGTATTAATGGATTATACAGATATTATTGTACATGTTTTTTCAAAAGAAGACAGATTGTTTTATGATTTAGAAAGAATATGGAGAGATGGAAAGGACATTTCAAAAGAAGATTTGTTGAAATAGGATTCAAAGAGTATTTTGAAAGCGTTACAGAAAAACATGGCGGATTAATTATTAAGGTTATGTAAGGAGCGTGTTTGGGTTGTTTATTACAAGATGTGTATATACAATAAACAACTCAAACACGTTTTAGTGTATTCTGGCAAATATTTCTCATTGGGGTGTAGTTGGTTGAAATACTGTACTTCGTCCGATATGGTATACCCATCCGGGTATCCCGTAACTCATGCCCTTTCGG